>JAJYLQ010000034.1 GCA_021787595.1 Chloroflexota bacterium | reverse complement strand
TATTTGCATTCAAGGTGCCGCCTCCGCCTTGGAAGCCGCCTGTTCGACGCGGCAGACCTTCGGCCGCTAGGCTTCACTCGATTCAACAATGGGCCACCTAACCACGCTTAACTGCGGTGACACCGAACCCTCAAAACTCTAACTTTGCGCTGTAATACTAAGCGACATTTAGACATAGCCGGATACAAAGTCGTTAGGAGGACCCATGCGCCACTCTCGTTTCGTTTCATTGACACTCATCGTCACGATGGTCGTTAGTCTAGGGTGTGCGCTGCCCACCACCATCATTCTGCAGAATACAGACCTCATCAGCACGAGGGCAGCACAAACGGTAATTGCGGATATCACCGAGGCGGCCATGTCGGCGGTACCCTCTGCTTTGCCCTCGGCAGCGACTTCCACGCTCGAACCGCCAACCGCGACCCTCGTATCTACAGCGCCACAGACCCAAACCTCAACCGCGACGTTTACCCCAACACAAACATCCTCACCAACGGCGACCTTCACCCCCACATTGACCGCAACTGCAACACTTACACCCACACCGCTAATCCCGGTAATCAGCGTCTCTGTGCCTACGAACTGCCGCAGCGGACCGGGCCTTATCTATGATTGGGAGGGAGCATTATTGGTCGGCGAGACTGCGCAAATCTTTGGCCGCAACACCTTGGGCAACTACTGGTATATCCGCAATCCGGATTCGCCTTACCAATTCTGCTGGGTCTGGGGAGAGTACGCTACGGTGGTTGGAAATATCGCCTCGCTGCCCGTGTACACGCCTCCACCCACCCCCACACCGACCATGACATCCACGCCCCAGCCTGATTTCGATGTCTCTTACAGCAGTACGGATAATTGCAATAATAACTACTGGGTGGAGGTCAAATTGAAGAATACAGGCTCGATTCCTTTTATGTCCCAGACGCTCACGGTCAAAGATATCGTGACCGGAGTCTCGTTATCAAACTATGTGGATGGTTTTACCGATAACAATGGATGTCTCACGTCGAACACCCGGGACACACTGGGCGCGGGCAAAACCTACACCGTCAGCGCGCCGGCTTTCAACTACGACCCTCACGGGCACAAGATCCGCCTCACGATCACACTTTGCTCGAACGCTGGACAAAGCGGCACCTGCCTGACCCAAACAATCAATTTTAAACCGTAGCGCGGAATTCATTCCGCAGCCAAAAGCGACATAAATATCGCGCCGCAAAATCTTCGCGGTGGATATGGTTTTCGCGGAGCAATACCCGGAAGAGTCAGAAGACGAAAAGCTGTCCCATGTAAACCGCAGAGAGTCCGCCCCGATTTAAAGAAAAATGACCACTATCGTTAAAGGCGGTCATCAGTGCCGCTCAACGATCAAGGAGAAGAAATCGTCATCCACCAGCCGCGCCCGCCGGGATCGCCGTTATTTTGCCAGGCATCCCAGACTCCCTCGACGCCCAGCCAGTATCCCCAGCGGTTCGTACCCGTCAGCGGATCGTTGAAATAGATTTTCGTCCAGTTGGGGTTTTTATCAATTGACATACCAGTGGCTACAACAAAGTGTGCGCTCGACCCTGGATCATACAGGCGGGTGCGAATATCCATGATGACCGGTTCGCCATGGGTCAGCCTTTGGGTCAGGAATGCCAGCGCACCGTCCGCATCATCCACCCTGCCGCTCGAAACTGTGTCCGCGTAATGGCTGGCGATATTCACCATATTATCCGGGCTGGTATAGGGAAGCCTGCGTTCCGTATAATATCCCTGCGCCAGGGCATATTCGATCACATCCTGCTCCCTGATCTGCGTTTCAGGATAGGCATAATTGTAGGCCATGACGATGGCTGCTTCGCCGCAGGATGTATATTTCGATTGCAGGATTGCAGCCACGGGCAAATTCAATTTTCCCTGCTGGAGTTCCCATGTCCAATAATTATCCGGCGCCGACGCGAAGCCAGACGATAACAACGCGCCAATACAAAGCAGGCTAAAAATAACCGGGCGCGTTGAAAAGAACTTCTTCATCACCGAGATCAAATTCCTGCGTTGCTGAGTGCGTTCAACAAATCGGACAGGGCGGCGGTCAGCGCGGGATGGGTTACCTCGAAGTGGCTGACAGCATCTTCCAAACTGCGCGTCAGGCCCGACCTGGGCTTGAGCGGCACGCCCTCGGTCCGCGCCAGCAGCTCATTGATGTCTGTGTTGATGTGAAGCAAAAGTTCCCTGCCCTGATCGTCAACCTTCCGGGTTCGCTCGATCTCGGCGTGAAGTTGTTCGAGAAGCTTACGAAGCTTTTTGTCATCCATGACAAACATCCTCCATCTATATTTTACAACTTTTTGACCCTGCCCCGGCCCTCCCCCAATCCCTTTTGGATTGGGGGAGGGTGTCGCAAAGCAACGGGAGGGGCTGTCTCATCTTTCCTTCGCGAGGCATTTAATAAGTATGGAGACAGGTAATGCTAATTGGAATAACAAAGATCATCCTCCGAGGAATCGGAATCATAATTCTATCCATAATCGTTCTGGTCGGCGCCTTATTCGGCTGCCTGGAAATCGCGCACAATCAACCTGTGACACTTCCACCTCCAACCGGGACTTATAGCGTTGGGCGAACTGAATTCGATTGGACTGACAACAGCCGCGTCGATCCGCTTTCGGATAAGGCGGACGAAAAACGCGAGCTCGTTGTTTGGGCCTGGTATCCAGCGACGACTTCGCAGAAAGATTCGACTGCTCCTTACCTTCCTCCTGACTGGGTAACGGCGCGCAACAAAGATCAGGGAGCATTGGGCGGGATTATCGAAAGTAGATTTTCATCCATAAAGACTCATTCTTTTGCAACTGTCCCGGTAGCTGGGGTACAAAGCGCATATCCAGTAATCATCCTGGAGCCCGGCATGGGACCCATCCCAACCGATTACACCGTTTACGCAGAGAATCTGGCGAGTCACGGGTATATTGTTTTCGGCATCAATCCGACCTATACGTCGAATGTGATTGTCTTCCCCGATGGCCGCGTCGCTTTGCGGTCAACGAAGGGAACGATTCCCGATAGCGCCAACGCATCCGAGGCCGATGCGGACGCGAGTCGAATTGGCAAAGTCTGGACGCAGGATGTTTTGTTCGTGATGGACCAACTTCAAAGTCTCAACACTGACTCGTCGAGTCCTTTCTTCAACAAACTTGACCTTTCGCACATCGGTGTCTTCGGACATTCCTTCGGCGGCGCGACTGCGGCCAGCATCTGTGAAACGGATCCACGCTGCAAAGCTGGAGTAGATTTAGACGGCACATTGTTCAGCTATCAAGCTGGCGCAGCTCTGCAGGCGCCGTTCATGTTCATGGCAGAAGATAATTGTGACCAGAACTGCGATGCAATGCGTCAGGCATACTCACATTCAAACGACGCGGCATATTATCTTTCAATCAAGGGAACGAAACACTTTAACTATAGCGATATGCCCTTGCGTCTGCCGCCGCTGTCGAGCCTTCTACTTAAGCAGATGGGTTTCATTGGCTCCATCCAACCTGAACGCGGCCTTGAAATTTCCAACGCCTATTTGGCCGCGTTCTTTGATCAATATTTGAATGGGATCAATTCCGAATTACTGCAAAGCTCCACTTCCCCGTATCCTGAAGTACAGTTTGAGAAACGTAATTAATATTACAGCGCAAGGTCGAGCAATCGTTCCCTGCCAATTCTCCCTCACCCTTTCCCTCTCCCAAAGGGAGAGGAGACTCCCTTCCCCATTCGGGGGAAGGGTTGGGGATGAGGGCGAAAACGGTAGAAAAGCCATGAGCAGAACCCTCAATGCTCTAACTTTGCGCTGTAATGTTAATCCATTTTCATAAATCAATACCTTCGCCAATGCGGTATCGGGAGCGGCGAACGTAGGGACAATTTGGCAAATTGTCCCACAAATGGCGAAGGTATTGTAATCGCTCCATAAAAATAAAGCGGACGAGTTTCCTCGTCCGTTAAACTTTTCAACTTTCAGATCTTCAACTTTCTAACATTCCGAATAACCACAAGCGTAACACTTACGGCAGCCTTCTTCGTTGACAACTGCCGCTTCGCCGCATTCAGGGCACAAGTCGCCGATCTTCATATCCGATTGCGCGGCCTGGACCTCCGGCTCGGCGGTGTGCCTGTTTTCATTCGGCTTGATCTCGGCTGCCGCATCATCGCTTGCGCCTTCCTTCTCGCGCAGATATTGATCGAGTACTTGTCCGATTCCATCCGGCAAGGATCGCACGCGGTTCGGACCAAAGCCAAGTGAGCGTCCGCCGCCAATGCCGATCAATTGACGCACCACTTCACGCATACGTTCGGTCGGCGCGATGGGTGATGCCATGCGTAAGATGTATGAGATCAATCGTCCTATCGCTTCTGAGACCGCCGCCGTTTCAGAACCAGCCTTCGCGGTGTTGATGAACGCTTCGAACGGCTGCGTGCCGCCGTTCTCATTGATCGTGATGAACGCTTTGCCGACAGGGGTCTCGATGTTATAAGTCTCGCCGCGCAACGCGCGCGGGCGCGGCTTCTTGCCATCGTGCCAGACCTTTGGCGTCGAAACGGGAGCCGCCTCGGCTGGAGTCTGAAGCGGTGCTTTCTTGTCCGCAGTGGCCTTTGTCTCCAGTACAACTTTCTCGCGCGAGCCGGTCACGTAAACCGTAATGCCTTTGCATCCGAGTTCCCACGCCAGCATGTACGCTTTTGCGACGTCATCAACGGTCGCGGTTTCGGGGAAGTTGACCGTCTTCGACAGCGAGTTATCTACGAACGCCTGCAAAGCTCCCTGCATTCGAACATGTTCCTCGGCAGTGATGTCCGCCGACACGACGAAGACATCACGCACCGACTGCGGGATTTCGTTGATTTGCTGGCAACTGCCCTCGCTCATCACCTGCTCGACAATCTCCTGCCGCTTTTCCTCGCCAAGCCCAAGCTTCTTCAAAGCTTCATCGAAACGCGGGCTGGCATAGGTTAACTTTAAATCTTTGCCATGATCGTTGACATGACGATAATAAGCCAACGCGAAGACCGGCTCACATCCATAACCTTCGCAGCCCGCGACAGTTGCAATTGTTCCGGTCGGCGCGACGGTGGTCTGCGCCGCGTTGCGGATGCCGTGCTTTTTGATTCCATCCAAGACCGCGTCCCACTTGACTTCGGGTCGGCCCCAGTTATGCTGATAACTGACCAGCGACTGAGGCGGAGTCCACGTCATGTTGTCCATGTCGTAGATCGAACCTTCGATGGCGGGGAACGGTCCGCGCTCCTCGGCCAGTTCGATACTGGTCAGCATCGCATGATAGCGGACGAACTCCATCACCTGTGCGCCGAATTCCTGACCTTCTTCCGATCCGTATCTCACGCCGGCGTGATACATCAAGTCAGTCAGGCCCATGATGCCAAGTCCGATGCGGCGGGCTTTGTGCGCGGCCTCGGTGAGCTGCGGCACAGCGGGAACATACGCGTTGGCTTCAACCACATCATCGAGGAAACGCGTGGATGTAACGACGCTCATGCGAAGCGATTCCCAATCCACCGTTCCATCCGGCCCGCAATGCTCATTGAGATTGACCGAGCCGAGACAGCAGTTCTCGTAAGGTCCGAGCCATTGTTCGCCACACCCTCGCGATACAAAACCTTCAGTAATCCATGTATCACTCTTAGGTTCGTAAAGATCGTAAACCGTGGCAACACCCGCAGGCTCGATCTTAACGACCTTTGCCGCCCAATTTCCGCCCGTGAAGTTTGTCCGCAAGGCGGCATCTTCCAGGCGCATTTGTTTCTTGGGGTGGCTGAGATGAATCTGTTCAAAGAAACGCCCGAAACTTTCGCCAGAAACGACCACATCATACTTTGGACGATCACTGCGAATGGGGCGGCCGCCAATATCATGCCACGCGCGATTCGTTTTGGAGATACGGCCATAAATACCAAACATCAACAGGATACGACGTAATTGTTTCGCAAGCTCCGGGCTTGAAGTATGGAAACGAACCAACGGATGGTTGCTTTGCAAATCCACGCTCCCATCGGTGGAGAACATTCCATCCAATAAGCCTTCCAGAAATTCACGGTTGCTATTGACATACACATCGGGGATTTGCTTTTCAGGTCCCCGCGCAAGTTGCAGTGGCAACGACTTTACCCAATCTGCTACAATGCGACCTGGCTTTGGATCCATCATGGAGCGGCTGCCCTCATTGACATAGGTGTACATTTTCTCAGCGCCCACTTTAGCAAACGCGCTCATCAATAATTCGTTCCATTCATTTTCGTCGGCATGAGTGCTGATGCGGACAATATTTTTGAAAAGCGCATGAGGCGTATAGCACCCATCGCCGATCAACACACCGACCAAAAAACCGTATTCGCGATTGCTCATTTTTTCCGGCTTGCAAGGAACTTCATTATTTGGAATGATGGAACGATAGACGCGAATCCAATCACCCACCTTAAGTTCATCAAGACGGCGAGGTTCAAAGAATTTGGAGCGCGAATTACGGGCATGGAATTGATGAGATGCGGTCGCGCGTACGACTGCACCGTCAGACAGATATAAATCATAAACAGGCATGTTCTCATTTACTTCAACAGTGGCGACTCGACCAACTCCCAACACCGTGCAAATTTCATCACCTTCCTTGATGGTATCTGCTCTGTGCCAGCCGGAAGGTGTGGCGACAAGAGTTTCTCCAGTAATGCACGGGTTTGTTGCCTCGAGCGGATACAAATGCGGAACCGGATTGCTTCGATTGGATGCGTCGAGGAACAACACGCCCGGCTCACCATTATGGTGCGCTTGATTGACGATCTTATCGAACAACTCGCGAGCGCGTACTTTCTTATGCGTTTGAATGTGCACGCCGGCCTTTTCCATTTGTTCCAACGTGCCGCGTACCTCGCGATACTTTGGATCGTGCACATCCGGGAATCTCAATTCCCAATCCTTATCCTCGCGCACGGCACGCATGAACGCGTCCGTGATGCCGACGGAAATATTGAAGTTGGTGATTTGGTTCTCGTCGGTCTTGCAGGTGATGAATTCCTCCACATCGGGATGATCCACGCGCAAGACGCCCATGTTGGCGCCGCGCCGGGTGTTATGCGTCACCATGCCGTAAGCCAGATAGGTATGATTGTCCGCAACTTCCAGGTCAAGCGTAAGTGATTTGCCCGCCGCCTCTACGCCGTTTACTCGAACAAACCAAAATCCATCCACGGACGGAGCGCGCTCAAATCCATCAGGGTATTCGGCTCTAAGCAAATCGTATCCTGAGCGCGTTAAGTTTCGCTCCCCTCGCAAATAACGTAAAATCTGACGGCGCAATCGCGGCTGCACGCTTCGGAAGTTAATATTTTTGCCGCGTTCCTGCCGATCAACCTGTTCCAACGTAATAGCATCTAAAACAGGTTGCAGCCAGTAATTCGCGTTGGGCAGTATATAGGAACTTTCTCTTCGCAGATCACTTTCCCACGCATAGGCTTCAACAAAGCGAGAGCGCTGATCGCAGCCGATCTTTTCCCGCCACGCTTGCAAGCCGACCGAGGATACGATGCGAATCTGATACGTTTCTGAATCGCCCCAGCGATCCAGTCCGGCAGAAATCGTGCGGATGTTAACGGGACAACCCAAACCGATCAGCAAGGTGGCAGCCTCGCGAGCCAGCCGCGGAGATGTGGTCGTGAGGGCTGGATAGCCATGTATCAATGTGCCATCGGCCTCAAATAAACCACGCAAGTAAGCGCCTACAGCGTTCGCAGGAGATTGCCGAATCAAGCGAGGGATGAAGACGTCGCGGCTCCGAGATTTTTCCAAACCGTTCATCACAAGAAAATCCTTGACCGCACGATTGTCCATCACAAAGGTTACAGAACAATCATTGGGCTTCTGCATCCGATGAACGCGGATATTGAATAAGCGTTCAAGCAATGCGGGCATTTCCTTCATCAGGTAAGAGGAATGGACAACGCTCACCCCTATCCGATGATCGGCCTCCCCATGAGCCACAAATCCATCACCCGCCAGATAGCCAAGGAAGAATGCAAGCTCCTCATCCAAAACAGCCGGAAGTTTAGGCATGACCTGGTTTCCGTGCTTTTGGGAAATTTTCTTCAAAGCCTGAAGTTTACCCCGATGCTCGCCGAGTCTCAGAACAATCCAGTCGCTGCTGGTCAAATCTCGAATCTGCTTCCACTGCGGACCTTGGTCAGTCATTACTTTCACTTTATGGGTCGGCGTCCCGGTAAGGCTCATGCCTTCGCGCGTGTGCACGCGTAACACGTCCGCGACGTTGTTGTTAAACCCACGCGGCGACGCTTTCATCCCTTCATCCGTTGGAACCGATAGAGAATGTGGCTGCCATCCGGGAGTCGTACCATCTACGATCTCGTCAAGCCGCAGCAAACCTTTATCGGTAAACACCAAAGTTTCAGGCAGCAGACACCCCCCCTGGGCGATCTCGCCGAAGGCATGATCGTACACACGCAGGAATCCCACCGGGCCGGTGGCTTGTCCCGCCGAGGATTTGACCAATGTCCCTTTTGGCCGCAGACGCGAGAAGGAGAATCCATTGCCGCCGCCGGTTTGCTGGATCAATGCCGCGTCGCGCAGAGTTTGGAAGATACCCGCCGTGTCGCGCCCCATATCGTCCGTGATCGGAAGAACGAAGCACGCGGCGAGTTGTCCAAGCGGCGTGCCTGCGCCGGTGAACGTCGGAGAGTTCGGGAAAAACTTCTTGGTTGTCAACAGTTGATAATATTCCCTGGCGCGCTTAATCACATCGTCATTCCACGTCTCCTCGACCTTTGCGACGTGATAGGCGACGCGCCAGAACATCTCCTCCACCGTTTCGACGGGCCTGCCATCGTCTCCGCGGCGGACATAGCGGCGTTCGAGCACTTGCCGCGCGTTATCCGTCAACTGGACCCTGCCCAGGCCTTTCGGCATGGGCGGCGTTGGAAGCAGTCCCTGCTTCGATGAAACATCCTTGGTTGCCATACGAACTCTCCTCCGATAAAGATTTTCTTGTCTTGTCGTTGCGGACCTTCGGGAAGCAATCTCCACCAAACGAACATAAGAGATTGCTTCGTGGCGCCCCGCGTGTGCGGGATCTTCGACTTGGCGCCACTCGCAATGACATCTTACAAAACAAAACGACAGCGACACTTCCCGCTTTGAGCGGGAAAGCCGCTGTCGTTCAATTAGCCTTTGAGAAGGTTGTCTATTTCCTTGCGCAGCGCGCCCAGATCGTCCAGGCGCAGGTAAACAATTGCATAGCGGATGTACGCGATCTGATCCATTTCCTTCAGACCGGCGATGACCATATCGCCGATCACACGCGAGGAAACTTCGGACTTGCCCATTTTCTGCAGCTCAGACTCGATGTGTCCAACGAGCCGCTCGATGTCCTCGGCAGAAACGGGACGTTTCGCGCATGAAATGCGGATGCCGCGCACCAGCTTTTCGCGGTCAAATTCCTCCCGCGTCCCATCCTGCTTGATGATAAGCGGCGTGGCCAAAATTGGCCGCTCATAGGTGCTGAAACGCTGCTTGCACTTGAAACACTCCCGCCGCCGGCGGATGCCGCCGTGGCTGTCGTGAGAAGTATCGAGAACTTTCGAATCGTGGTAGTGGCAGTAAGGACACCGCATGTGCGGTTAGCTCCATTGTTAGAACATATGTTGCCGCCATAATTGGTGGCAACATATATGGTATCCCGTATATATACGGTTCTTGGACATCATTTTAGCATAGAAGCGATGCTGTTTCAAGAGGCGAAGCGAACTATTTCCTTAAAAAATCCCGGTTGTTAAGGAGAGCGTAGGGCGTTAGATTGTTTTCAAAAAATCGAGCACCAACCTATTGAACCAGTCCGCGTGGGTCTGATGTGGAATGTGTGTGGCGGGAATATGTTCCGCTTTGGTATTCGGCATCAGGCTTGCCAGCTTTGAAAAAGAGGGCGGCGCAAGCGCCTGATCGCGTTCGCCCCACACAACTAGCGAAGGAACACAAACTGACGCTAAATGCGGCGTCAAATCGAAATTGGTATTTGGAAGATTATACACACCAAACGCCGTATGTTCGTAATCCAACACAGCTTGCTCGCGGACTGATTTTGGCAATCCATGCATCCCGCTTGGACCGTGGCCCATGGAAAGGCTTGTAAAGTTAATAATGATTCGCAACAGCCAGATTGGCGTATTGCGGATGAGGAAGCCGATCAGCTTTGGATAGCGATACAGCCATCGCACGAACGCCGGGAGTTGCCGGCATGAATAGAATGGATCAACGAGAATCAAGCCGCGCGTCCGAGATGGGAAGCGGAGCGCGTATTCGAGGGCGAAATACCCGCCGAGGGAATGTCCGATCAAAACCGCAGGCTGATCCAGTTTGAGCGAATCCATCCAACCGAGGAAATGATCTGTCAGCCATTCCATCTGATACGAACGCGAATCGGGCTTTGGGCTTCCGCCGTGTCCGAGCAGATCGAGCGCGTAAGACGCGTAGCCCGCCCTGTCCAATTGGGGAATCAAAAAATCCCAATCGTGGAGCGAAGCGGCCAGGCCGTGTATCAGGATGATCGGCTGGCCTTCACCTTGCGAAACATAATTTACTTTTGTAGGGATTTCCACGCCGCTCCTATTCAGCAATCCGCTGCTCATATCGTTTTGCCAGCTCTCTTCGTAAAACTTTTCCAACGAGTGTGTAGCACAGCAACTGCGCAAAGCGATCCTCCTGTCATTCATTAAAATTCGAGAGGGAGCAGCCTGACCTACAACTGGCTTTTATTTTACCTGCTATCCCGTTGTTACAGGAAAATCCATGCTTGACGTGATGAAGGAATTTGGGCTGCGCAGGGCGCAGCTTATCAGGTGCTTATCAGGTGCTTATCAAGTGCTTATGAAGTGCTTGGGAGGGAGCCAACAAATCTATAAAGCGAAACAGGGGGCTGTGGCAGCCATGGCTACGGCAACCGCGTACGAAGCCAAACGAAAACAGAAAGCGGAACAGGTGGCGCACCTGGCAATTGCCGAGCGGAATGCGAAGAAGAAGGGCAAGAAGGACACCACTCCCATGTGGATGATCCGGTGGATTGAGCTTGTCGAGACCGCCAAGGCGTATCAAGCGTCGCTGGACAGCTTCAAGTCCAGGCTGATAGATCAATGGATCTGAGTCCTCTCGGCCACCTGTGGCGTTGGTCGTTGAGAGACATCCCGGGCTTCATCGGTTGGACTCTGCGGCAATGGCGCTGCCCGTTGTGTTTGCGGTCTTGGCTTCTGCGCTGCCGGAGCGGGGCGCGGCTGCGGTATTGCGCGTTTTTCGGGAATCATATCGGCAACGATTCGGTAGGCCGTCAAAAACAAGAAACTTCCACCCAATGTCCAATAGATATTCTGAGCCCACGGAGCGGAAACGTCCGTTCCCGCTCCGATACCGTGTATGATCGCAATCATAAAAGCAAAGAAACTGGCCATGTGAATCACGCGCCATACTTTGGGACCAATCTTCCGTCGAACATAAAAGGTCAACGCCACCGCCGACCAAACGTAAAAACCGATCTGTCCCAGCCCCACCCAAATCGGATGATAATTGATGCTTCCAAACGGCATGAGGATTTGGACAAGCTTGTAATGGATATAGCGGTCGCCCATCAAGATCAGCGCGTGGAAAATCGCAAATCCCATGCCCAACAAACTAACATACTCATGGATCGCAAATGCCGCCGGTGATCCGGGCCAGGACCGCGCGATCTTATTGGTGATCAACAAGCCAATCGCCATTGACATCCACAGCAGGCCCAATGCCACAAAACCCGCGCCGCGCGCCAGATACCAGTAGGCCTTGGGATTGGTTCCCACTAATGTGCCAAGCAGCCTAGGAACCCAGCTGGGCAGCAGGATCACCGCGCTGAAAGTTCCTAACGCCACAGCCAGCAGGAATGCTATCAGCGACGCAAAGCTCAACGAACTTTCAGGCAGTGAGTTATCAGCAGAATTAGAAGCCATTCGACAACCTTTCCGAAAGACTAGAGATAGCCCTCGATGTTCTGGCTGTAAAGCCGTTCTCCGTTTTCAAGGACCAGCAGGCCAGCCAGGTGTGTATCGCCATTCAATCTGGCAAGCCCGGCCCGGCTGCCAGAGATCATTATTGCTTTTGCCAGAGCTTCGGCCTCCATGGCCGTTGGCGCAATAACTGTCGCCGTCAGAATATCGGTTTCAGCCGGCAGGCCGGTGCGAGGATCTATGATGTGATGCTTCTGAATACCATTGCGAACCCAGCGGCGGTAATCCTTGCCGGATGTGGCAATGCCGCCGCGTTCGAGATAAAAGGTTTCGACGAAATCTGCATGGCTGTCAAAAGGATCATCCACCCCTATCGGCCATTTCTCTCCGTTTTGTTTCGGACCGCTGATGGCGATATCGCCTCCCGCATTGACCAGGGCCGGACCAGCCGCCTTCAAACGTTCCATGGCCTGATGGGCTGCCCAGCCCTTTGCTACACCGCCAAAATCCAAGTGTGCGCCCTGCGGCAAACCAATGGTCTGCGCGGACGCGTCCGCGCAGACATCTTTCAGCGAGGTCACATCCGCTGCAAAGTCCGGAAGGAAACGGGACGTATCGAACGAAAGGTTTTCAAAACTCCGGTCGTAACCGGCATACAGCAGCGCCTTCAGGATCAGCGGGGTCACCAATCCGCCGGTCAATCTTTCAGAGTCGAGCGAAGCCTGAAAAACATCCCACATGATTTGACTTACCGGGACCGCTTCACCGGCCTTCCCATTGAGCAAACTCAACTCGCTATCAACCCGAAAGCGGCTCAGGGCCTGCTCCCATTCTTCAAACCATGCAGGAACCTCAGCCAAAATATCAGGATAGGAGACGCTGTCCAGCAACGCCTCCATACCACATCCCATTGCATGAAACTTGAGGCGGTGGATCATGGCTTCGAAGAACCAGTATGGGATCCTCCGCCACTGCTGCCGCCTCCCCCGCCGCCGTTATTTCTGCGGACCGAAGGCTTTTTGGCTGGAACAGTCTGCTGCGCCGCCGGCGTTGGACTTTGGGAGCCGTTCAGCAGCATTACCTGCCCGGGCAATAACATATCATTGCTGGCAGTTGCATGACTGGAATCCGACTGGTCTGATAAATTTGCTGTTCCAGCAGCCCCAGCCGTCAACTTCTGACTGGAGGAAAACAAACTCCAAAATCCCATCGTCACCGCAACGGCGATGGAAGAGATGATCATCTGGATATCAGCCCAGCTTTTAGACCTGTTTTGCATGTTGTTCCTCTTTTTCTGAGGCGGCAAAGTTAGTCGTCACCGCCGCCTTCACCACCGCCCTGATGACCGTCCCCGGAGGATGGATGGGCGCCGCCGCCATCATGCTTGGCAGGAGCATAAATTACCACCGGGGGTGCTTGAGTAGGAGACGCGACGCCGGCTACCTGCCCGCTCATGGACACATAGACAATATCGCCAGAAGAGAATTTCACTTCATAGGCTTGCGCACCGTTGTAACTTGCCAACTGAATCGAATACAGGTCGGTTCGATTCAGGAACTGAGCCGCATCTGCAGCCGCATCTTTTGGAGAAACCGCAGCCGATGTTGGTGCGGCCGTTGGAGCCATCAGAGGAAGGGAAACAGCCGGCTGTGTTGAAGTCTGCTGCGAAAACATGTTCGACGCTGACAACCCGTTATTGTAAGCATAAACCACTCCCGCCAGCATTGCCAAAACAAACGCCGTCAGTGCGGCAGAAATGAAAGTCACACTTTTTCTCATGAAATTTACTCCTTTCGCCGAGTTAATGCCCGTTTTGCAGGTATTCGTAATGAAAGTCGTCAAACTACGTGAAAAGTTACGCCGCCTCACCCGTCGTTCCCTCTCCAAAACAGGTTCTTTCAAATCTATAAAGTATGACAAATTACATGCCAAAATTTACTTATCCATCGGCTGCATGCGCTATAAAATAAAGCGCGAGGACATGATCGTGACACATTTCATCCAAAGGAGGCTCCATGAGCGAAGAATTATTCCAGAAAATGGCCCAAAGCATTGTTGACGGCGATGCGGATGCGGCTGTGGCGCTGGCAAAGGAAACGATCACAGCCGGCATCCCGCCGCTGGACGCGATCACCAAAGGCTTCGTAACGGGCGTCAACATCGTCGGCGATGCCTTCGGACGCGGCGAAGCTTATCTGCCCGAGCTTGTCATGGCGGGCGAAGCCATGAAAGCAGCCGTCGCCACTTTGGATCCCGAGTTGAAAGAGCGGGGCACGGAACGCCGGACACTGGGAAAGGTCGTGATTGCCACGGTGGACGGCGACATCCACGAAATCGGCAAATCGCTGGTTGCCACCATGCTTGGCGCATCGGGATTCGAGGTTTACGATCTCGGCGTCGACGTGGAAATCGAAAAGATCATCGGCACCGCGTTGAACGTCAACGCAGACATCATCGCCATGAGCGCCCTGCTCACAACCACGATGGTGAAACAGAAGGAAGTCATCGAAGAACTCGATAAGGAGGGCCTGCGCGGCAAATTCAAAGTGATGGTGGGCGGCGCGCCTGTGACGCGCGATTGGGTCAAAACAATCGGGGCCGATGGCTTCTCGGAAGATGCAATCGGCGCGGTCAACATTGCAAAGCAATTGGTGGGAGCCGCATAATACGCGGCGTATTACGAATCACGCTGCGTATTTCGTCATGCGTATTGCGCAAGAAACGTGCGAGGGTATATGTCGAAGAACATCAAATCAATTACCAATCCAAAACTAAAACTGGAAATCTTAACTCCGGCAGAAGTCAAAAAGATTCACGATGCAACGTTGTGGATCATCGAAAAAGTCGGAGTGAAATTTCCGTCGCAGCGCGCGCTGGATGTTTGGACGGCGAACGGGGCCGAGGTGGACCGCGGCCGCCAAATCGTCAAGGTGCGGGGCGAGATCATCGAGGCGGCGTTGAAGAAATGTCCGCCAATGTATCCGCTGGCCGCGCGCGATCCAAATCAGGACTTGTCGCTCGACGGCAATCATGTCTACGTTGGCACGGACGGCTGCGGTGTGGAAGTCATTGACATTCACACCGGCGGGCGGCGCACGTCGAAAATTCAGGATGTGATTGACATCGCACGCGTTGCTGATGCGACCGAAGAAGTCGCGTTTCACTGGGTTCCGGTTTCGGCCCAGGACATGCCCGTCGAATCGCGCGGCCTGTATGAGATCAAAGCCATCTGGGAAAACTCAACCAAGCACGTCCAGACCGAGAGCATTTACGATGCCGCCGAAGCAAAAGCCGCGATTGAAATGGCCGCGCTCATCGCCGGCGGAAAAGAAGCCTTGCGAAAACGCCCCGTTCTCTCATTGATGCAATGCTCCGCTTCCCCGCTTGGACATGATGGCGGCTCACTCGACGCGGCCCTGCTCGCGGCGGAGGCGGGAATCCCGACCGGTTTCATGACCATGGCCGCGTGCCTTACAACGGGTCCCGCAGCGATGGCGGGTACGCTGGCCGTTGGCAACGCGGAAGTCATCGCGGCCACCGCGCTTTTGCAGCTTGCCTATCCGGGCGCGCCGGTGTTTTACGCCGCGGCCCAGACTGCATCCGATCCGCGCAACGGCGCATACACCGGCGGCGGCCCGGAAGATTTTCTCTTCGGCGCGGCGACCAATGTGCTCTCAGATTTTTACAACATCCCGCTTTCAATGGGATCCTTTGCGACCGGCGCCAAAGAACCGAACTGGCAGGCTGGCATCGAGAATAGTCTTTCAACATTCATGGCAGGCATTGTGATGTCCGACATGCTGCTGGGCGTTGGATTCCTGCATGGGAGCCGTATTTGGTCTTACGCAGAAATGATGATGGACTGCGAAATCTTTTCGATCATCGAAAAGATCATGCGCGGCATTGTCGTGAACGACGAAACACTCGCGCTGGATACCATCGCGGCCGTCGGCCCGGCAGGCAATTACCTCGCACAAAAACACACACGCAAACACATGCTCGATCTATTCGTGCCGCAATTCATGGATCGCCGTCCATACAACGAATGGGAATCCAAAAGGGATGACGCGCGGGATTGGGCTTTAGCCAAAGCCCGCAGGATTCTTGCGGAGCATCAACCCGACCCGCTCGATCCGAAGATCGGCGCCGAGATGGCAAAGATCATCATGTCGGTTGAAAAGAAGGGTGCGACAGAACCTGCCCGATGACATGCGCATCAAGATCATTCGCAGCGATACCCAAATAAATCTCAAGGCATGAAAATCCATCGGCTATAATATTACAGCGCAAAGTTAGAGTTTTGAGGGTTCTGCTCATGGCTTTTCTACCGTTTTCGCCCTCATCCCCACCCCTTCCCCCGAATGGGGAAGGGAGTCTCCTCTCCCTTCGGGAGAGGGAAAGGGTGAGGGAGAATTGGCAGGGAACGATTGCTCGACCTTGCGCTGTAATGATAATTGACCGCGATTGGAGGAGAACATGCTGAAACAGTCGTATCACATCCAGGAAGACATTATCGAATGGCGGCGTGATTTTCACGCGCACCCGGAATTGGGATTCAAAGAATTCCGCACATCGGCCAAAGTCGCAGACGAATTGGAAAAGCTGGGATATAGAGTCCGCCGCAGCGTTGGACGAACGGGTGTGGTTGCAGATTTGGGGGATGATTCGGGCCCGTGCATCGCCATCCGCGCCGACATGGATGCGCTCCCAATCCTCGAAGCCAATGACGTTCCGTATAAATCCCAAAACGCGGGAACGATGCACGCCTGCGGACACGATTCGCATACGGCGATGGCGCTGGGCGCGGCAACGCTGCTGGCAAAAGAAAAATTTCCCGGAAAGGTTCGCTTCCTGTTTCAGCCGTCCGAGGAGGCAGGCGACGATGAAGGGATAAGCGGCGCGCCGCGCATGATCGAAGACGGCGCCATGCAGGGCGTGAACAGGGTCATTGCGCTGCATATTGATCCAGCCACACCTGTTGGCGACATTCATATCAACGATGGCCCGTCTTCAGGCGGAGTCGATTCATGGTACGGACGAATTCTCGGAAAAGGCGGCCACGGCGCGGCGCCGCACGAAACAGTGGATCCTTTTTATATCGCGGCACACGTAATGATCGCTTTGAATGCCATCGTCTCGCGTAGGCTGAACCCCTTCGATCCGGCTGTTGTCAGCATCGGCACATTGAACGGCGGCTTCACGCAAAACGTCATCCCCGCGCACGTGGATATCTCAGGAACTCTCCGATACACCGGGAAGAGGGTGCAGAGTCAGCTCCATGACGAAATCAAACGCGCTTTCGAACTATCCAAAACGCTTGGCGGCGATTATGAATTGAAATTCGAGATCGGCGCGCCGCCGATGATGAATCATCCTGAAGTTTCGGAGCTTATCGAAACGGTCGCAGTGGACTTGCTCGGCAGGGAACACGTTACGCCCATCCCAAAGGGATTGGGAGCCGAAGACTTCGGCGCGTTCACAGAAATTGCGCCGGGGGCGATGTTTACGCTGGGGACATTGATCAAGGGCGATGAGCGCTACCTGCACCATCCGCGCCTCGATTTGGACGAGGGGGCGCTGCCAATCGGAACAGCAATTCTCGCCGAGACAGCACTGCGATTTCTCCGTAGTTCGTAGCGCGGAATTCATTCCGCAGCCGAAGGCGGCGTAAATATTGCGCTGCAAAATCTTCGCGATGGACATGGTTTTCGCGGAGTAATACCATAGCCGGCGCACCCGGGCAAAAGAGTAACGATTCCACAACGCAAGCCGAAGTGAAATCCCGGTAAGATGATTATATGATCGAAAGAAGAAAAGCCCTGCGCCGGCATTTGCTCTACTATGGCCGCGTTTACGACAGTGATCTTCGAAAGCAAATTGGCTATCTCGTGGACATTACAGAGCAGGGACTGATGCTGCTTAGCGAAGAACCCATGCCCGTCGGTGAAACGCGCAAGCTGAAGCTCGAAATCACCAACGATGTGGACGAACATCCCTATTTAAGTTTCAACGCAAAAAGCATTTGGTGCGAACCGGATATTTCCCCGGATCATTACACGACCGGTTTCGAAATTCTGGAGTTAAAACCCTCGGACGTTCAAATCATCAATAACATCGTGCGGATCTACGGCTTCCGGGATAATAAAAACCGGGCGGCATAAATCCGCCCGATTTTCAACTTCCCATCTACGCATGCGCTGGAACCGTAAAAACGATTCGCGCGCCTTTTCCAGTCGAACTATCCACCTCAAATTTACCGCCCAGCATTTCGGTGCGTTCACGGATCAGCCTCAAGCCGAGGCTGTTTCCGCTGCGAACCACATCAGGATCAAATCCCTTCCCATTGTCGTCCACGCTGACGCGCACAACATCAACGCCCATGTCCACCAGGATTTTGACCATGGTTGCCTGGCTGTGCCGGGCCGCATTGCCCATTAATTCCTGAAGCGCGCGGAAGATCATCACTTCGCGATAAGGCTCGAGCCTGTGTTCGTCCCCGGTTAAAGTCAGGCTGACGTCCAGGCTGGCCTGTTCTTTGAATGCATCAACATATTTCTTGATGGTCGGGATCAGGCCAAGGTCATCAAGGCTCATCGGGCGCAGCTCGAAGATAAAGTTCCGCATTTTTTGGAATGTGCCCATCGCCGACGTTTTGAGATTGCTCAGCTCCTCTTTGGCCTGCGACGCATCCACATCCAGCAAACGCATGGCGATTTCGGTCTGCAAAATGAAGTTGGACATCGCCTGCGCCGGCCCGTCATGCATCTGGCGCGACAATCGCTGCCGCTCCGCCTCCTGCGCGTTGACGATCATTTCCATCCCGGATATTGCGCTCTTCCCGTCACCCGGGGCTGGAGAGCTCCCGCCTCCAGCAGGAGCCGCGCCGATCTGTTCCAGCGCAACCTTGTATTTTTCCAAATGGCTTCGATCGCTCTGGAGTTTTTCCAACTGGCCGCGCATCACGAACAGACGCTGCTGCGCATCCAGGGCGGAGTCGTACGCCATGCGGATTTCTTCAGCGGAAGTTTTCCCAATCTGGCTTTGCATCTGCTGGAGATGGGTTGTGATTGCCGAATTACGCTGCGTTAACTTTGCAAGCTCGCCCTGACTCTGCTCGATCATCAGGGTTATTTCGCGCAGGGCGCGCTGGGTCTCCTCCAACTCCGACTCGGCGTCCAAACCGGTGCTCGAAACTTTTTGTTCATCCATGATGTCAACCTTCGGACTTAAGATCCGAATGCTTTAACTGCACCCAGCCGTGTTTCAACGCGTAAACCACAGCCTGCGTGCGATCCTCCACTCCGAATTTCCTCAATATCGAAGTAACATGGTTCTTGACCGTCTGGTGGCTGATACCGAGCAGCCCGGCAATTTCCTTGTTGCTCAGGCCGCGCACAACACATTCGAGCACTTCCATTTCCCGATCCGAAAGCGGGTGAAACGGGCTGCCCGGCTCGCTGTACGACCGGCGCGCGCCTTCGATCTGCTCTTCGACCCAGGATTGCAGCTCGCGGCGCGTCATGGCCTTCGAACCGAACACATACTTTCCACCCGCCACATCGCGGACAATGCGCATCAGATTCTTGGGTTCAATGTCCTTGGCGCAATACGCCGCCGCGCCTGCCATCGCCGCGTGAAGCGCCTGTTCGATATCGTCGTAGCCGGTCATCAGCACCACGCGGCTGGGCAATTTTTCCTGCGTAACCTGATAAGTAATTTGCTGCCCGTTCATCCCCGGCAGGTTTACATCGAGCAATGTGACTGCTGGTTTTAGCGAGCGGATCAAGTCGAGGGCCTGGTCGCCGCTGGAAGCCTGTCCCAGCACTTTCATGTCAGGCTCGAGCGAAAGCGAATCCGAAACACCCTGACGGAACAGCGGATGGTCGTCAATAATCAACACAGTTATTTTATTCATTCCGGGCCCAATCACTTGGTTTGACTGAGTATAGCATAGACATACGGCACGATTTTAACCGATTATGGATTTGCCTTACAAACCTTCATGGTTCGGCAACATAACCACCGCTAAGGATGATCCCAACGATAGACGGTCATATTCTTTTCGCCGATCTCCGGCGCAAATTTCCCTCCGCTGGTGAAGACTGGCACAGCCTCACGCGTCAATTTCGGATAGAAGGCCGGGAACGCGATCAGATAATCTGCGCCTCTCTGATTAAGAAACTCCGCCAAACGCGTTTCGTCGCGCATAAATGGCACGACTTCCGGCGAAACCAGCCCGGCCAGATCAATCAGCGGGTGATGGTCAAAATAGCCGAGCGCGCCGATATCGTGAGCGGCAATGACAGCATTCGGTGGAAGATTCGCCGCGACCCATTTGGCCGTCTCCACCATTTCAGATTCGATCAAACCGACATCCTCGCCATACGAACGCGCTCCAAGCGCAAGAAACAACGCCGACACCATCACAAGGCACAATTGCCATGCTGTTTGAATAAACCAGTGATTTCGCCTGAAAAGATTCGACTTCCGGAATTCCAGGATTGCCAGCAAACCGAATAGAAAGAAGATTGGCATGGCGGGCATGAGATAACGCCCGTGCTGATACGCAGGCAAACGCAGAATATAAAGGAACAGATAGCCGCCGCACCACAACATGGCCGAAATCGCAGCCCAATTCCGGCGGCGGACAGCCATTACCGCATACCCGATCACGCCCGGAAACAAAACAACGCTCGGCCCGGTCAACAATTGCACCAATAAAACGCCCAACCGATAAAAAATGGATTGAGCTTGCCAGGCTGCGTATTCCGTTTGTTTGGCGTAAAAAGTATTCGGCATCGGCGTTCCGGAAAGCCAAAGGTTGAAAAGAAGATAAGGCACAAAAAGAGCACCAAAGCCAATCAGGTAAAGAACGAGCGCGCGGCCCTTTTCGTTCCACGATTTTTCGACGAAATAAATCGTCAAGGCAACGGGACCAAGCAGAGTCAAACCGTCAGGGCGCACCCAAACACTGATGCCGGTCAGCAGGCCCAAAGTCAGGTAACGACGCGAGCCGGTCATTATCATGACGAGGACGGCGGTCACAAGTAACGCGTGGAGCAGCGTCTCCATCCCAGACATTGCCGCCCAAAGCATGTGCCACTCCACGGCAAAGAACAAGCCCACCCACGGCAGGCGCGGCCGATAAGTTGGAATTAATTGGCGCGCAGCTTTTTCACAAAGCGCGGCTAATCCAAAGAGTACCAGCCCGCCAAGTAAATATGTCCAAAAATATGGCGCAAGATCAAGCCAATATCCGAGAGCAAGCAAAAACGTCCAAAGCGGCGCGGTCGAACCGGCAGACGGACGGCCAAGCTGGAAAGCCCATTGACCGTACACCGCGAGGTTGCGCGCGTAGGTTTGATGGATCCACGAATCGTCGAGCGGAAAGCCGATGCGATAGATCAACGCGCTGGCAAGCAAATACGCTCCCGCGCCGATCACAACTGCGATTGCGAGAATCGCAAGATCGCGGATCGAAAGTTCAAGGTTGGGTTTGGAAGATTCGCGTTCCACTCAACTCACCTAAGAAACGAAAGTGTGGATTGTCTTTGTTATCGTAGACCGACTTGATCGGACCCGCCGCGCCCTCGGATTCAAGCACGAGATATTTGGCATGATAGCGCATCGCCGCGTCGTACATCGCGGCATCATCGCTGTATGGAACAACAATCGCCGGGCGGCCCGTCATCAAATAATATCCGGGCGGATTGCGAACCATCACGATGTCGCCAGGCCGGATTCCATTTTGATCAAGGAACGCCTCGACCTTCGGATAGTTCTGTTCGCCTTCGCCCCAACCCGGAAGGACACGAATGTAGAGGATGACACCGGTCATGAGAATTGCGATGCCAACCAGCGCAGCGCGAAAGACCTTGAACGCGTCGGGCGTGAACCAGTTGCGGCGCCGCGCCGCGGCGACAACGGTTTCCAATCCGAGCGGAGCCATCGTCCACCAAAGCGGCTGGAGCGCCGAACCCGAATGGAAGAATCCGCCGCGAGCGCCGGCAAACGGAAAAATAATCGTCATCACGAAAAGCAGTCCAAGCCAGCCCAGCGCAGCAAGCTTGACGCGTTCATCTTTGCGATATTGCCACAAGCCGATCAAAATAAACGGGAAGAGAAAAATCCCGCCCTGCGCGGCAAAGGCGTTCAACAGATTCCAGCGCAGTGCAAAAAGATAATTCGCGAAGATCTGATTCCAGCCCTGTGCGAGCCAGGCTTGCATTGTCAACTGATTTGCCGGATAAATAAACGTTTGATCATAATTGGTGAGCCACAGCAAATAACGTCCGCCGGGAGCGAGCGGCGTTCCATAAATCGAGACATTCCGCCAGAACCACGTACCCATGACGAGCAGGAATCCAGCCAGGACGAGGAAAAAGTTGATCGAAGCGGAGCCAGCTTTTTTGTCCAGAATGAAGCGGTAAAGGACCAAGAGAATCGAGAGGCCGAGCCAGAGCAAGCCGTCACTGCGCGCCAGAGTCAAAAGTCCAGCCAATAATCCCAATATGAAACAAGAATATTTTTTGCGCGAGCCGGCCGTCAAAAAATAAAGACCGCCCAGCGCGAGATACGGACCGTAATTATCGGTGACTGGCAAAAATGGAGCGTAATAAATCGAGAAGACCGCCAGCAAGCCGGAGACGAAAGCCAGATCGCGGCGTTTCGTAAAATTGTATGCGAGCGCGGCGGTCAGGACGGGAACGAGCGCAGCCAACAACAAAAAGCCGAGGCGACCCGCATCGTACGTGGTTTGATGCGTGAGCCACATCCCCGCCGCGGCGATGATGGACGAAAGCGGCATCCAGTACGCGTGCGACGGATGCGGCAAGCCTTGCGGGTTATCGAGATAATTCCATAAATAGGGTTCGGTGAAACCTTTGCCTTGCGCGAGCTGCACGCCGCCCCCGAAATAATAATCGGAATCCAAATAACCGGGGAAATGTTGAAACTGCGCGATGAACAATGAAAGGCCAAGGCCCAGCAAAGCAAGCAGAAGATAATTGCGCCAGCTCATATCAGCAGCTCAGATCAACCGGGATTTGCCCGCACATGATCGAGCCACGTGCGCGGCGGACGAATGAACCACCAGCGAGTCCAATATAAACCAAGGATGGTGAAGACTGGGAAGAAAAGAAATAGATAATCCCATGCGCGCTGATCGCCTAACAAAAACCAGCGTACGAAAAATCCCCACGGCAGCAGCAAGGCGATCAGCAGCAATAACAAAGCCAGCCAGTTTCCCGCGCGCCAGCGGTTGACCGTGGCAGCAAGGATCAAGGCAAGCGCAGGAAACATGGCAATCAGGTTGTTCATGTCAGTGCGAAAGCCGATGAGCGGCGCGGCGGCTAACGTGAGACAAGCCGTCCAGATGAAGCGTCGAACATCTGAAGTTCGAACAGCGAGCCATTCATACAAAAGCACGATGATGACAAAAACACTGACAGCCGGCGCGATCCAATTTCCATTCGAAGGCGAAAGGCGGGCGAAAACCGCACCGCTCGTGATCCCAAAATCGGCGCGGAACGCGCCCACCACCGCCGTGAAGAACGACAGCAGCCAGCCCGGATAGATCAAGAACGAAGCAATCAGCAAAACAACCCACAACATCCCGAAGCCATTCAAAACGCGCGGACGCTTGTCCGCAAAGATCTTCAAGAACATCAAAAGCACGAAAGGAAAGCTTACTTCCCAATAAAATAGCGAAAAGACCAAAAGCGCGCCGGCCAGTTCATCATGCTCCGTTGAATACGCATACAGAACGCCGACGAAAAGGAGCGTCAACAAAATGACCGGCGAACCTTCCAGCAAAGAATCAACGGAGTAAAAAGTAAAAAGCGAAAGCAGGATGAACAAGACCAGCAGAAAGCGAGGCGGGCGCCATTCGATCATCCGCAGGCTGAGGCCGGCCACCGCGACCAGCGCGGCTTCGCACAAAACCATCCAAAGCCCGCGCGCGATCACCGGATCGGAGATCAAGGCAAATGGAAAATAAAACGGTATGAGAAAAAATGGGATGGTCAGGAAATATGGATTCTCGCCGGGCCGCGCGGCGCGCCCATATACCATTTGTTGTGTTTGGGCCGCAACCGAAATACTATAAGGATTTGCCTGTTCCTGCGGGGCCGCGGTGGATGTGGCGGATCTCTGTCCAAAATTCAAGAACAGACTATTAATAAAGCTCGCTAACTTGCCTGCGATCCCAAGAAGAACATCGCGCCCGCCCTGCCACGCGATGAAGAACCCGCCTCCGCCGCGGACGATCCGGCTGAGCCCCAAATTGACGCCGATCAGCACGCTGACCATGATCACCGCCACAACGCCGATCAGCAGCAGCATTCTGATTTCCTGCGGAGTTAAAGAGGGTCGCTTTTTAAATTTCACAGCCCCGCCATCAACGCGTCAGCACCGGCACTGAACCGGGAAAAATTTGATAATCAAAATCGGTCAGCCAGTTATCGAACAATTCGCCGTCGGTGTGCGCGGGCGACGGTTTATCGAGATGGATTGTCAGGCGCGTGCAATGAACTTCGCGCATTCCGTCCATTTCGACATAACTGCCTCTGTCTTCTTTGAAAGCGCGCGGTAACGCGCCGAAAAGTCCGAGGCGGGTGCCGCGATAACCAAAAGCCAGAGTTAACTTTCCATCGAACGGATCGGCATGCGGCGTCATGAAAAATCCGCCAGTGCGGCGGCCGTTCCCAACCGAGACCAATGAAATCGGGCCATTGTATTCGCCGCCGTCCCATTTGAGTTCGCCCTGCCATTCGGGTTTGTCCATGATGGCCCACACCGCGGCGATCAAATAACGCGCCATGCCCTTGATCCAACGGATGCGTTCGTGTTTGGTGGTTACGTACGGTTCGAGTCCGCCAGCAGAATTATTGAGAAAGAATCGCTCATTGCATTTGCAAAGATCAACCGATCTGCTTTTGCCGTTCGCAATGATCCGCGAGGCTTCGCTCAAATCCAATGGAAGGCCAAGCGCAAAAACAAAATCATTGGCAGAACCCAGGGGAATGATTCCAAGCGTGACCGGGAATTTATCCCTGCCATTCCAATGCCGCGCGACGCCGTTGACCACTTCACCAATCGAGCCGTCGCCGCCCGCGACCACAATGGCGGAAAGACCTTGTTCGACGGCATCCGCCGCGAGGTCCACGAGATGATCGGGGTGTTCGGAGACAGACAGATCAAAATCCAGGCCAGCCGCCTTGAGCGCGGCTTCCGCTTCGGGCCAGCGCTTCCGCGCGTTCCAGCGGTTGGAATACGGATTCAACAAGACTTTAGTCTTCATGCGGTTGCTTTAGGCGGCGGCGTAGCAATGATTGGAATAAGATCAATACCTTCGCCAATGCGGTATCGGGAGCAGCGAACGTAGGACAATTTGCCAAATTGTCCCACAAATGGCAAAGGTATTGTAAGATTCAACAACGTTTTATTTTTCATCTGCCTTCCACCAAACTTTCGCGTTCAATTTTACCTGATGTATTCCACTGCTTGAGTTGAGATAACAAGACCGCAAACAAAATCAAACCACATCCAAGAATCTGGATTGCGGCCAAACCTTCGCGAAGGATGATCCAACCGGAAATAACGGAGAAAACCGATTCGAGTCCGAGGATGAGCGCGGCGTCGGCTGGCGGGGTATGTCTCTGCGCCCAAACCTGGAAAGTGTAGGCAATCCCCAACGAAAAGACGGCGGTATAAACAATGGCACCGAGCAATGCCAAATTGTTGATGGACTGAAGCGGCTCGACAAAGATGCCAACACCAAAATTGAGCAATCCGCAAATCGCCAGCTGCCCTGCTGAAAACGACATGGCTTCATATCGCGACGCAACCTTGCCCAGCACGATGACATGCAGCGACCAAAATAACGCACCGATCAATTCCAGTGCGTCTCCCGCGTGGATTGCAAACTGGCCGCCCGTCGAAAGCAGGAAGGCACCGGCAACGGCCAGCCCTGCCGCAAGAACTGCCAGCCAGTGCGGTTTCTCCTTCCAAAAGAGAAGCAACACGATGGGAATCAAAACCACATACAAGCTGGTAAGGAAACCCGCATTGCCGGCAGTCGTATAAACCACGCCGGCCTGCTGCAAGGCGCTTCCAATAAATAACAGAAAGCCTGCGACGAGCATCCATTTATATTGTTTGCGCGGTATGGTGTAAGTCGAACTTCGCGAAGCACGCCGAAGGCGAGGTGTCCGACTTATGCGAAGTGCGAACGGCAACACAATGATCGCGGCCAGAAGGTAACGAAGACCGTTGAACAAGTAAACAGAATCCTGCTGTCCCGCAATGCGTTGAGCAACAAAGGCTGTGCCCCAAATAATGGAAACCAGGAAGAGAGTCAGATCAGCTTTCAGCCGCATGGGATCGCCCAATGATAGCACAGGAAAAGAAGCGGCTTCACGCGAAAGAAAAGCCGCACGTTGTGAAGAAAGGAACCAGCGCTCTCATTCTCAGTTAATACCTCGACACCCAAAAAGGGTATACTAATCGGGACTACAGGTAAATATGACCAACTCATTTGCATCCACAGATTCCGTAAAATCTGCCCTGTCCGCGCAAAAATATATCGCCTCGGACGAGATCGCCACGATTGTTTATCTCGCCCAAAAACTGGAAAAGCCACTGCTGACGGAGGGCCCCGCGGGCGTAGGAAAAACCGAATTGGCAAAAGCCATCGCGGGCGCGACCGGGCGCGAACTCATCCGCCTGCAATGTTATGAAGGACTGGATGAATCCAAAGCATTGTACGAGTGGGAATATTCCAAGCAACTGCTTTACACACAGCTTCTGCGCGACAAATTGAACGATACGCTCGGCAAGGCAGATTCGCTCGCCGAAGCCGCAGATCGATTGGCAAACGAGGAAGATGTGTTCTTCTCGGACCGTTTCCTCCTTCAACGGCCATTGCTTCGTGCGATCTTGTGCGATGCGCCGACGGTTTTATTGATCGATGAAATTGACCGCGCCGATGCGGAGTTCGAAGCGTTCCTGCTCGAAGTGTTGAGCGACTTCCAGGTGAGTGTTCCCGAACTCGGAACGTTGACTGCCGCACATAAACCATTCGTTGTGTTGACTTCCAACAACACGCGCGAATTGTCCGAAGCGTTGAAGCGGCGCTGTTTGTATCTGTTCATTGATTATCCATCGCTCGAAGAAGAATTGGCGGTCGTGCGATTGAAAGTTCCTGAACTGAATCCGAAGCTCGCGCGCCAAGCTGTGGAATTCGTTCAGAAGCTGCGCAAGACCGACATGCGTAAATCGCCGTCCATCAGCGAGACATTGGATTGGGCCAATGCTTTAGTCTCATTGAACGCGAAGAATATTGATAAGGAAACGTTGGAAGATACGATTTCCGTTCTGTTAAAGCACGAAGCGGATTTGCAAAAAGCCAAACGACAAATCATCAATCCGCCGCCACCACCAACCATTCCACCGCGGCAAAGACCGGATGAGTTTGGAAAATTTTCCGGAAATTGATTTTTGTAGGGACGGGGTTTCCCCGTCCTGGGCGAGGTGATCTCGCCCCTACGAGGATCTAAAATGGAATCCCGCATTTTACAGTTGATCTCAGCGTTACGCGCCAGCGGGGTGCGCGTGTCGCTTGCCGAAAGCAGCGAAGCCTTTTCCGCGGTGGACTTGATGGGGATTCAGGACCGCGAACATTTCCGCCTGTCGCTGCGCTCGACGTTGATCAAAGACGTTCGTGATTTACCGGTGTTCGATAAATTATTTCCATTGTTCTTTGGAATGGGCCAGCCGCCGATGATGGGCGGAAGCCCGATGGATAATCTAACGCCGGAAGAAGCACAGATGCTGGCGGATGCAATCCGACAGTATACCGAGCAACTCCGTCAGCGGATGGAAAGGCTGATGAACGGCGAGCCGCTTACCAAGTCCGAGTTGGAAGCGTTGGCGCAAATGGTCGGCCTGAATCAGATGGATGATCTGCGCTATCAAAACTGGATGGCGCAGCGCATGATGCGCGCCCTGGCTTTCCCTGAAGTGCAGGAGGCGCTGCGCGAACTGATGGAACAACTTCAGCAAATGGGAATGAACAAGGAACGCGTCGAGCAATTGCGCGGACTCGTCCAGCAAAATTTGCAGGGCATGCAGCAACAGATCAATCAATTCGCAGGCCAGCGCATCGCCGAGAACTTAAGCGAACAGAATCCAAATCAAAACCTGGACGGCCTGATGAATCGCCCGTTCAATGCATTGTCGGATGCGGATAAAAAACTTCTCCAACGCGAAGTGAAGCGACTAGCCGCCATGCTGCGCACGCGCATTGCATTGAGACAAAAACATGCGAAGAGCGGACAGCTCGATCCGAAGGCAACGATCCGCGCCAACCTAAAATATCAGGGGGTGCCGATGGAGATCAAACATCGCGACCGCGTCCACAAGCCGAAGCTTGTCGTCATTTGCGACATCAGCACTTCGATGCGTTTCTGCTCCGAGTTGATGCTGAGTTTTTTGTTCGCGCTTCAAGGACAAGTGCGCAAGACAAATGCCTTCGCGTTCATTGATCATCTCGAATATATTTCGGACGAATTCAACGGCTCCAACGCGGACGAGGCGATTGCTTCCGTTTTATGGCGGATGCCCAGCGGATATTACAACACCGACCTCGGCTGGTCGCTGAACGATTTCAACAACGAATACATGGACACGCTCAATGGACAAACCACGCTGATCCTCGTCGGCGATGGGCGCAACAACTACAATGATCCGCGCATTGACTTGTTCACCACGATGTCCCGCCGCGCGGCGCGGACCCTTTGGCTGAATCCCGAACCTCCCTACTTGTGGCACGGCGACAGCGATATGCCCAAGTACGCGCCGTTATGCAATAATGTATTGAAAGTCAGCAATCTGAAAGAGTTGGCAGAGGCGGTGGATCAGTTGCTGGCAGGTTAGCCTGAAAACTCATATCGAGTAAAATGGGGACATTATGTCAGAACGCGCCGCGTTCTCAAGAGATGAACTTATTCGTCTGAGACTCCAAAATCAGCAAATGACCGCGACGAAATTCGATCGCGCCGAGGATGCTGTCCGATGGATGGGCGCGGTCCAAGCCCAGGACTACGCAGCGGCCAAATGGGCGGTCGGACAACGCACCAAAGCCGCGACCGACGCGATGGTCGGGCAGGCTTTTGCAAATGGGAAAATCCTGCGGACTCACGTCATGCGTCCCACGTGGCATTTTGTCGCGCCGGAGGATATCCGCTGGATGCTGAAGCTGACCGCGCCGCGCGTCAACGCCGCGAGCGCGTATCAGTATCGCCGATTGGAACTGGACGCAGCAGTGTTCAAACGAAGCCAAGCCGTGATCGAAAAAGCATTGCGAGGTGACAATCAATTGACGCGCGAGGAATTGGGTGTCGCGTTGAAAAATGCCGGCATCCCCGCGATCGAACTGCGGCTGACTTACATCGTCATGCGCGCCGAACTGGACGGCGTGATATGCAGCGGCGCGCGGCGAGGCAAACAGTTCACTTATGCCCTGCTCGACGAACGCGCACTGAAGACAAAAACGTTGACACGCGATGAATCGCTGGCCGAATTGACCGCGCGCTATTTTAAGAGTCACGGCCCGGCGACGTTGCGGGATTTCGTTTGGTGGTCGGGGCTGACGACGGCTGACGCAAAAGCGGGATTGGAAATGGTCAAGCATCAATTCACACACGAAAGCATGGACGACCAAATATACTGGTTCGACGAATCAACATCTGCAGGAAAAGAAAAATCGCCGACCGTGCATTTATTATTGAATTACGATGAATACGTTGTCGGCTATACAAACCGCCGCGCGATCTTTGATGTATCGGATACCAAAAAATTGGATTCGCGCGGCAGTCCGTTGATGAACACGATCCTGATGGACGGCAAGATCGCAGGCACCTGGAAACGGACTATTAAAACAAAGACTATTGAGGTTGAATTGAATCCATTCAGACCGCTGACGAAAGAAGAAAAATTGGCATTGAGCAATGCGGTAGAAAGATACAGGAAGTTTCTTGGATTAGAAATTCTGATATGATGAAGTAGTTAGAGGCTTCTTGGAAGGAGATTTTCAGGATACAATTTCAAATATCCATAGAAAAGGGAAATATGCCGAACCTCAATATCAAATCATTATGCAAAGAAGCATTTGAGTTTTCCAAGGCCGAGTCCAAACATGCAGAGTCTTCACTTTATGGCGTAACAGACGGAAAGGCGGTCGGAACTTATCTTGAACATAAATTCAAAACCCACCTGAAAGGCAGGTACAAATTCAGCGAAGGAAATTCTGCAAGTGGGATAGATTTTCCACAACTAAATGTTGATATGAAAGTTACAAGCATCACTCAACCACAATCCTCGTGTCCCTTCAAAACTGCGAGACAAAAAATCTATGGTCTGGGTTATTCACTTCTTATATTTGTTTATCAAAAATCAGACAATTCCAAAAACAAAACCGCGACTTTAAATATTCTCCACACCATTTTTGTAAGCCAGGAGCAAACTGCTGATTTTCAAACTACCGCTGGGATTCTTAAAATTTTGGCGAACAATGGAAACAAAGATGATATTCTGGCTTTTATTCTTGAGAGAAATCTGCCGGTCGAAGAAATAGGGGCAAATAAAATTGCCGAAGAGGTTTTGAAAAATCCACCTCAACAAGGTTTCCTAACCATATCCAACGCTCTCCAATGGCGACTACAATACGGAAGAGTCATCGAAGTCGCCGGGCAAGAAGATGGTGTAATATCAGTTTACAGAGCAAGCTAATGTTACTGGCAGCGCAAAAGAAACAAATCGAGTACGGAGATTTCCAAACTCCACCTGAATTGGCTCAAAAGGTATGCCAAAAACTCGTTGAGCATGGGGTTAATCCAGATATTATTATCGAACCAACTTGCGGCATTGGAGCATTTGTGGAAGCTTCGGCATATTCGTTTCCAAATGCGAAGAAGATCATTGGAATAGAAATCAATCCTGATTATCTCAAGGAAGTAAAAGAGAAACTTTCTCAACTTCCAAACAGCAACCACATAGAACTCATTAACGGCGACTTTTTCAAGTTCCATTGGAAAGAATCGCTTAGCATTCCGCAAGGCACAATTTTGATTATAGGAAATTTTCCGTGGGTGACCAATTCTCGACAAGGGGTCATTGGAGGAGCTAATCTTCCAGTAAAGTCAAACTTTCAAAATCACAGCGGTTTTGAAGCAATGACAGGAAGAAGCAATTTCGATATTTCCGAATGGATGCTGATTAAAACAGCAGAACAACTTCAAAACAGAGATGCCTATCTTGCAATGCTTTGCAAAACAAGTGTGGCGCGAAAATTCCTGAATCATCTACACCTAAACAATATTGGCATTTCTAATGCAGCATTATTTAGGATTGATGCTAAAAAGCATTTCAATGCATCAGTAGACGCCTGCTTGCTACTATGTAAGTTTGATCGGTCAGCCAATAGCCAGGATTATTTCGTTTATGATAGTCTAGAGAGCGAGTCTTATCGCCAAGTTGGGCATAGAAGAGGAATCACCATAAGTGACCTAGAAACCTTTGAGAGATTATCGTATTTGTTCGGCTACCGCGATACAAAATGGCGTTCAGGCATTAAGCACGATTGTTCGGAGGTGATGGAGCTGCAAAAGATCGACAATAAATTTGTAAACGGCTTGGATGAAACGATAGATATAGAGGATATTTTTCTCTATCCACTACTCAAAGGATCAGACATTGCCAATAATCGTGTAACAGATACAAACAGATTTTTACTTGTGACACAAAAGGTTGCCGGAGAACCTACACACCTTATTAGACACTTAGCGCCAAAGACATGGAAATACCTGGAAAAACACTCCTCATATTTGGACAAAAGAAAAAGCAGAATCTACAAAGCCTCTCCGAGATTTTCCATCTTTGGCGTTGGCTCTTACACCTTTATGCCGTGGAAAATTGCCATTTGCGGCCTTTATAAGAATTTGGATTTTCGATTGATCGGCAAGTTAGATGAAAAGCCAGTTGTTTTTGATGACACAGGATATTTTCTAAGTTTTAAAAGCAAAGAAGAGGCAGAAGATGTTCATGATTTATTGATGTCACCAAATGCCCAAGATTTTCTATCATCATTAATATTTTGGGATGAGAAACGCCCAATAAAAACAAGTATCCTCAACTGCCTGAATTTAGACATGTTGAGAAACAAGAAAACTTTCAGATTGTTTGAGAAAAAAACCAAAAACTACAGAGTTAAGTAAAGCGCGCATTTTACGGCTTGTTCTAGTAGTTTGTCAATCATGCTTTGATAAGTGGAGAGCCGTGAAGATTTTGCGGACAGCAGATGGTCGGATAGAGCTTCTTGAGTTTAATGCGTGCGTCAGCGGTTGTGAAACGCCAGTCAACAGT
>JAJYLQ010000033.1 GCA_021787595.1 Chloroflexota bacterium | reverse complement strand
TTTCGCCCTCATCCCCAACCCTTCCCCCGAATGGGGAAGGGAGTCTCCTCTCCCTTTGGGAGAGGGAAAGGGTGAGGGAGAATTGGCAGGGAACGATTGCTCGACCTTGCGCGGTAATAATAAATAAGCCATGGCTTTTACCGGTCACAGTTTGTTTTTGCGCTACAATCAAACATCCTCATCCCATGGAGCTGCAATGAAAAACATTCTTGCATATCTCGAAAGCCGCGCAAACGACATTTTGTCCGATATCGAACAACTTGCGCGCATCGAATCGCCATCGAAGCACAAGGACGGAATCAACCGCGTTCAAGATGTAATGCAAAACTGGCTGAGTCCAATGGGAACGGTCAAGCGCCGCACGAGTGAAATTGGCGATATATTGCACGCGCAGATTCAGGGTCAAAGCAGTGAACGGGTCGTCCTGCTCGCGCACGTGGACACAGTCTATCCGCCCGGCGCGTGGAAGGAAATCTGGTCCATCAAAGACGATTGCGCTTATGGCCCGGGAACCTACGATATGAAAGCCGGAGCCGTCCAGGCCATTTGGGCGTTGCGCGCCATTCAATCACTCGGACAAAAACCAGCGCACACGATTGATCTTCTTTTGACGCCCGATGAAGAGATCGGCTCGGAAGTCAGCCGTCCATTCATCGAAAGTTTGGCAAAGAACGCCAGGGCCGTGCTCGTGCTCGAAGCGCCATATATGAACGGCGATTTGAAGATCGCGCGCAAGGGCGTCGGCGATTATAAAATTCAGGTTTATGGCAAAGCCGCGCACCAGGGCGTGGAACCGGAGAAGGGCAGAAATGCCATCGTCAGCGCGGCGCATTTGATCGGCGAGATCATCGAGCTTCAGGATTTGGAAAAGGGAACAACGCTTGGACCAAACGTCATTCGCGGCGGGACGGTATCGAACGTGGTCGCCGATAACGCGACCGTCGAAGTGGATCTGCGCATCTGGTCCGCGCCCGAAGCGGATCGCGTGGATGCGGCCTTGCGCGGCATCCCTCCGCTCGAAGGGACGCGTTATGAAATCAGCGGCGGACTCAATCGTCCGCCCATGGAACCGTCGGATGGATCATACAAACTTTTGGAAACGGCGCAGCGCATTGCAAAAGAACTTGGATTCGAAGTCGGCGCGGCGCGCGTGGGCGGCGGCTCGGACGGCAACTTCACGTCCAGGCTCGCACCCACGCTCGACGGTTTCGGCGCCGCGGGCGCGAACGCGCATCAAAAGGATCTGGAGTACATTCACATTCCGAGCCTCGCGCCGCGCACAGCTTTATTGGCAGGCATGTTATTGGAAGCAGAATAAACGCTAGCCGCAAATGATACAGATTTCTGTCCGCGAAATCTGTGGATGACCCAATGAATCATGACCACTCGACTCTATCTCATCCGGCACGGCGCGACGCCGCTCACAGCCGAAGATAAATTTTCGGGCGCGGAGAACGTCTTCCTGTCCGAGGAAGGACGCGCACAAGCCCGGCATCTCGCGGTCCGGCTCGCCGACAAAAAAATCAGCGCGGCGTATGCCAGTTCGCTCGACCGCACGATGGATACGGCGCGCATCCTCGTCCAGCCGCACAACCTCGAACCGATTCCGTGTGACGGCCTGCGCGAGATCAGCCACGGGCACTGGGAAGGTTTGACGCGCAAGGAAGTCGAGACGCGTTTCGCGGACGAATACGCGGCGTGGGAAGCCGATCCGTTCACGTTCGCGCCGGAGGGCGGCGAATCAGGAATCAGCGTTTTGGCGCGCGCCCTGCCCATCATTCGAGAAATCGTCCTCCAGCACAAGGATGAAAATGTTTTGGTCGTGTCACATAAAGCCACGCTGCGACTCATCCTGAGCAGCCTGCTCGGATTCGACGCGCGTGGCTACCGCGACCGGCTCGACCAGGCTCCGGCGTGCCTGAACATCGTGGATTTCAAAGACCCGGTGCGGGCGCGGCTGATGTTATTCAATGATATTTCACATTATGCCGACCAGCCGCTTCGTCCGCACGGACACCTGTCCAAATGGTGGGACGCGGCAAATACACCGGACAATCCATGAAGCAAACCACTGCATTCCAAATGCAGGATATGTGGAGGAGGAAATATGGGTTCTCGACGTGAGTCACTCATCGAGCAGCTTGAACAAGCCCGCCAGCACCTCAATGCTCTTGTTTCTCAAGCGCCAACGGACAAACAAATCTATCCGAACTGGACCCTCAAGGAATATCTCGATCACATTTCCGGCTGGGACGATGCCATGGTCGAGGCCTTGCGCGCTCACGCCAAGAACGAGCCGATCCCGCAAAGCGCGGCACGCGGCATCAATGCCTACAACGCACAGACTGTCTCCACGCGCGAAGCGATTGACCTGGAACATACGCGGCGCGAGTTCGATGTTTCGCGCCAGGCTGTGATCCAGGCGCTTCGGGATTTGCCCGATGAAAAGTATGACCAGACGCTTGTATTCCCCTGGGGCGATTCCGGCACGGTGGCAGACCTGATCGAAATCTTCATCGAACATGATGAGCATCACGCCGATCACCTGGCAGCCTGGCTGAAAAACCCGGATGAGGTTCTTGGCAATCACTGATTGATGAGCAAACTGATCACAGTAATTGGAGCAAGCGGCGTTGGAAAGACCAGTCTCGTCCGGGTTTTGAGCAAAACAGGAAATTTCGCGGTGGCTTTTGAGCAACATGTCGGGCGTCCTTTCCAGGCGTTGTTCAAGGAAGACAAGCGTTACGGCCTCGCCAACCAGATGGATTACTTTCTTTTGCGCGCCGAACAGGAAAGAGAACTGCGCGCTTCTTCATTAATCGGACTCGTGGACGGCGGACTCGACCTGGACTTTCACGGATTCACACGTCTCTTTCACGCCCGCGGCTGGCTCAGCGATTCTGAATTCGATCTCTGCCGCCGCTTCTACGAACTGACGCGTCAGTTGCTTCCTCCGCCCGATCTGATTGTGCATCTGACAGCCAGCGAAGAAATCATCCGCAGGCGATTGATTTCGCGTCAGCGAATCAATATTGCCTCCGCAGAGGATACCGCGCTGTTCCATTCGTTTTTGGAGGAATGGCTTGTCACCGTTCCCGACAAAAACTTGTTACGGCTGGATGTGTCGAACGAAGATTTGGAATTCACTCCAAGCTTGAAAAGAATTCTTGCGCGAATATATTGATTCCGATAACAGTATTCATTAAAAAAGCTTGCTGAAGTTCCTTTTTGGGTATCAAAATTTTTGCAAGGAATAACCTGCACCAACAGTGATTAAATTCACTTTGGGTCTTGACTTAGAGTGCGCTCTAAGTTTTATACTAGCGCCCATGGAAACTCTTACTGTTCGTGAGGCTTCTAACTTTACTGGTCTGAGCGCTCATACATTGCGTTACTACGAACGCATTGGGCTGATCGAACCGGTCGCCCGCAACCATGGCGGTCATCGCCGGTATGCGCAAACAGATCTCGAGCATCTCAAGTTCCTACATTGCCTGCGTGATAGCGGTATGTCCATTCAAGGTATGCAGCAGTATGCGACTCTCGCTTCGCAAGGTCATGACACTTTAGGCGCCAGGCTCGAGCTGCTCCAATCGCACAAGCGAGAAGTACAAGCGCGAATCCGCGAGCTTGAAGATAAACTGGCAATCATAAATGCCAAGATCAAACGTTTCCGGCAGGCAGAGTGAGCCTTGAGGGGCAAATTCTGACCGTTTCGCCAACATAGCGCAAGGAGAAAATTGAATATGCGAGTACTTGCGGTGCCATGGAACGCATTGGCAGTCATAAGATTTTGCGCCCGTTTACCTGTCCCTCGGCAGGGCAAAAAGTAAGAGAACACTTTAACTTATAAGGAGATCAAGGTGCAATTGGTTATTGGAGGTTTTGGTTTTGTTGGATCGAACACGGTTGCGGCGCTTCTCGACCTGGACGAATCTTGTGTGATCACGCAGCACAAAAAGGACCGCATGCCAGAATTCTTAAAAGACCAAATCGGGAAGCGAGTTTTTATCGAACCAGCCGATGTAGGTGATATTGATGCGCTCCACGCGGTCGGCAAAAAACACAAGATTACTGGCATTGTCCATCTTGCTACTGGCGGCATGCCCGTGGGACGTTCGAACGCGCTTGAACTTGCTGAGGATATACATTCTACGGTCAGGGGTATTGCCAACGTAATCCAGGTCGCACATGAGTGGGGGGTGAAGAGAGTTACGTTATCAAGTGCGCCCGTAGTGTATAACGGTATTTCAGAGTTGCCTTGGCGCGAAGATCAACCGCTTCCGATGACTGCGACTTTTCCAATGGATGCGGCCAAGAAATGCGGTGAAATCCTTTCGAGTTATCTTGGCCCACAGGCGAACGTCGAATGTGTGGAGGTGCGGCTTGCGTCCATGTACGGGCCAAACTACGATCCGACCAGAAGTTCGCTTATCGGGCGACTGGTGCATGCAGCCGTAAAGGGTGAGAAGCCGAACATCGAGGGTCTACGCTTTGGGTCTGTCTACGCAGCCGATGGCGGTGACCAGTGCTATATCAAGGATGCTGCTCGAGGCATTGCGTTGTTGCAGACTGCCAACAAGCTCGATCATCGACTCTACAACGTCTCGAGTGGGCGTCCGACAACCAATCAAGAGATCGTCAACGTGATCAAGAAAGTTATTCCCGGCTTTGATGTTGAACTCCCATTCGGCCATCAGCCAGGTTTGCCCGAAGCACTCTGGTACTTTGATATTGCAAGACTTCGTAAGGAAACTGGTTTCGAGCCGCAGTTTGATATCGAGGCCGGGATCGCTGATTACATTGCTTGGCTGCGCCTTGGGAACGCGGCGTGATGTGAATCATCAATTCAAGAGAACTTTTAGAAATTACTTTGAAAAGGAGAAATAACGTGGATACAGGATTGAATGGAAAAACCATTTTGATCACGGGTGGAAGTATGGGAATCGGAAAAGCTAGTGCGCTGGCATTTGGTCACGAAACTGGCTCCAGAGTCGCCGTTACCTATTTCAAGAACGAGGTGTCTGCCAAAGAAGCTGTCGCTTCGATCGAACGGGACGGCGGCACCGCGTTTGCAACCTACATGTCACTTGCGGATCACGCCAGCATCGAGAAGGCGGTCGAGGCGATCGCAAGAAGATTCGGGAGCATCGATGTGCTGGTGAACAATGCCATCCAGTGGGGCAGCGGGGAGAACCGCAGTAAGGCGTTCGAGGAGATGTCGATGAAACAGTGGCAGGAGACGGTTGGCATCAACCTGTTCGGCACAGTGAAGGTGACACAGCTCGTCGTCCCTTTCATGCGGAAGCAGAAATGGGGTCGCATCGTCAACATCTCCAGCGACATCGGTTACGACAGCCTGAAAGGCTCAGGCCCGTACGGCTCACTGAAGACCGCGTTGTTCGGCCTGACATCGAACCTGGTCGAGGAGCTTTCAGCGGACGGCATTCTCTCGAACGTCGTGTTGCCAAGCTGGACGCTTGTGGAGAGGCACATGGCGAACTTCCCGGAAGAATTCAGGCGCGAGGCAGCAAAGGCTTTTCCAACGCGCCGGATTACAACCGCGCAAGATGTCGCTTCTCTAATCGTTTATCTCGGCTCGGCGGCAAACGGACACATCAATGGTGAACACATAAGGGTTACAGGAAAAAGTTCTCAACCGCTGCTCAACATGCTTATGAGCGAGTACAGGGCCAAGCAGGCAGAGAGAGCAATTACTGCGAGTTGACAAGCTGCTTGATAAGATACCATAAGCCGTGTAATACTCTTCTACCTCAAGTCATCTATTTCGCATGACCAACTTTAGAACTATTCCCCAAATCATCGAGCCGCAATACGTCATCGAAGGCGCGGGCGTGCTGCTCAGGCGTTCCATCGCGCCGCACAAATCCAATCTCTTCGATCCCTTCCTGCTCTTCGATCACTTCGCCTTCAACGATCCGGTCGAAGGCCCGATCCGCGGCTTCCCCATGCACCCGCATCGCGGCATCGAAACCGTCACCTACATGCTCGAAGGTTCCACGGCGCATCGCGACAGCCTCGGCAATTCAGGCGTCATCGGTCCCGGCGACGCGCAATGGATGACATCCGGCCGCGGCATTTTGCATGAGGAAATGCCGCGCCGCGGTCCGAGCGGAAACATTTACGGATTTCAACTTTGGGTCAACCTCCCTGCCCGACTCAAGATGACCGAGCCGCGCTATCAGGAAGTCAATGCCGCGGCGATTCCGATATATGAAAAGGATGGGATCAAAATCCGCGTCGTCGCAGGACGAGCGGGCAATGTAATTGGTCCCGTTACCGAGATCGCGGCCTCGCCTCTTTACCTCGACGTCGAGCTGGCTCCCGACCAAGAATGGACTCAGCCCGTTGAGCTGGGTCACACCGCCATCGCGTATGTCTTCGAGGGCGAAGCCGTCTTTGCCGATCAGACCGTCGAAGCCGTTCGCATGGTCAAATTCGACGACGGCGATTCGCTCCGCGTGAAGACAGAAAATTCATCTGTTCGATTCATGCTGGTGGCTGGCGCGCCGTTCAAAGAACCGATTGCGCCGTACGGTCCGTTCGTGATGAACACGACGGAGGAAATCCAGCAAACGCTGATGGAATTGCGCAATGGAACGTTTATAAAATAAATTCAAACCTTGCGAAGGTTTCGGACCTTCGCAAGGTTTTATTTTCAACCAATCAGTTGAGGATTAGCTGAGACTGCCACGTCGGCCTGCGGCATCGCCAACGGCGTGCTTCGCGATCTTCGCAGTGACTTGCGCATCAGATCGCGGAATCGATGAACGTGTGAATTAACGATAACGGCAGAACGCTGCGTGTTCGCATGTAGGCATAACCCAGCGCAAAGCCGACCGTCATCTGATACGTGAAGGCGGTGAGCAGCGCGTCCTGCCAATGGACGAATGATCCGGCAAGGTCAATCGGGACGTGCGAAACGCCGAATGCAAACGAAGCCAGCCACACCGCCCAAAGCGGACGGCGCAGGATCGCTTCGAATCGCGTTTGAATAAAAGCGCGGTACAGAAACTCTTCGGGCAATCCCGCGCCGAAGAAATAGCAGGCAGAGGAGACGGCAAACGGCTGCAAAGGATGATTGGCCAGGCCATAAACAATCAAGATAATGATTGGCAGGAGCGCGGCCAGCCATGAAAACTTGTCGAAGGAAAAGCCCATCGCCTTGAAGGAGTATTTCAACACAAGCAAAAAGAGAACCGGCACAAGAAACATCTCGATCATCTTGGGAACCGGCGTTTCAGAAATCGGGCCGCAGCTGTTCTTCAATCCAAAAGTGGGGATTGCGTACAACTGCCAGTACTCCCCCACACGATAAAGAATCCACAAAGCAGCCAGCGCCAACGCAACGACAAGCTCGAGGCGCGGCCTGCGGACTTGCAGCGGCGGCAGAACATGCCGGTGGCCGGTCAGCCAGAAGAAAGCGATGAAGGCAAAAATCCAGGTCAGAGGCTGGAGCGAAGTTATGTCGCGTCGTTTTAGAAAGAGAAGCAGCCACGGCAGCAAAATCAGCGCGGTGATGATCAGCGCGTCGCGGCCGCGGATCAAATCGTCTGGCAATGCGCGGAGATCGCGCCAGGTGTCGCTAAAAAATGTTCGCATGAATATCACTCACAGGACATGTCATTGCGAGCCGCGCCCGATGGTTGAGTAGAGCAGTGCTTTTCCGATCGTATCGAAACCTGGCGCCACTCGCAGCGACATGAGGATATTATTACATTCGCACTTTAGCATCATCGCATGAAACCATGTCAAGAGCTTCCTAAGAGTTCGATGATAAGTTCGGAAACCTCATCCGCAGCCAGCACCGGTGCGGCATGATTGGCATGGATCAAAAAATCATGTGGGCCTGGCCTCCGCGGCCTTTGCGTGACAAAATCATCCTTTCCCCAAATATACGAAGCCGGCATTGGAATCTCTAACGGGCACGTTCCAGTCGGCGAAATCATCCGCAGGGTTTCCTTCAGGACATTTCGCGGATTCTGGCTTATTTCCTCGAACCACTCGCCTGCCAAAGAATTTTGTTTCAGGCTGAAACCCAAAAGGAAGATCAAAAATTTCAACCGCCAGCCTGTCAGAATAAGGTCGCCATACGCGGGAATGAATTTATCAATCCACAGAGAAAAGCGTAAATTCAAACTGGTGAAACGCGGCAAGACCAATGGGCAAAGAAAGATCAGGCCGCGCACGCGCGAGGCATACGTCCGTACATAGGCTTCGACAACGCGGGAACCGGTCGAATAACCCAGCACGTTCCACGAATCAAATCCAAGCATCGAGCGCAGGCATTCGATTGCTTCCACCGACGCGGCCAGATAGGATTGTCCACTCTTCTCGAACGGCGACCCGCCAATGCCCGGCGCTTCGATCATTATCAAAGTGAAGTACGGCCGCAAAAGTGGAACCAGTTTTTTCCAGATATTGAACGAAACGCCGAAACCGTGAACGAGCAGCAAAGCCTCGCCGTCGCCCTCCACGCGATAATTCAAATCGGCCATTTAGATTTTCATCCACCACACACCGGTACATTCAGGCAAAATCGTCAATTGCCCGTCAAGAATTTTCTGCTTCATCTCATCACCAAAGAAAAAACCGGCGATGTCACCTGCAAACGCCGGCGATTCAAATTTATAGTCTGTGCGAATCCATTTATTTTTGAATCCAACTTCATCCAACCAATCGTAAAAGTTTTCGAGATGTGCCAATCGTTGAGGGGATTCATTTCCCGTGCCAAGCGATTCAAAAAGGATGATATGTCCATCGCGGCGAAGGACGCGGCGCGCTTCTGACAGCCACGCGTCCGCTTCCTCCCGCCACCGAAGCGGATTCCACGCCGCGAGATAGCTCACGCTCCAGCCGGAGACGACCAAGTCCGCGCGGCGAGCCGTCAGCGGAAGGAAACGATGATCGGAGGCCGCGGCCAGCCAATTGTCCCGCGTGATGCGGCGAAGTTTATCGCGCGCAATCGTCAGCATGTGAGGCGATAAATCCAACGCCAGCACCGTCCGCACATAAGGCGCGAGCAGACAAGCCAAACGTCCCGTGCCCGCGCCAAGATCAAGAACATCCAACCCATCCAACGAAATGATTTCTTGAATCGTTTTCAGAATATTTCTCTGATAATCTTCATGCGAAACCAGTGCTTCATATTCAATCGCATGGCTTGCATAAACTTCTTTTTCGTTCGGCATTGCGTTATACTCCGTTGCAATTCTATCTCCGAACGTCCCAATGTTCCAACGTGATCATGTTCGCCCATCCAACCGCCAACTCCATAACCATCAGACTATCAGACTATCAAACTATCAGACCATCAGACTATCAGACTATCAGACTATCAGGCTATCGAACTATGAAACTATCTCCCACCGCTCAAAAAGTTCAGGATATTTTGACATCGCAAAGCTTCGATTGCAAAGTCATTGAGTTCGCCGAAAGCACACGCACCGCGCAGGAAGCCGCGGACCGCGCCGGCTGCACTCTCGGACAAATCACCAAGTCGCTGATCTTCAAGGGTAAGGTAAGCAGTAAACCGATTCTGGTATTGACCAGCGGCGCAAACCGCGTCGACGAAAAGCGGATCAGCGCATACGCGGGCGAAGCCATCGTTCGCGCCGACGCGGATTTTGTGCGTGCCGTTACTGGCTTTGCCATCGGCGGCGTACCTCCGCTTGGACACACGCAAAAAATGGAAACCTATCTCGATGAAGATTTGCTTCAATATAAAACCATTTGGGGCGCGGCGGGCACACCGAATGCGATCTTCGAATTGATGCCTGATGATTTGATCAAGATGACCGGCGGAAAAGTTGTGAGGGTCAAATAAGACCCTCACCCTGCCCTCTCCCAATGGGAGAGGGATTGAAAGGGCAAGTCAAATCATGATCGAAGATATTCGTAACTTTTTACAACTGAATGAAAATTTATTGAGCAGTGGAATGCCGACCGCCGAACAGATGAAATCGGTGGCTGAGACTGGAGTCAAAGTAGTAGTCAATCTTGCGCCGTTCGATCCGAACCGGGATTTAAACGATGAAGGCGCGCTGGTGGAGTCACTTGGGATGAAATACATCAACATTCCGGTGGATTGGGAAGCGCCGGCGCGCAAAAACTTCAATGACTTCATCAAGGCGATGGATGAAAACAAAAACAACAAAATACTCGTCCATTGCCGCGCCAACTATCGCGCCACAGGCTTTATCACTTTGTATCGCATCAATCGGCTTGGATGGAAAGCCGAAGAAGCGTTCAAGGATTTGCGCCGCATTTGGAATCCGGACGAGTATCCGGTTTGGAAGAAATTCATCGAAGAGAATCTCAACATCCGCAGATGACGCAGATTTCGCTGATTTTTTAATTCATCTGCGTGATCTGTGAAATACTCTTCGAGTACGATGTCTGCGGAGGATTTTTTCTCGCACTTCGGGTCACGCCGATAAATCCCGAATTCACAAACGCTGTTCAGCATACAGCTTTTTGAGTTGCAATCGGACAATCTTTGTCGTAGAATCCACATCATTACCAAAGGAGAGAGATATGACAAAACTCGCGTCCAAACCCGCGTCCGTTACCGATTCCCGCCCCATGACCGAGGAAGCAGACTTCCTCCAAATCAAATCCATTGACCACGTCCACTTTTACGTGGGCAACGCCAATCACGCCATGTTTTATTGGTGGAAAGCCTACGGCTTCAAGCCTGTGGCCTACTCCGGCCTGGAGACCGGCAACCGCGACTTCGCCTCGTACGTTTTAGAGTCAGGGCAGGCGCGGTTTGTCCTTTCCGCGGCCTACGGTCCGACCAGCGAAATCGCCGCGCATCAGATGGTTCACGGCGACGGCGTCAAAGTCATTGCGCTGGAAGTGGATGATGTCGAAAAAGCGTGGAAGGAAACCACGTCACGCGGCGGCAAGTCCGCTTGGAGTCCGCGCGAGCAAAAAGACGACTTCGGCATCTTCCGCACATCCGCGATTTACACGTACGGCGAAACGCTTCACGTCTTTGTGGATCGCGATGACTATAAAGGAGTCTTCGCGCCGACCTACCGTCCGATCAAAGATAAAGAAGCGCAATCCGTTGGCCTCGCCGCGATTGACCATATCGTTGGCAATGTGCAGTTGGGCAAGATGAACGAATGGGTCAACTACTACCACAAAGTGATGGGCTTCCGTCAGCTCATGCACTTCGACGACAAGGACATTTCCACCGAATATTCTGCGCTGATGTCGAAGGTGATGCAGAACGGCAATGGCCGCGTCAAATTCCCGATCAACGAACCCGCCGAGGGCAAGAAGAAAAGCCAGATCGAAGAATATCTCGATTATTACCTCACGCCCGGCGCGCAGCACGTTGCACTGATCACCGGCGACATCATCAAGACCGTTACGCAATTAAAAGAGAACGGCGTGGAATTCCTGCGCGTGCCCGAAACCTACTATGAAGTTTTGCCCGACCGCGTGGGCAAGATTGACGAAGACATGAAAGCCATCCACGATCTCGGCATCCTCGTGGACCGCGACGATGAAGGCTACCTGCTGCAAATCTTCACCAAATCCATCCAGGATCGCCCGACCATGTTCATCGAAGTCATCGAACGCCACGGCTCACAAAGCTTCGGCAAAGGCAATTTCAAGGCGCTGTTCGAGGCGCTCGAACTCGAACAGGAAAAACGAGGCAATCTCTGATCGTTTCCACGTTGACAGGTTGGCAGGTTGAAAAGTTCGACTTGCCAACTTTTTAACTTTCAAACATTCCAACGGATAAAAATGAAATTCGCCACTTTCTCCACGCCTCAGACTCCGCCGCAGCCGGGTCTCGTTAAAGAGAATCGCATCCACCTTTTGCCTTTTGCCGACATGCGCGCCGTCATCGAAGCCGGGGCGGATGAAGCCGCGCGCAATGCGTTGGACGAATCCTATGCGCTCAATGAAGTGAAACTTCACGCGCCGCTCCGCCCGACGACTTTGCGCGACGGCTACGCGTTCGAGACGCACGTCAAAACCGCCAATGCCAACCGCGGGCGTGAAGTCCCCGCGGAATGGTACAAGTTTCCCATTTTCTATTTTACGAATCCGAATAACATATATGGGCCGGATGATGAAATTCCGTATCCACCCTACACGAACGAAATGGATTACGAACTTGAGATCGCGGTGATAATTGGAAAGCCCGGCATCAACATCAGGCCTGAAGATGCGCCGGAACATATTTTCGGTTACACCATCTTCAACGATTGGTCTGCGCGCGATATTCAGCGCGACGAGATGAAAGTGAGCCTCGGCCCGGCAAAGGGAAAAGATTTCGCGTCTGCGCTCGGACCGTACATCGTCACGGCGGAGGAATTGTCTGATAAAGCGGCAGGCCGCCCCGGGGTCTACGATTTAACGATGCGGGGCTGTATTAACGGTGTGGAAAGATCGCGCGGCAACTTCAATGATATGTACTGGTCGTTCGGCGATCTGCTGGCGCGCGCCTCGGAATACGTCACGTTATTGCCCGGCGATGTGATCGGCTCCGGCACGGTCGGCACCGGATGCCTTTTGGAATTGACCAAAGCTCAGGGCCCGTGGCTCGATGAGGGTGACGTCGTCGAACTCACAATCGAACGGCTTGGCACACTACGCAACAAGGTTGGTAGAAAAACATGATGGTCGAAGACAAACCAGTTATCACAGTCCGTCCAAAAGGGACGCATCCTACCAAACAGAGCCTGCCAAATTTTGAAGGCATTTCTGCCAGCACGGCGGGATCGAAGCATTTATGCATGCACCTCGTCATCATTCCGCCGGGAGGAAAAGCCGCGCCGCATTATCACAACGGATACGAGACAGCCATTTATATTGTTCAAGGCCGCGCGGAAACGAAATACGGACCGGACCTCGAACATTCGTCCATCAACGAAGCCGGTGATTTTTTGTTCATCCCGCCGAACGTTCCGCACCAACCAGTAAACTTAAGTGACAAAGAACAGGTCATCGCAGTTGTGGCGCGCAATGATCCGAACGAACAGGAAAGCGTGGTCGTCGTCGAGGAACCGAAGATAAGGCTGTAGGTCGGATTGGCAATCCGACCTATAAAAAAACGTGATGAATTCAAAAATTCTTTTCAAGTCAATCGTTGGAATAATTTCACTGACCATCATCCTGGCGTGCAGTCTGTTCAGCGCCCCCGCGACGCAAATTTCGCCAACGATTCCCGCCGCGGCGACAGCGACCCAAAGCGGAATCCCGTTTTTCGCATCGCCGATCAGACTGGTGATCCCGGACGGACTCGCAACCAGCGCCAGCGCTGAGACGATTGACGTGGTCACCGACCAAACCGGCGCGCCGTGGGATATTGCCCCGGCGCATCTTCAAGTGACTTTCCAGGGTTATCCATCGAACGGGAGTTTTCACGTCCCGCAGATTTTTGTTTATCCCGTGCAGGAGTATGCGGCGGCAAATTCGTCTGCGGCGGAAAGCATCCAACGCTTGCAGGACGTGTTATCGAATCCCGGCGCCCAATACGCCAGTGACCAATTGCCGCGCGTCCCATTCTTCAACGCCGGACAGGTTTTCGCGGCGCAGGAAAAAGTCATCCAGTTCAACGGCGGCTCCGGCGTTCGCATCGTGACGCAATACGCGCAGGATGTTTCGCCGGTCAACAACGGCGGGCTGTTCTACGACTTCGAAGGTCTGACGAGCGGCGGCAAATATTACATCGTCGCCATCCTGCCCGCCCAATTGCCATTCCTCCCCGCTGACAACAATCCAAGCTCGCCGGTTCCACCCGGCGGAATCGCTTTCCCGCAAAACAACGCGCCCGGCACAGACTTCGAGAATTATTTCAGGCAAGTTACGGATTTGATCAACGCGGCCCGGCCCGATCAGTTCAGCCCATCGTTGACTTCGCTCGATGCGCTCATCCAATCCATTTCGATCCAATAAGAAAGAGATGGCGCTGTCTCCCCATCCATATTTCAGGTGTTTTGCTGCGGTTCATTAGCGTTACCCACAAGGAGTTGGAATGCCTTTCTATCACAAGCTTGGCGAGATACCGCACAAGCGTCACACACAATTCAGGAAGCCGGACGGCAAACTTTACCGGGAGGAACTGATGGGACTGGAAGGATTTTCATCCATCCAGTCCATTCTTTATCATCACTTCCTGCCGCCGCGCGTGACGAAGACCGAAGATTACGGATCGCTCAAACCCGAATACGTGGACTTCGGCCCGATCCGCCACCGCGCCTTCAGAACGGTTCAGGCCCCGCTCGGAGCGGATCCCGTTTCGGCGCGGACTCCGCTCCTCGGCAACAACGATGTGATCCTCGGCGTGGCGCGCGCCTCGAAGAGCATGGATTATTTCTATCGCAACGCGCAGGCCTACGAGACCTGGTTCGTCCATGAAGGCGAGGGCACGTTGAAGTCGCAATTCGGCAGCCTGCCGTTTCATTCCGGCGATTACATCGTTATTCCTTTTGGAACAACCTGGCAGATGATTCTCGAATCGAAAGAAGCGCGTTTCTTTACCATCGAGAATCCTTCGCAGATCGAGCCGCCGCGCCGTTATCGCAATGACTATGGTCAATTGCTCGAGCACGCACCCTATTCGGAGCGCGACATCCGCGTGCCGTCAGAGTTGGAAACGCACACGGAGCGCGGCCGCTTCGAGGTCCGCATCAAGGTGCGGGACCGGTTGACCTGCCACGAACTGGATCATCATCCATTCGACGTTGTCGGCTGGGACGGTTATCTCTATCCATGGATCTTCAACATCGGCGATTTCGAACCGATCACCGGACGAGTCCACCAGCCGCCGCCCGCACATCAAACCTTCCAGGGACACAACTTCGTGGTCTGCTCGTTCGTGCCGCGCCTGTTCGACTATCATCCCGAAGGCATTCCCGCACCTTACAATCATTCCAATATAAACTCTGATGAAGTCCTCTATTATGCCGAAGGCAGCTTCATGTCGCGCAAAGGCATTGACCAGTACGACATCAGCCTGCATCCGTATGGCCTGCCGCACGGTCCGCAGCCCGGCATGACTGAAGCTTCGATCGGCAAAAAAGAAACCAACGAACTGGCCGTGATGGTGGATACGTTCTATCCGCTGCAGCTCACGAAGCAGGCCGTCGAATTGGAAAAGAAAGAATACATGGCGAGCTGGCTGGAAGGAAACGGGGAGTAGAAAATCAACACAATGACCACCCTCCTCCCTTTCCTGCTTCGTCTGATCGGGCTGCGCGATCCGCACGCCGAGGCCCACTCGGATCACGTGACTGAATATGCCTCCGCGCTGGGCAAAGCGGCTGATCTGAAAACGAAGGAATTGGATCTCCTAAAATATGCCGCGTCCATTCACGATATCGGCAAGATCGCCATCAACGAATTCGTCATCAACAAGCCGGGCAAATTCACGGAAGCCGAATATGTGATGGTTCAGCAGCACGCCAAGATCGGCGCAAACCTTGTGGAAAATCTAGATATTGACCCGTCCGTTCATTTGATCATCCTGAACCATCACGAAAATTTCGACGGCACTGGTTATCCAAATAAAATAAGAGGCGAAGAGATTCCGCTTGGTGCGCGCATCATCCGCATTGCAGACACCTACGACGCGCTGACCAGCGACCGCGGCTACCGGCCCGCCTATTCGAATAAAAAGTCCCTGCAGATCATGGAACACGACGCGGAATTTTTCGACCCGAACTTGCTCGACTTGTTCTTCAGGAAAGTGGCGCGCAAACATTAGGGGAAATGAAATGAGCCTGTGTCATTGCGAGCGGCGTTTTAACGCAGTGCTTCGTCGTGGCGCCAAGTCGAAGATCCCGCACACGCGGGGGCGCCGCTTCGCGCAATGATAATTTGCGCATAAAACTCAACGACTTTTATGTTATAAAGATCAATACCTTCGCCAGTTGTGGGACAATTTGGCAAATTGTCCCTACGTTCGCCGCTCCCGATGCCGCATTGGCGAAGGTATTGAAAGATACAAAACATAAAGTCAGGATCAGAAAAACGCATGAACTCACGCAAAGCCTTTTTGACTCTGGCGGGCGCGCTGGCGCTGTTCGCCTCCGCCTGCGGGGCGGCGGCCCCAACGCCCGAATCATTGACCGTTGCCGAAGCAGCCTCCACACTCGTGGCCTCGACCTTCCAGGCGGCCACGTGGGCCGCAACTCTCCACACGCCGACGCCTCTTCCGTCACCCGCCGCCACGCCGACATTTTCCAAGCCGCTGTTGTACATCAATGACAATGCAAATTGCCGTTCAGGCACAAGCCCGAACTTCAAAATAATCGCAACATTAACAGCAGGCACAACACTGGAATTGATCGGCAGGGATACCCCGCAAAGCGCGTGGCTGGTCAAAGCGCCGAACGGTGTTGATGCCTGCTGGGTGATGGCCCAGGACGGCTCCCCCGCTGGAGACTTTCAATCCCTGCCGGAAGTCACGCCGCAGCCAAGTAATGAAAGTGCGCCCATCCCAATTAATAAGGGCAGCATCATTGCCAATTTCACATGTTCCTATCCCGGCATCAGCGGGGAAAGTGTCACGACCACCCTTAGCTGGTTCGCCCCGAAAGACGCAAATGGATATCACGTTTTCCGCGGCGATACTCAAATTGCAGACTTGCCTGCCGGGACAACAACTTATCAGGACACCGCGATCATTGTTCCGGCAGGCAGCGTGACCTATGGCCTGTCAGTCTATAATGACGTAGGAGAATCCGCACAGACGAAAATCACAGTCACTTGCAGCAAATGAGCAATTCAACCTGAGGAGAGTCATGAAATCGAAAATAATGCGTTTGGTAACCTTTGGTTTTCTGGCATTTGGCATAACGGCATGCAACATCGGAGTCAACGCGCCGCAGGCTCCGAATTTGAACGATGCCGCCGCGACCATCGTCGCGCAGACGCTGCAGGCCGCAACCGAATCGGCGGCCAAGGGTGTAATTTCCAATACGCCCGCGCCTTTTTCATCGCCTGTGCCGCCAACAACGTCCGCTCCCGTTTTGACCATCAACGATCCGACCAATTGTCGAAGCGGGCCCGGAACCAACTTTCAGTTGATCACCGCTTTCAATCCCGGAACAAAACTCACCATCCTGGGAAAAGACACGGCGGATAATTTCTGGCTTGTTCAATTACCAAAGTCACAAGATACATGTTGGGCATCCGGAGAATATGCGACGGCGAGCGGAAATTTTGCAAGCCTTCCGGATGTCACACCGACCGCGGGCGCGGCGAGCGGCGTGCCGGCACGCCCCGGAAGTCTTTTCTACCAATGGATTGGCCCCTGCTCAAGTTTGACGACGACTCTCAATTGGGCAGACAATGCCAATAACGAAACGGGCTATCACGTTTATCGTGACAACACATTGGCCGCTGACTTGCCTGCAAATTCCACCACTTACACAGACGTTACGAACGTCCCGGTTGGGGCCACGATCACCTACAGCGTGGAAGCTTATAACGCGGACGGTGCATCTGCACAGCGGTCAATCAGTTTTGCGTGTCAGTAAAACAAGTTATTCCAAACAGAATTCAGAAAGGTAAATGAACGACTGGACGCGAGTTTATCCAAAACTCGCGTCCAGTTTTCTTTTATACAATCTACACACAAAATACATATCTGCTCCTGGCAACGGGTGTATAGTATTGGCAGAAGAGGGAAATCAAAGCTCGAAAAGGATGAGAAATGACGCCGACCAGGAAGTTTCTTGTTCTATTTTGCATTCTTGCGCTGGTGATGCTGGCGTGTAGTGTAACTTTCGATTTTGGCCCGCAGCCTTCCAGCGCCACCGCGACGCCCACGCTATCCGGTCTGCAGCAGGTCTCGACGATGGTGGCAGGCACCTTGGAAGCTTTTACGCAGCAGGCGCTTTCTGCCACGCCTGCCAATACACCGCCCCCCAGCGCGACCGCCACGCCCACCAACACATCTTTGCCGCCGGCTTTGAGCGTCAGCGTCGCGACAAATTGCTATGCCGGTTCCAGCACGAACTACGGCTTCGTGATCACGATCTATCCGGGAATCACGGTAACGGTGGAGGGAAAGGACCCGGAGGACAATTACTGGATCGTTGATGTGCCAAATTATCCCGGCACAATCTGCTGGCTTTCAGGGCAGTATGCGAGCGTGACTGGCGACACCGGCAACCTTCCCGCACCCGCCACGCCAGTGGTCTCGAACTACACGTTGAGCGAGCCGCGCAGCCCGCGCGTCTCTTGCAGCAGCACCGCCCTTTCGTCCACGCCCGACCCGGACGATTGGTGGTGGGATGACGCGTCTCAATGGACAGTCGTCTTCCGATGGGCGAACACCGACAACGACCAGACCGGCGTGCGCGTTTACAGGAACGGGCATCAGATTGCGACCTTACATGCCCATGCAAGTTCCTACACCGATACATTCGTCCACTTTGGACATTGGGATGTTACCTACGGCGCTCAGGCATTCAACGGTTCTCAAGTCTCCAGCATCGTGACCGTCGAAGTCCATCACTGCGGATAATTCAAGGTTCGTCCCATCCTGCATCGCAAACGATCATCCAGCCTCCTCGGTACATTTTGGGGATTGGCTTTGTGTTCATGACGGAGCAAAATACAACTGAATTCGGAGGTTGTTGTCATGAACACGAACAGAAAATTATTGTTAGCGATGTCTGCCATTTTAATTGCGATCCTGGCGTGCAATCTTCCGGCGCAGAGACCCGGTGCGGAAGCCACGCCGACGTCCGCCGCCCAGCCAACACAGCCGGCCGCGCTGACGCCAACGTCGTCCGTGCCGATGGTAAGCGTCAGCGCGGCCACGAATTGCCGGACCGGTCCCGATCCGAGTGATTCATTGGTGCTGGTTTTCCAACCGGGAGCGACCGCGCAAGTGGTGGGAAAATATTCCGCTTCGAATTACTGGATCATCAACACACCGACCGGCGGAACGTGCTGGCTTTGGGGCGCTTATGCCACTGTACAGGGCAATACAAGCACATTGGCTGAGATCGCGCCGCCCACACAGGTCGCGGCCAATCCTCCCACCCCGAAGCCCACGAAACCATCTCCCACCCCCACCAACAAGCCGATCATTCCCATCGTCCCGATCATTAATCCGGGCATTATAAAAATCGCACTGCCGCCCTCTGCGCCCTCGAAATTGACCGTAACCACAACCTGCCAGTTCATTTACTTTCCGGTAAAGGTTCTTATGAGCCGCAGCGACGCCCTGTCATGGACGAGCGTAAGCAACGCAGACGGATATTATGTTTACGACAACAACGCCAATGTCGGCGGAAAGATGACCCAGACCAGTTATCAAATCTCCTTCGACAAGACGACCGGTCTGATACAATTCGGCGTATCGGCAGCCAACGCGTTTGGCATGTCGGCTGTCACTTATGCAAGCAGTAAGTGCCCATAGCATAGAAAGCGCCCTGGAGTTTCAAAACTTCAGGGCGCTTTGGTCTATTCCTCCAATTGCTCTTTGGCTTTCTTGGTGTGTTTGCCGCGTTCTTCGGTATCGAGAATGCGCTTGCGGATGCGATACGAAAGCGGCGTCACTTCCAGCAATTCATCATCGGCGAGATATTCAATCGCTTCATCGAGGCTCATCTGGCGCGGCGGCGTGAGACGGATCTCCATATCGCCGCGCGAGGAACGCACATTGGTCAAATGTTTCTTGCGGCAGACGTTGATCGGGATATCCTGCCCGCGGCTGGCCTCGCCGACGACCATGCCTTCATAGACCGCAACGCCGGGATTCACAAACAACGTGCCGCGTTCCTCAGCGGACTTCAACGCATACGCGGTCGTATCGCCCGCCTCCATCGCGACAATGGAACCGGTTGTGCGCGTGGACATCGGCCCGGCCATTTCATCGTAGCCGCTGAAGATCGTGTGCATCACGCCCGCGCCGCGCGTGGACGTCAGGAATTGATAACGGAATCCGAGCAGGCCGCGCGTCGGGGCAACGTAAACCATGCGCGTCGTGCCCTGACCCGTATCGTGCATCTCCATCATCTTGCCGCGCCGAGCCCCGAGCATTTCCACCACCGCGCCGACGGTTTCACTGCTGGTCTCGATATGGACTTCCTCGTACGGTTCGAGCAATGAACCGTCATCGGCTTTATGAAAGATCACTTCGGGCCGCGAAACCTGAAATTCATAACCTTCGCGCCGCATCGTTTCGATGAGAATTCCCAAATGCAATTCGCCGCGTCCGCTGACAAGAAAGTTCTCAGCCGTATCTGTTTCTTCGACGCGCAAAGCAACGTTCGTTCTCAATTCATCGAACAAACGCTCGCGCAGTTTGCGGGACGTGCCCCATTTCCCTTCCTGGCCGGAAAACGGCGACGTGTTGACTCCAAACGTCATGCGGACGGTCGGCTCTTCGACTTTGATCGTCGGTAATGCCACCGGACTCTCTGGGCCGGCCAGTGTTTCACCAATCGCAATTCCTTCCAAGCCAGCTAATGAAACAATATCGCCTGCGCTGACTTCTTCCACTTCGACTTTATTCAAGCCTTGGAAGGTATAAAGATAACGCGCAGATTCTGGTAGATTCTCACCATCGGTTTTGATGCGAATAAGTTTTTGACCAACATGAATCTTTCCCGCGAAGACGCGTCCCACTGCGGTGACGCCGCGATAATCATCGTAGCCGAGAGTCGTCACCAGCATTTGCAGGGGCGACTCCGGGTCGACGCGCGGCGCGGGAATTTGTCGGAGGATGGCATCGAACAACGGCTGCAGATCCGCTCCGAGGTCCGGGGAAAGACCGGCGCGTCCGGCTGTTGCTTGAGCATAGATCACAGGGAAATCCGCTTGCTGATCGTTCGCGCCAAGTTCAATAAACAAGTCAAAGGTTTCGTTGAGCACGCGCGCCGGCTCGGCATCCTTGCGATCCACTTTATTGATGACCACGATGGCTTTGTGTCCCATCTCAAGCGCTTTCTTCAACACGAAACGCGTTTGCGGCATGGGACCTTCGGCGGCATCCACGAGGAGCAGAACACCATCCACCATATTCATCACGCGCTCGACCTCCCCGCCGAAATCGGCGTGACCGGGAGTATCCACAATATTTATTTTGACTTGTTGTTTTGCAACCGAATCGAAAATAGAAATAGCCGTGTTCTTGGCGAGGATGGTAATGCCGCGCTCGCGTTCGAGGTCGTTGGAATCCATGACGCGCTCGGCGATTTGCTGGTTCTCGCGGAAGGTGTGCGCCTGACGCAGAAGGAAATCCACGAGCGTGGTCTTGCCATGGTCCACGTGGGCGATGATGGCGATGTTGCGGAGGTCGGTTCGTTCGGTAAGCATAGTCTAATAGCCTTCTTGTCTGCTAGTCGAGTGGCCGGATAGGCGAAAGTCAATATTCGGAAGTCGGGCGATCTGGGAGTAAACCTGACACCTGATACTTGGCACATGACACTTATAGGACATACAAAAACCCCCGACGGGGAAGCCGAGGGTTCTTCTTTCATTATCCTGAGCGGAGGTCGAAGGCCTGCACTGAGCCTGTCGAAGTGTCGGCGTGCGGGCGATATTGTATCAGAGTTTCAAAGACTTCGGAAGTGCCTTGCATTTTCGGATCATGGCTTTCGCAAGGTCCGGATTTGCAGGCTTTGGTTTCGTGCAGAAAGCGAAAATTCGCTGTTCCCGCCCTTATTTGCTCCTGCTACGCCACAGACTTCAATTCCCGTCAAGCGACTTTGCGAAAACCATGATTTTCGGATTCTCTTCATCGGTCTCCCAATTGCACGGATTGGATTCAATGTAACGCCGAATGGCATCCCATTCTTTTTCATTGTGGATGACGTGTTCGTAATAATTGCGCTGCCAAACGCCGCCGACGCCCCCAAATTCGTTCCGGATGCGTTTGGTGACAGAGGATTTGAAACCAACGATGAACGATGCCAACGATTTTGACGCGGGCCCGTGGGGATACATTTTTTGTAGAGGCAATGGTGGTAGGGGCGACTGGTCGCAGATACTCGAAGAGTGCCAGTCGCCCCTACATTTGAATCGTCCGCCTCTATATTATCAACATCCACAATCATTGACCAGTTGCGTTGAGCACCCATAAACTGTCAGGCTGTGTGCAGGCCTCTTGTGAAACAGATGGTATTACCAAAAAATCTCCAAAGTTCAAAACAAAATGACCGGAAGCTTTTTCCAATTTGATTTCCTTCAAACAACTTTTACTCGCGCTATCCAGTTCACATCTATAATAAACTTCCACCGAATCAAAAGCAACATTATATTTGCTGAGATAATAAACCATCCCAAATGGTGGATTGTCCTGAACATGAACCACACAGAAACCCAACAAGTTTAGCGTTGGATTCGTGATTGGTATCCCAATTGGTATGGGAGGCGTATTAGACGGAGAAAACGTAGCTAAAAGCACTGTCGGAGTAGGAGTTTCCGATAAAGGGGGCGGCCACAATCTACTTAAGATTGCTGGATTTGCCAAAATAGTACCAATAGCTGTAATCAAAGCTGCTACTGCTGTGATTACAACAGCGAACGTCCTCCAGAACGATTCCGATAATTTAGTACTTTTTTTCTTATTGTTTGCCATAGCTTTTTATCCCCAGCTCTCCCTATTTGCCTTCTCCATTCTTGACTTTCTCAACCTGCTTGAATGGCGGGTTGGGATAGAGATCAAGCCCACCGACTCATCGGGAATGTATTCGCGCAAAATCGGAAGATTGTCGTCGTAGAAGAGCGTGTTGCGTGTGATGGGTTTAGGCATGATATTCTGTTTCCCTTCGGCCGCGTGATGTCAAAATTATACGCCTGAAACAAAAAGCCTCGCGGAGAAATCCGCGAGGCAGCTGCTTACTGCGGGCGAAGCGATGCTTCGCCCCTACCACTCACTGACCTACGTCCCTTCCTGCCACGAATTCAAATACTTCAACTGCTCGTCAGTCAACGCATCAATCTTTACACCCATCGCCTGAAGCTTCAGGCGGGCGATCTCGGCGTCAATTTCTTCAGGCACGGAATAAACTTTCTTCTCCAGCTTGCTGGCATTCTTGACCATATATTCCGCAGCCAAGGCCTGGTTCGCAAACGACATGTCCATTACGGAGGCGGGATGTCCTTCAGCGGACGCGAGATTGATCAGGCGGCCTTCGCCAAGGATGTTGATCTTACGTCCGTCTTGTGTAACGTACTGGTCAACGAACGGACGCACGAGATTCGGCTTGCCCTTCGACATCTTTTCCAGCGCCGGGATGTTGATCTCCACGTTGAAATGGCCGGAGTTGGCAACGATCGCGCCGTCTTTCATGATTTCGAAATGCTTCCTGTCCACGACATTGATGTCGCCGGTCAGCGTGCAGAAGATGTCGCCGATCTTCGCGGCTTCTTCCATCGGCATGACCTCGAAGCCGTCCATGACCGCTTCCAGCGCCTTGAGCGGATCCACTTCCGTGACGATGACGATCGCGCCCATGCCGCGCGCGCGCGACGCAAGTCCGCGTCCGCACCAGCCGTAACCAGCCACGACAAATCGTTTTCCGGCGAGCAAGACATTCGTTGCGCGCACAATCCCGTCAATCGTGGATTGGCCCGTGCCATAGCGGTTGTCGAAGAAATGCTTGGTCATCGCATCGTTGACGGCGATGACGGGGAAGTTGAGCATCTTGTCCGCGGCCATGGCGCGCAGACGGATGACGCCGGTCGTCGTCTCTTCCGTGCCGCCGATGATGTTCGGCAAAAGCTCGCGGCGTTCCTTGTGGATCGTCGAAACGAGGTCCGCCCCATCGTCCATGGTCATTTGCGGTTTGTGATCCAGCGCCGCGCCGATGTGCTTGTAATACGTCACATTGTCTTCGCCTTTGATGGCATACGTTGGAATTTCGTACATGTTGACCAGCGCCGCGGCCACATCGTCCTGCGTGGATAACGGATTGGAAGCGGTCAAGACCAAATCCGCGCCGCCTTCGTGAAGCGTGCGCGCCAGGTTGGCAGTTTCGGTGGTCACATGCAAACACGCCGACATGCGGATGCCTTTAAGCGGCTTCTCTTTGGCAAAGCGTTCGCGGATCTGACGAAGCACGGGCATTTCGCGTTCTGCCCAATCAATGCGGCGGCGTCCGCCTTCGGCCTGGTTGATGTCTTTGATATCGTAATTGTCACTCATGGGTTCTCCTTCATTTTTCGGATCGCGGACTTCAGTCCGCCATTCTTCGGATCGCGGGCTTCAGTCCGCTGTTGCTGCTATAAAGTGCAGACTGAAGTCTGCGCTCCATTAACTCATTTCAGCAAATCATCCAGCTTTCCCTTATCATCAAACTGCTGTCTGAATCTTTCGACAAATTCTTTTCTCGTGTAATGATGGCTTTGCGGGCCGCGCTGTTCGAGGCAATACACCGCCGCCAGCGAACCGACCTCGCAGCATAATGTCCAGTCCCATCCATGTGAATATCCAACCAGGAATCCGCCGCGGAACGCATCGCCGACGCCGGTCGGGTCAACGATCTCGCGTTCGGGCACAGTCGGGATTGTAAACTCTTCGCCGTCCGTGTAAAGACTCGCGCCGTCCTTGCCGCGCGTTACAACGACGACTTTCACATGCTTCAGGATTTGCTTTAAATCCCAGCCGGTCTTTTTGGAAATCAAACCAAATTCATAATCGTTGCAGAACAGGAAATACGCGCCTTCCATATCGCGTGCCAGTTCGTTTCCTTCGAGACGCAGCACCTGCTGGCTCGGATCATAAAGATATTTGATTCCCATCTCGCGGCACTCGGCAGGGAACTTCATCATGGCGTCGGGCGAGTTGGGTGAAACGATCACAACGTCCGGCTTCTTCGGCAAATCCCTCAATGATTGGAGGTTGGCATGTCCCATCGCTCCGGGGTAGAACGAGGCAATTTGAGCGGACGCCCGGTCCGTCGTCGCAAAGAACGAAGCGGTGAATTCGCCGGGGACGACCTTCATCAGCGACGTGTCCACGCCTTTCGAATCGAGCCAGGCGCGATAATCCGCAAAGTCCTCGCCGACCGTCGCCATCACGCGCGGCTTTCCGCCAAGCAGCGCCATCGTGTACGCGATGTTCGGCGCGATGCCGCCGCGCTGCTTCGACATCGAATCAACCAAAAACGAAAGACTGATCGAAGCCAGGCGTTCGGGCAGGATTTGTTCCTTGAACAAACCGGGAAAGGTCATCAAATAATCGTACGCAACAGAGCCGGTGATAATAATGTCCATCGTTTCCTTGGTCGCTGCGAGCGAAATGAAGCAATCCCATTTTATGGAAAAGATCGCTTCGTGGCGCCGCGGGCCGCTCGCAATGACATCCTTGATTCGCAGAAAAATGCGTGGCGCGAGGCGCCACGCGGTTGACTGCGGGCAAAAGTTTATCATGCGAGGCTCATATTGTCTAGAAATTGAAGCGATTGAATCGGGATGCCCGCTTGACACTCGTTTGCTTTGCCAGTATAAAAATACAATGAAGAAAATTTTGCGGAAAGAACATCGCACGATGGTGCGCGTCATCCTCGGACTTGGGCTGGCCGCCGTTATCGCGGGCTGCAGCATACTCTCCGGCCCGCCTCCGCTTCCCTTCTTCCCCACAGCGACTCCGACTCTCGTTCCTTCGCCCACCGCCACATTGACACCGACTCCTGCTCCCACGCCGGTTCCGCTTGTGCGCGTCGCGAACGGCGACCAGGCGCTCTTCGACGGCGATGTGGATGCGGCCGCAGCAGATTACCGCACCGCGCTCAGCGAGTCCAACGATCCGCAGGTCAAAGCCGCGGCGCTTTGGGGATTGGCGCGCACGCAAGCCGCAGATGCGCGGCATGTGGATACGCTCACAACGCTGGCCCAGCTCATCAGCAGTTATCCGAGTTCGCCGTATGTGCCCGCCGCGTATTTTCTCCAGGGCCAGACATACAACGATATGCAGCGCTACACGGACGCAGCCGCGGCGTATCAACAGTATCTCAAGGCGCGGCCCGGCGTGCTCGACTCGTACGTCCAGAAACTACGCGGCGACGCGCTGGCCGCAGCCAGCGATTACTCCGACGCGCTCATCGCCTACGACGCCGCGCAGGCCGCGCCTCATCTCGATGACGGAGAAGCGCTGCTCATCAAGATCGCGCAGATGCGCGCCCAGATTGGCGATTACGCCACGGCGCTTTCGATGTACACCACCATCGCGGCCAATACGACCAACGATTACATCCGTTCGCAGATGGATTACCTGACCGGCGAAGCGGATCTGTCGCTCAGCAAAAACGACGAAGCCTATATCGCCTTCCGCCACGCGGTGCAGAATTATCCGCTCTCGTATTATTCATATCTTTCGCTGGTCGAACTGGTCAACGCCAAAGCGCAGGTCAGCGATCTCGACCGCGGACTGGTGGATTATTTCGCCGGTCAGTATACTCCGGCTCTGGCCGCGCTCGAACGCTATATCGCCGCGACGCCAACCGAAGACGGCACGGCTCATTATTATCGCGCGCTGACGCTGGTGGAATTGCAAAACTATCCGCAGGCGCTCAATGCCCTCGATGACTTCATCAGGAACTATCCCTCCAATCAGCATTGGTCGGATGCGTGGAATGAAAAAGCCACGGTTCAATGGCAGGACCTTAATTTGTATCCCGACGCGGCCGCCACGCTGGAAACGTTCGCCAAATCCGCGTCGGCGCCGAACGATGCGGCAGGCGCTTTGATGACCGCCGCGCGACTGCTCGAGGAAGATGGCCGCTTCGACGAAGCCGCGCAGGTTTGGACTCAAGTTGGGACGAATTACCCCGGTTACGACCTGGCCCCCACCGCCGTCTTCTTTGCAGGCATCATGCAATACCGCCAGTCCGACTACAACGCCGCACTGCCGATTTTTCAACGCAGTCTCTCACAAGCCAGCGCGGTCGAAGACCAGGCCCGTGCCGATTTATGGATTGGCAAGACACAGGAAAAACTTGGAAAGAACGCCGAGGCGCAAACCGCCTGGCAGCAGGCGGAGAATCTCGATCCGGGCGGCTATTACAGCGAACGCGCCCGCGACCTGCTGATGGGCCGGGCGCCCTTCACGCCTCCGCCGTCCAGCAGCTTGAAGTTCGATCTTTTGGCCGAACGCAAAGCCGCTGATACGTGGATGCGATTGACGTTCAACCTTCCCTCGAATACCGATCTCAGCGGACTCGGAACGCTCGCATCGGACCCGCGCGTGATCCGCGGCACCGAATTATGGAATCTCGGCCAATACGAGGACGCGCGTCTCGAATTCGAAGACCTACGCAATTCCATCGGTACCGATCCGGTTGGGAGTTACCGTCTCGGCAATTACATGATTGACATGGGCCTGTATCGCTCCGGGATTTTCGCGCTCCGCCAGGTGCTGACGCTTGCGGGCCTGACCGATAACAATTCCGCCATGCTGGCACCCACCTATTTCAGTCATGTGCGCTATGGACTCTTTTTTTCCGACGTGATCATTCCTGCCGCGCAAACCTATGGCCTCGATCCGCTGTTTTTGTTTGCGGTGGTGAGGCAGGAAAGCCTGTTCGAGGGATTTGTCAGCTCGACGGCCGGTGCGCGCGGCCTGATGCAAATCGTTCCCAGCACCGGATTGGCAATTTCCGGTCAGGTCGGCTGGCCGCCATATTTCGATCCGAGCCAGCTTTATCGTCCAAAAGTGAGCGTGGTATACGGAGCATATTATCTCGCCGCGAATCGAAAGCTGCTCGGCGGCGATTTATACGGTGCGCTGGCAGCTTACAATGGCGGCCCGGGAAACGCGTCAGATTGGAAAAAACTCTCGCAGGGCGATCCCGACCTGATGCTCGAATCGATTCGTTTTTCCGAGACCCGCCAATACATCCAGAGCATCTACGAAAATTACATTGTTTATAAAAGACTCTACGGCAGCGGCTCTTGAAAAAACAGGGGAATGGGTATGCAAGTAAACCTAATGTGCAACTCCTGTTTTCACTGTTGGCGGACACGGACGAGCGCGGATTTACGCGGAAAGAGCCTTTGAAAATCCGCGCTTTTCCGCGTATTACAGCGCAAAGTTAGAGCATTGAGGGTTCTGCTCATGGCTTTTCTACCGTTTTCGCCCTCATCCCCAACCCTTCCCCCGAATGGGGAAGGGAGTCTCCTCTCCCTTTGGGAGAGGGAAAGGGTGAGGGAGAATTGGCAGGGAACGATTGCTCGACCTTGCGCTGTAATATTAGAAAGAGTTGCAACATTGGGTATTAACAATTAAACCTGACATAACCTGCGCTTCGACTACGCCCCTTCCCAGAAAGATGTTCGTCCTGAGCGGAGTGGCACTGAAGGCGCCACGCAGTCGAAGGACGCTCCGCTCAGCGCGGAAGACTTTATGTCAACAAACTTCGCACTCCGATTTTACGCCGCCTGCAAAACCTCCGGCAAAAGCCGCGCGGCTTCCTCGACCTGCGGCGTGGAACACGAAAACGCAAAGCGGATGTGTCCCGCGCCGGCCGCGCCGAAGGCTGATCCTGGCGAGGAGCCGAGGCCGGCTTTATCAATCAAATAATTGGTCATGGACCAATCATCTTTTTTGCCGTCATACCCCGGCCACTCCGGCTGGATGCGCGCCCAGAGATAAAATGCGCCGCCCGGCTTGAATGCTTTGACATAAGGCGCTTCCTCCAAAGCATCGAATAAAATGTCACGGCGCTTCTGGTACTCCTGTCTCATGGAATGGGTGAAATCCTGCGGCCCATTGATCGCCGCGGCTGCTCCATACTGCGCGACGGAATTCACACCGTTGATCGTACAGCGCACCAGCTTCTTGATCCGGTCGAGGAAGAGCGGCTGGTTCACGATCACATACCCAAGCCGCAATCCGCTCATGGCGTATGTTTTGGAAAGCGAAAAAACGCTGATCGTGCGATCTTCCGCGCCGGTCAATGAGCCGAGGCTGATGTGCTTTTGTCCATCGAAAATGACATGCTCGTACGCTTCGTCGCTGACGAGGAACAGGTCGCGCTTTTCTGCGATCCTGACAATCGCTTCGAGCGTCTCGCGTCCGGCCACAACACCGATCGGATTCTGCGGTGTGTTGATGAAGATGGCGCGTGTCTTCGGCGTGATCGCCGCTTCGATTTCAGCCGGATCGTATTGATAGCCATTTTCCTCGCGCAGTTGGACCGGAACCGGTTTCCCGCCTCCAAGGCGGATGTTTTCCGCGATCTCCGTCCACATCGGATCGGGCAGGATGACTTCATCGCCCGGATCGAGCAAAGCGCGGAAGATGATGTAAAGTCCGTGCATCCCGCCGTTGGTCACGACCACATGATCGGCATTCGGGACCTTCAATCCATTTTCATTCGTCACTTTTTTGAAGATCGCTTCGCGCAGAACCGGGATGCCGGTTGACGCGGTGTAATGAGTGAACCCGTCACGCAAAGCCTTTTCCATCGCCTCGCGTGCGAGAGCCGGAATGTCGAACGATGGATCGCCTGACTCCAGGCGAAGCACCTTTCGCCCGTGCGCCTGCTGATCGAGCAAACGATCGCGCACCTGGACAATGGCCCCCAACGAAACCTGATCCACGATATGAGACATGCCTTCCTCCATTGCGGCCCCAAAAAATTTGCGGGATTATGCCACAATCCGTTATGTGCTGCAAGAGGAATTAAAGCGGCCCACTCCGATTAACGAAGCGAGCCGTAAAGGGTGCAGGCAAAGGCGCGGCAGAAGTGTCCGCGCGTATCACCTGAAAGCGGATTTGGTCCCCCTGGAAGGGCCAGTTTCTGTCCAATGCAGCTCAAGTGTTTGAAAGCGCATCCGATCCGCAGCAGGTCCGTATCTAGGGGTTGGAGCAGGTCAAAGAGCAAGGCATTGTGGAGCACATCCAGGAAAATATAAGAGCGCAGAGAAATTTCTCTGCGCTCCTTCGTTTACGCGGCTTGCTTCTTCAATCGCTCCACAAAATGCTTGCGGAACTTGGTCACTTTCGGCGCGATGACTGCCATGCAATACGGCTGGTATGGATTGTTCACGAAGTATTCCTGATGATAATCCTCGGCCACAAAGAACTTATCGAACTTCGTCACTTCGGTCACGATGGGATGATCCCATAATTTTTCGGCGGTGATTTCCTTGATGACTTCCCCGGCAATTTGCTTTTGCTCTTCGTTGTGATAGAAAATTGCCGAGCGATATTGTGTGCCGACGTCCGCGCCCTGGCGGTTGAGCGTGGTCGGATCGTGGATGGTGAAAAATACTTTCAGCAAATCGCGATATGAAATGATATTCGCATCGAATTTGATTTGGACGGATTCCGCGTGGCCCGTCGCTCCCGTGCAGACAGCACGATACGATGGATTGTCCACGTGCCCGCCCGAATAACCGGACTCAACTGACTCGACGCCTTTCAATTCGTCGAAGACCGCCTCGAGACACCAGAAACATCCGCCCGCCAGTGTTGCAGTTTGAAGATTCTTGTCCATGATGATTTCTCCTTTTTGCATCTGTCATTGCGAAGCGGTGTTCTCCCGCTGTGGCAATCTCGATATTTAAACAAACAATTATTTGATGATTACTTGGGACTGCCACGTCGTGGCGCCGTAAGCGCCACTCCTCGCGGTGACATTGATAACACTGGTTGCTTTCTATGACGACACAAGAATAGGAAATCTTATTAAGATAGGATAATAAAAATTGTAGGGGGGCACAGCGACGCTGTGCCCCCCTACGGGTAAACGGGTTACATTTTGATTTTGTTTATATCGCCGGAGCTGCAGCTTTCTCTTCGGCTCGTTTCAAAATTACATCGCCATCGGGATCGAGGTCCACGTTCACGGCATCGCCGTCCGTGAATTCACCTCCCAGCAGACGATCCGAAAGCACGTCCTCCACTTTTTGCTGGATGACGCGGCGCAATGGGCGCGCACCGAATTCAGAGTCGTAGCCTTCGTCGGCCAACGCCGTCAGCGCCGCGGGAGTGGCCGTCAGCGTGAGATTATGTTCCTTGAGACGATCCGCCACCTTGTCCAGTTCGAGCGAGACGATCTGCTTGATGTCGTCCTTGTTCAGCGCGCGGAAGATGACCACCGCGTCGAGACGGTTGATGAATTCCGGCCGGAAGGCGTGCTTGAGCGAGTCGCTCAATTTCTTGCGCATGTCTTCGTACGAAAGTTTTTCCTCGACCGCTTCATCGCGCTTCAACTGGAAGCCGAGCGAGGTTTGCTTTTTGATCATGTCCGCACCGATGTTCGAAGTCATGACGATGATGGCGTTGCGGAAATCCACCTTGCGGCCTTTGGCGTCCGAAAGATGTCCCTCTTCCATGATTTGCAAAAGCATGTTGTGGACTTCGGGATGCGCCTTTTCGATTTCATCGAAGACGACAATCGAATACGGCCGGCGGCGCAATGCCTCGGTGAGCTGGCCGGCATCTTCATAGCCGACATAACCTGGAGGCGCACCGACCAGACGTGAGGCGGTGTGCCGTTCCATGAACTCGGACATGTCGAGTTGCAGCGCGGCGTCTTCGCTGCCGAACATAAATTTTGCAAGCGCTTTGGTGAGTTCTGTTTTGCCAACGCCGGTCGGGCCGAGGAACATGAACGAACCAATCGGACGCTTCGGGTCTTTCAGACCGGCGCGGGCGCGGCGCACCGCGCGGCTGATGGCAACGATGGCATCTTCCTGGCCGATGATCGCCTTCTGCAATTCTTCTTCCATTTTCAAGAGGCGCTGCGATTCTTCCTCAGCAAGTTGCATCAGCGGCACGCCCGTCCACATGGAAACGACTTCGGCGATATCTTCCGCAGTGACGACGGGGCTGTTGGCGCGGTCCCAGCCGGAGCGCAGGCGTTCGATCTGTTCGCCCAAATCGGTCTCGCGCTCCTCCCATTCCTTGATATCTTCAGCGTTGCCTTCTTCCTGGGCAAGTGAGCGATTCTGACGCGCCAGGCGCAACTGGCTGAATAAATCCCTGGCTTGTTTCGCGGCGGGACTTTTGTACATGCGCACGCGCGAAGCGGACTCGTCAATCAAGTCAATGGCTTTATCAGGGAGGAAGCGCTCGGTCACATAGCGGGACGAAAGGTGGGTCGCCGCGTCGAGGGCTTCGTCTGAAATCACGAGATGGTGATGCTCCTCGTACGCCGAGCGGACGCCTTTGAGAATTTCGATTGTTTCTTCTTCCGACGGCTCGTCCACCTGGACAGGCTGGAAGCGCCGTTCCAGCGCCGCGTCGGATTCGATATGTTTGCGATATTCATCGAGCGTGGTCGCGCCGATGACTTGCAATTCGCCGCGTGATAAGGCGGGCTTCAAGATGTTGGCCGCGTCCACGGACGAGCCTGCGGCTCCCGCGCCGACCAGCATGTGGACTTCATCAATAAAGAGAATAGCACCGGATTGTTTCAATTCGTCAATGACGCGTTTGAGTCGTTCCTCGAACTGGCCGCGATACATCGTGCCTGCGACCAGCGAGCCAACATCGAGTTGAAGCACGCGCTTGTTCATCAATGGCGCGGGCACATCGCCTTCGACGATGCGCTGTGCGAGTCCTTCGACGATGGCGGTCTTGCCAACGCCCGGTTCGCCGATCAAGGCCGGGTTATTTTTTGTGCGGCGCGCCAGAATTTGAATCACGCGCTCGATTTCCATCTGGCGGCCAATGACCGGATCGAGTTTCTTTTCCTCGGCCATCGTCGTCAAATCCGCGGCGAGTTGATCCACGAGCGGAGTCTTCGGCCCGGAGCTTGGAGGGCGCGCGGATTGCGGCGACCCGGCCGGGGCGGGGGAGGATGCGGTTTCGTTCAGCACGCGGCGAGTCTGTCTGCGGATCTGATCCGCGGTCACGCCGAGTCTGCGAAGCACTTCCATCGCAGCGCCTTCGACACGCACCAATCCGAGCAGAATGTGCTCGGTTCCAATGTAATGATGTCCGAGGCGGCGCGCCTCATCCACTGCATATTCCAGAACCTGTTGTGTATCGGGAGCGAGCTCGATCTTGTTGTCGGTGTGACGGCTCTCGACGCTTACACGCTCGATGATTTCACGAACGCGATGTGATTCCAATCCCAGTTCGCGGAGCACGCGGCCTGCGACTCCGCCTTCTTCTTCCATGAGGCCCAGCAGCAAATGTTCGGTGCCGATGCTGTTTTGACGGGCGTTCTCTGCTTCTGTATGAGCAAGGCTGAGAACGCGTCTTGCGCGCTGGGTAAAACGTTCCATGCCAGCCATAAAAAATCTCCTCGACCCAATTGGACAGGATGGGTCGCTTTTGATTCTACCAAAAAGGCAGAAAGTCAGTGTATGAAAAAGATTAGAATTTGATTACGGTTGTGATATTTGGAGTTAATTGCATTACAGGATACAAGATGAATAATAGTTTGGAGTGCCCAAGATCGAAAACAAATATGTCACCCTGAGCCTTCGTCCTGAGCGAAGTGGCGCTAAAGGCGCCATGAAGTCGAAGGGGAAGCGAAGGGTCTCAAAATAACATTCAGCGTTCTTTTTGAGATTCTTCGTGGCGCTAAAGCGCCACTCAGAATGACATGTCTCTAATTTTATGTCTTTGATGACAAGTACTCACAATGTTTTACCGGTTATCGCCATCGCCGTGAATCTTGCCGCGCGCCTGGCGATCCAATAATTTGGCAAGATTTGTCTCGGCAACTTCATCCAGCGATAAATTCAATTCGGTGCAGACCTGCGCGAGATACCACAACACGTCGCCGAGTTCGGCTCTAAGCGCTTCACGCGTCTCATCGTTGATTTCGCCGTTCTTGTCGCGGAAAACTTTTTTGATCTTGCCCGCCACTTCGCCTGCTTCGTTGGTCAGTCCGAGCGTGGGATAGATGACGCCGTGCCCGATGGCGGGATATTTAGCGGTCGCGCGGGATTTGTGCTGGTATTCGGTAAAGTCCATAACATTATCCAATCGATTTAAAATGTTTGCGAACCCATTCAGTAAAACCATCTCTTTCAAGTTTACCTGCTGCGAGACTCAAAATGACGTCTTCCTGTTCATCTACTGGCGCATCAATTTCATAACCGTTTAGCACGAGAAAAACTTCCATCGCGGCATGACCAATGCGCTTGTTGCCATCTAGAAAAGCATGATTCATGACCAATGAGTAGCACAGTGCGGATGCCTTTTCAGCAACAGCCGGATAAAGATAATATGCATGTCTGGTGAATAGAAAGTGCGTGTCGTTTCTTGCGAAGAAGGCCGAGATGGATTAAGCTCCGGTTCGGCTAATCATCAGAAAGGAGCTCGTATGAATTCGGAAGCGAC
>JAJYLQ010000059.1 GCA_021787595.1 Chloroflexota bacterium | reverse complement strand
CACCTCACCCCTCTCTCCAAACTGCAGCGTAACCTCCTCCGCCGGCTGGACTTGCCCGCAAGTATATACACCCGGCTTGAGCTGGTATCTGCAAATCCGCCATAATCATGAGCGAACCGAAAGCTTTAGTGCTCAAGATATTCCGAATGGATCAGCCTCATTCGACAAGCCAGTTGTTGGAGAAGGCCAGTGTGGAAAAGACAGATTTGGCGTCACAACTATTGCTGCCTTTTTCGAGAAAACGACGTGGAAAACAACCACGCTTTCCAGAAGAAAAAATACGTAAAGCCGTGCTGAAATGGGAAAGTCGCGATCCATCCTATTCGACGCTAACCCTGGAGGAGTTTCTGGCGCAGGAATTTGGAAGCACACCGGATGGAGTTCTATTGATGGCAACCACGACCTTCTATGACTGGCGCCGCCGAATGCTCAAAGAGATCGAGTCCCACACCCAACGATCCTGATCAGCAGTCCATACTTCTTGAGAGCCACTGTCGCCGCGAAATTCCAGAGACCCAAATCACAAATCCGTAGAATAATCCGCACTTCAAACCGTAGAGAAACCGCACTCCCAGATGTTACTAATGAGCCGCCGACAAAGCGGCTCATTCCATTTTTGTCTGAAGGAGTACTATGGCAAAGATTATCGTCTACTGGGGGAGCAGGAGCGCAGTGCGCTAAATCAACTGGCTCAGCGGGAGATGCGCGTCCCGCGGGCCCAGGCCGCGCTCATCATCCGCCAGGAACTGGTTCGCCAGGAGATGCTCCCGGAGAAAATAAAAGCACAAGATGCTGAACTCCCTCTTGAAGTAGAAATCGAGGGGAATCACGATGAACTCGCAACTTCCCCAGACTATATGCTCTGAGATATTTGGTGAGCTTGTTTGGGATCGAGGGGAGTAGTCAGATTGTCATGAAGCCTGGTCCAACGGCGACGGTTGACATCGAGATTCGCATCGGGGAGGATTGGGTTAGCAAGTTGCACGTTGGGTACTAGCATAGATCTCAATCTTTCGGCATCCCGGGCATTTGACGCTCGGCTGTGCAAACTTGTAACCTTATTTAAGTTGTAGTGTACCAATCGGGTTACAGGAATCCATAGATCGAACTGGGGCGGAAGTGATTGAAACCCGGCACGCGTGTGCGGCAGGGTTTTGTCCGTTTGCTGTACTGGCGACATTAACTGTATATCTATAGAGAGGGCTGACCCCAGCGGTGAACTTGCCTGCACATTCTCCGGCTTGACATTCTTCATAAACAGGTTTATATAATAAACCTGTTTATGAAAGGATCAGGAATGAATGAGCGAATTGATAAGGCCATCAAACGTGCGAGAGGCTATTGGTTCGTAGACGGATTCACCGAAATGGCCACAGGCGGATTGTTTGTCATCCTGTCGGTGGCTCTCCTTCTGAGCGGAAGCGCCTCACCGGCCACTTTTTCCACCTGGTTTCTATCGGTGACCGGTGTAATTTCGATTGTAAAGTTGATCAGCATCCTGGCGGCTATTTTGATTTTGTGGTGGCTGAAAGACCATTTCACTTATCCACGCACCGGCTTTGTCAGAGGAACTCGAATCACAGCGGCGCAAATACTCGCGGTCGTCCGAAACGTCATTCTCTTTCTGCTCTTGCCCATCTTGGGGCTGTTGGCCGCCTCGCTCCTCATTACCTCAGCAGGCCGTGTTTTAGCCTCCATGCCGATTTGGTTCCCAGTCGGGTTGGGCATTTCATGGGCCGTTTTCTTTGTGCTGGCTGGTGAATGGATGGGATTGCAGCGTTTCCGCCTGATGGGAATCATGATCCTGCTGTCAGGAGCCGCCATCGGTCTCTGGCAATTTGCAACCGGCCTGCCGGTCTTTCCAGCGGACATTCAACCGGAAATTTCCCAGCCCGTTGTGCTGGAAAGCATCAACCGCGCGTTGACCAGCCTCAATTTCCTGGTCTTGATCACTGGCCTGATCTTGATTTTCTCCGGTCTCATCACTTTCCTGCGTTATCGAAAAGAAAATCCAACGCCTTATGCGGAGGATGCATGAGCGGTTCACTGCAAAACATCTCCGGCTTGGACCGCGTCATCCATGAGCCGGCGCGCTTGATACTCATGGCTCTGCTCTCTTCGGTGGCATCCGCAGACTTCCTCTTCCTGCTCAAGGAAAGCAAGCTGACCAAAGGAAACTTATCCGTGCAATTATCGCGGTTGGAGGAAGCGGGTTACCTCGAAATCGAAAAAACGTTTCGCGGAAAAATTCCGCACACCGAGTATCGTCTCACCAAAAAAGGCAAGTCGGCTTTCGATCTATATCGAAAAAGCCTCGGTTCGATCTTCAAATAAGAAAGGCAAAAATGGAATTCGCAATCGAAACCAACGAATTATCAAAATCATATCGCGACGTGCGCGCCGTAGATTCAGTCAACTTGCGCGTCAAACCCGGCGAGATTTACGGTTTTCTCGGCCTCAACGGCGCGGGCAAGACGACCACCATCCGCGCACTGTTGGGGATGATCCGCCCGAGTGAGGGAAACATCAAGGTGCTGGGGCAGGCTGTCGGTCCGCATGGACGCGGCCCGTGGGCGCGTGTGGGTCATCTTGTTGAAAGTCCCTCGGCTTATCCGGAATTATCCGTCCGCGAAAATCTGGAGATCGCGCGCCGACTACAAAATGCTTTTGACAAAAACGCTACGAAGCGCGTCATCGAACAATTGGGCATCGCCCCATACGCGGACCGAAAAGCGGGCACGCTTTCGACGGGCAATCTCCAACGCCTGGGGTTGGCGCGCGCGTTACTGCACGAGCCCGAGCTTTTGCTACTCGACGAACCCGCCAATGGACTGGATCCCGCGGGAGTAGTGGAGATTCGCGAACTGCTGCGCGAGTTGGCGCACCAGCAAGGCGTGACTGTTTTCATGTCCAGCCATATTTTGACCGAAGTGGATCGGCTGGCCACGCGCATCGGAATCATTCACAAAGGAAAGCTGATCGAAGAGTTGGATGCAGATGCGTTGGAACAATTGCGTTCGAAATATCTCGTGATCAAAGCGCGCGATATCAAGGCGGCCTTTAGCGCGCTGAAAAGCTCAGGTTATGCAATTTCATCCGATCCCAACGGATCGATTCGGCTCAGTGATCGGCGCGCCGTGGACGCGCCCGATGAAGTCGCCCAAGTTCTCGTCCATGCCGGCACAGCGCCCACGCATTTGGCGGTCGTGCAAGAAAATCTCGAGGATCATTTTTTGAGACTAACAAATACGGAGGTCAGATAGACGCGAACGTCGTAAGCGCTATCTCGAGGCCACCACTAACAAGATTATTTTCAACAACCGGTGGTCTCGATACGGCCCCCTTCGGGAGAACATCGTCACTCGATCACCGGAAATTAGGATAAAACAAAATGACTAACTTTTCCTCTGCTCTCAGGATTGAGGCATTAAAAATGTTTCGCTCGAAGGTCCCGCTCTTCACAACCATCGGCTTTTCGATGATGCCGCTGGTAGGCGGGCTCTTTATGGTCATCTTGAAAGATCCTGCAGCGGCGAAATCCATGGGATTGATCACCACCAAGGCGCAGCTGCTGACGGGTACAGCCGATTGGACTTCTTTCTTCGGTTTTCTGGCGCAAGCCGTTGCCGGCGGAGGGATGGTTTTATTTTCCATCATCACAATCTGGGTCTTCGGACGCGAGTTCTCGGATCACACCCTCAAAGAATTGTTGGCATTGCCCACCTCGCGCGAGACCATCGTCACCGCCAAGTTCATTGTTCTGGCTATCTGGTCCTTGGTCATCACAATATTAATCTTCGGCGTTGGTCTCATCGTTGGAAATTTGGTGGCGATCCCCGGCTGGTCAGTAGAGCTGGTCCGCACTTCATTCATCAGCATATTGGGCACTGCCGTGCTCACGATTCCATTGATGTCTTTCGTGGCATTACTAGCTAGTATCGGGCGTGGCTACCTGCCTCCCTTCGGCTGGATAATCTTTATAGTCTTACTTGCCGATTTATCAGTGATCTTGGGTTGGGGCGACTGGTTCCCCTGGGCAGTTCCCGGATTGTTCGGCGGAGCCGGTGGTGGCCTACGCGAGGGATTGCTCGGAGTCCATAGTTATGTGATCCTGGCCATCGCTTCCGTAATCGGTTTTGTAGCGACATATTTATGGTGGCGAAATGCTGATCAGACGCGCTAAGATCTCAAATCCACTTCACCTAATTTAAAAGAGGAGTTTAGGGGCAGGACATAACGACACAGGTTAATATCCCCTCTCAGTAAGTCTTTATGATGTCGGCTGGCAGAAACTTCTGCCAGCCGATTTCTTTTTGTTCCGAGAGGAGTATCCATGCTGCAACGATTGAAACGCTTTATGACGGAGGATGAGGGTCAAGATTTCGCTGAATATGCTTTGATCTTGGGTGCGGTCGGTGTGGTGGCAATCGCCGTCATTGCCCGTTACCGCACTGAACTGCAAGCCGCCTTCGAAGCCGGCATCGAAGCCCTGCGCATGGCGCGAGGCGGCTAGATGCGACGCAGGCATGAAAAGGGGCAGGCCATGACTGAGTTTGCGCTAATGATCCCGGCCCTGATCCTGCTCTTGTTCGGCATGACCTTTGCGGCCTTCTATGCGTTCCGTTCCGCTTCCACGGACTGGGGCGTGTTCATCACGGGCGTGGCAAGCGGCTCGTACAACACGCCTGCGACCGAACACGCAAGAGATAACGTATTGTGGCCCGACCTCGCGGATCGCATCCAAGCAGGTCAGAGCGGTCCACGCCAGGTGCGTTCATTGATCAGCGTGGAAGACTCACGCGATTGGATCTTTGGCATCCGCCTGATCGAAGCGCAGCGCGCGCAAACGAATTTCCGACTGTGGCGCTTCTATCCCGGACCGCCTCCTGCTGGAGGCATCGAATGAGAGTTCCTCATCGAAAGGGTGAACGCGGCCAGGCCCTTCGATGGCGCCATGGCGCCACTCAGGACAGGCTTTGGCGGAAACTGCCTTGTTCGCAATGCTGGCCGTCTTGATGGCATTCGGTCTGCTTTCATGGATTCCAACCCACCGTGCCCGAACCGCCGCGACTGCCGCGGCTTACGCCTGTTCGCAGTTCCTGTCGCAATCCCCCGATCCATCGCGCGCACAGCGCAACGCGGTGAATGTCGCGTGGAAGACCTTGAATGCCGGCTGGTCTGCCACGGCAGGCGTGCAATACCGGGTGCAGGTCACACCGCCAAGCGCTCCGGGTTTGCCGGGTCGCTGCCTGGTTTCTTTTCAAGCCCCTGCTCTCTTCGATGGTTTGCTTGGATTGCCCCAAAGGGGTGCTTCGCGAAGTCAAGGTGGATGGAATAGCGAGTGGTTTATCTCGCGCCCTGAGACTTGGAAGGCCAGGTGGCGATGAGGGGGTATCAAGTGCTTCGGTGTCAAGTGCCAGGTGGGCGACTTCGGAGCACTGACCTGACACCTGATACCTGGCATCCTGGCACCGAAAGAGGTCAGTCCATTTTGTTGTTTGCCGTCCTGATGCCCATCATGTCCCTCTTTCTGCTGGGCATCCTGGACTACATGGTGACCAACGCGCGCGTGATGGAGACCGTGGCTGTCGCTGACCTCGCCGCCCACGCGGGAGCCCAGGAAATCACAGTATTGCCGGACGGAACAATTACTGCCACAACCGCCGGGAACGGCATTGCCGCAACCTACTTCAACGCTCAACGTCCGAATTATGCACAACTCAACTCGGTCTCCTGCGGAAGACATCAGGGGCGACCCGCCTGTTTTGTCACTGCACAAGTACGTTCCGCAGGGTATCTACTGCCCGCCCGCTGGGTAACCGTGCGCGCCATCGGATATCTTGCGCACGGCGTCACGCGCGGCGATCAATGATCTTAGGAGAAGAATGAATTCACTTTGGAAAACAATCCTGGATGGATTGACGTATAAAGACCTGGCTGGGAAGAGGCAACCCCGAACTTACGCGGTCATCACCGGGCTGATCCTGCTTTTGCTTTTGATGGCAGGAGGCTTGGCTGGGCTGAACCGGTATTTGTTGATGAGTAAGGTGCAGGCAACTCCGGCCTCCGTTTCGTTAACCGCGCCAGTCACGGAAACGAAGGAACCGACGGACACGCAACCACAAGGGAATGTGTCAACTGCCTGTCCAACCGATTCAGCCGATTGGTCTTTCAGCCCGACGTTGATCAGTGAGAATCACCAAGTCATCCAGCCCGCCTGTGTGTATCAGGGACTGGAACAAACCATTGCCTGGGCGCTGGCAGTCCGCGAAGGATACAGCCGCACGGAGGCGACCCAACAACTTGGTTTCACTGAAATGCCGATGAGACAATTGGAGAAGGTCACCATCCCAAGCGATGCGGATCAGCTTGTGGACGTGCCAGTCAGTTTCATCCCGCCGAATCCTGACTTCACAGAGTGGCGACTCAACGCCAATGGCGAACCCGCCGTGACCTACGCCCTGCGCGGCTGTTTCCGAACCTCCACCGTCACCGGCAACCGCGTGGAAATCTGGGGCGGCGATTATCCGGCGATCTGCATCGTCGTCGAAGATGCGGAAAACACGCACATCGTGTACTCTTTGAACGGTCATACTTATACCTCCCCTGCGACGCCTGTGCGTTCCTTCCTGTTGTTCGGTTATGTATCGGATGGATATTGGGTGTGGCTTGGAACCCAGACCGAACCGAAAGAGGAGATCACCGACCCGCAGGCCAACGCCAGCGACCGCCTCACTGTGGCAACCCTGGGATGCAAAGTGGTTAGTGAATTTTCACCACCTGCCGATGCACCCCTTGCCTGAGAACTGGCAAAACCTGACGGATGAAAACGAGAAGCAATTCATCCTCAGCGCATTGTCCGCGGGACAGGACGGAGCAAAGCCATGAAGCGCGCGATCCTGCTTCTTCTTTTGATCGCACTGTTATCCATCCAGCCTTCCTCGGTTCAGGCGCAGTCCGCTCCTTCGTGTTCATTCCAGCCAGACGGAAGCATTATTTGCACCACCTGAGGTGGGAACGATGGAGGCGGGGGAAATAATGGTGGAGAGTACTTGTTTACCGTCGTGCGGAAGGCAAGACAGGAACTTGACATTGGTAATAAGAATTGGATGCGAGCGGTGGTGGTGCAGTACCCACTCGCTGGAGTTGGACAAGATAATCCAAAATCGGAACGGAATGTTGATGAGCAGTCACCAAGACACTCGAAAGAATCGCATGCGTCTCAGCACCCGATTGGGTTCGGTTGCAGCCATTGGTTTTGCGGATGATCACGGCTGGACGAATCATGCGTTCGGCTTGATTGTTGGTATACCTTACACGGTCACAAATTGCGCTTTTTGAAAGAGTTGAAAACGCAAGGTAAGCAAAGAATCGAGATCGGATTTGTGCTTTGTGGTAGTTTCCTCCAGGCATTTTGAAATGGCCGCTTTGAAG
>JAJYLQ010000010.1 GCA_021787595.1 Chloroflexota bacterium | reverse complement strand
ACCCTGCGCCCAGCTCTATAAACTCGTATTACAATCTTTTCAAGAAACGACCCAGACTGGGCCGGTTGGTGAACAATTGTCTCCGGATTTGCTCTTGACAGAATCGCCATCATAGAAGTCCAGCTAAGAAAGTGTTTTGAAATTCATGAATAGACGTAGGCATGTCATTCTGAGTGGCGCTTGGCGCCACGAAGAATGACAAGTTGAAACCATGATTTTGATTTTTAAAACACTCTCTAATGTACTTATGGTCCCGTGTTTCTATCCCCCATGGCAAGCTGCAGACTTTCCTCCCAGCCTGGAATGCGAAGATCGAAAGTTCTCTCGAACCGTTCACAGTTTAGAACGGAATACGGAGGACGTGCTGCCGGGGTCGGAAATTCCGAACTCGATGCCGGCTCCAGCTTTTTGACGCGTTGTTGTTCCGGATTCGAATCATAACGAAGGATGACCCGCGCCCATTCCAAACGAGAGACGCCGCCGCTCCCGGCCGCATGGTAAATCCCGCGCCGGGACCCGACGTAATCATAGAGTTGGCTCCCGCCCCGGGCGACCAACAAAGCAGTCAGCCCGGCCAGCATCCTTGCCCAGGTTGGACTTCCGATTTGATCTTCGACAACGCGCATGGTTTCTTTCTCACGCGCCCATTGCAGCACTTTATTGACAAACCCGCCCTGCTGCCTCAGGCTGTAAACCCAGCTTGTGCGCAGGATGATGTACGCGCTGTCGGTTTCCTGTACCAGGCGTTCTCCCCCAAGTTTGCTTCGCCCGTAGAAATTGATCGGGGCCGGTTCATCCGTTTCCACATAAGGCTCGCGCTTTTGCCCGTCGAAGACATAATCCGTTGAATAGTGGATGCAAACGGCTTTCAATTTTCCCGCTTCTTCGGCGAGGACGCCGGGCGCAACGGCGTTGATCTTCCAGGCTCGATCCTGCTCGGTCTCTGCTTTGTCAACGGCGGTGTAGGCAGCGGCATTGACGATCAAATCGGGCCGGACATTTTGGATCAAGCCGCGTATCGTTTCGGGTCGTTCAAGATCGACTTGCGGGAAATCGAAGACGGAAAGATTTCCCAATCCTCCCAGTGCGCGGTGTAATTCCCAGCCAAGCTGCCCGACCTTACCAATCAAAAGTATTTTCATATATGCTCCAAAGATGTGCCTGCATGCTCAATGGGAATCTTCAATCAAAGAGATCTGCTTCGGCGAGCGGCTTTCCATTCGCATCCTTCGCAGACAGGGCCGGCGGCTGACTGTTGACCAGGGGCCAATCAATATTCAAAGCCGGGTCATTCCACAACAGAGAACGTTCGAATTCGGGAGCGTAGTAATCTGTGGCCTTGTAGACGATCTCGGCCCACGCGCTCAGAACATAGAAACCGTGCGCGAAGCCGGGCGGAACCCACAACTGATGTTTGTTCTCGGAGGATAACACGACGCCAACCCATTTTCCAAATGTTGGCGAACTGCGCCGGATGTCAACTGCAATATCGTATATCTCCCCAACAATGACGCGAACCACCTTCCCTTGCGGGTGTTGAATTTGGTAATGAAGTCCTCTGAGTACTCCCTGCTGGGATCCTGAATGGTTATCCTGTACGAAGGAGACGGGGATTCCCGCTCCCGAGAACAGATCCGTTCGATAGGTTTCCAGGAAGAATCCGCGCGAATCGCCGAATTGTTGTGGGATGACCTGGATGATATCCGGAATTTCTGTGTGAATGAATTCCATAAAGTGTGCCTCCGAAGCTTTTATGCTCCTCCTTGTTCCGCCAATTCGTTCCTGGTTGTATTTGAGAGGGAATTATACTTGGCACGGTCATAAATTGCGGTTTTCTTCCCCTGAATCGCGGGGCTAAAGCCGCCTGCTCACCTGTGCCTGCGGCACTGGCGCAGGCAGTTCGTGGAAGTTGTCGCCATGGCGCCACGGCGACGCCTTCGGACTAGCACAATGAGTGGCGCCTCGGCGCCACTTTCATGTGCTGAGGCGGGGATTCATCCCCTGCCGAGTCCCATTAGGCAAAAGCGCAATTTGTGCCCGTGTTCAGCATATACCCATGTTTGTTGTACGTAAGCATTTTCTGATTTCAATGGGTGCACGCAAAACATGTCAGGCAGATTGCTCTCTGCGCCGTCCTCGGCGCAGGATTTACCCAACGGACGCCGCCGGTCCCGCTGCGCGGGATCTTCGAGACGGCGGCTGGAGCAAAGTTGCTGACAACCTTTGATACTGTTGGCGAAATCGAGAAATTGCGCTTGTATAACTGTTTCCAGCCGCACATTTACAGGCGAAAAATGAATTCGCCAACAGTATCAACCTTTGCGTGCACACTTTCAATCTTTGTAGGACAATATCAAGAAATCCTGTTCATGGCTTTGTATTACAATCAGAAATCCAGTCATGTCGAAAATCAAGGTCTTGCAGGTTCATGATTATTACCAGCAGCCGGGCGGCGAGGATGTGGTTTTCGAGTCCGAGGTTGCTTTGCTTCGGAAGCACGGACATGAAGTGATTGCATATATGGAAAATAACGGGCGTGCCGGCTTGATAAACCCGGCTTCGCTTGCCATACAAACTGTATATTCGCGGGATGCATACAAGAAGATCCTGGATGTGATCGTCAAAGAAAGGCCCGGTGTCGCCCATTTCCACAATACCTTTCCATTGATCTCTCCGTCGGCGTATTACGCCTGCCGAAAAGCTGGCGTGCCGGTCGTGCAATCCTTGCATAATCCGCGCCTGGCCTGCCCCGCTGCATCATTCTTTCGGAATGGAAAAAATTGCACGGATTGTTTGGGCAAGGCCCTGCCTTACCCCGGCATCCTTTACAGTTGTTATCGTCATTCGAAAACGCAAACTGGCGTCGTCGCGGCCATGCTGGGCTTCCATCGGTTATTAGGCACCTGGAATAAAATGGTGGATGTGTACATTGTCGCCTCCGATTTCTATGGCGACCTCTTTGCGCGCGCCGGACTGCCGAAGGACAAGATCGTTTATAAGCCTCATTTTGTCGGGCTGCCCATCGCCTACGAGGAACGCCGCGAACCCGGAAAGTATGCGTTGTTCATCGGGCGGCTCGATCCAGAGAAAGGCGTGCGTACTTTGCTCGATGCCTGGAGGCAATGTGCCGTTCCATTGAAGATTCGAGGTTCAGGACAGTTGGAGGGCGAAGTGCGTAAGTTCATCGAACAAAATCCAGAGGGGAACATCGAGCTTGTTGGCAGGCTTTCCAAAGGAGAATTGAATCAACTTATTGCAGGCGCGCGTTTTCTGGTTTGGCCCACTGAGAGTTATTACGAAACCTTTGGCTTCGTGGCAGTGGAAAGTTTTGCCCTCGGCGTGCCGGTGATCGGATCGCGGATTGGCGTCAACGCTGAAATTGTCGAGGATGGAGTGACGGGTTTGCATTTTGCTGCCGGCGATTCGGTTGATTTAGCCGGCAAGGTGAAATGGGCATGGGAGCATCCGGGTGAAATGACACAGATGGGCAGGAACGCGCGCCGCGAATACGAGGCGAAATACACTGCCGATAGAAATTATGGAATGCTGACGGGCATATATCAACGCGTCATCGCGCTTAAACGAGACAGGGCAGGTTGAATCAAATGTCCGATGAGGCGCGCATCCTGGGCGTCAGGGTGGACCCGACCAGTTACGCGGCGGCCGCGGCCCAGGTCGAGGTGTGGACGCGAAAAGCGGAAAGCCGGTATGTCTGCGTGGCGAACGTCCACATGATCATGGAAGCGCATGATGCGCCGGACTTCAGGGATATTGTCAACGCCGCCGACCTGGTCACGCCGGATGGGATGCCGCTGGTGTGGTCACTGCGGCGGCTGGGTCATCCTGAACAGGAACGCGTTTATGGCCCCGATTTGACTTTGCATCTGTTGGACATGGCCGCAAAACAAAAGGTCCCCGTGGGCTTCTATGGGAGTTCGGCCAACACCCTCCGGCACTTGATGAATTTTCTTGACGAAAAATATCCGGCACTGGATATTCGATATTCTTACAGTCCGCCATTCCGCGCATCGACCGCGCGGGAAGATGAAGAGGTCCTTCGCGATGTCAATGCGTCAGGGTGCCGAATCCTTTTTGTCGGGCTGGGCTGCCCGAAGCAGGAACGCTGGATGTCCGGGCATCGAAGTAAAATTCAGGCTGTGATGATCGGCGTCGGCGCGGCATTCGACTTTTTCGCCGGAACGAAGCGGCAGGCGCCGGCCTGGATGATGAAGCTCGGACTCGAGTGGTTGTTTCGCCTCATTCAGGAGCCGAAGCGGCTCTGGCAGCGATATCTTTATCACAACCCGCGGTTTGCCATCTTGATCCTGCGCCAGGTTTTTCTGCAGGCACGATAGAAAGTTCGATCATGTTACGGCGTTTCTCGACCAACTTTGCGGTATTCTCGATCTTCGTGGACCTCGTAATTGTCCCATTGATGCTCTGGGTTGTTTCGAATCTCCGTCCATTGATGAGCGCTCTGCCGGTTATTGTAGCCATTGTCGAACCTGTCAACGTCCCCGCTGTCCTTTATATTCTATTTCCCCTCCTCTGGGTTGCGATTCTGGCTTTGAATTCGATTTACGACGGCAAGAAAAACCTGCGCGTGGTGGATGAATTTGCCAGCCTGACGCAGGCTGCCTTGCTTGCCTCCGTCAGCATGGCCGGGATACTCTATTTGACCTACCGCGAAACGTCCCGCGCGTTATTCGTCACTTTTGTGCTGTTGACCTTTCTGGCGATGATTCTATGGCGCGTGATCGCCCGCGTGGCATTTCGGTTCTATCGCAACGGACTGCCGAGGCCGCAGCGTGTTCTGGTCGCTGGCGCGGGAATGGTGGGAAGGAACCTGCAAGCGCAGCTTCTGGAATACAAGGATCTCAACGTTCATTTCACCGGCTTTCTGGATGATGATCCAAAGAAGCGTGTTGAGCACCCGGACGATATTTTAGGAACGCTGGCAAGTGTCCGGGATGTTGTTCGAAAATATAAGATCAGTGACGTGGTGATTGCGCTGCCGCTCCGCGCCTACGAGCGGACGAACCGCATGGCTGCCGACCTACTCGATCTGCCTGTCAAACTCTGGATCGTCCCGGATTATTTTTCGATCACCGTCCATCAGGCCGCGATCGAGAATTTTGCAGGCATTCCAATGCTCGACCTGCGCGCCCCCGCCTTGAGCGAATACCAGCGCATGCTAAAACGCAGCTTCGACCTGGTTGTAACCGCGCTTTTGCTCATTCCTGCCCTGCCCATCATGGCACTGGCCTCGCTGCTTATTCTACTGGATGATGGCAGGCCGATCCTTTTCACGCAAAAGCGCGCGGGTGAAAATGGCAGGCTGTTCAAGATCTATAAGTTCAGGACGATGGTGCGTGGGGCGGATGGATTGCGAAAGGATGTCGAAACGCTGGATGACGAAGGCAATTTGATCCATAAACATCCGGATGACCCGCGCGTGACGCGCGTTGGAAAATTTCTGCGCCGCTTCAGCCTGGACGAAATGCCTCAGTTTTTCAATATCCTGACCGGCCACATGAGCCTGGTCGGGCCGCGTCCGGAACTGCCCGATCTGGTGGAAAAATACCAGCCCTGGCAGCGGAAACGTTTCGCCATTCCGCAGGGGCTGACCGGCTGGTGGCAGATCCATGGACGCAGCGACAAACCGATGCACCTGCATACCGAGGATGATCTCTATTACATCCAGAATTACTCGATCTGGCTGGATATCGAGATTTGCATCAAAACGGCGTGGATCATTTTACGCGGCAGAGGGGCGTATTGAAATCTGGCTTTCCATAGCCCTTTTGGCAGCGCCCCCGGTTCAAGATGCTATAATTTCCAACGGATATGAACCAGTCTCAGATATTGATCATCGAGGATGACCCGGCGGTCGCGCAGGGCCTGCAGGCGGGATTGCTTCGCGAAGGCTTTGCGGTTATATGGAAATCCACAGGTGCGGATGGGACGGCGCAGGCGCAGAAGAATCCTCCGCACCTTGTGCTGTTGGATATTCGCCTGCCCGATGGCTCGGGGTTTGACTTCTGCCGCCAGATGCGTCAGATGGGACTTCATTTTCCCATCATTATGTTGACTGCGCGGCATGACGAAGTGGACAAAGTTTTGGGATTGGAAATGGGGGCCGACGATTACGTCACCAAACCGTTCGGCTTGCGTGAACTCGTCTCGCGGATACGCGCTCAGTTGCGACGCGCGTACGGGGATTATGCTTCAGCAGATTCAAGCGTCGTGGTGATCGCGGATCTGGTGCTGGATCAAACCACGGGTCAAGTGCGACGCGGCGAATCTATCGTCGCGCTGACGCCCATCGAATTCCGTTTGCTCACGCACCTGGCGCGGCATCGCGGCCAGGCTCTCACGCGGGGGCAGATCGTGGAAGCCGTATGGGGCTATGCGCCCGACCTCGAAAGCGAAAAGTCGGTCAACGTGCATATCCGCCATTTGCGCGAAAAGATCGAAAATGATCCCAGCCATCCGCAATTGATTCTCACTGTTCCGGGGCTTGGGTACAGATTGGCCAACGAGATTACGGAATCTTAATCGTTCCACAACCCGTACAAAATCCTGAGCAGGTACACTGACGGACAGGGTAAATCACCTGCCCGTTTTCTATTTTCTGAAAGGCTGGCGCAACCAACATGAAATCCAGAACCATCATCATTGTCTCGGTCATCTTCATCCTGGTCATTGGCGCTGCAGGGTACTATGGCTTTTCCAGTTCAGCCCAGGAACCGCCCGCTCCGCCGGCACCGCAAACCGTTGCTGTGACGAAATGCGATGTGCAGCAAACCGTCGAGGCGCCCGGCACGCTGTCCAATACCAGCGAAACGCAAATCCTGATGCCGGTGGACGGCGACCTGTCGCAGGTGTTCGTCAAGGCAGGCGATGGCGTGTCCGCCGGGCAAACTCTCGCAGGCCTGGACGACACATCCAGGGCGCAGGCGCAGATCGCTTTGAAAGACGCGCAGGACGCCTACCAAAAAGCCTACAACTATCGCCAATCCTTGAATGGGGAAATGTGGATCGAGAGAATCACGTTCAAATATGGCGGCGGCCCGCGTCAAATCCCCGTCCCCGTGGTTCACTGGTATCGGGGCCACGCGGACCCCGCGACCATCCAGGAAGCTGACAACGATCTGGCGCTGAAGAAAGCGCAGCTGGATGCCGCCCAATCCACGCTCGACGACATGGAACTCAAAGCGCCGTTCAGCGGCGTTGTGACCGAAGTGGACGCGGTCGCCAACCAGCCCTTTCATGCAAATGATATCCTGTTCAAGATCATTGACCCGAAAGCGCTGGAGGCGGAAGTCAATGTGACGCAGGATGACTATCCGCTGCTGAAGTCGGGCCAGGACGCGATCGTGTATTTCGACGCGCGCCCGGATATAACGGTCCAGGGAAAAGTGGATCGTATCATTCCAAAACTTGTGCCGGGCACCTCGCCAACGTATGATATTACGATCTCCCTCGATGAGGTTCCCAACGGCCTTGTGGACGGCATGACGGTGGATACCAACGTGACGATTGCCAGCCGGAAGGGAGTGCTGTGCCTGCCGCGCAGTGTGGTGCATGCTTCGGGAGGCAACAGCGTCATTCTCCAGGTGTGGAATGGATCGCAAACGGAGAACCGGCAGGTCACGATCGGGCTGCGCGGCGATTCGAACATCGAGATCGTTTCGGGCCTGACCGAAGGCGAACAGGTGGTCGTGAAATGAAGATCATCCAAACTGAAAACCTGACGCGGACGTACGCTGTGGGCAGCAGCACGGTGAACGCATTGCGCGGCGTCAGCCTTGCGGTGGAAATGGGTGAGTTCGTGGCGTTGATGGGTCCATCGGGCAGCGGCAAATCTACCATGATGCACCTGCTCGGCTGCCTGGATACGCCGAGCGCGGGAAGTTATTGGCTCGAAGAACGGGATGTGAGCAAACTCTCGAAGGATGAACGCGCCGAGGTGCGGAACAATCGCATCGGGTTCATCTTCCAGACCTTCAACCTGCTGCCGCGACTCAACGCCCTCGAGAATATCGCGCTGCCGCTTCTTTATGGACGACATGGCGGCGACGTGAACAAACAGGCTTCGGAGGCGCTCGGGCGCGTCGGGCTGAAGCCGCGCGCTCGACACAAACCCAATGAACTGTCAGGCGGCGAACGCCAGCGCGTCGCCATCGCCCGCGCGCTGGTCACCAGTCCCGCGTTGATTCTCGCTGACGAGCCGACCGGCAACCTCGACAGCAAGACCGGCGCAGAAATCATGCGCCTGCTGGTGGAGCTATGTGCGGAAGGTCATACGATCCTGATGGTCACGCACGACGCGAAAGTAGCATCCCATGCGGGACGGATTCTCCAGATGCAGGATGGAGAAATTGTAGAAGAAAGGTCCACCGATGTCACCGCTTAATACGCTGCTCACCGCCCTGCGCGGCATCAGCAGCAATGCGCTGCGAACGACACTCACGACGCTTGGCATCGTCATCGGTGTGGCATCCGTCATTGCCACGCTGGCTTTGGGAAATGGAGCGCGGGCGGCGGTCAATGCCAATTTTCGTTTTCTTGGCTCGGACCAAGTCCAAATTGATCAAGACCTCGAGTTGAAGAATGGGCAAATGCAAGCGCAAGGCAAAACATTAACATACGAGGATGGTTTGAATATGCCATCCGCCGTACCGCTCGTGGATCGCGCCGAGATGACCGTGAGTGGTTCAGCCAAGTTGCGTTACGGCCGCCAGACGGATGATATCAATTTTCAAGGCACGGATGCGGGCGCGTTATTGACGGTGATCTCGCAGGGACAGGTTCAACCGGTTGGTTGGCCGTCCAATAAACCGTTGACGCCAAAAGACTTTATCGGCCAGGGACGTTTCTTCACCGATGCGGAAGTGCTGGCGGGAGATTCGGTCTGTGTGCTCGGTTATCAGACGGCGCTGGATCTGTTCGAAGGCGACAACCCAATCGGCCAGACGGTCTGGGTCAACCGCAAACCGTGCCAGGTGATCGGCGTGCTGGCGGAATTGGAAGCGCTGAATGTTGAAGATCGCATCAACACGCGGCCGAACGATGGACTTTTTCTGCCGGTCAGTTTTGCCATCCAGAATCTCTTCGACACGGAGCCGTGGGTGACGATCATTGCACACGTGACAGACGAATCGAAAATGGAAGAAGCCAAAGCAGAGATCGCGACTTACTTGCGTCAGCGTCATGGCATTCCAAAAGGACCGGACGGCAAGTACGCGGATGATTTTCACATGACCACCAAGCAGGATGTGTTGGGCGCACAGCAGCAATCCGCGGCGACATTTTCATTATTGCTCACCGCGCTGGCGATTGTTTCGTTGGTCGTTGGCGGTATTGGCATCATGAACGTGATGCTGGTGAGCGTGAGCGAGCGCACGCGCGAGATCGGCGTGCGGATGGCTGTCGGAGCACGCGGCCGGGATGTGGTCGCGCAATTTTTATTGGAAGCGGTGCTGCTCAGCGCGGGAGGCGGATTGCTTGGGATCGCGGTCGGCATTTTGACCGTTCCCATCGCAGCTTCGTTGAATCAAGGTGTTGCATTGCTCGATCCGAACAGTGTGCCGCTTGCATTCGGCGTATCGCTCGTAACAGGTCTGGTATTTGGCCTCTACCCGGCATTGCGCGCCTCGCAACTCGATCCGATTGAAGCGTTGAGGTACGAGTGATTTGTTCGACCTATCCCCTCACCCCTTTCCCTACAAGGAAAGGGGCTGGGGTTAGGTTCGTTGAAACTTTTTTGGATAAGGAGATTTAAGAAAATGGAAATACAAGAAACACCCACTCCCACGCCGCGTAAGACTCGATTACCTCTTATCATCGGCGGCATCGTTCTCATTCTGTTGCTGGCGGGCGCGGCATTCGTTGGCGGACGATTGCTAAACGGTCAGGGTTTGCCCGGACTGTCGTCGGGCGGACCACAAGTGTTGACGGGCCCTGGCGGCAAAACATCCATACGAATTAGCCCCGGTGACATTCAGCCAGCCAAGGAATTGCCACAGACGCCCGCGGATGTGAAAGGTATCTATGACCACAAGCAGGATAACAGCATTTTCATTGGCACGGGTCAGGTACAAGTGACCGTGCAAAAAGATGCATCCGGCAAAGTGCAAAGTTCATCCAGCCACAGCGGGCCCGTTGTCGAGGTTGTGGTTACTACTCAGACAGTAATCTACAAGGATGTTACCGAGCAGCAGTTCAGCAGCAAGCCGCCTGTTTCCGGCCAGAAGATTCAGCAGGTGGTGGAACCGGGATCGTTGGATGAGATCGGTCAATCGAGCATGATCACGGTCTGGGGCAGAAAGTCGGGCGACCGTTATATTGCGGACGTGCTCGTTTACACGTCTCCCGCGTACATCACGAAATGACTGATGACTGAAAACCGATTTGGATACCTCCCATGAAAAAAACCATTCTCATTAGTGGTGGAGTTGTCATCCTTGTCCTCTTGCTGGCAGGTGCAGCCTTCGTCGGCGGAGGATTGCTTAATGGAGAGGGTCAGGGATTCAATCTACCATTTGGCTTCGGCAGTAATGACAAGCAGAACTGCGATGTCACGCGGGTTGTGGCGCCGGAGCTTCCGGGCCCGCCCATGATGCGACGCGCAGTCCTTGTACGGCGGCAGGGTAACAGCATCTTTATTGGAGTCCCCCAGCGAAACCTCAGCGTGAGCCCCAATGGGACGGCGTCTCAAACGAACAGCTTCGACGGCCCGATCATCGAAGTGGTTGTGACCCATGATACAAAAATCTATCAAGACGTGACCATGCAGAATTACAGCGGCGTTTGCGGACGAGTCCAGCAGATTCTAGCGCCCGGCAAGCTGGACGATATCGCCGAGGACGCCACGTTCCTCGTTTGGGGTCAGCGGAATGGGAATCGGGTCATCGCCAGCCATTTGGTTTACGAACTGCCTGCCGGCGGCAAATGAGCATTCCTTGACAGCATGGCCGAAAAGCATTACATCATGATGCGGAGGCACGAAACGATGTTCAACTCCATTCGTTCACGCTTGGCATTGAGCTTCGCCGGAATCGCGCTGGTGGCGGCGGTCGCTCTGGGCGCGGTGCTGCTGGCGATCCTTCAAAATTACTATTTGAATCAAGAACGTGATTATTTAATCGGCAATGCCCAAGCCATTAGCAAGGTCATCACCGCCATGATTTCCTCTGATGCCCCGCACGACGAGGTCCAATCGCAGGTCGAGAACATGGCATTCCTTACACAAACGCGGATTCAGATTTATGACACAGCCAAGCAATCGCTCTACGATTCCGGACCGCCGCAAAATGTCAACGTCAATCTCACCACCGAAAAACAACTGTTCGCCGGGAACAAGGAAGCTTCACCTGCCGGTTCACTTCCGATTATCTCCATTTTCCAGCAAGGCTCCCAGTCTGTCGCTGTTGCTCCGGTCCCCGGCACTTCCCAGACAGCGTCTGCAACGGCGGGCAGTTCAGCGGGAGCGCAAAATCCCAATGCGGTCTTCGTATACCGCTCCATTCAGGTAAACGGTTCGCTGTTCGGCTTTGCCCTGAACACCGACGTTCCCATGAAAACTGCCCGCTCCAACCTGAAAATCGCTGAGGCGATCCTTGATCGGCAGAACAACCATGTGCTTGGAACCATCCAGTTGTCGGAAGGGCCTGCCTACGGCAACGCGATTTTGACGAGCGTCGCGCGCGGCTGGGCGCTGGCCAGCGCGATTGCAGTATTGCTGGCCGCGTTGATCGGCTGGTTCGTCAGCAGGCGCATCAGCGCGCCGGTGCTCGCGCTTACGAACGCGACAACAAACATGACGCAAGGTGATCTTTCAAGCCGTGCCGATATCAAAGGGCGCGACGAACTTGGACAACTGGCGCGTTCGTTCAACGAGATGGCGGACCAGGTCGAGACAACCGTATCCACACTTCGACGTTTTGTTTCGGATGCCGCCCACGAACTCCGCACCCCGCTGACGGCACTCCGCACGAATTTGGATCTCGCGATGGAAGAGAAGAACGCGGCTGACCGCGCGATTTTTGTCGAGCGGGCGCAGGCCATGGTCAAACGACTCGAGGAGCTCAATACCAATCTGCTCGATCTATCGCGGCTGGAAACGAATGGCCACACTCTCAAAGAATCAGTCACTGACATGAAGAAGTTATTGCAGCAGCGTAATGAATTCTACGCTTCGCAGGCGGAGCAGGCAGGATTGGTCTTTGAAGTAGAATTGCCATCCATGCCTGTGATCATTCGCGCCGATGAGAGCCAGATTACGCGCGTCATGGACAATCTCGTAGACAACGCCTGCAAGTTCACGCCGCAAAATGGAACGATTCGTGTTTCGTTATCACAACAGAATGATGATGCGGTTTTCTCTGTTTCTGATACCGGGATTGGAATCCCTGCCGATGAACTGCTGCAGATATTCAACCGCTTTCATCGCGGAAGGAATACGACCGCCTATTCGGGCAGCGGCCTGGGACTTGCCATCGTCAAGGCAATTGTGGCCGCGCATAACGGCAGAGTCGAGGCCCAAAGCGCGGGCGAGGGAAGGGGCAGTCAATTCTTGATCAGACTGCCCGCCTACATCGAAACTCGAAAAGAGCAATCGACATGAAAACAAAAATCCTTTCATTTCTGCTGCTTGGATCGCTTTTGAGCGGATGCGTTCTTACCAGAGGCAAACCGTCAAACGGATCGGCGACCCCACTTGTGTCTCCTACTGCTGACATTGCCACACAACCGCCGCAGACCGAGACATCGGCTCCGGCCGCGACGGCGACCATTTTACCCATGCCTGATTTTAGCCTGATTGGATTGCCAGCCGAGGATGCTGGCAATATGGCATTTGATTTTGTGACTCAGATGTGCAGCGCGCAATGGTTCAATCGAGGCCAGCAACTTCCGTGCCCGGGCAATGATGCTCAGCAGAGTGCAGGTTATGTTATGAGTCTCAACGGCGAAATTCAAGAACTTCCATCCAACCTGAGCCTGCTGCTCACCTTCCCGCCTGCGGATCATTTTGGGACGATCTACAGCAAATATCCAGCCTTCACGGTAAAAGAGGGCGATCGTTTTCGGGCCGTGTTGGCCTGCCGCGCCCACACCTTTTGTGATGTGAAATTTGGATTGGAATATTATGATGCACAGGGAAGGACCGGCTTGAAGCATTGGTCATATCTGTTTGCCGATCCGCCGATCGTGGTTGATTATTCCCTGGACGGCATTGCTGGTAAAACCGTTCAATTCAGCCTGACTGCCTTCGCAAATGGGAATCCAACCGGCGCGAGCGCTGTGTGGATTGCTCCGCATATCTACCGGCCAAATCCATAGTTGGCGTCGCACGATGCCGGCTGGATTTGCAGGAATGTTCGGAGGTTTGATTTTGGAAAATCGTTGGCGTTATTTTACGATACAGCCCCGACTCGACAGTTATCGTCCCAAATGCCTCCTCACCAATAACGATGAGTTTTATGCTTCATCCAAGTCATTCAGTGGGCCCGGCTGGATTCGAACCAGCGACCGAGGGATTATGAGTCGGTCATCGGGATTCCATTGTGTCCATGTGTTACACAATATTGCCATATTTGGCGATCTTGGTTTGCTCAAAATCCCATATATGGGTGTCTGCGTGTAGAGGCCGTTTTTTTCTACTACAATTTCACTGCAATTGGAGTCACCAACTCATCGATTTTTTCGGCAGCTTCATTCTGCGAACGCGTGGAAGCATGACCGTAAATGTTTCACAAGTGTGCTAGCCTTCGCTCGCGAGCGCATTGATGTCCGTCTCGTAAGTCGCCGGGCTGCCCGGATTCAAGGAATTTCGTCTGGAGACCCATCTCCGCGGCAGCTTTCGGCCAACGATCAAATCAATTTACTGAGAGCCGTTTTACTGCCCTGACTGGGTTATGGAACTATTCCATTGCAGACCACGACAGTATAGGCGGTAAAGCTGCCGTCAGGATTTCGTTTCCCAACAAGCGTTACCCTGTATCCTGCTTTCAAATCGGCTAGCGATACGGAGCCTGCTGAAGTTTTGATGGTTGCCTGGCCCGTAAGGTGGACAACCATATCACTGCCATCGTCAGTTCGTTTGATAGTAAATTCGTTGTTTCCCACGCTGACAATCTGCCCGTTGCCGCCGGTGCCGCCGCAGAGGTCTCCGCTTTGGGGAATTTCACCCGGAGCGGTCGTTGGTTGAACCGGTGCTGCGGTCCCACCTGGAGCGGTCGTTGGCTGAACGGGTGTTGCGGTTGCAGCCGGAGCGGCTGTTGGTTGAACCGGTGCTGCAGGCGCTGCTGTTGGAGTAGCTGCAGGCGCGCCCTCTGCCGAGGGCAGGCAGGCAGCAAGAAACATAGTGGCCGTTAATAGTACGGACAGAACAAGACAAAGCTTATTTGACATTTTGATCTCCTTCGTTATGTCATTCTGAGGAGCTGGCGTTCTTCCAGCGACGAAGAATCTCCCTCACGCAAGCCGAGATGCTTCGCTCTGCTCAGCATGACATGTCTGAACAGTTACAAATTTTCTTCTTTGAGCGTATCCACGATGTTGTCGTTGCGGATCATTGCACCCGAGACCATCATGGTGGCGAAGACGATCGCCAGGATGCCCAGCACGCAGGCCGCGATCGCTCCCCAAGGCAGGCTGAAGGCAAATTTACTCACCCCGCCGAACTGGTAGTAGATGACCACGCTCAGGGCAATCCCGAGCGGCAGACCATACATCAGCGCCGTCAGCCCGTAGAACAGGCTCTCGTAGCGCAACATGCGCCCCAAGCCGCCCGGCGTCAGCCCGACCGACTTGAGCATGGCGATCTCGCGCCGGCGCAGCTTGATGTTGGAATCCAGGGTGTTGATGATGTTGGTCACCCCGATCAGCGTGATCAGCGTCAGGAACCCGTAGAAGAACAGGTTGGTCATCAGCGTCTGCAGGGCCTGGCTCTTATTCATCTCCGCAGTCGAGTAGTACGAGAAATTGCCTCCAACGGTAGATTGGTAGACTCGTCGAATAGCTGCTACCGCTGCGGCCGTGTCACCGCTGCTCTGAATGTACATAGCCCCGGGATTGATCGGTCCCAGCTGCAACAACCGGTCGCTCAAACCGTCGAAGACGGCGTCCGAGACGATCAATTCCGGAATCACCAGCGGCGTCGTTCTCCCCAAAAAGCCTAGGGGCGCCTCTGGGGGGTTGACCACGCCCACCGTCCACGTCAGGCTGGGCGTTGCCGCATCCCCAGTTTGCAAGGCGGAGTAGTCCGACATCTTGGAGACAGTGATCGTATCGCCGGGCTTCAAGTTGAGAATGTCGAAATCGTACAGCTTGCCGCCCCGGCTCAGGTCGGTGTGGTCGAGCAGGATCCCCATCGGCGCGGCTGGATCGGAATACTGTCGTAGATCCAGGCCGAGCTGTGCAGCGTAGTGGGCAAATTCGGCCGGCCCCACGGCGCTCACCTCGAGCACAAACTGGTAGGTACCGCCTTCAACGGCTTTAGGAAGGTTCTCACTGCCTTGTAGCTCCTGCAGGGCCTGGTACGCCGGGTCGGTGATCACCGAGCGCGGAGGGACGTACGCCTCGTACGTGGAGCGTCTGTAAGCAACCCGCTGCACTTCCGGTAGCTGGCTGACCAGGTCGACAAAATTCATGGCGTGGCTTTGGTGGTAGTCCAGGTCGACTTGCAGATCGAAGTTCATCGCGTGGCTTGCAAAGTTTCGGGTGATAGTGGTATACAGCATCAGGGAGTTGAAGGCCACGAACAGGACGATGCTGAGCATGAGCGAGAGTAACGTGGTGAGGTATCTCTTGCGGTCGCGCTGGAGGGATTTGAGCGCCAGCTCGCCCTCGAACCCGAACACACGCCGGATCAGCGGGCTGGTGCGCGCCTTGAGCGGCTTGCCTTCCTGGATCTCGCCGCTCTGGCGAATGGCTTCGATGGGCGAAACTTTGGCGGCGTGCCGGGCGGGGATCCAAGCCGAAAGCAGGATAGTTGCCGCGGAAAACAGCACAGTCGAACCGATAACCAGCGGCGAGATCACTAGCGGAAGCCCCTGCGTCGCATCAAGGATCAACTGGGAGACGATCCCTTGGGTGAGCTTCAGCAAGATAGCCACGCCAACGATGGCACCTAGGATTCCTAGCGGGATGCCGATCAACGCGATGACCCCGGCTTCAGTCAGCACGATGCGGCGGATCTGCGCCGAGGTGGCACCCACGGAGGCAAACATGCCGAACTGCCTTTTTCGTTCGCGGATCGAGATGGCGAAAGCGTTGTAGATCAGTAGTGCCGAGCCGCACACGATCAGGGCGATCACGATTGCGATGGTCGCAAGAAAGAAGCCCACGTAGTTGGAATGGCCGCTGCCCCCCAGCCAAGGCAGCAGGCTCTCGTTATAAGAAATGTTGGACGGCTTGCCATCCGGACCAGTGGTCACAGGCAGACCGGCACCTTTGGCAATTTCCGGCGCGCTGGTGGAAATGGTACGCGGATCGCGGGCCAGGATCGAGATGTCCACTTTATCTGTGGTTGCCAGCTGTGCCGGGTCGAGGTACGTCAACGCCGGGAACGCTGCGGGCATGCTGGTCTCATCGGCCTGCGGCGCCATCACGCCTACCACCGTGTAGGTCTTGGAAACGGATGGTGTCAAGGTTTCCCCATCTTGCAGCGCGACATATTTTTCTCCTCCCCAGGCCTTGACACGCCCCTCATAGTCGGGAAAATTTCGCTGGCCAAAAGTCAACTGCAATGTGGAGCCAGGTTTCAAGCCTAAGCCAGAGTCCCTAATCATCACCGGCGAAATAAGCAGCTCATCCTCTTTTTGAGGGAAGCGCCCGGAAATCAGCTGAATGGATTGGTTTTGGAATGAAAGCGCATCGTATGCGGTGATATACAAGTAAGGGCGAGCGGTGTTGTGGCTGCCGTCGGTGGCGACCCCGAGCGGCTCGCTGAGCATCGCCGTCTGGACGGCACTGTTGCCGGTGATATATTTCGCTTTTGCGTAGGGCACGCCAAGGAACTTAGCGTGCCAATTCCCCGACATGAAGATCTCGTGCTCGATCATCACTTTCTGGAAGCTGACGCCCAGCAGGAACACCCCGCAGATCAGGGCCGAGGAGAGGATCACTCCCAGGATGGTCACCGTAGTACGCTTCCTGTTCAGCCGCAGGTACTTCAGGGTATACGTCGTCAGGATGTTCATGCCCGCACCGCCTCGTCGCGCAGGATGCGCCCGTCGCCGAAAGTAATGATGCGGTCGGCCTGCAGGGCGATATCGCGGTCATGGGTCACCACGATCAGTGTCTGATGGTAGCGTTGGTTGGAGAGCTTGAGCAGCGCGATGATCTCCTTGGAATTGTTGCTATCCAGGTTGCCGGTTGGCTCGTCGGCTAGGATCAGCGCGGGGGTATTGATCAGCGCCCGGCCGATGGAGACGCGCTGCTGTTGCCCGCCGGAGAGCTGGTTGGGCAGGTGACTGACCCGGTCGCCGAGTCCCAGCGTGACGACGATCTCCTTCAGGCGCGCCTCGTCCAGGCTGCGCTCATCCAGTAGCAGCGGCAGGGTGATATTTTCCTCGACGTTGAGGATGGGGATCAGGTTGTAGAACTGGTAGATGAGGCCGATCTGCCGGCGGCGGAAGATAGCCAGTTTCGTCTGGTCGAGGGCGCAGATGTCCGTGCCGTCCACCAGTACCTGGCCGGAGCTGGGCGTATCCACCCCACCCAGGATGTGAAGCAGCGTCGATTTGCCCGAGCCGGAAGGGCCAACGATAGCCACGAACTCGCCTTTTTCAACCGCGAAACTGACGTTATCCAGGGCCTTGATCTGCGTATCGCCTTTTCCGTATACCTTCGAAAGGTTATGTGCCTTGAGAATTTCCAAATTGTGCCTCCAAAGAATGAGTGTAGTACCGTTACTCAGTATACAGATGTAAAGTGACTTTGCGGTGACTTCAATTGTGACAATTTATTCACAATCGGTTTGTTCGCCTGCCCCGGTGTTCTTCCGGGGTCGAGACTGTTGGTAGGGCAAAACGCGTTACAGTTACCCACTTTGCGCCCTTTGGGGCACATCTCATCGCCCCGCTCCTACATCACCCAGCGGAAAAACTCGAATATCAAAGCTCGTGTCGAAGCTGGGCTGGCTGATGCTAATTGAAAATTGACAGTATGCTGTCAAAGTGCTATACTATCGTTATGGAATCAACAGGAATACCAGCCGATCCACTCAGCCGATTCTCGCTCAGCATTTTCCGGCTCAACGGGTTGCTCATGTGGAATGGTGATCGCATTACGGGATCAATTGGTCAGAGCAGTGCCAGATGGCAAGTGTTAGGGCGGGTGGGCTATCAGCCGCAAACGGTGGCGCAGATGGCCCGCGACATGGGTCATGCCCGCCAAAGTGTGCAGCGTTTGGCGGATATACTAGCCAAAGAAGGCTTGGTCGTCTACAAGGATAACCCTGCCGACCAACGCACCCGGTTACTTGAACTGACTCCACAGGGGACGGAAATTCTTGCTGAGATCTACGCTCGATCCGAAGAATGGTCACGGCACATGATGACCAAACTCGATGCAATGCAGTTAGCTAGAGTAAGTGATGCGCTCGAACAAATCGCGCACATACTGGAAACTGTCGAGAAACAGAATAGCCCTACCAAGATCAAAGGAGAAAAAAAGGAGTCTCCTCATGGGACACATAACCCCTATCAATAAAACGTTTAAGGCTACCATTGAAGACCGCAACGGCTGGGCATGTGTAGTGTGGCCTGAATCGGTTACATTTTTTGGCTCTACCAAGTCCGTCAAAGTCAAAGGCACCATGGACGGCGTTGCCTTCCAGTCGGCCTTTATGCCGTGGGGCGACGGCACACAATTTTTACCCGTAAGCAAAAAATTACTCAAGGCCATGCAGGTGCAACCAGGCGATGTTATTGAAGTGTACTTAGAGGAACAGCTATGAATGACCCGTTCTTTATTGGGCTAGACAGTAAGGATCCAGCGAAAGTTGTACTCGGCATGGCGTTTAAGTCATCCACTGTACAGTTACGTGATGCGTCAGTACATTATGTATCGGGCGGTAATGGCCCGGCGATTATCTTTCTGCACGGATTCTCGCAAGATTGGTACGAGTTCAGCCAAGTTATGCACTTGCTGGCTGACCGCTACACAGTGATTGCCATTGACTTACGGGGCATCGGCGAGTCCAAAGCTGGGCGGGCCGACTATGATGCGGAGACACAGGCTAACGATATTCACGCTCTGGTCAGCCAGCTTGGTATTAAAGATCCGTACATTGTTGCCCACGATATGGGCGGCATGATCGGGTATGTGTATGCGCGCCTTTACCCGTCCGAAACGCGAGGTGTAGCTATATTGGATGGCCCATTGCCCGGTACCCCCAGCACCGACCTCATGGTCAAGCTTCCTATCCTCTGGCACTTCACCTTTCACCGTCTACCCAAACTTCCCGAACGGCTTATTGGTGATCGTGAATACACCTACTTTAAAAGGGCATTCTTCCTTCGCTTCGCAAAGAATAAGCAGGCAATGACAGACGCAGACATGCGTCACTACGCGAGCGCCTATAAAATTCCCGAACAGCTGCGAGCTGGGCTGGGCTTGTATCGAACATATCGCACGAACCAAGCCTTCATGAAGGCTCATCGCGACGAACTGCATGTGCCTATACTCCTCCTCGAAGGCGATTATGGCTCTGGTAAGCCTGGGCCAACAGCCAAAGAGCTGGTCAATAAGTTTGGCTGCCGTAACGTGACTGCACAGGTAGTGGTAGGTTGCGGGCATTTTATGACTGATGAGCAGCCACACGTTATTGCCGATCTCCTCCAAAACCAAGCATAGTAATTTTGCAAGGATAAGCTTGCCGCGACCTTACGGTCAGGTATTGTGGGTCCGGGATAAATTACATGCAGCAGAGGTATATTCTCGTAGGTTTGACTCTATACCAGGCACGGTCACAAATTGCGGTTTTCTACCGCTTGATTCGCGGGGCTGAAGCCACCTGCTCAGTACGTGAAAGTTGTCGCCATGGCGCCACGGCGACGCCTTCGGACTGGCGCCACGAGTGGCGCCTTGGCGCCACTTTCATGCGCTGAGGCGGGGATTTATCCCTTGCCGAATCCCGTTGAACAAAAGCGCAATTTATGCCCGTGTTCAGTATATTAAGAGTTGTGATGTCATAATCGGACATCATTTATCAGCGTCCTGTTATGATATGTGAGCATTGATGTGCTATACCACCCCGCGGAAAACCCGAATATCAAAGCTCGTGCCGACGCCGCGCTCGCTGCGGACGGAGATATCGCCGCCCTGGGCGTCAAAGATGGCTTTGGCCAGCGCCAACCCGATGCCGACGCCGTTCTCGCCGGCGTTCTCACCGCGATAGAAGCGGTTGAAGATGTTCGGCATGTCCCGGCTCGCGATCCCACCGCCATCGTCGCTGACAATGATCTCAGCGTACAGAGCATTCGCACTGTAGTTGATCTCGATTTTCCCGCCATCAGGGGTGTGCTCGATGCAGTTCTTGACCACGTTGGTTAGCGCCTCTGCACTCCAGTTGAGGTCACCGGTAAAGCTTGCCCCTTCGCCGCCATGGATTACGAGGCGCTGCTTCTTGATCTCGATCGGGATCTGCAGCGGTTCGAGCGCCCTTTCGATCAGCCGGAGCACATCCACCGGCTCGCTCTTGAAAGCCGCTGTGCCGGAATCTAGGCGGGCCAGCTTGAGCAGTGCGGCCACCAGCCACTGGATGCGCCCAAGCTGGGCGCGCAACCGCTCGACAAACGCGAGCCGGTCCGCCTCTGGGGGGTCCTCGGTCAGCAAGTCGGCCAAAACGCCCATCGAAGTGAGCGGGGTTTTGATCTGGTGAGAGATATCGGCGATCAGGTTGGAGAGGGCGGTCTTATCCCGCTGCAGCCGCTCGGCCTGCTCGCGCAGGCGCACAGTCACCTTATACAGGTCGTTCTTCAACAGGCTGAAGCTGCCCTCGCCGTTGTCGCGCACGTCCAAAGAGTAATCCCCGGCCTCGATCCGGCGCAGGTAGGTCGAAAGCCCGGCCACCTGAGCAGATACCGCCCGCTGGTAGCGCACCAGCAAAAGAACGAACCCGGCCCAGACCAGCCCGACCAGCGCCAGCCCGGCCAGCAGCAGGCGCGCCAACAGTCCGGCCCCGATGCCACGCTGCGCGGCGCCTAGGTCCTGCAGCCCATATCTTCCCAACACTTGGTGGCCCAGGCTGACGGATGCGGCGTTCGGCACACTGAGATCGCGCACCACCTGCGCCTCGGCCTGGGGATAGCGCTGCACCACCGTGCCAACGATGCCCGCATAGGTGTCTTTGAGCGCCTGGTTAATATACGCCGTCATCGCCATGCTGAGGAGCACCGTCACAATGAAAGCGATCAGCGACAGGGCTATCATGGAGATGAACAATTTCCGGTCTTGCAGGTCAAAGAGCTGTTTCATGTCAATCTCCTGCCTGATACCCCAGGCCGCGCACGGTCTTGATAAGCGTCGGGTTCTGCGGGTCGTCCTCGAGCTTCTCGCGCAGGCGCTTGATGTAGACCGTTATCGTGTTGTCGTTGACGAAATCCCCGTCCACCTCCCAGATGCTGCCTAGGATCTGGCTGCGGGTGAGCACCCGTCCCTGGTTGGCGAACAGGGTGAGCAGCAGCCGGTATTCCAACGCTGTCAGAGGTACCTCACGCCCGTTCTTATACACCTTAGCCTGCTGGGCGACCACCGTCACATCCCCGCAGGTGAGGGTGCGGTCCTCGGCCTCGATGGCGCCAGCGGCGCCACGGCGCAAGACGGCCTTCATGTGCGCGATCAGCTCGCGCAGGCGAAAGGGCTTGGTGACGTACTCGTCCGCGCTCAGGTCGAGGCCGAGGACGATGCTGGCCTCTTCGTCGCGGGCAGAGAGGATGATGATGGGCGTATCCCCGGCGGCGCGGATTTCTTTGCACAGCTCGTAGCCGCTGCCATCCGGAAGACCCAGGTCCAGCAACACCAGGTCGAAGGGCTGGCGCTTGAGCAGGTCGCGCGCCTCCTCCAGGCGGTAAGCCAGGCTGACCTGGAAACCGTCCTGCTTAAGTGAGTATTCCACCCCCATGGCAATGGTGGCATCGTCTTCGACGAAAAGGATAGAAAGCATGGGAAGAATCCTGGAATTCGAGATTGGGTCGTAGGTAATTATAACAATGGCGATTATCTCTTCTCGTCATGGCTTGTCTTTTGCCCGCCTCAGTTATCGCCCAGCTATCCCTCGGTGACAAGATACCCTGTTCGGAAGGGATATTGCCTACAAGTGAATTCTCTCAAAGAGTAAAAGTGCAATTTGATTTTCTCCATGCATCACATCTATAGCCACCCCTTTTCTTGTGCGAGACGTGCTGCTTCCATGCGGTGGTGTACGTTCAGCTTTTGGATCGCTGTCGAAAGGTGATTGCGAACCGTGCCCTCAGATAGATATAACTGCGTGGCGATGTCTGCAATGCTGACACCATCCAAGGATGCTCGCAAGACATCGCGCTCGCGCGTGGTGAGGGGATTGTCTCCGTCGCTCAAAGCGGAAAGAGCAAGGTCTGGATCTACAACGCGATCACCATTCATGACGCGCCGGATCGCGATTGCCAGTTGATCTGCAGGCGCATCCTTGAGCAGAAATCCAACGGCGCCGCTTTCCATCGCCTTGCGAAGATAACCGCTGCGGCCAAACGTGGTGAGAATGACAATGCGGCAGGAAGGCAGGCTTTTATGCAAAACTTCGGCCGCGCTGATACCGTCCCCGCCTGGCATCCCAATATCCAGAAGGGCAATGTCAGGGTTGGATTTCAAAGCGGCAGGCAAGACCTGGCTTCCCTCCGAGACTTCCGCCGCGACTTCAAGGTCCGGCTCGAGACTCAACAGGGCGCTCAACGCGCCACGCACCATGGCCTGGTCTTCGGCCAGCAGTACACGAATCTTGGCCTTCATCGCACCTCCATAGACAAATTCCCTTTGATTGGAATCTCCACTCGCAACCGAAAGCCATCCGCGTTTTCTATGATTTGTGGAGCAGCCTCCAAATGACCACCCTGTTTTGCAACACGCTCGGCGAGACCGGAAAGTCCGCTTCCCTTTTGATCTATCTCACTTTGTCCGCGCACATAACCATCATTACTTACTTCCGCGTGCACAACTCCATTCATACTTGAAATCCGGATCCAGCATCGTTCCGCGCGGCTGTGGCGGATTACGTTGGTCACACCTTCGCGCACGACCCAACCCAAGACCGTATCCACATTTTGCGGAAGAGGAGGCGCTTCATTTTCAATGACACAGGCGATACCCGCTGCTTCAAGGATTTGCCGCGCGCCGTCTAGTTCCGATCCCAAGCTTTGCTGCCGGTATCCGGCAACTGCCTCTCGTACTTCGCGCAACGCTTGGCGCGCCACCCGTTCCACTTCGCGAATCTCCTGTGTCGCAGAGGTTGGATCTTTTTCGAGCAGCCGCCCGGCAAGTTCGCTCTTCAATGTAATTAATGATAGAGTATGGCCCAGCAGGTCATGAAGGTCACGAGCCATTCGCAAGCGTTCTTCCATCACGGCTTGGCGGGCAAGCTCTTCACGCGCGCTCTGCAATTGGCGGAGCGCATCCGACAGGCGCATGAAACCGATCATACCCAAACCTAATCCGCGCACCAACAGAGCCAGCGGGATGATCAGCAGCCAATTAATGGAAACCAAACCTCCTCCAAGTCCTATGCTAACTCCCAAGGTCAGGAGAGTCAGCCCGATCACAGCTGCGGCTGCTCGCCGAAAAGGAAGAGCAATCCCAGCAATGGCGCTCACCCCGATCAAAAGCCAGAGAAACGAGCTCCCGTAAATCAGACTGAGGAGCAATACTATGAAGGTAAGAGAGAGAAGCAAAGTTACGGATTTCCACAACTTGAAACGGCTACGTGCGCGTGCATTCAATGGATGAGGCCATATCACCCAGAGATATACCTCATGCGGCCACAAATTGCGTTTTTGTTCAACGGGTTTCGGCGGATTGAAATCCTGCCTCAGTCCATGAAAGTCGGCTAAAACCGACTGATTGAGCTCCAGTCCGCAGGGACTTCCATGTGCTGAGCAGGAGATTTATCTCCGCGGGCCGGGCGGCAGAAAACCGCAATTTATGACCGTGCAAAGTATAGATAGTCGTAAAAGCAATCAGCCCCGCGGCCGCGAGGTGCAAACCTGCCGGAGGTGCCTGCACCAGATCAAGAACAGGAAAGAACAGACACACAAGCCAAAAGCAGGCATACAACCTCCATAGGCGCGGGGAAACTCCACTGGCAGCAATGATGTCGCCCAAGTTTAACTCGTTATCACTTCCAGCAGAAATCCAGCGCGAGCCTTGTCTGCTTTTCGAGTTAGATGCAAATGTTTCCATGTCACAACTCCTGGCAATGCGCCTCATTCCTCATTGACGCATTCTACCATTCCCCACCAATCCCAATTCCATCATGCTATTACCGCGCGATCTGTTCAATATGAAAGTTGAAGTGGATCACCGGATAGTGAAACAGTTTTTCAATGGTCATGAAATCATTGAAGTTGGCATCCCAGCGGGTTGGATAACACATGCCGTGTTCCCACTCCTCATCCTTGATTGAATTGATTTGCTTTATCAGGGAGAAGTAGATACGATCAAACAAATTCCCGATTCGATGGTACGTAAAAACTCGCGCCTGCATTCGGGCGCCAAGTGCATTGATCCAATTGAATGGCACAGTAAATAAATTTAATAACCCTGCGAAAGGTCTGGATGTCCATTTGGGGAACCATCCCCATAGCCGCGCCATCGGCAGCAGGGCATTCAAGATGATGAATCCAAAAAGCATGTGAGCAAGGATTTCTCCGTTGGTCCAACCTGCGTTGCAGCTCTTCTTTCGCAAGTCGCTTTCCGATAGAGAGTCGAGCAAGGCGTGAAACGTTGCTCGCGTGGATTCCAATTCAGCTTTGATGATATCTTTCGTTGAATGAGAGTCGATATTCATAGATCAGTCATTCTGACATGTGAATCCGGTTTCAGAAAATAAAGCTCAAGAAAGTAGGCGATGAAGGCGAGAATGAAGTTGGATGCCATCGCCAGTGAATAATGATCTTCCTGAAAACCGGACAGGGTAAATAGTATGCCGCCGGCCATCGCCACAATGATGGTTAGCAAACCTAATGATCCAAAAATCTGTACGCTTTTTATTTTCGATCTCAATGACAAAATCAAGGTCAGGATGGACAAAAGCGCCAGGAAACTACCTAGTCCGGCATGTATCAATGCCGCGGATCCCACTTGGTGAAGTGCATCTGAAATCTTGGTAAGTGAAAAACCAAAAGGTGAAAGATCAGGCAGGCTTGGGCCAAGGTTTATTACCATGCCCAGTTCATATTGGATAGCCAGTAAGGTCAAAATGACAATGACCGATGCACGCAGAAACTTATGTTGATTCGTTTTCATTCTAAGCTGTCTCCTTCATCTTCATTATTTTGTATTCGAAACCAAACCACGCGAACCGTCCACTTGAATCCATTGTCCATCGTGAAGCTGCGTTGTTCCATTGAGGGCCCCCATCACTGCCGGGACGCCATATTCGCGGGCAACGATGGCTGCGTGAGACACTGCGCCACCCGTATCAACGACAACCGCTGCCGCGCGCTGGAAGAGTGGAGTCCAGGCTGGATTGGTAAGTGGCGCAACCAGCACATCTCCGGGTTGCAATTTTCCAAATTCAGAAACATCACGGACGATCCGCGCGGGACCGTGGGAAATTCCGGGGCTGCCGGCTGATCCGCGCAAGATGACGTTTTCATCCGCCGATGTTTGTGACTCCATCACCAGCAGGCGAGGATCAAACATCGGTTGGTTCGCTAGTGATTCGCGCTTTGCTCGGCGGCGAACGATCAACGCGCGGACTCGCGCGATCGTTTCACTGGAGGGCGGCCATGGATTGCCAAACATCTCGAGTTCATCCAATTTCAAATGGAAAACATCCATGGTTTCATCGAGCGCACCGACTTGACTCAGGCGATACCCAAGCTCCAGTGCCACATGTCGCACCAGTGGCTGCGCTAGTGTCGCATAAAAATGTGTATCCTCGCGAATTTGAAATAACGCGCGTGTATTTGTAAGAGACTTCAAAAACAGTTGGCGTAACGGCCATCGTCCAAGCGCGTTACGCTCAAGTAATTCATCTCGCTCGCGTTTCCATTCGTGGTAACTACTCGTTTCTTGTGGATCGGAGGCGGCCAGGACTTTCAAGATTCCAAGCACCACCTCGGGCTGGTCTTTCCATGCCGGCTGAGAGATGGTCAATGCAGTTTCGCGATGACCATATTTGAAGAGAAACTTGGAGAAATTCTGAAGAAAGTCCTGGCCCGCCTGTGATCGCTGCAACGCTGAATGCAATTCGTTTGAATGTACTTGTTTACCGTGCGCAAAAGTGCCCTATCTGTGGCGGCCACGTTTGTTTTCGACTTGATTGCGCCACAGGTGCGGCCAGCACCGGTGGCGCATTGCAGTTGTTTGGCGATTTAAATTCCATATGTGCCGCTTTTCTGACTCAAGACGGTAAACAAGTACGTTTGAATCATTTTGAGCAAATATTTCATGCAGTGCAGCATCACGCCGAATTTGCATGGCAAGTGCTTCAAGCGCGCGATTGTTTTCCGTTGTCTTTGTCTCGGCACCTATGATCAAGGTGCCCAAATGGTTCTTCTCGCCACATATTGCCAACAAGGCCCACAGGATTCCCGCACTCAAAAGCGTTTGAGGAAGATATCGTTCGCGCAGATCCATCACGCGCGGGATCAAAGCCAGAGCCGCGTGCAAAGTTTCCAAGTTCTGTTCCCAACTAATTGACCTTGGATTGCGTTGCTCAAGTTCATGTGCACTTGCTAATACTTCAGGGATGATTGCTTTAACCTGCCATTGGAATGGATCGTAATGACGCGTTCGCCAAAGGGTGAGCCAGGGCGTGATCAACATACTCGGTGATGGATGAACTTCCGGCGGCTCAAAGCGCACAACCACACCGTCTTCTTCCACCAGAGCCTTATCCGGATCTGGCGCGCTCCTGCCAATCATCACCACCAACAGATTTCCAATCGCGCGCTCAATCGCGCCTGTGAATGTGGTGATATCCAGCGGATAGGGACACGTTGGCCACATCTCTACCAGCATCGGGACCACCATCCGCATTGGACCCGTAATCTTCACGGGTTTCGGAAGCGCGGTCATCGGTCGTGCTTGAAGTATGTAAAACCTGCCTTTCTTTGATCCACCCATTACCCACGCCCATTCGATATCTTGGGGCGCGGTGTAATGCTTTTCGATCTGGCATCCCAATCTTGCCAGGCTACGCAATGCAGCAGGAGATAAGATTGTCGGGCCCCGCTGATCTGTGGGCGTTGTCTGCTCCGTTCCACCGCCTGCTTTGGATCGGATGATTACTTCACGTCTGCCGACACGTTGTTCCTTGATACGCAAGCTGCGCTTATTCACAACAAAATGATCCGGTGTGACCAAGCCGCTGACAACTGCTTCGCCCAAACCGGGGTTGGCGTCAATCACCAATTCATCTCGTGTACCGCTCACTGGATTAGCTGTGAACATCACGCCAGCAACATCCGCCTGCACCATTCTTTGCACAACAACCGCCAGCTTAACGGAAGCCTGATCGATGTTTTGATGGGCGCGATAAAGGATTGCACGTTCAGACCAGAGCGAAGCCCAACAGGTGCGGACCGCATCCAATAAGGCCTGTTCGCCAACAACATTCAGAATGGTTTCCTGTTGTCCCGCGAAAGCAGCGCCGGGTAAATCCTCAGCCGTTGCACTGGAACGAACGACTATTGCTCCACTGCCAAGTTGGCGATATGCATTTATGAAAGCATTCGCCATTGAGTCTGGTAAGGACGCGTGAAGAATCAAATCACGAATATCCTGACTGGCTTCCTTCACTGCGGCAGGATCATCTACCTGAATCACAGCAAGCTTCTTTTGCATTTGTTCCTGCAGGCCATTGGCCCCAAGCATTGAATCGTATGCGGCGGTTATGATCACAAATCCTGGAGGAACATTGAAGCCTGCCTTGATTAGTTCTCCGAGATTTGCTCCTTTGCCCCCTGCAAGTGCTAGGCTCTTGTGCTCAAAGTATGCCAACGGTGCAACAAACAGCGAATTAGTATTGCGGGATTGAGATGAGATGAACATATAAACTCCTAAGACATGGAACGAGTACCACTTTTGATTTTTCATAGTATAGCCAGCGGAGTTTGTTGAAGGAAGTGAAGTTTATTGTGATATGTGCATGGTAATTGTCGGAGCTGTATCCATGACAATTGTCATGATGCGCATTTGCCCTCGTTAGCCCACAACAGCAGCTTCGATCTCAGCGCGTTGCTACAATTAATAGAAGGCCATGTTTTGGTCTCATAGTTGCACAAGAATCAGTCCCGCGCGTGGACTATCAAAAGTTGAGTGGTGATCGTTTAGGCGAATTATCGGAAACGATTCGTTGCCGCGTTGAATCTGCGCGGCAAAACAACGCGAACGATTCTCTGATATCAAGTCATCTAATCTCTTCGCTAACGCTGACATGCGCGTGGGGGAAAATTCGTCAGTTCTGCAAGTTGGATGAAGCAGGGGTGAGTCTGATCCGCACTGCGATGGGACAGATGAATCTTTCGGCGTGCAGTATCTGACTACGGAGTATTGAGTAAATCACGAATTTTGAAACGGAAACTTAAATAACGCTGTATGCTTTAGGCGCGTAGTGCTCTGCTAGGGTAAAAGCGAAGGAAAGGAGACTAACTGATCCGTAGTGTAAGATCATTTCTGTAAGATTGAATGAAAGGTAGGTCAAGTGTTATCCTTGCGGTGTTCAGACGAAAGGAAAACATCATGACCTACGGCGAAGATTTTACCTTACCTGCGGAGTTATTGGAGCAGGTGCAAGAGCAAGGACTGGATGTTTTGCCGGAGTTGATCCGGATCATGATCAACCATGCGATGCTGGCTGAACGCGAACAGCATCTGCATGCAGAACCTTACCAGAGAACCATAGAGCGCGAAGTGCATGCCAATGGCTTCAAGCCGAAGACGATGCGGACCCGTGTCGGAGAGATCGCCTTTGCAGTGCCACAAGTGCGGGAAGGCGGGTCTACCCACAGGCTCTGGAGAAGGGCTTGCGCAGTGAACGAGCTCTGACCTTGGCGCTGGCGGAGATGTATGTCCAAGGCGTATCCACTTGCAAAGTCAAAGCCATTACCGAACAGTTATGCGGAGTGAATGTCTCGTCATCGACCCTGAAAGTGCGCGGGGCGTTGGTGGGCCAAGCGGCTGCGCAGATGGATGCGGAGCTTGATCCTCGTGTGACCTGTTCGGCCACGCGATCTGCTTCGCGTTCGCAGGCATCTTGTGCGGTATTTACTGCTAACTTCGCTTGGAGTTTCGTTTGAGATTTGTGATGTAAAGGTATGAGGCTGAAATTTTGGCTAAAGTCTGTTGTTACTGGAGCTGTCGTGCCGGCATCCGATTTGTTAGATTTGAGGTTGAAGCAACCTTGGCGCCGGCCGTTTCTCAATTGAATGTTGCAGAGGCAGGAAAGGAACCGCCAGTTGACTTTGTTGAAACGCGTCTTTCCCTTGCCGCCTAAAGTTTGATGGGTTCTGCTTTAGAGATTGCTTTTGCGCAAAAGTTACCATATATCAATTTCTAATTAATGCATGGCTGTCCGAAAATGTACGTCAGCGCGTTTAGAAGGAGTTATTTAACATTACAGCGCAAGGTCAAGCAATCGTTCCTTGCCAATTCTCCCTCACCCTTTCCCTCTCCCAAAGGGAGAGGAGACTCCCTTCCCCATTTGAGGGAAGGGTTGGGGATGAGGGCGAAAACGGTAGAAAAGCCATGAGCAGAACCCTCAAAGCTCTAACTTTGCGCTGTAATATTAATTTGTGTGAAAAAATTATTTTTTCTTTCGACTTATTTTTGTAGTGTCATCAGCGCCGGTTTTGTTTTGTGTTTTGGCAGAGCGTTTGCTCAACTGTATCGCGAAATACTCCGACTTTCCCGCTTCAAAGCGGACCTGATCGCGCGTTGAGTAAAGTAGTTTTCCGGCCGCGTCTGAAACCATCACGTAAAGATCAGGAAGGTTTTCGCCGGTTTCTTTGAAATCGCGTTCGTGATAGACAATCGAAAAGGCGCCGTTCTCATCCGTGTTCGTTTCACCGAGCAAGTCATCGAATTTGCGATCTTTGTCAAAGACTCGCACAGTCAAACCACTGACCAGGTTATCTTGCGTATCAGTCACAGTTCCAAAAACGATCCATTCATTTGATCGCGGCTTGGGCCAGCTTTTCAAACGCGTTGCCTGGCTGTCCATTTGAGATTTGAATTCATTCGTCGTGTCTGTGAGCGTTTGCAGTGCGACCGCGTCGGGATGTTTCTTTCCAAAATTATCGCTGATCGCTTTTGCAGCGTCGGCGAGACGCGCGGCGCGGCGTTCCTGCAGTTGGGAAAATGTATCGAGGGCTGAGCCGCCAACCGTCGCGGATTGTTGCATCATGCTTTGTAATAAATTCTGAAGTTGAGTCGGGTCAATCTGCGGCCCGGGATTCTGGCTGGAGAATTGCTGGTTCTGTGCCATTACGGCCTCCAAATCATAGTGTATATCATCTGCTTTAGAATAAAGTTAAGTTGTTGGCTTCCGCCTTTTTGGGCGCGTTGGTTACGAGGGCATGAGTCGCTTCGTTGCTGGTTGTCAGATTCATGGTCGACGCGTTGGACGCGTACGAGACATAATTTGAATACAATCTTTCCTCGATGCCATTGCCATCTGCTCGGATGACTGTGCCGGCTGTGCCGACCTGAATGAACTTCACTAAATATGCCCACAACTCTTCAACAGTGATTTGTTTGTTTTGAAGTTTTTGGTAGCCATCCTGCACATAGAGCGGAACAGTCGCTTGGAATTGATTTCCATTTAACGAGATATCATCCAGCGAAATAATCAGCGTGGAAAAAGTCGCGGCAGCCCAGGCTCGTTGCGCCCACCCGCTGTCCAGTGGACCGAGGCTGGTGACAACTTCTTCTTCAGTCGTATTAAAAGTAACTTGATTATTATTGAACAACACGCGTCCATCAGGCAGGGATGCGGAGGAAGCATTGATCTTTTGATAATCTTGATGAATGTTCGTTTGTCCGGTGGACATCATTTGCCAGAGCACGGCAGCTCCCGGTAACCAGACCGGCATTCCCATGTCAAGTATATAAACACAAGCGCCTTTCTCACCGAAGTTCAACGGCGAAGTCGGTTGTTTCTTTCGCTCTCGTGTGGAGAATGTATTGCCATCTACCACAACTCCGCCCATGGCCATGACCGTCAATGCCTGACCTGTCGGGCAGACTACTTGATTGCCGTGAATTCGAAGGGCTGGATATCCAAGCAAACCTCCCGCCGCATTTCCTTTGGAAATCGTTCCAAGAAAATTGCCGTATACATGCTGCGCGGCGATTCCGGCTTGATAGGAATCCGGTTGTGCCTGATCTTCATTCGAACCATTTTCAAGAATCGTGTTGCCAGAAATTTCAATGTCACTGCCATCCAGAATAAAAATTCCGCAGGCGGTCTGACGCGTAAGCCCATTCTCAAAAATAAAGTTATCTTGAATCTGAGAACCGAAAAGGCCGATGACAGCAATCCCGCCACCAACGCTGGAAGTATTGTTCAACACGACATCCGGAGCTTTGCAACAAGCGATGATCTGGTTATCGTGAATGCTTGCCACATCCACATCGCCGAGCTTTCTGGCCTCCACCAACGAAGTCTCCGTGATGATTCCACTTCCAACCATCTTGCCGATCAAGTTGTTGGAAATTGTCACATATCGAATCCCGGCAACATAACTGATTCCGTGTGAAGGATAGTTCGAGATGCCGGAAGCGGGATTGCCCGACATGTTACCGGTGGTCTCTTGATACATCTTCACAAAATCCAACGCGGTCTTATTGCCTCCACCAAGTTGGATGCCCGGCCCCATGCCATTCAAAATTGTATTATCATCGATCTCGACTGTTGACGACGGAGGAATCACCTGGATGCCGCCGCCAAGAATCCGGTTGTGTAAAATTTGTATGTCTCGTCCATTCACCTGGACAGCTGGCAGACCAAAGAGATCGTTCTCGCGGACCTTGATCCGGCTTCCGTTATCGATGATGATCAGCGGCACCGCCGCGCCGTAAGCTCCGGTCTTCGATTCGGTTGATGCGGAAGCAGTGTTAATTGCTGTGCAATTTGCAATCACAATTCCATCTGTATCTGCGAACAAAATAGCTCCATCGGATGATGATGCCTCGATCCTCAGGCCTTCAAGTTTGATATCTTGTCCATTTGTAAATTTGAACACCGGCTTACCTTGCGGTCCCAGTAAGCGACATGGATTGCCGCAGCCATTGATGGTCAGGCTTTGCGCTCCATCCACGGACACAGTATCTTTGATTCCCAATTGCCCGGGCAAAATACAGATCGTCCACCAATCCGCATTATTTGGGCGAGCCGCAATCGCTGATTGAATATCCGGGTAGTCGCCGCTTTGTCCAACTGTGACAGAACAACAAGCATCACCGCCAGTTGGAAGTTCCGTAAGAGGTGGGAAAATTTGGCGGCAATCTTCCACGGTGATCGCGCCGCCGCTGGATGTGAGCAAGGCCAGCTTGCAATAATGGTGAACAATGCCAAATGGAAGAAGTGCGGCGGGGCTGCCACTTTCTTGAGGCCATTCGATATCGCCGTATTGACCGGGAACGGTGCGTGCGGGAATCAACCAGTAATCGCCAGTGCGATAGGTTCCAGTTGTATCGAATTGAATTTGAATCCCGCCTTCGAGGTCAACATATCCATTGGTCAATGCGATTCCGTTTCCGCCCGCGCCATCCGAATCCCAGCGCCGGACTTTGGGATGCCCGTTGATGTCGTATCCGCTGACAGGCGCGGAAAGAGTCAAAACATTATCAGGATCGATCTTGTTGATCTGGACCAACGTCCCGGGTTGACCCGCCAGTTCGGTCGCGTCATCCAATACTTCGATCCAATCATTCTCATGCAGGCCAAGCACATCATCGCGCCCCAAACTGGTTGTGCGGATTTTTGAGTTTGATCCATCCACGGCAAATTCGGCAATCGCCACAGCCACCGAGCCGTTATCGCGCGACCACTTATACGTTGGCCCGCCGTTGTTCGTCCCTTTATGAATCTCGACTCGATAAAGTTGATTCTCCAAACGTTTATATCCCGCGCCGGGTGGGACCGGACATGGATCGGTTGGCTGATCTTGCGGCTGAGTGCGCGCACTTAATTTACCGGTGCTTGCATCCGGCCAGGGATGAAGATCATCGGCGCATGTAACTTTATCGCCTACATTTCCAACGTTTGCCAATATGGCCTGCCAAATCACTTGAGTGCGCGTGGCGGTATCGGGCCCACCCAATGCCACTTCGCGGATGGACGGATCTTCGATGGCAGTGATGAGTCTTTCCTAAACATCCAAATAAAGCAGATAGATTCCATCGGCGCTGATCTTGCCCTGACCTTTTGGCAAAACAAATGGCTGTTGGCTGAACGGCAATGTGTTGTCATTCTCAACTTGGAGACCATCTACATAAGCGCGGCCTTGCGTCAAATAAAAATCGCCGGAGCCAAGCGCATTAAAGCCTTGAGCCGTGAGCCAATCTTTTTCTGCCTGTGACAAACTATTGAAATCAGTCACCACTCCAAAGCCTGCATCATGGACCGGAACGCCGCACTCGCCGATCACATCAATGGTCTCGGTTTCGATGCGATGAATCAGAATATCAAGATTCTCATTCCAATCCGCATCGAGTTGGACGCGGCCCTGCTGCATGCGGACGCCGCTGAAATGTTTTTTCGGGTCGAACGTTGAACGCGAGAAATCACCTTTCATGTCTCATCCTCACAATCTCTATCATTAAGTCACAAAGAAAATTCCGGCTTCCAAACCGAAGCGCAAATACTCATCCAGTGCAATTTGTAAATTCGCCAAACGCTGCGGCTGTTGCAACAGGCTGAACACGCCCATTTCAGATCCATCCTCCGCGCCCGTTTTGATCTCATCCGCGCACGGCGAGGAAAGTTGAGCGAATGCCGCTTCTCCGTAACGCAGACTTGTAAACTGCGGACGCACGCGTGTGATGATCTTGTTATATTCATCGGATGGCAGCGTGAGAGCACCCAATTGTTTTTCGCGATCGGCAAGGGCTTGATCAGGTTGGCAGTGAAAATGCCGCGGCGTTTGTGAATTGGGCGGGACATAACTGAATCGCACGCAGCCTTCCTGCCGCCGATCAGAAATTACAGGATGGACGAAGATAACTTCTGATGCCAGACTCAATTCCTTGACGTGGACTTTGCCGAACACGGTGACGCGTTCCAGCGTCGTTACCGGACCCGAAGCGGCTCCATCCGCACTAGCCGCGATCGCATACCGGGCCGGTTCGTCCGCATCTTTTGCGAGCGGCGCGTCGACGATGCTGTCACTAATCGTTAAGCTTTGACATTCTTCTGGCAATTCCAGCGGTCCGAGGATGCTTCGCAAGATTGAAATAGAAGTATCAACCACATCTGTCCCGGTAACAGTCAAACTGGCTTGATCAGAATGTTTTGGATAACCGTCTTCATCCAGCGCAAGTCCGGGAACCAACGTGCAATCGGCTAAGGTCAAGTTTTGTTTTCCGCTTATTTCGAGATTACCTTCAATTAACAATCCACTCAATGTGAAAGCCGCAGCTTCCTCGGCAGCCGTTGCATCTGATATTACTTTGAGCGGTGCGGCATTAATCAAAGTGGGGCGCTCCTCGTTTTCGCAATCGATTACTAACATCCCATTCTTTGGAAGATTGATGGTTATATTGGCATCGTAAGTAGCACTGTCATAAATTCTGATCACAGCCGGAGGTTGTAGATTGATCACCCAATCCGCGAGGGCAGCATTTAGTGTGGCATACGTTTTTCCTTTGCCTACTTGAAATTCCTGCATGGGTGGTGTGATTTCGGTGATGCGGTCGCGGCGATCATAGGGACCACCACCAATGTCCGCGCCGAAACCGTAATTGAAAGAAACTACTAAACTTTGCGTAGGCTCCTCACCAGTTGGGAACGCGATACGCCCAAGCGTTACATCCACGGCAACTTTGCCACTCGAAGGTTGTGCCCACGCGCTTAGGTTCTTGCACATGACATCCTTTGGCGGCACGGGCGTCCCATCTTTGATGATTTGCAGACTGCGCTGCGGGCCATAGTAGCGGCTGTTCTCCGGCGGATTTGCAAGAGAGCCATACGTGTCGTTATATGTTTTGAGATCAAGATAAAAGTCGAAGGGACGGATCGGGGCGGGCACAAGTTGTTCGTCCGGCGAGCCGGGTTCGGCAGGGAAATTGAAAAGCGGCGCGGGATTCCCCAACGTGCTGAAGTGATAGCCATAAGCGTGCGGAGCGTCCGCCCGTCGCGCTATCACATTTTGCAAAGGATAATTTTGCAATCGCCATAAAAAGATTCCGATGTTGGGAATGTTGTATTTGCCTCGCCGGTTATAGATGTGGCGCACATCCGCCGTATGCGGCAAGATATCGAAAGGTTTGTCCAATAAATTGAGTTGGTTCGTGTTGCGCAAGTCTGGCATGGTGTTGAACAAGCGACGATGATTCATGTATTGCGTTGTCTGCAATAATTCAAAGAATTCGACAACGTGCGCGGGCCAGCCGGTTACATCTCCGGCCAAAATTCCAAGCACCGCCGCCGTGCCTTTTCGTCGGCGATAGAAAAGTGTGTTGGCAACATAAGCGCGTTGACTGAAAGCTGTAGTCTTGATTGTGTTCAGGCCGCGCGCGCCAAGCAAGTCACCGATGTAAGGCACGACCCATTCATCGCTGGTTTCGATAAACCAATTTTCGTAAAGGCCCGTGATATCTGCTTCGACGCTAGAAAGTTCGCTGTTGATGATTCCAAGTAAAGCGCGTAATGGTTCACCGCGTTCCGCATCGCGCAGACGATAAACGACGGGCAGTAAATCGTAGAGTCGGTCGGATGCGCCGCTCATGCCTTCACCTCCTGCAAAGTGATACTAAGTGGATTGATCAATACGAGTTGAGCGTGATGGATCGTTCCATTCTCTACGTGTGCGATGTTGGCAGGAAGAACTTGATTGAGCGCCGCGCTATCGCTCGATAAATAAAGCGATGTCAAATCTACATAGATGACGCCTGAGACTTGTTGGATGATCGTCATGACTTCAGCCGCCGTGACGGGTTGCCCGAAGGAACGATTTGCAAATGAAAACGAATCGGTCAGGGCAGATTGGACGGCAGAGAAAACATCTTTCACTATGTAGCGACTGTCCACTGCGACATTGGCAGCCAGATTGAAAAGAAGCTGGTCGAACGATTCCACTTTAATTTGTTGCGTGGGGTCACGTGCCGCGTCGAGCGCCGCATTGAAATTCTTCAAGAACTTTGGGTCGGTGATCGGTTTTCCGTCCGCGCCGGCAACGGTCAGATGGACGAGATGATGCTCTCCACTCCACAGGTTAACGGCTTGAGCTTTGCCAATCCCCGCGAAGGCGCTGGCGAAATCTTCATAATCATCGCGTGAGACGATACGATCAAGCGTGCGGACAGTTAATGGAGCATGGGCGCGGGCATTCTCCATTTTTTCGGGATCCCCCGCTCCGCTGGCGGGCAATGGATTGGTCACATCGCGCAGGCCAAGCGGTTTGCTCTGCAAGATGGTGAGACTTCCAGCAGTCACCTCTCCGGCCAGGCCAATGCCGCTTCGGTAGGTTGCGACGATATTATTTATTCCAGTTGGTAAGCGCGCACCTTTTGTGCCATCACCAAATAGAATATTGGCCTTGCCATCATCGTCAATGCGGACAGTATATTTTTGATCGTGCGGGCCAAGCTCATACAAAGATGGTGCTTCAGCCCACAACAAATTATTTACGCGTAATTGAAGCGTGCTGGCTGAACCGTTGGGTGTGGGTGCGGCGGTATAAGTCAATGGTGGTTTCTTCAGCGTGAACTGTGGGTTGGGTTGTGCGCCGTTGCCTGCGCCTAAAATTTCAGTTGTAGTTTCGCCGTTTGTTGCGAGAGCCGCGTTGGCATTGATCTTGACCGTATCGCGTTTGTATGAGAAAGATAAGCCGTTTTCAAAAGTAAGAGTGGTCAGTCCATAGTTGTGCTCAATATCTTTGATGATCAGCACCTCGCTTTGAATCAAACCTTTGGCGTCCGTGCGTTCACCGGTCAAGATGACCGGTTGCCCAATCTGCAAACCAAAGATAAACTCGTCCAACTCAAGTTGGGTCGTGCCCGTGGACAACTCCGTTTTAATTGGAGTCTCAACCAATGGTAATTGCTCGCTTTGAACATAAGCGGTCGTATCGCGAACTTTGTATCCGCTCAGGTCGCTGAAATCATCCGCTTTGATTCCGGTGGCTTTTGCGCTGATCGCAAAATCTGAAAGGCTTCTTTCAATCACGCTTTTGATTCCATAACCTTGCAGTCCAACGTCTTTGCTTTCGAGAGCGAAGTAACCACCTTCAACCACGCTCGAAATCGTTCGCTCGAGGAAGAAGTCTGCGCCATCGTATGCATTGCCTGCCGAGTCAGTCCCGATGTATAAGTCATCCCAATTATTGGGATAGACCGGGTCATCAAAAACCAGCGTGGGTGGGTTGGATGAACTGTAATACCCCCATGATCCTCGTCTTTGACTAGCTGGCAGGGAATCATATTTGGGTGCGTTGTTGCCAAAGATTCCAAGACGCGTCCGCAACGCAAACACGTATCCAGTTGTGACAGGATTATTGGCTCGATGTTTATTCAGATAATCAACCAACGCTTTTGCATTCCAATCATTGGCTTTCAAGAAAGCATTCAAGTCAGAATCTTTCCAAGTCTTTTGCAGGATCTCCTGCCGAATGGCATCGGCATTGAATGGAATCTTCTGATCACCCCAAACGATGACGCCAACGCTGACCGGCACGCCGCCGAGGGATGAAAGTGAATTCTCAAGAATCACATGCGTAATTTTGTTGACGGAGTCAATCTCAACTTCAAGGATATGCGCGGCCGCGCTGTTGACCGTCGAAGTGGCAAGAATCACATCGCCCGCTTTGAGATTGTTTCCCGTTCCGTTCAAGTAAATCTCATTAATTCCAACCGTTACATTTTGTGGCTGACTCATGCGCGGACGCAATGAATTCCACGCGGCATAAGCGACAATCTCTGACGATGTTTCAAAAGTTTGTGGAAGTTGATTTTGCGGAGGAACGCTTTGAACTTTCGTCCCTGCTGGAATAGTTGCCACGCCCGGCGCGCCTAACGCATCTTCAACTGTGAAAGCCAAATAAACGAAAGCCGCCACTCCGGGATTTAACTCGTAGCCAATGGCACGCGCCAGTTCAAGGATCGAGCGGCGTTCTGTAGCAGTACGCAGAAAACCTTCGTTGGCAATGCGTTCCTGATAAAAAGTCAAAACGTCAGATACGATGGCACTCGCGTCCAACAAAGCCACTGAAGGGTCGTCCGAATCGCGCGTGGTCAAAGAAACGAGCGGACGCGTTCCGGCAAACTCGCCATCCGTAAGTGTGTAGATCCCCAACTGCGCGAGCATCCGTTTAAAGAATGTCGCGTAAATTCCGGCGCGGTATGAAAGAGCAGGGAGGCCGGGGCGGTTATAGATCGGCGTTGGAGCCGCAGCCGGTTCACAGCATCCACAATTATCGAGGGAAGTTTGAGATGAGTCAGTGTTGCTCACAATCCACCTTCCATGAAGAAATCCAGCTTGCCGCTTTCGGGCAGGCTTGGATCATTATCCAACCGCGCGATTTCCAAACGCTCGAACATAATTAATCCGGCATCGAACTCGCCTTGCGCGGGCATTCCCCAACGTCGGAAACGATTTGGTTTACCGGGCGCGTCTTCAGCATCAATCCATTGCACGCCCGGCACGTTCATGGCAAGCGCGATCATCTGACTCAAATAAACCGGCTGTCTAAAGGTGAAGTTATCAGGATGGAAGAAACCGCGCCGACCATCGGGCAAATCACGATTGCTGAAAAGATCGAGCAAATCCTGTTTGACCTGGCTGCGATAGTATCCCGGCTTTATGCACACGCTAAACTCAATATCCAGCGGGACGAAATGCGGTGCGTCCACTTCGAGATCTTCACCTGCCAGACGGAAGCGTTCAAGGAACCTTAACATTTCTGTCTTGAATGATTCGTCAACGGGTTGGTCGCTGATGCGATCCACTGTGACAAAGACCGTATACCAACTTCCAGTCCAACGCAGCGTGGCCGCGGCTTTCCGGACCTCGGGGTGGCGCTCTGCCATCGCGGCATAATCTTCACTGGTAACGGCGCGTTCTTGTGTGCGAAAAGCTTGCGGCGCATACATGCGAACCTGTTCGATCGACTCAGCTTCCGCGCCGCCCGAAGCTGGTAACGGGTTGCGCACAGTTTGGATGCCTGCAACTGGCAACACCACGCGGCTGATCGCTTCTGCGCCAATGTTTCCCGCTGTGCCATTGCCGACTCGATAAGTGGCTGTAAATGTAGAATCGGGTTTGGGAATCATGCCATGAAAGCCATCACCGAAACGCAAATGCGATAACCCATTGTTGTCCACTTCAACCACGAAGTTACGGTCAAAGCGATGACTTGCCAGTAAGTCGCGGCGCGGGAGCCACGGACGAGTCGTGTCACCATTTTCGATTAATTGAATCGCAGGCAGCGTATCGCGCATCTCCCACTTAAACGCGGACGTTGCCGAAGCATTGGGGTCAAATGCAACGGGTTCATTGTTGAGATCACGCACCGGTTCATCGAGGCGATCGCGAGCATGGCCTTGTTGAGTCACCGGTCCGTTTTGAAGAGTTGGTTGAATCAAGCGGCCAGCCGCATCGATGCCAATTGCACCGATGGGTTCATTTGTAATTGTTTGACCGTGATCAGCCAGCACAATATTGCCGCGGGCTACGCTCAGGTCGAGCATCAATTGCGGGCCTGTTTCGGTTTGTATCTTAGCCGAGATACATAATGGAAATGGCAATGCGTCCACCGCGTCCCATGCGATCTCAGCAATCGGTGTTCCATGCAATGGATCAACCAAAGGCTGATGATTGCTGTCTTCTGTGATTACACTTATTAATCGCACAGCACAACGATGTGTTGGGTCGGCATCTTCGGGCAAGCCTGTGGTCGGGCTGACAACTTCCTCGAAGATAAGTACATCGCCAACTTGAAGAGAAAGTTGCGGATCGTTATTCAGTGTTGCACGAGTTGCACCTCTCGGCAGACAACACTCGGTATCATCCCACGTATAGAACTTGATTTCATTGTGAGCACTGCAAAGCGTAAGTTGATGCGGCGGATCGTTCAGTGCATCGCTCAGCGTCTCGAAAACAATCGGAGCTTCCTGCTGGAGAATCTGGTTATAGTCCGCGGGAGCTATCGTGCTGACTTCCTGTAGTCCGCGCGTCAAAAGTGGAGTTCCATCGGGGATTACATAACCATCCGCGGCGCTGCCTTGTTTGACTTTGAAATAGACCCAGACGCGCGCGTTGCATCCATCGTGCATTGCATAATCCAGCAAACGGGCATGCCGTCGCATCGAGATGCGCTGGCGTGCCGTGCCCAGATATGCTTCGGTCGCGACTGCATCCTGGTAATAGCTCAACATGTCGCCAACGTAAGCCACTGCTTCCACCAACGCCACCTGCATGTCGGCGGGGTTGCGTTCCCGCCAATCTGGCATCGTGGTCGAAATTCGGTCAAACATCAACCGCCGGAAGCTGCTGTAATCTTTTGCAAGATAATCGATCAACGGCGCGGGTAAATTTTCCGGCGGACATATATCTTCGGGCTTGCAATCGAAATCACTCGGACAATCGATCTTGAATGAGAAAGAGACCGCAGAAAGTTGTGGATCAAAGCCCGATGGCGGATCACTGCTTTCCTCACTTACAACCAAACGCAGAATGTAAGTTGAATAATCTCCGGCTTTATCAACTTGGACGGTGGCAACATCGTTTGTTACGCTCAATGTCTTGACCTTGATGCCTGTTATCCGCACGCCGCCTTCTATTACGAAATTGCGTTCGGTCAATGATGGAGTTGATGGAACGCCATTCGTTTGACCGGGTAGATTATGGATGAAATGAACTTCGAGTGTTTTCTCATCAGCGGAGACAACTTCGAGATAATCAATGCCGTTGAGAATGGGATTGCCTCCATTGTCCATTATGGAGCGGACGGCATCGCGGCGGTTTTCATTTGAACAACGATATTGAGTACCCATAAACTAGACCTGTCTCTCGAATTGCGCTGTTTGCTGTTGCTGTGTGCGGCGTAAGGTATAAACTACATTGACGCGCAATGTTGAATCCTGGCTTTCGATGGTCACCGAGTTCACTTGAATTAAGTCTCCAAGCCATTGTTGTAATGAACCTTGAACAATATATTGCTTGGCGGCGGCCAGTTCCGTGCTATTCGGTGCAAAAACAAGTTGCAACAATCCGCAACCGAAGGTCGGGCGATTGACGCGCTCACCCGGTGCAGTGAACAACACTTCCTCCACCATGTCGCGGATATGATCTTCGTAAGTTGTCGAAGCCGTGCGGCCGCGATGATCCATGCGATAAGGGAAATCAATGTTCATCTATACCTCATGTGCCAATCACGCGCGGCTGGGTGACCGAAATGATCACAGGTGTACCGTTTGGGGCACAAACAGCCTGACTGGTTTGAATCAACACTGGCATTCCACTTGCCATCACGCGCACCGCACCCACAATCCAAGTAGCAGTAACACATGGGCTGGGCGCGCCGGAAATATTGAAGACACATCCGGCGATTGCATGAGGCGCGGTCATGGTCACAATGGGCATTCCAACTGCCATCACGCGCGGATTGGGCGCGGTGGCTTGCGCCATTCCAGCATGGGCACATGTGATCACAGAACCAGTCGTTAGTAATGGACCAGGCATATTGAGTCACACAATTGTCAACGCACCTGCGTTGATATCTACTGTTGGACCCATCATGGTGATGATGGCGCCTTGTCCATTGCTTATGGTGATGCCAAGTTCGTTGATCATAAGCATCGCTCCGGTAGTTGACTTGAGCAGGAAGCCACCAGTCGGCCCGGGCATATCACTGATGGAAAGTGTGTTCTGCCCAGTGGTTTGCAAAACGATACTCGGACTGGCGGGATTGCCGGCTAAAGCGAGTACCGGCACCTCTGCGGCACTGCCCCAGAAGGAACCAGTCCAGATTGGAAAATCGGGATCACCGTGTTCGAACTCCATCCACACTCCAGCGCCGATTGGCGGGACAACATACATGCCCATTTGGATTCCGCCTACCGGCACGCAGGGCATTGCCCAGCTGGTGGGAATCGCGCTGGAAACATCTGGCACCATGGCTTGAATACGCCCCATTTGCATTGGGTCAATATTGTTGATTACGGTGCCGCGATATTTTCCATAATAGCGCCTTGCGATCTGGGTCTCCACAGCAAGGTTAGGTTGAGCGTTTGTATTCATGAGTGTCTCCAATTAAGTCGGAACAGATTGCAAAGTTGAAACCAGACCATTGCGAGCCAGCTTGAAGTCCTGTTTATATTCACCGCGTTTGATTTTGTGCTTGACTTCCGTGACATAATAAAGGCCATCGAAAGCCATCCCCGCGCCGCGCACGCCCACCAATTGGCGCGCTTTCAAAATCTGTCCATAACGCAACACATCCAGCGAACCTGAGCCGAAGACCGCGTCGGAAGATTGAGCCGCCTTCGTCAAGCCAATCACCGCAGCTTGGATCGGGTTGAGATTGGCGGTTTCAGAGATGAAGTCAATGTGTTTTGGAATTGGCGGAATCAGGCCGAGGGGCGGATTGAGCGGAGTGACATCCGGAACCGGAATCGGAATCGGCGCCTTGGAAATCGGTTCCTGAATCATCAGAACGGGCAATCGCTTTTTTTCTGCATCGAGACTGAAGGTCAGCGACTCTACATTTGTAAAAGCATCCATGTTTGTGTTGAGCGCAGGCTGAGGCATGCCAACTTTTATTTCTGGTCCCCAATACGCCGTATTGGTGCCGGGCAATGGGCCGGGGTCAAGATAGAAAACATACCCAACGCGATCAGCCAGCGACTTGATGTACTCAAGGTCTTTACCCTGTTGGCGTGGAATCTCCTGGATAGGGATTGGCACATCAATCAAGATGGATGGGATGACCATTGGGATGATGCCGAGAAATGCATATTTGGAAAGGATCGTCAGAACGCGCAGTTCTGCCGGCATGGCCGGGAAAGGAAAGCCGCTGAAATCAATCCAGTTCATCACGGCGGTCAAATCTTCTCCCGTGATGGTCAATGTGGTGTGCCCTTTATCAATACCCGGCGCAACCTCAACGTTGGTTATGACGCCATCCATCAACACATTGGGAGTTCCGTTGATCGTTGCGATCAGAATGACGCGCATGAGCGGAGGCAGGCTTCCGCCGCCAGCCAGCAACAATAAAGTTTGAATCGGTGAATGAGTGCTGATCGAAAAGGACAATTGGAATCCGCTGGCGCGGCCGGAGGCAACGGTGATCTCTACATTGGTCAGCGCGTCCAACGCCTCCTGTGGAACGGGAACCGGCACACCGGGCCCAATCATCAAGGTGAGATTGATTCCTTTAATCACCCTGGCCTCCCGGAATCCCTTGTGGCAACGTAATGCGTAATTTGCGTCCGATCGTTTCAGTCAATTCTTCTGGCTGCATGGCGCCATTCGAGTCGCACAATTGCCAGAATAATTCGGGGTCACCGATCAAACGCGCGGCAAGATTATCAAGACGGTCACCTTGAGTGACTGTGTATTCTTGAAGCAAAGCAAACTGATTAGGAGATGGAACCCAGCGTCGGCGCAGATAAACAATTACCTGACCGTTAAGAGTTGTCAGTGTAGCTGTTTGAATATTGCTATAACGGCTGTTAGGCGGAAACGGATTCGACTTGACTACACCGAGACCTAATAAGCTTTGAATCGGATTGCTCATGGAATGCCTCCAATTCCCAAGTTCGATAATGTGCCGCCTTGACTCATTGAGGCCAGCACTTCCTTTTGTTGTTGGTAGATCATAAAGAGGCTGCCGCCTTTTTGATCGAAGCCTAAATCGTCTACATTTAGAACGCGCATTCCCAAACTGACTTTTGCCCGAATGGGGTTCAACGCGGTGTCGAAAGCCTCCTCGGTGATGCTGAATTCTGTCAGGCGCACCGGCAGGATGCGATTCTTGCTCCAAATAAAAAGTGGAAGGGGCGCTTGCATCGGCGCGATCTCCAATGTGCCCGATTGCTCCATGGAATTATTGGCTTGCAATTGTGCGCTGGTTGGATAAACGATCAACTCCAATGTAGCCAACTGTGGATGAAGTCCCACTTGCGTGGCAGTCGAATCGGCAATCTCAAGCTGATCCGTTGCATCAATCTCCGCCTCCAGTTTGATCGTTTCGACGGGCGGTCCCTTCAACCTCACCACTTCGGTCCGGTCACCGCCCTCCGACGCGGTCGGCACGGTTTTGGGTTGAAGCGTTCGAGTCAACGTATCCGGGTTATATTGCAAAACGATGATGCGTTGAATCGTCCAGGCATCGGGATCGATCAGCACGATGCCACCTTTGAGAACGCGAGGGGAGCCGGGAAATGTCGACATAAAACCTTTCTAGTCACAACCGCTAACAGAAATCAAATTGCTTAAGCCTACGTTACTTTGATCTGAATCGTGTCGTCATAGATACGCGTGACCTTCGTATCAGGATCATCCAATTGGAATTTCATATGAAACGATCCATTATTGTTGAAGGTGAAATTGAACGGAGCTGGTAACTTTGTTTGCAGGATATTGCTTGTGGTATAAACAGGACGAGCATCGCCATAGCTCTTCTTGAAACCGTTTGCAGGGGCAATGAATTCGAGTTCTGCACTCACCATTGGCGGCGTGAATGGCGTGGGTCTTCGATTCGAATCCTCCACGAGAAAGTCCGGCTCCACTCTGTAGGGAAGCGATGTGGCCCCGGCTGATGGGGATTGATAAATCGGCAGATCGTTTGAGATACGTTCATGTACTTTGCCACTTTCCGAGTAAATATATTTCGCAAGCCTCGGGACTTCCTGGGCAACATCGATGCTGATTTCATCAGGTGTCCATGCCTTGCTGCCCATGACCTTCGCGAGGGTAGTGGATTCCCAGCCAGCGTTATTTTCTTTGGCTAACTTAGCGTAATTACTCCGCCGCGTTTCATCGTCAACGTCGCCGATATAACCGTAAAGCCCGGCGAGGAGCGATTCGACGCGTGCATCTTCTGATCCCTGATTTTTCCAGGAGGGACAGATGTGGAAGTGACCCGTGAAGTACCAGTAGGTCGCGTACTTGTCGCAACGTCCGCCACCACCGGGTTCGCACTCAAAGCCAATGGACGACTTGAGCTTATTGGCTACGTTGTCAACGCCCTTCTTGGCTTTGTCAACATCCCCCTGTGTTGTGCCGCCAAGATAAGTGGCGGTTGTGGATGACGACTTGATGACGCTCGGATTCGTATCGTCGAGAGTGACTTGCAGGTTGCGATTCCAACGTTGCGCCACTGCCACTGCTTTTTGGATCAAATCCCACCAGTCTTTGGGGCAATCCTCCTGCGTATCTTTTGGAGCAGTGGACTTGACCACCTTTCCACTTCCCAATTGCTGGATGAATAATCCGTACGATTCGGCGTTGGTCAACGCGTCGGCGGTGGAAAGCATGACTAGCAAGCGATCGGACTGATAGGCTCGATCGGTGATATGAGCACCTCCCACCTGCGTGTGCGCCATTTCGTGGACGACCGCTTCAGCCTGCCAAACTGCGTCGTTATTGAAGTATTGATAGCAAAAGACGATCATCTCAGCATTGTTGCCGGGCACATATGCGCCTGCATCGTCGCAGCCTTTATCCCATGAACCATGACATTCGATTTGCAGTGTTTTAAGACTACTCATATCCTTGCGAATGTGATCGAGGCGCGAACGAATATGATTGACCACATCATCTGCCTTGCTGTGGAAATGCAGGTCGAGCGCGCCGGCTACATCGGCGTTTTTCGAATCCGCAGGAGACTTGATATATGCATCCATCCGGCTGATCGTGGTGTTGAGCCATCCCAAGCCGGTCACAGCTGCCTGATATATTTTTCGGAATTGGTCTGGCGAACATGAACCTGTGACTTCGGTGGTTAGCGTGGTTTTGGTTTTCGTCGCGGGATCTGTAATCGTCTGTTCGACCCTCCATACACGCGCGTTCTTGACGCGGCGCAAAGCATCGAGTTCATTGATCTTGTCGCTGTTGCTGATATGGGTCAGGAAATGTTCAATGTAATTGTGATCCTCCAAGTCCAGAGCCCTGACGGTGTCCTGCAAATCCTGATCGGACAATCCCTTGAAGATGCCCAATATCTGATGTGTATCCTTCTGCGCGACATCCTCCTTCTTCAATAATTGTTTGATATTAGGCAACTCCGGGCTGACTTTTCTTTGTAGCGCCCGCGAAACTCCCGCAGAAGCGGCAACATTTATGGCGGGCAATGGTTGGGACCATGGTGAGTTCATGACCGCATTGGCTGTTGACTCGCTTTCTTGCTCTTCCGGACTGGAAGCATCACCAATGGCCAATTGCGAAGCATTAAATGAATTGGATCCGTTCGCAGTCTGTTGGATTGTATGCGTCAGTTCATGCGCGATGAGTCTCTGCCCATTGTGCGTATGCGGAGCATACTGACCGGGACCAAAGACCACATCTTGTCCGACGGTATAAGCCAAGGCGTTGACTGCCTGTGCGGACTTCGCCGCCTGTTCGTCATCGTGTACGCGCACCCGGCTAAAGTCGTGACCGAAGCGTGGTTCCATGAAAGCGCGTGTTGCCGCGCTCAATGGTCGGCCTGGTGAATTCAACACACCTTGTACGATCATTGGAGCCACCCCTGATGATTTTGTGCCAGCCGCGAATCGCTGAACAACCCCAAGTCGCTTCTTGCGGCAGTCCTCACATTCCATCGTTGCAGTGCAACGTTGTAAGACGCCACTCCATGTTGATATGAGAGCGGGTTTAGGTGAGACTTTCGCGATGGGCTGAATATGTGTATGCATCAGGATTCGTCTTATTACCTTCACTCAAATTTCAACGACGCGGTGGCAGTCGTTGGAATGTTGCCAATGCGATTTCTTCCTGGTTCGGTATGGTTGTCGTTGATCAAGCATATTCTTTTCGCAGGTTGATGAATCGGCATATAAATGCATCAGAATGAACTCATGGCCGGAGTGTGTTGGAATAGATCGTAAGATGTCATGAACATCAGAGCGGCCCAGTATCTCACCACGGACGCACTTGCACTGTAAGAATCCAAAACGGATCAGCGTGAAGGTTGAGGTGGATAATTTTCGCGTGGATGTTGCACCACATTGGTACATGATTCGATCCTCTGGAGATAACCTGTTATTCGATCGCGCTCTTGGAAATTCCAAAGCGGGCATGTGCCCTCAAAATGATCTCGCGCTGCGGCGGGACCGTTTCGGGAGCTACATTGATATTGACATTGTTGGTACTCTCGACAAATATGGTGGTGTCGTTGGCAGAAATCACGCGAACTTGTACGCTCGTGAAAGCGGTCTCGCCTGTTTCCGTGTGGAAGCCGAGGGTGATCGTATAGGTGTGCAGTACCCGGCTGATATCCGGGTTTCTGGGCAGGTCGCCGCCAGCATAGAATGAATCATGGGTCGTACTCGGATTTGTTGTGGCGGGCCGATGCGGAGTGAGCTGCACTCCACCGCCTCCGCCCGTCGGCGGTGGGGGTGGGGGCGGAGGCTGCTGCCTGGGCGGCACCCTTCCCTGCCATTGAAAGACCCAATGGCGCCAGCCTGTTACAGCCATCATGTCGCTATCCCGATTGCGGCGGTCTACGGCCCGGCCGCGAAATTCAAGCATAAAATGAATACGTTCTCCAGGGATTGTGCTTACGACTCCTGGTTCATCCTGTCCATGATATGTGCATCCGGTATTTCGATCGGGGTTGGCGAAGATATCGTAATCAGATTCGGGGGCGTCTCGCATTCCATAAGGCATCCCAGCCACCCCTCCTCGAAGATCTTCGCGCCACTGGCTACGATCAAGCCTCCCTCCAACCAGACGTGGCAGACGATTGGGTGGATCATCCCGCATATTCCCTGTTCCGCCATCTCGCATGACAAACCCTTTAACTTGCTGCATGTACTCGCCCAAGCTGCAATCGCACCCGGTACTGTCGTTCTTAAACTGGAGCCTCATGTTGAAGCCGGTCGTGATCGCAAAACTATTGGGTGGTAACGGGTAGGGATGAATGGTATCCACTCGCACAACACCGCGAGGAAGATCGGGCAAACCGTCCAGACACGGCCTCCTGCCTGTTAACCGTGGCCTTGGAATACATACTTCCGGGAAAAGCAAGCACACTAATGGCAGAAGCCCTATCCCGCAAAGGATCGGATGTTCAATGCAGAACCAGTTATTTCCATCGCCGCCATCTGTTCTTTGGTGGTGGTCATGGTCATCCGTATGATCCTGATCTTGTTGATGATTCGTATCCTGGTCCCGCTGCTGGTTTTGAGGTGCGGGGCTGGTCACTTCGAACTGAATATCAACCCGGCGGTTACGACTCCTTCCTTCCACGGTTGTGTTGGGCGCAGTGGGTTCATTTTCACCAGCCCAGCTGATCTGAATATTTCCCATCCTGGACAATTGCTGCAAAGCGCGTTGGACGGCCAGCACACGCCTGCGCGATAACGGATCGTTGACTACCGGCTCGCCAGTGTCATCGGCGTGGCCTCTCATCGTGATTCTGACCGGTGGGGGAACAGTGGGCGAGAGACTCAACATGTCCGCAATCTCACGTAATACCTGCGTATGATGCGGCTTGAGGCTGGAGTCATTGATCGCGAAATTGTACAAACTGACTGTGAAGGGATTCGTAGAGCCTGCCACTTCGCCATCAGATGTCCGTGAAAGTTCGATCTCTTCTTGTCGTGATAACGTATGCTGTGGCTGAACACCCTGTGTTCCGCCTGCCGCAGCGACTTGTCCTGTAGCCTGACGTTGCAAAGTCCCCAGAGACAAAGCATCAATCGTCACGCCCTCCCCTGAAGCAATCTTCTTCGCAGTTGCATCGGCTTCCTTCTCGGCATCATCATTCGTTCCTCCCACGACCAAACTATGCTGAATATCAATCGGCTGACCTCTTTGTTGTACAACGTGCGTCAATTCATGGGCGAGGAGTTGGCGGCCATTGGTTGAATCAGGAGAGAAACAGCCTGCATCGAACACAATGTCTCGACCCACTGTATAAGCCAACGCATTGACTTCGCGCGCCGACTGGTTTGCTTTTGCGTCAATGTGAACTCGTACCTGGCTGAAGTCATAACCAAACCTTTTTTCCATGAAGGAGCGAGTCTCCGCGCTCAATGGCTGTCCAGATGCACGCAATACATCGTGGACAATGGAAGGGGCAGAATGGAGTTTCCCGCCTTGAGTAGCTGATCGCTGAAGCGTCCCCTGTTTTTTCCTGCGGCATTCCTCGCACTCTCCAGATAATCCTGGCATCCGGCCACAAGCACATTGTCGTTGCAGAATATTTCCCTTTATGGTTGCTGGTTTAGCCGCTTTGGGCAAGACACTGACTTTAGCCTGAACCTGTTCTACCATCATCGACTCCTTGCCCCGAATTTGTTCAGGCTCCCGTACACAGCCCTCGCCACTTGTTTACCAACTAAAATTGGCTTCGCACTTGGTGCGAGCGTGATCCTGCCAGCATCAATTATCGCTTGATCGATATTTTGCTTTAAGGAAGTGCGTGAGGCTGATGTATTTAACATCTGCTCGATTTCCAGCAAAAACGCATCGCCGATGACATAGCGATCCGCTGCCGGAAGGCCATGCAGGACCAATTCATCAATCTGCATTTCGATGCTGCGGACCCCCCCTCTCATTTTCTGGAGGTTGGCTGCGCGTCGGTCCCTTCTCATGACCAGCCTCCAAGCTCTGATTCCGTCAAAGGCTTTTCCAGCTTGGCAAACTCAACCCGCGCCGCGCGCAGTAAGTGATCCATGCGAACCGGTTCATTTGAATCCGCGGCGAGGAATGCGGCATAGAGGGCGATGTTGCGAATGTTTCCGCCGGTAATATTCAACTTCGCCAGACGATCAACCTGCAAATTTTCTGTCGGCGTTTGAGTTGGGAAGACGCGCTTCCAAATTTCCGCGCGCTGAACCACATCCGGGAAGGGAAATTGGATCACAAAGCGGATGCGGCGCAGAAAGGCTTGATCGAGCGCATCCTTCATGTTGGTGGTCAGGATAGCCAGACCGCGATAAGCTTCCATTCGCTGCAATAGATAACTGATCTCCACATTGGCGTAACGATCGTGGCTGTCCTTGACTTCGCTGCGTTTGCCAAACAAAGCATCCGCTTCATCGAATAACAGGATGGCGCTGCTTTCTTCCGCAGCATCGAATACGCGCCGAAGATTTTTTTCAGTCTCGCCAATGTATTTGCTGATGACCTGACTTAAATCAATCCGATACAAAACTAAACCAAGTTCATTAGCCAGCACTTCCGCGGCCATCGTTTTGCCGGTCCCACTGACGCCTGCGAAGAGCGCGCTGATTCCCAACCCTCGTGTGCTTTTGCTTGCGAAGCCCCAAGTCTCATGGACTTTCAATCGCTGGCGAATTTGGCTGGCTACGTCATGCAAAGTTTGGATTTGTGCATCCGGCAGGACCAAATCGTTCCAATGCGCCATCGGGCGGATGCGTTGCGCCAACTCACCCAGTTGCGGATGAGCGTGAGCACTGCACGCATCCCAAAGTGCGCGTCCGAGTTCATCCGAGTCCGTTGTTTGTGTTTGGAGCGCCTCAGTTGCAATCGAATGGATCGCTTGAACATCCAGGTTGTAGTGCGAGACAAGCGCTTCCACGCGTCCGTTGAGTTGGATCGCCGCGGGGCCAAGAATATCTTTCCATAATTGATGTTGTTCTGATGTGGTTGGCTTGCCAACCTCGAAGCTCACGATGTTTCTCAGACTGATCGGCCTGCGTTCGCGGGTGGCAATGATCAACGGATAATCTGCGCTTTCGATCCATCGCTGGAAGACTGTGTTTTGCGAAGGTTCGTTATTGTCATCCTCACAATCGAGCAGCAACACGCTTGAACTCAGCACGCACTCACGCTGCCAGAGTCTGCGCATTGACTCGCTCTCAAGCGGATCGGATGGAATGAAGTGTTCAGGCATGATGTTCAAATTCATGCCCAGCATCGCGCAGGCATGAGCAGAAACATCGCGCTTGCTCGCGGTTTCATTTCCGCATAATTGAATGATTGGCAGAGGACCTTGCCCGGAATGTTGTGACCAAACCTGTGCTAGTTTTCGTGCCAGTGAATCATGAGAAGGCACCAAGGCTTTTTCTGCGACAACGTGCTTGACATAGCCTATTAAACGTTCATCCATGTAGGATGTGCCGGTGAGAAAATGCAGAATGCGTTCATCGATTCGTAATTGACTCTGCGTGCCAACGTTTCCGGATCCAAGCTCGACAAGTCGCCAATAGCGCAACGGACTTGCCGGAGCGAACGCGCTCCAATGTGGATTCGCCAAGGCTGCTAATGCAAGGCTGAAGGTGGGAAAAGTTTTTGCGGGGTCATTCTGGATTTGTGCACATAACGTTCCGAAGCGCGAATCAAGTTCGATTCCCGCGCACAGAAGCAAGACATCCCGCTCGAATGAAGAAAGATTGAAGGCCGTGCACAACGAGACCAACGCAGGAGGCGGCGATTGAGAATCGTCAATCACAGGTGGAAATTCTTCTGATGAAGTTTTCGCGGAGCCGGGATTGATTTGCGCCTCCAGACGAGACCGCACGAATTCCAGCGCTTGCGAAAGATAGCGCTGATTCGAATCAAACCAGTTTCCAACTGAAGCCGTGTTCATCAGATTGTCACCAACGGACCAATATATTTCGGCGCGTCCGGGTCGGGACCCGAATCGAGCAGGCTTTCCGCACCGTCCACTTGAACGCGCAACAGGTAATCGCCAGCCGCGACACTTGTGACCAGTGCCGCCAGACTCGCTATCGGGTCCGGTGGTGGAGGCGGCAACTTAATTTCAAAACGATACGCGCGCGCAGCGCGGTCGGGAGGCGGATTGTATTCGTTCATCAGCAAAACAACTCGTTGGTCAAGTCCAATCTTCGGAACAAAGTTAAGTGTGATGGTGGCATCCTTGTATGTGACACCATCGATCACTACCGATGGGCCAAGCACGACTGCGCCGGGCGTAACCATTGGCCGCAGAACAAATGCGGCCACGTTCGACTCGAAGCCCTGATGTTGAGTCTCCGGTGTCCCCATGTTGATTCGATAAATCGTTTGGGCGCCCTGCACTCCGGCTCGCAGGGAATCAACGGGGAAAGGAGGCGCGGCCAGTGAGACTTTAACTTGAGTGGCAGACACGTCATCGGGAGGCACTTCGATTCCAGCAACGCGCGCCGAAACATTCTCGCCATTCAACTGCCGACCTGCCAGCACCAAAATGTCACCCGCAACGATCGGTTGATTTTCTTCAACCGGATCGGCCAAAGTTTTTTGAGAAAGAATCTGATCGATCACCGCTTGGTTGATGGGACGCACATAAACATTGCGACGATATACTGGCAATGATGGACCGGGTGTCGGCGTTCCATCAATGAAGATGACCGTGGCTTGAACTGCCACAGAAACATAATATATGGTTTGAAAAAAAACGGACCACAGTTTGGAAAACTCTTCCAACGAAAATGACATCAACGAAAATTTGACGGTCTCTACTTCAGTGTCCAAATTGTTGTCTGCGAGAACACCATATGTGGCGGCGTGAATCCTTTCTTTTGTCAAAACCGGTTCGGCGGCCAGTTTGCGTAATAAAGCTCCCAACACACGTTGAGGTTCAAGCTGACTATCGTCGCCGTAACAAGTCAGCAAAAAGTAAATGTCATACGCGGAACGAATCCCTTGCACGAGAGAACCATCACTTCGTCGGTTGGGCAGGCCGACATTCCTCCATTGAGGATTCGGCACAATTTGATACGGATATAAACCAACGAACGCGTTCGGATGTCCGTTGGGATGACCGGCAGTCAGGCTTGCGGGAGGCCGCAACACCAAAGCTTCAGCTCCTGGGAATCCTGCATCGCGCGCGCCTTCCTGCAGGAGTTGACGCAATGCTTCAGTCACGGTGGCAATTGAGAGAAAATTGCTCATCGTTTGCCCTCGTCACGTTGTCGCAGATAATCATCGAGAGTCAGGCGCGGTTTCTGCGGAACGATACGTGCAACAGGATTTTGTGAAGGCGTCACTGCGCGCACATCAATGCGTCCAATGTGGATGTGAACCACTGACTCTGGCGCGGCAGTTGGTTCAAGTGTTGAATCTTTAACTCGCGTGGTTGTTGAAATTGGGAGAGGTGCCAGAACAGGTTTGGATTCGGATTTTGATTTCACGACTTCAACTTGTGGAAGCACATTACGTTCATTCGATGATTGAGATTCCGCAGCCTTCTTTGACTCGCGATCACCTGACAATAAATTGATGCGCGCCTTAATCTCATGAATTGGATTTTCTTCCACCTGCGATACTGACCGCTTCTCTTCGCGCTCGGGCTGGCGCGATGTTTCGACACTTGGCCGCGCGCTGACAATCGCCTCCGTCTCAACGTGTTCGAGAATTGTCCGTTGAGGCTCAACGAGAATCGGTGATGGTTTATTTTTTTCAGAGACGCGCGAAGCATCTCGTTCCACATCAGACTCGTGCGCTTCAACTTTTGCGTCGACCGACTTATCAACATGTGGCACTGAAATTGAATCTTCCGTCCCGCCGGGAGATTCAAATAAAGACAGCAAACGCGGTTGAAGCAGCCTTGTGGCTTCAGATGCCGCAGGTTGCAAACTGCGAACCGCGAGGTTCTCCAAGAAATTTCCCATTATCCGATCAATTCCAAATAACGCTGACGGCGCCACGCGCTCATGTTCAAAATATCTTTTTCAGACCAACCATACGCCGACGCCAAAAGATGAACTTCGTGCAACAGACGGATCGCCCAGGCATTGATCTCGTTCCAAAAGTAAGAGACGATGTCAAAGATGATCTGCCATGTGTGTCCACAAGCCGGGCAGGATGCAGCCAGCGTTAAGTTTGCCAATGGGTCAGCATTGTCCATGTGTTGAACCAACTCATTAAAAATATTTTCAGGAAGCTCCTTGATATCTTTGGGCGCACCGTCGCAAGAAACCGAGACCACACAGGCGTGCAATAATTTTTCTTTGAGTGCAGACGCGTCTGTCAGATCAAAAGAGTTGAGCAAGTCTGCGCTGGTGGGGAGACGGTAGGTCACTTCGTAGGCATCGAAGTGGAATGAACTTTCAGCGTTGAGCGACTCAGTTAATTCGGGATCCGGCAACGGCGGGGAAGAGGCGAGCAAGTCACGTCCGTTGAAGTCAAGCTCCAAACGTTCATTGCAAGCCGAGCAATTCGCAAGTCCTTCGAGATGCGGACCAAAGGTCAAATCATGTAAATGAATCAGGCATGCATCGCGCTGACCGATGGTCAGTTGCATCAACTTTGCATTCGTCGCGCGAGGAAACGCCACGCGCAAAATCGCGAGCGCCTGTTCAACAGGAGTCTTGCCTGCGCCATTTTCCCAAATGCCGAGGAGATCAGAAGCTGAGAGCGCGTACATGAATCGTTAGGCGGGTTCGGTGAAGCTTGGCTCAGTTGGTTCGGTGACCGCGGTGTCGCGTTCCCAACCTTCATTCTCCAACTTGATGTGTTGGATGGCGACCGCGTTCGCATTCGCGTCGAGATCAGGCAGGGATTGAAACTCGGAAACCCAGCAGCGATAAACTTTGTACGCGATGGCCAGTTGTCCCGCTTCGTTGTAAAGTTCGATGATGACATCTTTGCGAAAATCCTTGAGCGAAACTTCCGCGCCGAGGCCGGCACCATAATCCCAAACTTTGTTGGCCCATTGCTCGAACTCTTTATCGTGAGTGACGCCGCGCTCGAGTGTGATGGCATCATATTCAGTCCGGCCCGGAGACTTGCGGCTCGAACTTGGATCACCACCTTCGCGATGTTTGACAACTTCAGTGGTGCGCTTCAATCCGCCGACCTTGCTGATTCCCGCAACATACTTGCCGTCCCATTTGACGCGGAATTTAAAATTTTTATATGGATCAAAACGTTGAGGGTTAACACTAAATTGGGCCATGGTTCTCTCCTTAAGCCTGGATCTGTCCGGCGATTTGCTGGATTTGGATGATCACAAATTCCGCAGGTTTGAGCGGAGCAAACCCGACCAAAATGTTGACCACGCCGCGATTGATGTCATCCTGCGTGGTGGTCTCGTGATCGCATTTGACGAAGTACGCCTCGCGCGGCGACGATCCCTGGAACGCACCTTGACGGAACAACGTGTGCATGAATGCGCCAACGTTCAAACGGATCTGCGCCCAGAGCGGTTCATCATTCGGCTCGAAGACAACCCATTGCGTGCCGCGGAATAAACTCTCCTCGATGAAAAGGGCGGTGCGGCGCACGGGAACATATTTCCACTCGGAGGCTTGCTGGTCATTTCCTTCGAGTGTTCGCGCACCCCACGCAACTCGACCATAAACCGGGAACTGGCGCAGACAGTTAATTCCCAACTGATTGAGCGCGCCGCATTCCGCATCGGTCAGGTTGTAAGTTAATGCTTGAACATTTGTTAACGTGGCTTCGGTTCCGGCAGGAGCTTTCCAAACGCCGCGACTACTGTCGATGCGCGCGTATAAACCGGCTAATGTCCCGGATGGAGGAAAGGCATTTAAACGGTAGCCATCCATTGGGTCCGGAAGAAGCAAAAATGGAAAATAGATCGCCGAGTTGTTTTCGGGCGTGAGCTTGTTGGTGTCCCAATCTTGAATCTGGTCAACGGCGTTGCGACTGCGCGGCGGATCGATGATGTAAAAAGCACGGCGCGCTTCGCAATATGTTTGTGCCGCGCCAATGACCGCCAGGGCAGACGTCTCATCCATGTCAGCGACCAACGGGATGCACAACAAATTGAAGGTGTCAACATCTTCGAGGGCATAGACGCCTTTCTTGGTTGCTTGATCGCCAATGATCTCCATCGCGCCGGGCGGCGTGCCGTTATTGCCGGACGATGCACCAGCTTGATCGGCACGCGTCGTGCCCACGCCCAACGAATAGCGTTGAACATTATCGTTGACACTGCCGCCGACTAATCCTGCCTTGGTTGCAAGATTGCCTACGTCGTCTGTGAAGGTGATGGTTGCATCTGTCTTCTCCGTGCCGGAGACAACTTGAAGATGGGTCCCATTCATTTGCACGGTGGCTTGAGTGAAAGCCGGGTTACCGGGCACAGAAGCGCGGATTGCCTGTTGAAGTTTGTTCGCCAGATCACTCAACGAAGAGACCGTTGATCCCAAACTAAAAGCTGGACTTGTGCCAAGTGATGTCGCGCCATCACTCGCGGACATGATCAATTTATCCGTGTTCGCGATGGTGGATACATCGAACACTTCATTGCCTAACGTGCCGCTGACAGCTGGACGCAATCCGGACGCGCCTCCGCCTTCGCGTCCACGATTGGCGAGTCCAAGTCCAAGCAATTTGCTGAGGTTGTTCTTTGAAGCATTGAGCAACCGAACTGAAGATTGTTCGCGAGCGGCCGTTGCGGGTGTGCCGGATGTGAACAGCAGGTAATCACCACCCGCGTTGGGAGTGCCATCCACATCCGCACGTTGGACGGTAAAGGCATTGAACCGCGCTTGGCTTGGATTGATGGCGCGTATGGCATTTTGAAGATCAGTCACCAACGCGTTTGCGTTGGCGGGAGGAGTCCCAGATGCAAAGACCGGAATCTCGTATGGGCCATCGCCATCAACGACAACTGAAATGAAGCGAGTTGAATTATCGAGTGGGAAAACAACTGCGCTGATGTCGGTGCTCAAACTCCAACCTGCAACCAGTCCGCTCAAAACAGTCGAATCGATTCCGGCATCACGACCGGCAGTGATCAATTGAGAACCGCCGTTGAGCACGTTGGGTGCATACTGTGACGATTTCGAATCCATGCTCAGGTTTTGGAAAACTTCCTTGCGGCCTTGAACAAGGTCTGTGCCTTGCGGAATGTATTCGGTCACAGCGAGATTGAAAGTGGAATCAGGATTGGTGGTGGCGTAGTCCACATCAACCTTGAGATAATTTCCCCATGTGCCCTCGCTACTAGTAGATAGATTGAGCACAACTTTTGCATCGCTAGCGCGGCACAAATTGACCAAAGCTTTGGTCGCGCCAGTGGCTTCACGCACGACCCATGCTTCCGATCCGCCGTTCAGGAAAAATTGTTGAACAGCGTAACCCAATTCACTATCTTTTGAGAGTCCACCAAAGTTGCGTTCGTAATCACCGAAATTAAAAATGTGGACCGCTTTATCCACCGGCCCTTTGGGTGTGTATCCGATGAACGCAGTCACCGAAGTGCTGACTCCGGTGATCGTCCGCACGCCGCTGGGGATTTCCTCGATATAAACGCCGGGATAAGTAGGTGCGACAGGCATATCAATCTCCTTCTATTGGTAAATGATCAACGTTGACTTTTCACTTGTGACTCAATAAAAACCAAAATATCGTCCAAATCCGAAAAGTAATATCGTTTGTCATCTGGCAGATGAACAATGTGTCCACGCCAGATTTCATGATTTATTTCCGCTTTGGACCTTTCCAGCCATACTCGAACGATGAACGAATGTATATTGCGGGTTTGATCAGCATCATGTTCGGACCCTGGAACGATATCGGACAAAACAGCCTCCTTACATCTTTATGCGCTTGGCAGATTCGACCGGGCGGAAAAGTCTTCCATTGAAAGAATGTCCATATTATGGACTCTGTGGTGCATTGACGCGTCTTGCCGCCGTCTTTTTTGCGTCTCTCTTCCGGGAACAAAAAATCCGCGCCCATCGGCGCGGACTCGTAAACAATTTATGGCGAAGAGGCGATTATTGGTTGGCAGGAAAAGTATGCCTAATGTCTGTGATTTCTTTTTGTACTCTTACTTGTATCTGGTTGAGTTCGTTTGAGAAGTTTACTAATCGTTGCAAGGTCTCCAGAAGAGATTGACCGGGCTGAATCGATTCGACGGGGGGCATTTCATCAGTCAACGGTGAAACAAACCTATCTGAACGAATCTTTTCGTAAAGTTGCATGGTCTCTTCGGATGGATCAATATCCAACTCGTTTCTCAGCGCGACCACACACCGTTTATACTGACGAAGGGCCTGTGTCCGGTCTCCGATCAGAAAATATAATCTCATCATTTGACGATGTGCTCGTTCGTAGGCTTGATCGTGGCGCAGGATTTCAGCCGCATAAGTCAATCCGGTTTCATAATTTCGATGAGCTTCGCAAAACTGGACTAGCTTATCCAGTAACATCAGATACATTATTTCGAATCGTTCGCGCTCCGTCATGCACCAATCTTGATACCACCCTTCTAACAAGTCGCCTTTGTATAAATGGACTGCTTTCTGCAATAGTTTGAAATCTGCAAGATTTAGTTCGCGGATTGCCTTGCCGTTGAGCAGATTGAATATTTGCTCGAACTTGGCTGCATCCACCCGAAATTCGATGGATGGATTGATCTGTATCCATTCGTTGTCGACCAGTAGCTCCGGACTACCTAATCCGCCCTCATCTTTTAGTGCAGACTGCAGGAGCCATAGCGTTTGCCGCAGATACTTTTTAGATTTGGCTGGCGATTGATTTCCCCATAAAAGCTCCGAGAGCGACTCGCGCGATTGCGGATGCTCCCGATACAATAACAGATAACTCAGAAGTTCCTGAACCTTCCGCGAGCGAATTGCCGCCATCCGCTGGCCGCTTCGCATGATGTTAAATTTTCCAAACAACGTAACAGTAAAGGTTGACATGGGATTTCAAGCCCTGTCCAAACTGCGCTATCAAAAGATACCGATAAATTATTCGATTGGCAAAATTATACACGCGGCATTCGTAGTTTCATATCACCGAAATTTCCTATTCCGGCGCGCTATGAGCGCCGGAGCTTGATCGCAGGCAATTTGAAAAGGTGAGTATCCCTTATGGTCACGTAATGATATGAAGGATGTGAATACTTGTTTTCGTAACCCACACGCAGAATGCATTTATCGCTGGATTTGCCCCCGATTTACTGCTGCAAATTTACTGCAATTGCAAAGTGTCCATATCTTCCATATGGACAATCGTTGTACACATGGCATCCTGACTTAACGAAAAATCCCCGAATTTCGGAGACTGTAGCAGGTTCACCGATGGGCAGAACAGCGAGATTGCAATGTCTTTCGATAAGTCTAGACAAGCTTTCTCAAAGGCAATTTCAAGGCAAGATTGGCAGAATCTGACCAGAAATTGCACAAAAACAGGAACTGGCCTCGTTTCGTTTCCAATGGCATACCAAACCAGTGGTCTTTTTGAAGGATAGCACTCCAAGTCGGTAGCTGTGCTACAGTGTCGAATTTCGGGGATTTTTCATGAAAAGCGCTTGGAATTAAGTGGGCCCGGCTGGATTCGAACCAGCGACCAAGCGGTTGTAAGTAATAATCTGAATCGGCTACAAAATGGGCGCCTCGGAACTTCAAAAAACTTACCACGCTCTCCCAGTCTTCCTAAGAACATAAGGGGCATTTTAGACCGACTCGGAAATGCTTTATTTTCGATTGTAATATCGTCGAATCTATCTCAGGCAGAGGGAATCACGCCTGATCAAATCTCCTTTCCAGGGCTTGAAAAACCCACTAACGGATTTCATCACCTTCCGATTGCTGAATCTGCTAAGGCGATTCTGCCTCACCAATTGACAAAGCGAGGTCGAATGGCACTTCACAATTTCCTAAAGGTGGAAGCCGGCTATTACTGCATAGCATGTGTGTTCAGTGCGGTAAAGAATTCCGCAGGAAAAAATTGAAGTGGAACGAGGATGAAGCTGCCAACCAGTACATGAACGAATCAGCAAACATCGTTGGATATTCAAACAATCAGTAAAGGAGCTAAATTGTGAAAAACGAACATCTTGCTTCACACATCCTATTCATATTAAGCGCCATTCTTTTTGCTGTGGGTTGTTGGGTGCTCATTCGCCTAACGAGCCGGCCAGCCGCTATTGGAATGGTCTGGCCATGGCTGATTTGTCAACCTGCGGGTGGTGCGGGGCTGCTGTATGTGGGACGCGATTTCCGGCGATGAGAGAAGGAATCATGTTGGCCAGATTGATCGTCATCTTGATGCTCTTCCTTGCCGGCTGCGCGACTGCGCCTACGGCTCTGCCAGCAAACGCTACACCCAATCCTGTGCAGGCTTATGTGGATGCCAACGCAAGTCAGGCTACCGCGGTCGCAGCCGTTGCCACCGCCCAGTTCTACACCAGTCAACTCACCGCCACCGTCGAGGCGCGCGACGAATCTGCGACTGCACAGGCACAATCACTATGGGCAACGCAACAAGCCGTCAACATTGCCGGCACAGAACGCACGTGGTCGGCCACTGCCACAGCAGACAGCGCCCTGGCCACATCCATCACCTCCGCAACCTCATCTGCAGCCGCCGTTCAAGCGGCATGGACACAGCGCGCCGTGAACATTACGTCGACCGCGGACTATGCGTCGGTCCAAGCATACGCAACCGAGATGTATAGCAAATCCCAGGAATCTGAAATGCAAGTCCAGCGTGATCAGAGTGTGAATAGCATACGCGCGGCAGCTCCATGGGGTCTGTTGGGTTTTGTTGTCCTATTCACTGCATTGATTGCATATCGCTGGTCCAAAGTGCGCATCATCCAGCGCGATGAGCGCGGCGATGCACCCATTCTGCTGAATGTCGTGGACGGGCTTGCCTATGATGCAGACCGACATCCCGTCTCAACAGCCGGCTTGCTGAGGGCGGACCTGAAACGATTGCCACAGTTGAGCGCTGAGAATCATACGCAGACCACGACCCGCGATCAAATCCTGGATCTCGCCACGAGGCTTCCCTCTGCGCCGCGCCTGCGTGAAAACATCACCGCCGCATTGGCTAATCCCGAATCTAAAGCCCCACCGCAAATTCAAATCATCCCCGAAGAACAAGCCAGGCTGTGGCTCAAGGATGTTTTGCCAAATATTTTTCAGGATGCCATCGACGGAGAAATTATTTCTCAAGAAGGAGAAAAATAATCATGACACTGGCAACCCTCCCATCTTCCATCCGCCGCCGCGAATTCTTGAAGGCGCAGCAGATCGCAGAGAAGTTAGGCGAGCTGTTCACTCACCGAAACATGGTTCCCGCCTTCACCGGTTTCTATATGTTTCAATCCCTCAATATGACATTCCTGGCAGCTATTCTGGACTCAACTCAAATCGGCGATCATGAGCGTTATATCAATAAGCAATTCCTTCATGAATTGAGCACAGACCTGGCCGGGTTACCTGTTTATCTCAGCAACTCCACCGGAATCCGGTACGTGATCCTGCTATCGCCGCTGCCCAGACTTCCAAAGAAAGTGGGCCTGCCGCTCGATACTCCGCACGGCCGGCTTGCCATTGGCATGCGCTTCAATATGGAAAGCGTGGTCGTGGGTTGGGAGACCACGCCGCACATCGCCGTGCTGGGTTCCACGGGTTCAGGAAAATCATTTTTCCTTCAATCGCTCGCGATCCAAGCCATCCGCGATGATATGAAGTTACTGCTGTGCGATATGGATCAAACGACATTTGGCAGGTTTGAGCATCATCCAGCACTCATCGCACCCATTGCAACCACACCGCCAGCCGCGCTGGAACGGATCGAGAAAGCGATTGCTGAATGCGATCGCCGCGCTGAACTATTCAAGAGAATGCCGGAGCTTCCACAAAAGATCGAAGAGTACAACGCGATCGCGAAAAGACATGGCATGGAAACGCTGCCGCACATCCTGGTCATCCTGGATGAAACCAGCGCCGTGCTGGGCGCGATGGGCGGTGCGAAAGGAAGTCTTGGGCAGGCTCTCGCAACGCTCGGATGGAGGGGAAGAAAATTCGGCATTCACTTCGTGTTCGCAGCCCAGGAGTTCACCAAGGAAATCATCGGTCCGGTGCGCGAGCAGGTCGCCCTCACCGTATGTTTCCGCGTGCGCAGCGCACAGATGGCCGAACGGATGGGCTGCCGCGGCGCAGAACGGATTGCGGAAGGGCGTCCGGGCCTAGCAATCACCGATCGTTTCGGTTTAGTCCAAACATACTTTGTGGAGCCCTCTGCTTTCCAACCCAAGACTTTGCTTCCATCGGTGAGCGAACAGGAACGTCAGTGGTTCTCCCGCGCGGTGGATGAAACGAAGGGCAGATTATCTATCCCGATCCTCACCAGCTGGGGAGTCCGCGAGCGCGCGGCTCGCGATCTTTTGGATACCTGGGAGCAGCGCGGCTGGGTGCTGCGCGATCCCAAGCAGGATAACGCCCGCTACCTGACTTCGAAACTCATGGGAATCTTGTCCCTAAAGCACCCCGACACGTAAAACCATCAAACCGGTCAAGCCGCGTCCAAGCCGGCTTGACACATCCAACCCACGTCAAACCCAAAATCGAAAAGGAGAAACAAAAATGGAAACTTCAAATGCAATCCCCCTCGGCATCGATGCCGGCAACGGCGCCTTCAAAATCTTTGGAAGTGCCGGCGGTCTGGAACTCGTCTCGCAGGTCGCGGTCAACGATGGGCAGCGAGCCGTTAGCACGCTGGGACTGCGCAAGCAGAAAGCGCCGCTGCGCATCACGAACGGTCACGGGTCGTTCTATGTGGGAGCCGGCGCCCACGACTATGGCCGGCCCGTGGAAAACCTGGATGTGGATCGCTTTAATGGCACACCCGAAATGAAGGCCCTGCTGCATGGCAGCCTGACGCGCTATCAAGAGCGCTACGGAATATTCGAGAGCCCGCTATCGGTTGTGGCCGGCGTTACTACGGAAGCGATCACAAGCGACTCTGTCGATCAAAACTCCGAAACGATCCGGCAATGGATCCGCGGCAATCACATGTGGAACGCAGACAACCAACCGCAGAAGGTGGAAATTGCAAACGTGAAAGTTGCCAGCCAAGCTTCGGCGGAACTGTTCGACTATCTACTGGACAACGAGGGCCGCTTTGTGCAAGAACGCAAAGGGGCCTTCAGTGGAGAAGTTGGCACGATCTCCATCGGGTTCGGGACGGTGGAACTGATGGTGGTTCGCAACCGGACCATCGTCCAGCGTTTCACTTCCGGCTCAGCCTCCGGAGTACGCCGTCTGCTGGAAATCCTGGACGGAGGGCATCTCTATTCACTCGGAGAACTGGATATGCAGCTGCGCGCCGGCCAGCTGAATACGCGCGAGGCACTGCCGATCTGGGAGCGCGAAGTGAGCGGCGTAATTGAAAAAGCCTGGGGCAGGAGTTGGAAACGCTTTGCGGCAGTTCTCATCGTAGGCGGCGGCTCGATCCTCCTGAAGGATTTTCTGCCGTATCGTTTCAACGGCAAGGCGTTCATGCCGGATGACCCGGTGATGGCCATCGCCCGCGGGCTCTATAAACTTTCGCTCTTTCAAAATCAACGAGGAAAACAATAAATGAAGCGCGGCAGGCCTGCCTCGAACGAGCCGGCTTGGGAGTGCCACATCCACCTGCGTTTGCGTGATGGTCAGGACGCGGACCTGATTGCATTCCTACAGCACATCCCGCCGCGCAGACGCGCCTCGGCGGTCAAATCGGCGCTGCGATCCGGCGGGATGCAACAGCCGGCCACCGGCAGCAATTCTCAGGATGATGAGCTCAACGAGGCCATCCTGGACTTTCTGAAATAAATCGGAACCAATAAATCCGTTCATTTTTTGGTTCCGATAAATCAAACCTAAAAGGAGACTGAATTGAAATGAGTAAATCAACCGATCGAGACAACACACAAGAAGAGGCGTACCAGTGCAGCCTCGCCCAGCGCCAGGCGGTCATGGAAATGATCGCAGCCGCTCTCGATGTCAGAACTCGGTAAGGAGTACAAGAATGACCTTCAGAAACAATGCCGATCCGAATGAAATAGTGAGCGATATTGCGTTCCTCTTCCAGAATTCGTTACTATGGCAGGTGGAGAACGAGGGCCTGCAACATGCAGATGCGATCGCGGGATTGTTGGCACGGACCCTGTGCGCGATTGATCGCCAAGCCCATGTCGCATCGCGCAATTTTGTGTACGTCAACCACGTAAATTTTGGAAAGAATTTTTGGGTCCTCGTAGACCAACGAGTTGCCGTGTGGGTAATCCATAAAAATGTTCGAACGCTGGACGATTTTAGAGCCCCTATGATCAAAATCGCCCAGTTTCTAGGTTACGGAATCCAGACCGCCATGCTGCTAAATTTTGAACATACCGAGGATCACGTTAACCTGATCACAGCCAAAGTCACGCACGCATGGCAGGGGAGCAAAGGTTGATTCTGCGGTCGTTCGATGGTTGTGAGCGTGCAGCGTCAACCCTGCCAGCCAGCGGCAATTCGCCGGCAGGAAGATTGACCTGGAGAATAGACTGAATGAGTACCCGTGCCATGAACAGCTTTTTTGAGCGCACCAGAAAACAGCTCGCTGATTTTGTGAAGCAGCAGCTTTGGAAAATGTATTTTGAAATACGTTGGTCGTACATAGGAAATATCGGATACAGCATGTATATGAAACATAAAGAAATTCCCGAAGAACAGATTCAGAATCTCCAGCTGAAAGTGATCTTTGCTTTGCTCCAAGCCTTTCAAGAACCCTGGCCGGAACTATTCAAGGAGGCTAGTGAACAGGTGGAAAAATCGAAGAACTATTTCACTGCGGACACCGCCAGCGAAATTGGGGAATCGCTGAGCAATGGTTTCGCGCAGAGAATTGAAAAACTCGAATCGAAGCATAACGAGGCGCTGCGCAGCATCTCCGTTGAGTTGAATGATCTGAAAACGAAGACTTCAGTAGAACTGGAGAGACTCAGAAAAGAGAAGGAAGAGTTGGAAATAAAGTTGCAAAAGGAAATTCAGGAAAAGAAGAAACTCCATCAATCCATCTCAGATCAGAACAGGATCATTGCCGATCTGGATGCACAACTTCAGATGCTCAAGGAAAGCCTCTAATAGCCTTCACCTCAATAACCTCATTAATTAACTAAAGACTGGGCGCCTTAAGCGGATTACTTATTGAGGTGTGGTCCTACCCGGTTAAAAGGAGAAAAGAAATGATATCGACTACAGCCAACAAACACAATCTCGATCCATTCACCTGGCATACCATTCAGATTCTGCTCGAGCCGCTCAGCCGGGATTGGCCGGAGGTCATCACCGAAACCTTGATGGCTATCGAAGACGGTCTGGACGCGGCCCGCGCTGGAGAGATCCTGGCGCAGGGATTGGGTGAGCGCGCCCGATCTCGCGCCAAGTTAGTGCCCGAACACTCTCACCATCACTTGGAGCGACGATGACCCATACCCACTTCGCCTCCCCCGAGGAATTGATGAGTGCATTGGATAGTGCCATGCCGGATGGACGCTGGAGGGCCACTTTGAAGCTGCTGGGAGTCAAAGGGATCGCAGATATGACCCAGATGAAGGATGCCATAGGAATAACCCGCGATAAATTAGTGCGCGGGCTGGACCGGCTGGCCGAATTCACATTGGATGGTTCTCCGCTGATTAGCCGCTTGCTGAAAACGATTAGGCGGCCGAGTGAATCGAATCGACCCTCCGCCATTTATATATTGGCAGAGGGCGGCGCAAAGCTCCTGCGCCAACTTGGATTTCCCGATGCGCATGCCTTCGGTTTAGCGGAAGATGATAAGGCCGTTGCCCATGTGCTTTCGATGGTATCCGTGCATATCCTGGCCGAACGCTCTGGCATCCAGATCTCAACGGACCGGACGATTTCGTATGGGGATGCAAAGATTCTCAGACCCGATCATCAAATCACTCTCGCAAGCGGCAAAAGTTTTCTGATCGAAGTGGAGCAGGAAGCCAAGTCAGCCTTGCTGGAACGTATCAAGGAAAGCGTGGCACACCACCATCAATTCTTTGCCAGTTCAGCCAGCGCCATGTGCTTGAAGGAAGTGCGCATGCTGATCAATGTCAAGCCAGGACGCGAATTCGATCGGACAGTTTTGATCTGGCAAACAGCCATGCTGCAGGTTCAAAACGAGATGGGCGAGGAGTTGAATTTTCGACTCCTGGCCCTGCCCTTAAAGCACTTTCTGGATTCGTCTGAATGGGAAGCGGAACTCTCGGATCGTTGGACGGAACTAGAGGCGGAACGCGGCAGCACATCACCAGCCATGGCGAAAGTATCCGAGATGATCTCCGCATTTCGCGAGAACCAGCTGGTCTCCGATGATCTCGTGCTGTTATCGGCCCTCGGGCAGCGTTTCGAGGAAACAGCCGGAGAGGAAATTCTTAGACCCAATTTTGACATGTTTGAACTGGTGACCGTGATCTATAAGGCTCATTTTGGCAGAGGCCGATTGAGCACCCAACCCATCGCCGCCATTTACTTGCTGCGGGAATACCTGGACCGGCATCCGAAGTTTCGCGCTAGTCTCAATCAAGCCATTCATTTCAACCAGGGCCGGATAGTGTGGAGCCAGCAGAACATCCTGCATCGGATGGGGATCGTGATCCGCCGCTTTCTAGCCTATTATGGCTGGTCCGGGAGGGGCTTGCTCACGGTTTACCCGAGGATTTCGGATGAGGAACCGCGCGATTTCGAAGTGTTTTGCAGAATCGAACGGAACCAGCAAATGACGATTGAGGAGCAGGTGAATGGCGAGAGGGCGCTCGGTTGGGTGTTATGGGCGCTCTTTGAGTATGCCCAGGATATTGGTCTGGGCCGGCCCGAGTTTTGGTAGAGGAAGGATGAATAAAAATGGATGTGCTTTCTGATTTCAACTCGTATCTTCAAAGTGACGATCTCTCGGCGCTCACGATCCGCGGCTACCTCGCGGATGTGCGTCTCTTCATGGATTGGTTCGAGAAACATAACCGTGAAGCGTTTGCACTCGCAAGCGTGACGCCGATCGATCTGCGCGCCTACCGCGAGCATCTGCAAAAAGAACAGGGCCTCAAAGCCAGTTCCGTAAATCGCAAATTGGCGTCATTAGCTGCCTTGATGCGTTGGGGGCAGCATACCAAGCAGATCACATTGGATCCCACCGAGAAACTAAAGTCAGTTCAGCAGACTCCCGCCGCGCCGCACTGGCTGGATCGGAAGCAGCAGTACGCGCTGCTGCGAGCGATAGAAAAAGATCTGCAGATTTCCAAACTGCGTTATCCCAAGCGCTGGGTTACCCGCCGCCGGGATGGATCGCTCACGCTCTTTATGCTGCATACCGGGCTGCGCTTGAGCGAAGTAACTTCGCTCGAATTGCGCGATGTGGAGATCTCGGATCGCCGCGGGTCGGTGCTCGTGCGGCATGGGAAAGGCAACAAGGAAAGAGTCATCCCCCTTAACATCGATGCGCGCAAAGCCGTGGAAGAGTGGCTGGCAGTGCGGCCCTCCATTAACAATTCCTTTCTGTGGGTAGCGGTGGAGGATTCCAATGAGGACGGGATAAGCGGGAGATCCATTCAACGGATCTTGCAGCGCTATGCCCAGCAGGCTGGCTTGGATGAACTGACTCCTCATATGTTAAGACATAGCTTTGCAAAAAACTTGGCGAACCGCGGTGTGGGTTTGGAGAAGATTGCCATGCTCTTGGGACACTCCAGCCTCAACACCACACGCATGTATATCACACCGGATCTGAATGATTTGGAAGCTGCCGTGGAACAACTTGAAGAAAACTAAAAGGAGAACTTATGAATAGAAAAGCAATCACCGCCGAATGCAGATCGGCGGTGATCAAACATGACGCTGAGGTGGCGTCTATCTGCAAATATTCTAGCACAGATTTTAGCAGCAATTTGTTGTGCGAAGAGATTTGGGGAAACGTATGTTGACACAACGCATGCAAGTGCAGTTGATCGCAGACCGTCTGGCCGGTTTCCCCACTCAAGCCGATGTGCGTTTCTTGTCTCAGCCCTGGCTCGTGTGTTGGAATGCCATCGCCTCTGCCACACCTGGACACGAGCAGGATGCGTTGTATAAAGCTACTACCCACCTCCCCGAGCAAAAGGAAATCCTGCAAGCTATTCTCGGAACGCGTCCAGGCTATGTGCCATCTATTCCATCGCTCAAGGATATCGCCGATACCTTGCCGCCCATCGAGTGGGTCTGGAAAGGCTGGATCCCGCGCGGCTTGATTTCTGTACTGGGAGCATCGCAAGGCAGCGGCAAATCCTTTGTGGCGACTGATTTATCCTATCGCATCATCCACAACAAAGGCTTTCCGGATGGATCGAAGATCATGCGGCCCGGCGCCAATGTGGTGTATGTGGATGCAGAATCCGTGCCGCAGATCCTCAAGGAACGCACCGATCACTATGCCATGGATCAAAGCAAGTTGTACCTGATGCTCTCGGATCCGGGCGAGATGATCGATCTCAGCCTGCCCAAATATCAAGATCGGCTCACGGAGATGGCGGCCGCGCTCAAGCCGGAATTGATCATCATCGATTCACTCTCATCGGTTCATAGCCGCGGGCAGAACAATGTAGAAGATCTGCGCGAGCTGGTGGGGTATCTGGTGCGTCTCGCAGGCTGGGCGAACTGCGGGCTGGTGCTCGTGCATCACATCCGCAAACCGCCTAGCGGTGGTGGTCGCATGATGAATGTGGATTTGGGAATGGAGGATTTAAGCGGTTCGGGATACATCACCCAGCAGGCGCGCGTCGTGATGGGATTGCATGTGGTTCAGACTGGACCGGAATTCGACCCAAACGGACCGCGCGAACTCAAAGTGCTGAAGAACAATCTGGGTGCCTATCCCAAGCCATTAGGCTTTACCTTCGAACGTTTGTATCCAGATGGTGCCAAACTCCAATGGGATCTTAATGCACCGCGTGAATATCGCGAGCCTACCCAACTGGATGAGTGCAAGGAATGGCTGGAAGATTTGTTGTGCTCCACGCCCGAGGGGATAAAAGTGAAAGAAGTGCTGGCGATGGGCGCGGAACACGGTTTCAACCGCACCATGATCTTTCGGGCACGTGATGAACTGGGAGGCAATATCTCTAATACGTTGGGAAGAAGGTCCAAGGGCAATTCTTGGAAATGGGATGAGAAAGTGGAAGTTCCGGAGGAAGCTTGAATGCCAAGAGTCCCAGGAGTCTCACGAGTTCCACAGTTTCACGGTGTGTTGAGGGGGGACACTCAAAAGTGATGAGACTCCTGCGACTCGTGAGACTCGTGCAGCGAGAAGCTTATGTACGACACAGAAACCATTCGAAAATCCATCTCACTGATCGCTCTGGCGGAAGAAGCAGGAGCGGTCTTTGATGATGCTCATCATTTGAGGAGTCATTGTCCACTGCCGCGCCATGCCGGGGATCGTTCCAGTCTGGCGTTTGTGATTTACGACAATGGAAGAAAATGGAAGTGCCATTCGGCTTGTCCTGAAGGATCAAGCGGCGGGGATGTGATTTCCTTTTATATGGCGTGGAAGCAGGTAGATTTCAAGACTGCCGTGAAAGAACTCTCTGAGCGCATCGGCATTCATCCATTTCCGATTAGAACCAAAACTATTCCTAAACTGCCAACTCCACCACAGCCAGCATTATGGATGGAACGCGCCATGGAGTTTGTTTCATTCGCTGAAAAGAATCTCAACGAGCAAGTGCGCGCCTATCTCTACCATGAACGCGGATTATCGGATGAAACCGTTCGTGCGTTCCGATTGGGATACAACCCAAGGAATATTTATGACGATCCGAAGCGCTGGGGAATGGAAGGAAAAAAGATTTGGCTGCCGCGCGGGATTGTGATTTCTGGGATACAAGATGAGAAAGTTCATTACATAAAGATTCGCCGTCCAATGCAAAATGACACTCTGGGAAAATATATCGGTACGTGGAAAAAGCAGGATGGCGCTGAGGGTGTTAAGTTTGGTGGACCGCACGGCGGAAGATCCATATTATTCCGCTTGCAATTTCTGGATCATCTACCCATCCTTCTGCTCACGGAAGGGGAGTGGGATACGATGTTGGTTTGGGAATATGCTGCGGACTTGTGTGATGTGGGTACGATTGGCGGCGCGCAGGCAAAATTCGATTCGCTGGACCTTGCCTTCCTGACGAAGTATCTGGCGATCCTGGTCGTGCATGATGACGACCAGGCAGGTGCGCGCGGGCGCAGTTATATTTCAAAACTGCATGCTGTGAGCGAGCGCATTATGCCGATCGAGCCCCCAGCTCATGATCTCACGGATTTCTGGAAATCTGGTGGCGATTTGAGATCATGGATTGCACAGCATGTATATCAAGCGATGGCTCCTGCGATGAATCAGGAGAATACAATGATACCCGTGCGCTGGAGAAAGATATTTTCGCACCTTGCAGTTGACTTGAATCGCTCTGGCTCCGATTAAAATGCATGCCATAAAATCCCCGTTTTCAAGAATACGAATCAGTATCTTGTACGCGACAGGCGTTGTTCGTGCAGGTTGCCTTCCCATTTCAACCTGCCGCGCAAATTGTGGATATCGCCTTTTTCATACAATGAGATTAGAGTCTGCAAAGCAATCTGCACCAATTCGCGCTTGGTCTTGATGCCGGTTAGTTTTTGAGCACATTTAATCAATCTGTCATCCAATACAATATTAGTTCGCATTTTGATCCTGATTGGAAATATCAGTGCACATTATTTCCCCCAATGATTATCAGACAGAACCTCAAAATCTGCTGAACGTGGAATCAGATCGAACGTTTCCAACAATTCGGGCGTTGGGAGAACAGGTTTACGAGTGATTAGGTTCAGGATGGCACCTTCAATATCAATAACGACTGCTTTTTTCCTGGTGGACTTAAGCACATCGTGATGGACTTTCCAGCGCCCGCCGTTCGGTGACAGTCCGGACAGAACATAGGTAATGGTGACTGTTTCGCCGATCCCTACCTCGCGCAGGAATTGGACTTGGATGTTCGTGTAGATCGGACCAATACCGAGTTGGGAAAATCTCTCCGGAGGGAATCCATGGTCGGTGAAGAAGCGATAGCGCGAATCACAAGCAGCATCAATGCAAACTTCATAATTGACATTCCCTTTGGCGTCGGTATCTCACCAGGAGATTTCGTAGGTTTTTGAATAATGATTGGCTGAGGTGGAAATGCTTATTTGTAAACTCTCACTGATTTCATAAGTACGGGGAGCGTGGTGGACGCTTGTTTATCAGGTATAACAATCTTTGCCATATAGACATTCTTGAAGAGATTGTAGCAGAACAAATATTCTAAAATCAAGTGGTGAAAAACTTGTTTGGCTTCTCAGCACTTGCCTATTCTAAAAATTGCGCCCCGTGGCGAGAGTGAGTATACTTATGCTATCTGTGTGTGGTGATTTTGTTCTTCAAAGAAATTTCAAGCGTACTAAATCAGAAGACTTTTCTACGGAAATCAGCGATGGCTCCAAAAATAGACTTGTCGGAAATCAGAGAGAAAATTGATTTTGGGATCATTACAATTCGTGAAGATGAATTTCGTTCGGTTTTGCGTCGATTTCCGAAGTATGCGGAAACCGAGGGAAATCAACGTTATGTTATAAGTGCTATAGAAACAATCACGGGTGACTATAATTTACTTGCTATTGTTCGCTGCCCTGAACAAGGCGAAGGCGAAGGACAAAATGTTGCTCGAAATATGATTTTGGATTTGAATCCAAACTGGCTTATTCTTGTTGGAATTGCTGGGGGAGTACCAAGTGATGAATATACTCTTGGCGATGTTGTTGTAGCTACAAGACTCCATGATTTCTCTGTAGGAGCGGATATTGAGAACCGCGGTATCGAGTATGAAGTACGGGGCGGGCCAATGCACCCAGCCGTCAAAGACCTCTTAGGGATTTTGCCATCTATGGATAGTGAACTTGGTGATTGGAATAATAAGAAATCGATAGGAATGAAACGTCCTGCTATACATTTGCGATCCAGCAATTTTTATGGAGATGAAGATTGGGTGCGCGACACGCGAGGGACTCTTATGAGACATTTTGGAAAGAATGTTCGGCCTAGAGGTCCAAAGGTGATCACAGGGTCAATAGCTTCAAGTGACCGTTTGATAAAAAACACGAGCACTATTGCTGAATGGCGTAAGTCGGCTCGCCAAATTCAAGCGGTTGAGATGGAGTTGGCAGGTGTATATCAGGCGGCTCGACAAAAGGAAAGAGAATATCCTATACTAGCTATTCGGGGGATTAGCGATATTGTTGGCTTTAAGCGTCATCAGGATTGGACGACATATGCTTGTCATTCCGCAGCATCCTTTACATTTGCCCTTCTCAAAACCAGAGTCATTAAACCTCGAGACTCTCGTTTTGCGAAAAAGATCATGACCATAAATGAAAATGTAATTCAATCCCCGAAAGCTTATCAAAGCGTTGATGCTTCCGCCTTTGTTTTGCCAATTAACCAGATAACAGAAGTTGTAGCTGAAGCAGAATCCCTTGCAAAGAGTGCTTATGAAAATTTTGATTTATCTTATACTTCACCTGCGGATTGTGACCTAGTATATGACACTATAAAAATGCTCTGGGATGAAAAACTCTTCAAGGTGTTCTCCAGTCTTGAGAATATTCAGAAAGTTCCGGCGAGGTGGCAATCTCCAAAAGTTAATAATGATCTATTAGCCGGAATGATTTCAAATGATGTACAATGGATTATCCGGAATATTCGCGAATTTCGAGAAGTCTGTTTAAGAGAAGATACTGCTGTTAAAGAAACCAGATATAGAATTAGGGAGAAAATCGGAGAACTCGACAAGCGCATCAAAAGCATGCTTAATGATATGACGGGCAATATCAATTAGATTCTGGTTGAAGGCTGTGACGCTTCCATATACTCATACCAGCAGAATCCAAAAGAAAGCCAAAGTTCGGGGCATTTTGTTGGATTCTGGTAAATATCAGGAACTGTTACCGCTTTATTTTGAGGTAATAAGCGAAATCTATACTCAACTCTATGACGAGGATTTGGACGATCTTGCGAAAAATGAAGGATTCGTAAGAGCTATTGCAACAGATATAAGGCTAATTGTCAAAGGCTTAAGCAAGATAGGATTAACTTTCAATTTAAAACTAATTTCTACAAGCGGCCGCTTAGAAGATGCTCAGGTAGAACTAAGCGTTTTGAAAGGATCATATGATGATCCGCAAGTGGGTGATATATTTGCTACAATTAGAGGGCGAACTCAAGCCTTGAAGAACTTCAGGAGAACCCTTTACAAGGTGATAATTTATTGGCCGCGCGAATGGAAAAAACCTGCATGAAACTCTTGCAATTTGAACAAATGTTCTATATAATTGGTGGTGTCACATGTCTGTAGAAACTAATCAATTTCATTCGCCCTTTAGGAATATATCTAAACAGATGTCTATTGGAAACTTTCGGCAAACTGCAAACGCACATCTTAATAAATTCTGTTTGGCATACCAAGATGTTGAAAATATTCGTCGCGTTCTGAATGATCCACGAAGTCTATTGCCCTCAGACTGTGATACAGCATTGGAAACTATTGAGAGGCTTCAAAAATCAATACAACTTTTCAATAGCTTGCTAGACGCTTCTCAATACTTGCCAGAACCAGTAATATCAAGTCGATACTCAATTTTGTTTTCATTACATTACCTTGACGAGGTATCTTATAAGCTTCTACTTTTATTACGCACTTATAGAGAAGTGTGCTTGGATTCGTCACGTGAAACAGAGCATCTCCATCGCCAGATTCTGAGAAACCTTGAAGCAATTATGGAAACAGGCGAAAAAGTTGAGCCCGCAAGTCAGGCGTTGCTAAAATAATTCTTATGATATGCGCGTAAACCCTAGGCAGACCTGCTAGGGGGTCTTTATAAGTTACAAAATTGCAGTAGTTTCTACTGTGTTGTATACTTAGCCTATTCCTTATGGGGATGTACCCATGTCCCTTTCCGAATCCGATACTCGCGCCAAACTGATTGATCCTGCGCTCCATGCTCGCGGCTGGACAGAGGATTTGATTCGCCGCGAGGAGACTGCCGGCGCGGTAGAGATCATTGACGGCAAGCCGCGTAAGCGTTCTCAGGGACGCACAGATTACACGTTGCGCGTCAAAGTAACATCAGAAGCTCAGCCCGTTGCGGTGGCATTGATCGAAGCCAAAGCCGATAATTTGCCGCCCGGTCATGGGTTGGAACAAGCAAAGCTATACGCTGAATCCAAGCGCTTGAATGTTCCATTTGTGATCGCCACGAACGGGCATCAGTTCGTTTTGTATGATCGCATCACAGGGAAAACGTTGAAACCGCGACCGATGGCGGAGATTCCAAAACCAGCAGAGTTGCGCGCCGCATATGAGTCTGGAATGGGATTCTCGCTGGAGTCGCAAGCGGCAAAGCCATTGCTGGTCAAATATCAAGGCGGGGAGGCGACGCGGCGTTATTATCAGGATGCGGCAATTCGCGCGGTGCTCGAAAGAATTGCCAAAGGTGAAAAGCGTGCCTTGCTTTCGTTGGCGACAGGGTCGGGTAAAACATTTATCGCTGTGCATTTACTCAAGCGGATTGCGGACGCGGGACAATTACGACGTGCCTTATTTATTTGTGACCGCGATGAATTGCGCGGGCAGGGACTCGCCGCATTTCAAAATGTCTTTGGCGCGGACGCGGCGGAAGTTTATCGAAAAGCGGATGGAACGAATAATGCCAAGAACGCGCGCATCCACATTACCACGTATCAAACTTTGGGCGTGGATAGCGAAGAATCTGATCCAAGTTTTCTGACAGAACATTATCCTGAAAACTCTTTCAGTCACATCATCATTGACGAGTGCCATCGTTCGGCGTGGGGCAAGTGGAGTCAGGTGCTGACGCGCAACCCGAATGCAATCCAAGTAGGTTTGACAGCGACGCCGCGACAACTCACCGGCTTGGATGCAACCCCCGAAGATAAACAGATCACCGGGGATAATCTCAAATATTTCGGCGAACCTGTTTATGAATACGACATGGCACAGGGCATGGAAGACGGCTATCTCGCGGCGTGTGAAGTGATCCAGCGCAACATCTTTTTGGATGACAAGCCTAAGAGCGAACAAGAAACCGGCGTGCAGCGCGATGACATGAAAGATAAAGAGATTCGCGATGCAATCACAGGCAGATCAATGAACGTTGCGGAAGTACCGCAACCCAAATATGAAGCCGCCAGCTTTGAAGGTCGCTTATTATTGCCGGATCGCGTCAAAGCTATGTGCAAGGATTTGTTCGATTTATTGGTGGCATCGGGGAGACCCGAACAAAAGTCGATTATCTTTTGCGCCACCGATGACCACGCCGATCGCGTCGCAATTGAGTTGAATAATCTCTATGCAGATTGGCGCAAAGCAAAAGGATTAAATCCAAACGCGGATAATCATTTTGCTTTCAAATGCACAGCGAAATCATCGGGCAACGACCAACTGCCGGACTTACGAGGCAGTTCGCAGAGATATTTCATTGCTTGCACCGTGGACTTATTGACCACGGGTGTGGATGTGCCTATTGTCCACAATGTGGTTTTCTTCAAGTATGTGCGCTCATCCATTGCGTTCTATCAAATGGTAGGACGCGGCACGCGCCTGCACCCGCCGAGTGGCAAGCTGATGTTCCGTGTCTTCGATTACACAAACGCAACTCGATTGTTTGGCAAAGCTTTTTTGACGCGCGCCAGCTTGAAGTCCGAACCGACCGGTGATCTGCCTCCCGAAAAGCCAGCCATCGAGGTCGAAGGATTCGATGTAACGGTCACACCTGCCGGTCATTCCATCCTGACAATGGTGGACGGCAAAGCCATGCCCGTTACAGTGGAAGAATATAAAGAGCAATTGGCATCGCGCTTGATCGAGCAGGCACCTACGTTGGAGTCGTTCCGTTCGCATTGGATCAACCCGCCGGAACGCGCCGAGATGTTGCAAGCGTTACCCGATGGTGTGCGTTCGGCGTTGTTGGTGCGTTCGCTGGATGAGATGGGCGAGTACGATCTGTATGATGTGCTGGCGGAGTTGGGCTATGGGCTTTCACCCAAGAAGCGCATGGAGCGCGCCGAAGCCTTTACGTACAAGCACACGGCTTGGCTGAATACATTGCCCAAAGCCGCCTCGAAAGCGTTGCTGGCGCTAGCATCGCAATTTGCGCGCGCCGGCACGGATGGCCTGGAGAACCCGCATATCTTTGAAACGCCTGAAGTGACAAAAGCCGGCGGACTGGATTCGTTGCGCGCGATGGGTCGCCCTGCTGATATTTTGCGCGAGACAAAAGTACGGTTGTTCGCGGCATAAGCAAGGATGAGTGCAAATGCTGGCTAATGACATGCCTGTATGCAAAGATTGTGGTGCACAATTTGATTCGAACGAAGATGGCAGTGTCTGTCCACAGTGCGGCTCAAAGTCGAAAGTAGTCAATGCCAATGTAAATATCAAAATCTCTATTTATATGCGGTGGAAAATGATTGGCATTAGAGCAGGAAAACAAATATTTGAATTGATATTTGGTCACGAAAGATATATCAAAGTCAATCGAATGGTTAAAAAGAGTAGGTTGATTGACAGAGAAAACAATTGGTACGAGGAGAGTGTCATAGATCCAAGGACTGGTGAAGTAATTCATGAAACCAAAGAGAAGCTAACTGATCATTACGGTCATGGTAGCGCAAAATCTAAGAGGAATTCATGAAAGGATAAAATATAAATCATGAATTCTCTACCTCTTGGTTGGAAGCTGGCAAAGTTAGGTGATGTTGCTGAATACATCAATGGTATGGCTTTTAAACCCATCGACTGGAAAACGTCAGGTTTACCGATTATTCGGATTCAAAACTTGACTTCAATTGATGCATATTTCAACTATTATCAAGGGGATTTTGACAAAAAGTATTTGGTTGAGAATGGTGATTTGTTAATTTCATGGTCGGCATCCCTTGATGCTTATATTTGGCGGGGAGACAAAGCAATATTGAATCAACACATTTTCAAAGTTGTTGAAAACAATCAACTTATTACACGTGAATATTTATATTATGCAGTTCGTGAGACAATGGATGAAATCAGGTCACAAGTACATGGCGCAACCATGAAGCATATAACACGACCTGAATTCTTAGCAATCAAAATTCCGCTCCCTTCACTGGAAAAACAGCGGCGGATTGCAAGTCGGCTGAACGAACAACTCGCCGCGGTCGAGTCGGCGCGCAAAGCGGCGGAAGAACAATTGCAAGCCGCGCGGCAATTGCCGTCCGCGTATTTGAGGGAAATATTCACTGGCAATGAAACAACGAAATGGAAAATTGAAAAACTTGGCAACCTTTCAACTCAAATTACGGATGGTCCTCATGTGACACCCAAGTACAAAACAGAGGGCATTCCTTTTATTACGGTTAGAAATATAGTCAATCGAAAAATTGATTTGACTAATGTGAGTTATATATCCATTGAAGTTCATAAAGAATTTTGCAAAAGAGTGAAAGCAGAAAAGGGTGATATTCTTTACACAAAAGATGGAACGTTGGGAATTCCCTGTGTCGTTAATACGGATTTGGATTTCAGTTTCTTTGTCAGCGTTGCCGTGATAAAACTTATGCGCGACAAGTTGAATCCATTTTTCGTTGCCTATGCACTAGAAAGTCCGCAAGTTTTGGCTCAAGTTGAAGAATTGGGTGCTGGCATGGGCTTGAAGCACATGGTTATCAAGAGCATTAAGGCGTTGAATATTCCTGTGCCAAGTTTAGAAGACCAAGAAAGAATTGCGAACGAAATAAAAAGCAAACTTGCCGAAACAGCAAGAGTTACAGAGATGCTTGAATCACAACTCGCCGAAATCAACCGTCTGCCCACGTCGCTGTTACGGAAGGCGTTTGAAGGATAGTCAGAGCAGGAGAAGAAGAATTATAAGATGCCAAGATGTAAATATATAATTCCTGATAACAGGCGTGGCGCAGCCAGACCTTGCCCGAAGAATGCAGGGTTCGGACGCGATTATTGCCACTGGCACGATCCAGCAGACACAAGTTGGCGAGAGATTTATGATCGGTTAGAAAACGCAGAACCAGAGGATAAGATTTCTATGCTTTTTGAATTGATGGAAGATCATCCAGAACACTTGCTGATCTTACCTGATCGGGGCGATGATTATTGTGCCAGGCTAGCCCAAATTGATCTCAGTCCAACTAATTTGTTGGCTTATAGGTTAAAGTGGGAATCTAAGTTTCCGCGATTGTGGGATGGCAATCTTCTGGATCTTGATGAAGCTGATTTGAGAGGTGCAATTCTTGGTGGCGCTACACTTGAAGAGGTTAGATTAACATCCGCTAATCTCCAAGGTGCGTATCTTTATAAGGTAAATCTCCGAAAAGCCGTTCTCTGGAATATTAATCTAATGGGGGCAGAGCTTTATCTAAGCGACCTTCAAGATGCGGATCTTTCCGGGGCAAATTTGCAAGACGCCTCCCTTGTAGGTGCCAATCTACAAAATGCCAGATTTGATGACGCTAACCTGCAAAAAGCAAACCTTAGTTGGGCTAACCTGGCAGGTGCGTACCTTGGAAAAGCTAACCTGCAGGGTGTTAACTTACAAGGAGCAAAGCTTCAAAATGTTGATCTTTCATCTGTTGTCAGCTTAGTTAATGTTCATTTTACTGATGCTTGGCTGGATGGAACAAGAATTAAGCGAGAGCTCTTGGGTGGTCGAGTTGCCGAAGAGGATGATAAAGATTATAAAAATGCGCGAGAAGCTTATCGGAACCTGAAGCAAAACTTTGATGATTTGGGTGATTATGACTCTGCTAGCTGGGCATATCGTAAAGAACGGCGGATGAGAAAACTTGAATCTTTGGATGAGGGACGAGCAGCATTCAAGCAACGAAAATGGGGGAAGGCAGGGCTAAATTGCCGCAATGCGATAGGTGATACGATGGTTGAAATTCTATGCGACTACGGAGAAAGCGTCTGGCGAGTAATTGGATGGTTAGTTATCCTGCTTTTTTTCATTGAACCAATTCTTTTCTCGGTACTAGGTGGGTTCATATGGGACAACAGTCTTGAACGGGATTACTTTGCCTTATTATCTTCATGGAATAGGTTTTGGTTCAGTTATCGCCTTTATTTGCTTTACAGTTTAAGCGGATTAAGCATAACCAATTTTTCGGGCTTGCAACCAGCTAATGATGCTGTAAAGTTGGCTTCTGGTTTATTCTCAATTAGTGGGATTTTTTTAGTAGGTCTCTTGGGATTTGTAGCAGGTAATCGTATTCGACGTTCATAAGATATACTTTAACCTATGGCGAAATTGAATAACTCAAACGGTGACAGTATAAGAAATTTCACTACGCAAGCCAGTCTTGATTCATACGTCTGGAGTATTTGCGATATTCTGCTCCGTTCCAATTGCACCGAAATCAGCCGTCCGCCCGCGTCACTGTTGCGCGAGGCGTTTGAAGGAAGGGCGTGAGGAGGAAAGTCTATGGCTGAAAAGAAATCAGTAAGAGCGAAGTCTACGCCGAGAAAGCGTATGACTAAGAAACCTGAAGAACCGAAACCTGCTAGTGAGATACAACGACCAGTTGAACCTGTCAAGCCGCGGGAGATCAATTGGGATGTGCTTGGGTTTTCGTCGGCAGCAGTAACATTGCTTGGAGTTGCTATATTTTTTTGGATTGGTTGGATTTATGATGTAACTTGGTATGGTTTCTATGGGATAAGTATGAATAAAATTCAACTCCCAATATACGAAATTATCGCGCAGAGCATTCCATCCCTTCTAATAATATTGGCGATTATTCTGAGTATTTATTGCGTTGCAATATTTATTAGATTACAGACATCGCTAAGAACAAATATGACGCTTCATGATTTATTCTCCATTCAAGAATTATTAGAGAGTACAACGCCCTATGTATTTTTGACCTTTGTTGTGCTGACAGTCGTTTTTCTGCTTTTCCTTGGAACAAAAACATCTGATTACTTGCCAGATGTAATTCCTCTGGCTCTTTTGGTATTCCTGTTTTCTAGCATTCTCGGATTCCGAGGGCTAATAGATGTAATTAAACTACTTCCACCAAGAGTTAGGGCTATTTATGTCATTGGAGGACTACCAGATAATTATCGGATTAACGATGCGTTTTTTAGGAACTCACTTATTATTCTGGTGATCTTATTTAGTTCAGCTCTACTCTCTGGTTATCTAGGTCTAGAAAATGCAAAGATTGGTAAAATGGTTTATGGCAGTGGATCGTGGGATATACATCCTGTTTTATTGGTTACCTCACATAGTATCCAGCTTCCTAGAACAATTACTCAGACTTGTGATAGTTCAGGCTGTATTAGTGGACCGTTTGGTGATTTGGGAGAAAATAGTGACAGCTATATATTCATCAAATGGGATAAGGTTGATTTGCAGAATTTCAGCTATCATCCCGGTTTGTATATCATCCCAAAGAGTGAAAACACATATCTTATTCCGTATGCAACCCCCGAAGTTACAAATACATCTGTTCCTAGTCAACCATGAGAATGAATCTACTAACATCACCCGTTGCTGAAATCAACCGTCTGCCCGCGTCGCTGTTGCGGGAGGCGTTTGAAGGAAAGGTGTGAGGAGGAAAAATGTCAGATTTTGATTCTTTACAAGAGCTTGTTCGGTTTTTCTGCCGTCATTTGGTGAGTCTATCGGGATGGTATCAAATAATGAATTCTGATGGCGTCCCTTCAGGGGAAGATAAATTCTTTAGTTACTCAGGCTTTATCATATCGATTCAGGGCGTCTGGAACTTTGTTACAGCAGGCCATATTCTTGAAGACCTCGAGCAAAAGATAAGTAGCAAAAATATCAAAGTCAGGGAAGTTATGTTGGTCGACAAATTTGGTCCAAATGCAGTTTCCCAATATTCAATCCCGTTTGATTACACCCATGCTCCGAAGCTGTTCATGAATGATGAGGAGGAAGGGCTTGATTTTGGCTTGGTGATCCTACGTCCGAATTATTGTGATTTGTTGAAGGCAAATAGTATCGTCCCTGTGTTGGAAGAAAACTGGAAAAGTATCCCAGATGAATTCGCGAATAATTACGTTATGCTTGGTCTTCCCCAGCAATTTATTCAAACGATGGCAATTCGTGATAATGGAAGTAAGCGAATGGCTGCATCCGTGGCTCCAGCGGCAGTCGGTATTAAAAGACTTTATCAAATCCCGGAGGGAGTTTCAGCAACCAAATTTCCTAGATTTATCGGCAAACTCGCTGATAGTGGTTATGTACTTGAAGATATAGATGGTATGAGCGGAGGCCCCATTATTGGATTTAGCCAAGACTGGCACCGATACTGGATAATAGCTATTCAAAGTAGTTGGCTTCGGCAAAGAAGGATTAACTTTGGTTGCCTTGTTTCAGTGTTTGCTAATTTAGTAGATGAATGGTTGAAAACATCCAAACCATGATAGCTACAGGATCATAGCTTGCCGAAATCAGCCGTTTGCCCGCGACGATGTTACGGGAGGCATTTGAAGGAAATATATAGTTGCGATTCTGCCATTGGCAGAAAGTGTTAAAATCTGTATAGGATATTTACTATGACGACAGCCGTTGAAATCACGGGCGATGTTTTACGATGGGCACGAGAAAGAGCCGACATTTCGATTGAGCGGTTAGCCAAGGCTGTCAATACAAAGCCCGACAAAATCCTTGCTTGGGAACGTGAAACCGAATATCCCAACTATCGTCAAGCACAAAAGGCGGCCTCTGCTCTTAGTGTTCCGTTGGGATATCTCGTTCTTCGCGAACCCCCTGAAATTTTGATGCCAATTGCAGACTTTCGTACTTTGCCTGGTAAAGAAAATATTGAGATTAGCACTAATCTTCAGGAAGTGCTAGATGATGCGTTGAGGAAAAGGGACTGGTATGCTGAATGGCGCAAGGAAGAAAGAATAGCACCCTTTGAATTTATTGGAAGATTTTCCCTTGAAAGCGACCCAAATGACATAATTCAGAACATGCGCCAAACTCTAGAAATTCCTCCAGATTTCGCGGCTTCGATGACTGCGTGGGATGAGCATCTACGTAAGCTTATTCAAAAGGTGGAAAGTGCAGGTATTCTAGTGCTGCAGAGTGGTATTGTTGGAAACAATACACGTCGTAAACTCTCTATTGAAGAATTTCGCGGATTCGCGTTGGCGAATGAGTTTGCCCCCTTGATCTTTATCAACTCTGTGGACTTTACTGCCCCTCGAATTTTTACCTTAGTACATGAACTTGTTCACCTCTGGACTGGCACAAGCGGAATCTCCAATCCAGAAATTACAGCAGATCAGAAAGAATTCCAAAAGGTTGAGTCATTTTGTAACCATATAGCTGCTGAGTTTCTCGTTGCCAAATCTGCGTTTATTCGGCGTTGGGATAAGTATCGGGACGCAGTGGACAATGCACAAAACCTTGCAAAGTATTTTCGAGTTAGCGCTCAAGTGATCTTGCGGCGCAGTTATGAATTGGAATTAATTCCAAGGAATGAATTCATTCAGGCATTTCAGGATGTATTGCAAGCGAGCAAGCCAACCAAAAAGGGGAGGGGAGGGAGTTTCTATAACAATTTATTCACTAGAAACAGCCGAAGGTTCACGACAGAACTTGTCTTCGCAGTGTCCGGTGGTCGTATTACTTATGTCGAGGCTGCTCGCTTGTTGAATACAAGTCCCGCCAAGGTTTCTAATTTGATGGACAGAATTCACTAGGGGCAATCAATGGATTACTGTCTTGACACGAGTGTTTATACCCAAGCGCATAGATCGTACTATGCCTTTGATATTGCTCCACCCTTCTGGAGTGCTCTGGTTACCCTTGCCCAGAATGGTACTATCATGAGCCCTATTGCTGTGTATGATGAATTGAAAGAGGGTAAGGATGATCTTAAACAGTGGGCAAAAGAATACCACGAGATATTGTTTATTGAGCCTGATACAAAGGTGAATGAGGCTTATCGGCAAGTCGTGGAGTTTGCGAATGGACGTTATCAAGACCAGCACTGGATTCGTGAGTTTCTCAAGGGTGCTGACCCGTGGGTGATTGCTCATGCGATGGCATACGATCTAACAGTTGTAACAATGGAAGGGGTCAAGAACACTGAGAATCTGGACAAATCAACGGGCCGTTTCATTGGAGAAATCAAGATACCGAATATGTGCAGTCATTTTGAGATCAAGTATGTTTCCACATATGAATTACTACGCACTCTGAAAATTAAGCTACGCTAATGCCAAAACTTTCTACCTCCAACAGGAATAATAGAAAATTTACCGCCCAAGCCAGCCTCGATTCCTATGTCTGGAGCATATGCGATATATTGCGGCGTTCCAATTGCGCCGAAATTAGCCATCTGTCCGTGTCGCTGTTGCGGATAGCGTTTGGAGGAGCAGTTTAATCATGGTAGCAAAAAAGAAAAACTCCGCTGATAATCTAGCCTTTGCTCGGCATCGGTTCTTAGATGAAGCAGGCGACACAACTTTCTATGGGAAAGATCACGTGCCGATTATTGGAATTCAAAATGGCGTATCTCTTTGTTTTATTTTGGGGATGGTGAAATTCCATGCGCCGTTAGAGCCGATTCGTCAGGAAATCCGTCGTTTGCAAAACCAAGTGGCGAACGATCCCTACTTCAAAGAAGTGCCGAGTATTCAAAAAAAGAAAGCGGAGGCGGGTGGATATTACTTTCATGCAACCGATGATCCGCAAGAGGCTCGAAAAGTATTCTTTGATTATCTTCAGTCATTAGACTTCAGTTTTGAAGCAGTGGTTGGGCGAAAAATTCCCGAAATTTTTGTTCACAAGCATAATAGTCATGAGTCCGAGTTTTATGCTGATTTACTTTCTCATTTGCTGAAAAACAAACTACAAGGTGGCGGCGATTTGATTCTTGATATTGCTCAGCGCGGTAAGGTCACACGTAACATTGTGTTTGAAGATGCTCTGGAAAAAGCAACTGTGCGCTTTCTAAAGCGTAAGACACCCGATCAAATAAAAACACGAATTGCTTTCAATGTGCAATATCCGCGCACCGAGCCGTTACTCAATGTGAGCGATTATATGTGCTGGGCTGTTCAACGTGTTTTTGAAAGAGGAGAAACACGCTACTACAATTTCATCGTAAATAAGGTAGCGTTGGTGGTAGACCTGTACGACAGTAGTCACTATGCAAAAAATGAGAATTATTACACACCTCGCCGACCTTTGACTGCCTTAAATAAAATTAGCCCACCTTCGTACTAGGAGGATACCCTCCAACGACATGAAGTCGGCGTTCATACGATGCAGGCTAACTATATTATAACCACTATAATCAAGATGTCAACAACCAAAAACCATGGCAAAGTCAAACAGTTCAAACAGCAACCACTCTCGTAAGTTCACCACGCAAGCCAGCCTTGATTCTTATGTCTGGGGCATCTGCGATATTTTGCGCCGCTCCAATTGCGCCGGCGCGTTGCAATATGTCCCTGAGCTAACGTGGATTCTCTTTTTGCGAATCTTGGATGACCGCGAGGAGCAGGAAGCCGAACAAGCCGAAGCCGTCGGAGTAAAGTTCACGCCTTCGCTCAAGTCGCCGTATCGCTGGCAGGATTGGGCTGCACCTGATGGCAAAAAGCGAATTGAATTGCAAAACGGCGCGCTGGGTGCATTCTTTGGATTCGTAAACGGCGATTTATTGCCGCATCTCAAAGGCTTGCGGGATCGGCCCAACGCCACGCCGCGAAAAAAAGTCATCAGCGAAATTCTTTCTGGTGTCGAGCATGTGCGCGTCGACACCGAAAAGAATTTTCTGGATGTGCTCGATAAAGTCCACGAAATCCGTCATGAGAATATTGATACGACGCACATCTTTGCCTTGTCGCAAGTTTATGAAGGCTTGCTTCTCAAAATGGGCGAGAAGGGCAACGATGGCGGACAATTCTTCACGCCGCGTCAGATCATCCGCGTGATGGTCAAAGCGGTCAATCCGAAACTTGGACAAACCATCTATGATCCGGGTGCGGGCACAGGCGGATTTTTGGCACAATCCTACGAATTCCTGAATGACGCGTTGGGCGCGTCTGCTACACCGGACCAAATCGAAGCGCTCAAACACTCGACTTTTTACGGGCGCGAGAAGGAGAACTTGATCTACCCGATTGCGCTTGCCAATCTTATCTTGCATGGTATTGATAGTCCGCATTTGTGGCACGGCAATACGCTCACCGGTCAAGAAACTTTCGGCGGATTGTTTCAAGGCGCGCCATCATTGTTTGATGTGGTGCTCACCAATCCGCCCTTTGGCGGCAAGGAAGGCAAAGAAGCCCAAACTCGTTTTGCATACAAAACTGGCGCAACTCAAGTATTATTCTTGCAGCATGTGATTGATAGCCTGCGAGATGGCGGAACCTGTGGGATCGTGTTGGATGAAGGTGTATTATTCCGCACTAATGAAACGGCTTTCGTTCAAACCAAACGAAAGCTGCTCGATGATTGCGATGTGTGGGCGATTGTCAGTTTGCCGGGTGGGGTCTTTACTGCCGCCGGCGCGGGCGTCAAAACCAATTTGCTTTTTTTCACCAAAGGCAAAAAGACCGAAAAGATTTGGTACTACGATCTATCGGATATAAAAGTTGGTAAGAAGACTCCGCTGACTGTGGATCGCTTCGATGACTTTTTTCGTCTGCTTCCCACGCGCGGCGATTCAGATCGCAGTTGGACAGTCACATGCGAAGAAATCGAATCTCGCAACTATGATTTGAAAGCTGTCAATCCGAACGCAAAAGCCGATGAAGATTTGAGAACACATGATGAGTTGCTGGATGTGATCGAAGCGAAGGGAAAGGAACTTAGCGACGCACTACGAAAATTGCGAAGTAGCGTTTGATGCAACTTCTGGAATGATGCGATCTCCACTGAGCCGCAGTGCTTTTGATTCTCGGAAGAGTTGAGACCGGAAATCAAATTTAACCATGCTAAGACAACGCCAATCTCGGAATGACTCGGAGTTGAGTAGAAGTGTGCTTTTCCCAACCTGACGAGCACCAGTCAGAACAATAACGGCATGATCCCGGCTAGCATCTTGCAGAGAGCGGGTGATCCCACGATCTAAATATCTCTTCGGTGGTGAATAAGTGTTATTCATGTTGTGAATAATATGTCAACGCACTATCAGGATAGTCACTTCAATTGCCATCCCAGTGCCGTGTAGCGATGAGCCACCTTGTTGTTCTTCACCGCCATGCCGATCGCCCGGCGATTGCCCACCAGCACACACAACTTTTTTGCGCGCGCGATGGCTGTGTATAACACCTTTGCGCTTCAACATCAGATAATGCTGGGTCACAATATAGACCACTACCACCAGAAGCAAGCATGGGAAACCTATTCTTCTGGTTAAACAATTATTTGTTAAGGTTTAGCGCGGATCAAGTTGTATAGCGCTATAGGTAAATCTCATTTGAATATTTTGAAATTAATGAATGGATCAGAATCCCATTTTTCTGAATAAAGCCTCCATCTCCAAATGAGCACGTCTAATATCGTTATTTGTAAAGTTATGGATATTGACAGTGTGATCTTCAAAACAATAAATCCCAACATGGATCATCACTGGCGGCGCACCCAACTCAACGCCAATGGCATTCTGGATAATGGGCATTCGCAGTTCATTTTGCCAATCCCCAACAGCTCCCTTGTTGAAAAGCCAAGCCGCATATGTGCCATTAGGATGCATGTCAATCCGACCGATTTCACCTGTTACTTTCAGCGAGTCGAGATAGTGGGTTGATAGCGGAATCGAAATATTGTGTTTCTTCAGAAAGGTTGCCCAGCCAAGCTTCTGATACTCGGTAATATACCATTGTAAATCTTCAACTGCTTTTTCACAGGAAGCACGACTCTTAAACGACTCCAGTCCATCCTCCAAGTAGTTCATTGCGACAAGAGCATCTGTATTCTTATGATATTCATAAATTGCCCGCTTAAGTGTCAGAAATACGGATTTTCTAGGGTAAAAACCTGCTCCACCATCGCGTTTCTTTTTATAAGCAACTGGATCCCGTCGAACCTCTTCCAACTCTGTAAGAGAAATTTTGAACATATGATCACCCCATGATTTTCAGCACTTCTGGATAGGCTTTAAAGACGGTCAATGCTTCGATGGCAAATCGTTTGTACATTCTTATTACACGACCGACATCATATGAATCTGTGGCCAATTCTGGAAACAATAACTGCAATTCTGCTAAAGATTGGTTTTGCTTAAAGCTGTTGATGAATTCACACAGATCGACAAGATTTCGTTTCCCATCGTCATCGGCGCTCAATTGAGCAACGTTTTCTTGTAACAGATCTCTTTCATATTCAGGCAAGGCAATGCCATTGCTTTCCAATGCAATTCGGCGGATTAAGCAGGGGACGCAGATTCCACAATGATGATAATTAGACACCCTGTTTGCCCTCCAGCAGCTCACTGTCTGGGCAATTACTTCTTTATGTTTTGGAAGGATAAGTTTGACCACCTCAGATTTCGTCTTGTACAAGAACGGGTTCTCGATGTTAATTTTGTAATTGAGGATTTTTGATAGGATGCTTGACATTAGTGTAACAAACTCTGGATGGGCCGTATGAGTTGAGAATGCGCTGATTCGCCCAGCCGAGAGCGGTAAATGAATTGCCATTTGCCCGTTTTCTGCAATCATTACCACATCATGATATTCCTGTCTGCGCGCCACCAGCCCTGCAAGACATAGGAACATAAAGGAGCGCGTCCTCTGGGTTTCCTCTCTGTCTTTATCCTGCGGAAAAGGAAATCCTTTTGTCGGCTTTCCAATCCCTGTCACGCGAAATGCCACTCTTGAGAACTTACCACCAAGCGCACGATTCAGATAATCTGTTAGATAGTCTTGGGTTCCTGAAATAACCTGATTTGCTGTCACATGGCTTACTAGCTGAATTCGGGTGGTTTCATTGGCCAAGGATACAGCTGCAGCGAAAGAATCCAATCCACCGGAAAACAGCAATACTTTTCCGGTTTGTTGAGGACCCCAGTCTTTTGTCCATTCTGGTCGCCCTGGCCTACGTACAAACTTGATTTTCCATGCATCACCACTAAGCACATGTAATGCGTAGATTATGTCTTCTGAAACATTCTGGAACGCTGGCAAATTTACAACGGGTATAGTTAGTTCAATGCTTCTTATGAAATTGTGTTGCTGGCCGCGCTTAATAGCTAAGTCTGTTGCAAAAATAGCGGCTCCTAGTATGAGTAAATCCTCCTCTAGCGTTGTTGGGTTGCCAAATTTCTCTATGAATTGTTTCCTGCCAGTATATAAGTTGACATCAGGGCATAACCCCAAAACGTTTTTCACATCTCTATTTTCATCAAAAACAACTGTGACTTTGTTCATGGATTTACTTACCCCCCGAAAGATGATCAACTACATTGTTTACGAATTTTTGCCAGTTTCTGGGACTACTTAACTTTCCTGACGGCTTTGGAATCGAATTAACATTGGATGAGACTTCTCGAATAATGGATGACTTAAGTGCAGTAGCATCTTGTACTGTTAACACTCTCTTTGCTGATCCAACATAACCAGGCAGGTCTCTTGAAACCAAATAGTTACTGGCTTCCGAAAATAAGGATTTCACGAAGGCATTGGTTCGATTCCCTTTACTTTCATGGGTAATTACAGCAGCTCTCTGTGCAATCTCGCCGGCAAGAGAAGCCTGGCCCGACAGGGCAAGCAAACGCTTCACCTGTAGTGCTGCATCTGTGGCGGAATGGGAAGTTTGCACTACCTCCAGGCATTGTGCGATGATAGGGCTGCGTAAACCACTTACTAATCCTCCGTTAGGCTCGTTTACTGCTGCCCGCCAAATTTCTTGAGCAGTTCTTTGGATTGTAATACCAGGATGAGTATATGCAACCTCAACGGATTTCCAATTCGGCGTCCTCGGCGAACGTTGATTTGTTGATGTGCCCATAGTTAACTTTTGTTTTTCACTATTATTTTGTCTTTGTCAATAACCCCTAATTCTGCTTCTACTAGATTGGAAGTAAATACTGGGTTTACGAATATTTTTCTCCAGTTTATAGAACGCCTAGCTGACGGAAAGTCAGATAAGAGAGCGATGATTTGAACTACAGATTCCGCTGTAAGAAACACCAACGGGACGTTAACTTCAGCTAAGAGTTGTCGGGACTTGCTTTCTAGGATTTCTTTTGTGTGAGCGAAATATCCTGAAATTACAATGAAAGAATGCAATTCAAAATATTGACTGTATCGATTCTTAAATTCTGTGACATAAGAGCTAAATTGGCGAATTGAATCTAAGCTTACATCATAACCATTTGAATATGCTTTTGTGTCATATAGGGCTGAAAACATTCTGTCTTGTAGGATAACCCCATCTGGGCGCGCTTCAAATCGTCTTTCTTGCCCATAACGATTAACTTTGCATCCAAAAATGAATTCCAATGCCCTGTGAATATAAAGTTCGAACAAGTCATCTGGCTTACCCACAACGCCTGCAGGCAGTTTATTAATACTCAACTGCTTTAGATGATCCCCAAATTCTGGCTCTAATGGACTATAACTGTAAATAGGGCCTCCAAACAAGTTTAAGAAGTGATTCCATTCTATGTTGGGCGTGTTGTTAACGATGGCCGGACTAATCACAACAAGTTCAGCCTTGTTGTGATGGGCCGCGATTTCCGCCGCTTGGATTTGTTCTGAAACAGGCTTGCTTTCGAAGAGAGCAAAACAATATTGTTGTCTGCCCCCAAATTCATCGTAGCGATGCATGTAAATCAATGCATAGCTTGGGAAACGATTTGCATTCTCTAGAATAAAACCGCCGACAGTCAGCGTTCGCACGGCAACCTGAATGTCTGGAGAGTTGGAGACTGTTGTTATAAGTTCCATTTCGCTCATTCACCTTATAACTAAATGACTCTATAATTATGCGATAAATATTCTTTATAAGCCGTTCCTGATAACTGTAGACATTATACGACAATAATTTTTCTTTCTTAATCTTTTATTCTATAAATTTGCACAAGATGGTTACCGGCCCAAGCGCCATTCCAACGCCGTGAAGCGCTGAGCCACCTTATTGTTCTTCACGGCCATCCCAATCGCGCGTCGGCTGCCTACCAACACACATAGTTTTCTCGCGCGCGTGATGGCGGTATAAAGCAAGTTGCGCTGCAACATCATGTAATGTTGGGTCACGATCGGTAGGACGATCACCGGAAATTCCGAGCCTTGCGCCTTGTGAACAGAAACTACGTACGCCAAAACCAACTGGTCTGCTTCACTCCAATCAAAAGCGACTAAGCGTCCATCGAAATCCACTGAAAGAGTTTGTTCGACCAGATCAATAGCATGAACGAATCCGATGTCGCCGTTGTACACATCCTTATCGTAGTTGTTCTGGGTTTGCATGACTTTATCGCCCGCACGAAACAATGTGCCATACAATCTCCGTTCCGGTTTGTTGGCAGTATAGGGATTCAACTTCTCCTGCAAACGATCATTCAAGGCAGATACACCCGCTGCACCGCGGTAGATGGGGGATAACACTTGAATATCCCGCATCGGATCAAAACCAAACTTCTGTGGAATTCGTTCCGTAACAACCTGAATAACCCAATTTCCAGCCTCATCCGCATCTTCCGCTGGAAAAAAGAAGAAATCGCCTTCGCCTTTAGAAAGCACTGGAAACTTGCCTTGATTGATCAGATGCGCATTGGTGATGATCTTCGAGTCAGCTGCCTGGCGGAAAATGGTAGTGAGTCGCGTGAAAGGTGCAACTTTACTGTCAATCAAGTCGCGCAGCACATCACCGGCTCCCACGGATGGTAATTGGTCCACATCTCCGACGAATAACACATGCGTTCCCGGTTGTACGGCTTTGAGCAAATGGTTGGTGAGCAGCAGTTCCAGCATGGAAGCTTCATCCACGATCAGAAAATCCAGATCAAGCGGATTCTCTGTATTGCGTTGAAAGCCGTCCAATGGCGAGTATTCCAAGAGTCTGTGGATCGTGCTGGCAGGATGGCCGGTGGCTTCTGAGAGTCGTTTGGCGGCGCGGCCAGTGGGTGAGGCCAATGCTACTTTTTTGTGCTGAGCTTCAAGCGTTTGGATCAGAGCTTTCAAGCAGGTGGTCTTGCCAGTTCCCGGTCCACCGGTCAGGATGGAGACGGGATGGGTCAGGGCCATTTTGATTGCTGCTTGTTGTTCTTCAGAAAGACTCTCAGATGGAAACAAAGCGTGATTGATCGCTTGGGAGGTTGTACTAATCAATGCCTTGATGCGTTCCGCCACGCCTTGCTCTCCAAAGTAGAGCGGTGTCAGATAAATGACAGGCGTGCCATATGCGGATTGAGATTCGGATATGGCTTGCGAACTTACTTTTTTATTTTGGTTATTCAGTGGAAGCAATTCAGAGCGGATACGGTCATCTTGTACCAATCGCTCCAAGCCAGGATCAATCAGTTCTGGCGCGACGTTCAACAATTCAATGGCGCGCCCCGCGAGCAATTCTTTTGGCGCATACACATGTCCTTCGTTGATGGTTTCGTTCAAGGCGAACACGATGCCCGCTTCGATGCGGGAGGGATGATCGGGCGGCAATCCCAGAGCTCGGGCGATCTTGTCTGCGGTCTTGAAGCCCACGCCATAGATGTCGCGTTCGAGTTGATAGGGATTCTTCTGAACGATCTCCAGGGCTGAATCGCCATAGGTCTTGTAGATCTTGACCGCCAGGTTGGTACTGACGCCATGACCATGCAGGAAGACCATGATCTCCTTGACCTGTTTCTGTTCTTCCCAGGCTTTGATGATGTGCTGCGTGCGGTCTTCGCCAATGCCAGGGACTTCCAGCAAACGTCCCGGGGACTTCTCGATCACATCGAAGGTCGCTTCCTTGAAACGCGCCACGATGCGTTCGGCCAGTTTGGGACCGATGCCTTTGATCATCCCCGAACCGAGATAGCCTTCGATCCCGGCCATTGTGGAAGGCAGGGTTTGTTCGCAGACTTCGGCTTTGAATTGTGGTCCATGTTTGGGATGGTTGTCCCATTGTCCCTGCAAGCGCAGGTGTTCCCCTGGCGAGACTTCCGGCAAATTGCCAACGACCGTTGCGAGTCCGGCTGAGTTCAAAGCGGTTTTGTTGACCAGTCTCTGTCCCAGGTGACTATCCGGTTTCAAGCGCAGAACAGTGTATCCGTTCTCAGGGTTGTAGAAGGTGATGCGTTCCACGCTGCCGGACAGGGTTTCCATAAGGCAAGTATACACGGCACCACATGTCAAACATCGAAAACGGTTTTGCGAACATAAATCTTTCTGATATTTGCTCAACGGCAAGGTAAGCTAAACTCTACTTCATTGCATATATATTCGCATAAGAAGAGTACTGCGGCGCGTAATTTCTTGGGATATATCTTCGTTGGCAAAACGAGACATTTAAGGACAAGGGCAATTATGAGGTACTTTTGGATACAAAGTTTTTGAATACACAATCTACGTATGAGCGTTCTCCCAACAGCGTTTTCCCAACAGATTATAATTTATAGGAATATGGCTGGTATAGCACGCAGCTAGCGTCACGAGTCTTAGGCATTTGGCGCTTTTATTCGCAGCCTAACAAACCCTTCCATCAAGTCCACTCCGTATCCGTTCATAGAAGGCAATGCCAAATGGTTAGGCAACTTAATCAAATCAATATTATGTGCTTAGTGAAAGTATAAAACGATGAGAGCGACATCCAAGTCTGTAAGAGAAACCCGCGCGACGCTTAAGCGCGCGTGGTTGTTAACCTGGGAATGGGCAGGCGAACATGCTGAAATGAAAGATAAGTTCGCGGCAATCATAAGTTCGCGATACAACGACGGCACCGTGAAACAAATACTTGAGCAATATTATGTGAGGGGCTTTCTTTCTCTGCACGAACAATTCGCCTACGCAAAGTCGAAAAAACACTGTCCTTACAAAGTAGAAAATCTCACTATTGAGGTTTCGGAGAGATTGCAGGAAGTATCTTCATTGCCTTCGCGCGTTCCCTTTAGCGAGTCATTAATAATTGGGGGTAATCCATGGCTTTGGGGGCGCATCGTTTACAACCTGGAAACATGGGTCGATAAAAAAGGCATTGAGCACTTGAAGTGGAAAGAAAGAGAAAACATCTCTTGGGATGGTGAGATAAAATCAGAGTGGAAGGAAGGCTACTTAAAACGGCCACTTTAGTTCGTTATTCAAACTCAAGCCAAACACAGCAACTAGATCGAGCCAACACGTTCAGTAGGAAAGATAGTAGAGTACACTCGCGGGCTGACATGACCGAGAATCGTGATATATGAGAAGCTTAACAGCAGCACATCAAGGTTACGAATACCAAGATCTCCTCGTCGCTTGTCGCTTTGTAGACATGTTGTTAGGGACCATACTGCATGTAGATGTCGACACTAAGCTGGTCCCCGACGACAGGTTCGATGACTTGACCACAATCGATCTAGGTGGAAACAGGGAACGCGTTCAGTTCAAGCATACTGAAAACGATGATCGACCACTTTCTCTTCGAACGTTTACGTTCGATGAAAGAGGACTGCGCTTAGATCGTTTGATCGCAACAATGATCGCGGATCGTACCGGACCCGGAAGCGATGCGAACGCGCTGTCTTTCCGGATTGTGCTCCGTGATCAAGCGCCAAGTGATCCCAATCTGACTGCTGTGCTCACGCCAGTCGGAAATGATCCCGGTCCGTTCCTCCCCATAATGCAAACACACCGGCTCGGCTTCGATGCAATAGCTTTATGGCAACAACGCGTGCCTGTGCCCGAAAGCGAAGCCAAACATCCATTTGGTTTCCTTTTTAGCGCTGAAGCACATCTAACTTTCGATGATCTGCAATGGGCCTGCCAACATCTCATTGTGGAGGTCGGTGCCCCTCCTGCAAGCGGAGATTTAACCGCACCGAAGATAGCGGAGCATATGTTATTGACGCGCATACGGTCGGAAGTCGGCGCTGAGCTATTTCCTAATACTGGGCGTTCTGCGATCGATGTTTCTGCTGCCATGATCTCTGCGGCCCGCGCGGCGAGGGAGGGTAGGCTAAATGTGACAGCCAAGGAATTACTCCGTAGATCACAATTACGAAGCGATTTCGGGGCTGTCTCACGAGCATATCCAGTCGACCCAACTCTCGAAGTGCTTAGGTCACCCGCTGTTCAGCAGCTCATGGAAGTCACAAATGAGCTTGCACGCGGTGGTGGCCAGCTAATTGTGATTGGCCCACCCGGCCATGGAAAATCCTGGATATGTTACCAACTTCTTAAGTCGCTCGCCAATGAGGGCTGGGTCACTGCGGAACATTACTGTTATTTGGGCGATGCCGATGGCGAACGGATTGAGCGCGTCCTTGAGGAACGTGTCTTTGGAAGTCTCGTTGGTCGGCTTGCTGAAGCAGATCCTAGGCTCGTAACCGATAATCGCCCTAGATTTGCAGCTGATGAGGAGACACTTGTTGGTTGCCTCCGAAAATCTCTGGAATTGGAGCCAAACCGCAAAATTGCCCTCGTCATAGATGGAATTGACCACATCACACGTGTGCGTGCTGTTAGAGGAGGCGGACTCGATCCATCGCGGAGTCTCGCGGAAGCTCTCTCTCTATTAAATTTACCACCTAATACAATCTTGATCGTTCTTAGTCAACCGGGATCACATCTCAAGCCATTGGAAGAGGCTGGTGCCAAAGCCGTTACCATCCCCGGTCTGAATGAGCACGAACTCAAATTACTCGCAACACGATTCAACATTGTGCCCACCGATGATCACCAGTTTTCCCCAGATATAACACCGCTCATTGAAGATACTGATTCTACCGTTAAGTTCCTTGCCGCGCTTGGCGAACGATCAGGTGGTAACGCACTATATGCGACGTATCTTTGCCGGGAGACACTGAGGCTCGGAGGTACACAAATCGATCCCGCAATGACGATCAAGAGTCTACCTCCCTTTGATGGCACCCTGAAGAACTACTACGATCATCTTTATAGATCTCTTGGTAGTGAAGCAGGTTGGGTTGCTGATGTAATTGCCCTTGTCGACTTTGGAATCATGCGGGCCGAGTTCCGAGAAATCAGGCCAGACGCCGCGCACAGAGTTTTTGATGCGCTTGACTTGCTTGGTTCTGTCCTTATAGAACGCGCGACTCAAGGCGGAGTGCGTGTCTATCACGAGTCTTTCGCACGGTATTTGCGGGAAAAATTCCAAAATGACGAGATAGCGCATAAAGCATTGCTTAAGCTCATTACTGACTGGTTGTATAACAAAGGGCTTTTTGTTGACCCGCGGGCCTTCCGCTCTCTATTAAGGCTTCTCTCGGAGGCAGGGTGCGACGCCCAAGTTGTTGATCTTGTCAACCAGACGTTTGTTACACAAGCGGTAGCAGCGGGTTTTCCTTCATCCGCTATTATCGCAAATTTAGCTACGGCTATTGGCTCAGCTGCTCAAATTGGCAATTGGCCAGCAATAGTGCGCTACGTAGAGCTCGCTCGTGCAGCCGAATCGTTGCAAAGTGAACGCTTCGACTCAACGATGGTGGCATTTGCAGATGTACCGGCCTCACTACTCGGTGCTCAAATCCTTGCAGCTCGCCTCACTGATGACGATCGTTTGGTTATGCCGGCCCGCGCCGGACTCCAGATGTGTGCTGCCGTAGATGCACTAGGCGCCATTCCACCTTGGCGTGCATATATGGCAGCATACCACCGCGAATTGAAAACCAATAACACGATATATGGCGCGTCGTCTGATCGCGCTGTGGCCCTTGCTTGGTTCCGTGGCCACCTACGCCTAGCAACAAATCCCGATATTGCTTCTGAAGAAGATTCGATTTCGAGCGAAACCGCAGGTGGGCAGGAGAACAGCGATGTCGACTGGGCTGGTCTTGCTAAGTGGATAGAGGATATTGAATTGCCAACACAGGAAGTAATCGGTGCGGTGGAGGATACACATGGACTAAACGGTGTTATTCGCTTCATTCACTGTCTTACGAAGCCCGGTGAATTCTTTCTTGCGTTCGCAGAGAGGCTGGCTAGAGTACCAGTATCTGATACAAAAATCGGTTCGTCGCTTTCGTGGGCAACTACAGCAGCTGCGACAGGGACTCCAGCAGGTTCTGTACATCGACTCTTAAATCTTGGTATAAAACCTGGAGATTTATCGCGGGACACGATTAACGAAGCGCGCGATCACTTGCTTGATCTGACACGACAAGTTCAACAGCCTTCCATAGATTTGGAGCCGGGGGCGGTAGGTCCTTGGCTAGATGCGTGTGCGCTAGCTGCTCATCGCGATCCACTTGCGATAAACACAGCAGAAGCACTTATTGCTGGTGATGGTTGGTATCGTTGCTGGCTTCGATTTGCTTTGAGGTTGTCAGTGGCAGAGGCTGCAGATCCTGGAGTCCGCGGATCACTTGCTTTTGACGCGTTGCATCTTTTGACCGATGATCTAAACCCGTTCTCCGGCGATCCACGCGCGTGTGATCTCTTTCGTCTGCACGATGTCATCCAAGATACCATCAGCAGAGCCATGTGCTTACTCGATGACAATCAGTGGAAATTCGGGCTGGAACTATTGAAGAAGATTAGCTCATCAGTGACAACAACGTTGTCCGGAGAGGTTGGTGGCCCAGTTCCTCCCGAGTTTCTCCTTCGGATAGCTGTTGATGGCGCAAATCCGAACAGACAAAGCATAACAGAAACACTTATCCAAGACGAGATTATGAAAGGCTCGGCGCGTCGTTTCTATACTGATCTTGCCGAATACCGACTCTATGCAGCTCGACTTGCGCTTGCTGCTGAAAATCGAGAACGGGCGCAAAGTCTTTGGAAAGAAGCATGCACATTCTTGACGGCGTATGGATGGCACAAGGATATAACGATTTATGAGTTGCTCGATCCTCTCCCCGTACTCATCGAGACTAATCCTTCTCGTGGAAGAGCATGTGTTGCATCTGTGCAAGGTCTTTGCGAGCGCGTCCCCATGCATACCGATCAAAAAGAAACTAGGCATACATGGAGTCGTTGGTGGGAGCTGCTGGCCAAGGCAGATCCTGTCGCCGCTGTGCGCCTCGCTGTGCCTCAGTTGCTGACTGAATGCAACAATCCGAACTGGCTTCTGAATGGCGCATTGGAAGATGTATGGCATGAATGGTTCGACCGCGCAGACCCCATCCTCTCCGGAGCACTTCGTCTGACACTCGATATATCACTTCATGTAGATGATATCAAGCATTTCGAGCGTTTTGCGGAGTATTCGAATCATGATAATCCAAATGTTAGACGACTCATGACATGGTTGATCACACGGGCGGACGAACGGCCTGTATCATACGAATATTCGAACAGTGACGAATTGGTCATTGAAGATAACGAGATTGTAGCAAAAATAAACAGCATTACGGAGTCCATGAATCTGCCATCCATTGCAACGATCGGTGACAAGAGTTCGGTTTCCGAGTCTTCTCGATCAATCATGTCTCCATCGAGATCGAAGTCTTCAATTGTGGATGAAGAAATCCGCGTCTTTCCGGCATTCCCGCCAGGATTGCCGGGCCTCATTAGTGCGATTCGATTATGGTGTTCTCGACCATATGGTGCTCAGTCTCCGGAGTGGGCAGTCGAACGATTTGCGAATGTGATCGGTTACCGACTGATCGAGTTGGCTGAAGCTGGTCGGTATAATGAATTAGAAGCGGCACTGACATCGCTCGCTAGTGGATTACGACTAGAGGATCAACTAAAAATTGTACATCTTATTGCTGAAGGTCTTGAGCGGCAAGGTCAAGTTCGCGCTGCTGTGGCCGCCTACACTCTAACGTGGACTTATGCGCGTGGTCACGGCGGTTGGTTAACATTCGGTGGGGAGACTGAGATTGGTGCCCTCCAACACGCGACAGCACTTGATCCTAAAATCCCGTTAGCCATTGTTGCTATGGAGGTTCAGCGGGCAGTTGCTACATCTCACTACGGAACATATGGCATTTCTCAAGCATTGATTTATGCCTTCTCGGTCGGAGCATTGAAGTGCGCAGGGCAATCTTCAATCGAAATAGCATTTGCGGAATGGGAAGAAGCTTTCGCTGTCATTAATGCACGATCACCTCAGGTTAGTCCATCTGAGGAACCCGATCATCCATATATTCCTCCAAACCCCGATAACGGAGAAGCCGCACCCGGCAACATCGACAGTGCGTTGGCACTTGCCACACTTGCTGGTCTTGCTCATCCAAGTCGAGAAAAGAAGCGACGCGCGTTCCTTGCAGCAGGACTCCTCATCGAAGAGCGGGCTGCGATCGCGGCGTCCGCATTTGAGATAGCGCTTGGCACAATCTCCGATCCAGCAACACTTACCTGGCTCCTTCGATTAATCGAATCTTGCGACGAGAGATGTGTACCAATCATAAAATCATGTCAACACATCTTTCATGATCTGGCATCCCGTAACCTCGTCACGGTTCGGGCTCTTGCCCGCCGATTGATTACTGGAGAACAATTACCGCTTGCGCCACCAGCGCCAGCCGACTATGCATTGCTCAATGAAAGTGGAAACCTTCTCTGGACTCCGGAAAACAATAACGATCTACATCTAGCCGGCCCAGCCGGTCTCGATGGACTTCTAGAGTCCGTTGCTGGTAGGAGACTTCAACGAGGTGAGCAACTTTTGCCTCGACTGCGGAGAGCCGTGCGCGCGCGGCTAGAAATGTCACTTAATGAGGAGGCATTCAAGAAGCGGCTCAAGTCGCAACTGGACTCGTTGGCTGGTGTTCGTCGGGAACGCTGGCCCGACGCGTTTCTCGCTCCCGAGCAGGTTATTGAGGAAACACTTCAATCAGTCGCGACGGGCGGTCGCACGGCACGCCTCATTGCTGGAAATCCAGTTTCAAACCCCATCAGGTGGGAGGATGAGTTAGCTTCAACACTTCTTGATGACCCCATTATCCCACTGACCATAGAGGCCTGCCGACAACCGCGCCCATCCCTTCACCCACCGCCCAGCAAAGGTCATGCATTGTGGGATCAGATACGCGAGCGTGCAGCTGGTGGTTCGGCCGCTTATATTGAGGAAGCGACCGAGGAGAATGGCATTTTCTTCGCAACCATCACGATGAAGCCCTCCAGCTTCCTGCCAGCTGTGGAACATGAAAACTTCAGAGGTTGGTACTGGATAGCCACCATGGAGCAACGCTCTTTAAAACTTTCAGGCCAGCACAATAAGCCAAGTCTTGTGTCGAAGCGCTTCTGCGTTCTTGAGGTCAGAGATGTGAATGATCGCCAAGCCTTGTTGCTACCACCAATCACTACTGGCGATTTGCGCATGTGGAGAACTGAGGTCAACACTGATTTTGGATCCCCAAAATTCGATTCGAGCCAACCTATCATCGGGATGGATAATGAACTCAGTATGATTGGCGATGGTCGTCAAGGGCTTGGTGCACCAGACTCACTTCTCGTTCCCACGGCATCCATTATTGCCGTGCTGAATCTACATCCTGGTGTGACTTGCAACTATGAAGATAAAGATGGCATCGGTCTTGCACTAGCAATTTGGCGAGCAGAGTACGATACGAGTGAGTATCATCTCGCATGGCCTCGCATATGCGGGTCTGGCATAATGATTCGACCCGACTTGCTTGAGCGACTGATCGCTGTCGTAGGCAAGCCCCGACTGATACTACGCGATTTTGTTATAGGTAACGGTGAGCTTCTTTCCAGCCCCCCTCCAATATCGAATCCAATCGAATGATGATGAGATGTTTACCATTTCTTGCCTCTCATTCAAACTATCTGAAATATGGAAACATGTTTACATAAGATAATTGAATCGGGTCTTTTTGGATGTTGGATATATATCCTGAAACCGACGAATCGGTCAGATTTTTACTCAGAGAAAACGCTGCTCTCGGCTGTATAATTTGCATCTGTGTAGCTTTAGGTTGATCAAAAGTAAAAGGGCGACCCAATCAGAGTCGCCTTTTTGCTTTTAGGTTATTCAGCTATAACTTTACTACGACTTCGGGATCATCCTGATATTTCAAAAGGCGCAGACCTTCGAGGCGAACCGCCTTAGGATAAAGCGCTTTATAAATATTGCAATTCGGCGATTTCACATCATAGCGTCCAGTGGCTCGGTATGTTTCAAGTGGACATCCGCCTGTGCACCAATATTTCCATTCGCAAGTCTTGCAGCCTTCTTTTTCTTCAACCGAAAGATTTTGGATTCCAATTTGATCGGCACGGATAACAGCCAGCGGATCAGCTACATATACATCTGTAATCGGCTTGCGAATGTGCATCTGGCATTTCGCTATTTGTCCGTTTTGATCAAACACCAAGTAATTTTGTCCCACGCCGCAAGTGTGAGCATGTGAAGCAGACAAATTAGCACGGTCAATAATCCCGCCAAGTAATGAACGGCGAGGTAAATTATGCTCAATTACTTTGAAAGCTGCCAACATACCATTGATAATTTTTTCCTCGTCTAATCGCATATCTTCATGAGAGGCTGATAGTTCATTTTCACGATAGAAATTAAGACTAAAAGGCAAATCGCGTTCCAATATCCATGCCATAACTTCAGGCAAACCTTCCGCTGTGCGGCTGCTGACTGTCAGAGAGATATTTGGCACTAGCCCGTTCGCAAGCGCAAGGTCAACTGCTTCAGCAACATCGGCAAATGAGCCGCGGCCACCCGCATAGGGACGATGAGAATCATGATATTTTCCCATGCCATCTAATGAAATCATCAACCGCAGGTCAAGCGATTTCAATGTCTCAATCATATCGGGAGCAAGCAATGTGCCATTGCTCAAGACAACACCTTCCAAACCAAGAACATTCTTTTCGGCTAGGGATTGAGCATAATTATGTAACTCAATAATCAATGGGAAACGTAACAATGGTTCGCCACCAGCATATTTCAACTTTACCTGCTTAAATCCATTGGCAAGTGCTGAGCGGAAGGTTGCATCAATTGTGGCATAGCCCGTTTCCAGCGACATGTCTTCGCGAACATGAGGAAGGTAGCAGTAGGAACAACGAAGATTACAGCGATCGGTTAGATGGAGCCAGGCATTAAGGGTCTGATATTCTGCTCGGACTGATGACAACGTGGTATTTGTATCCCTTATAAGTCCATGATCAAGAAATTTTGTAATGGTCTCCCACAATTCTAGATCATCTAAATTATATTCGCACTTTTCAGAATTATTGAAAGTGCTTAGCAAGTCTTGTCCTGCTTTATTAAGAACTACAACTTGATGAAAAGGACCATAAAAAATTCTATGCCCATCCTTTATGATGGCAAATTGTGACAATGGGGGAATCTTAAATTTATTCAAATCTTGACTTGCTAACTGTTTCATTGTGAGTGATTCAGTATATGCAAGAGGAGAAACACTGCATGCGCAATCACCACCTGAGCAATCGCAATCACTACCGCCAGTCTGGTCTGTTTTAGCAGGAATCAAGACCTCATATTTTTTTGTTGACATATCTCATTACCTATTCCGTTAAACCTCGAAGTTCTAATTGATCACACCAGCCCAACAATAAATCAACATCTTGTTCTTCTCGAAGCTTCAACCATTCGGCACGTAAATAATTTAACCATTCCTTAGTTTGCTTTGGATCTAATTGTTTCAACTTTCTTGAAAGTCGTAATAATTCTCGCTGAATAGTATAACGACCAAAGCCATGGTGATGTTGTATCATTCCAAGTCCGATTGCATAATTATTGAATGCGGTCTCCAAATCGTGCTTACGAAAGGCAACATCAGCTTTAATACGATACATTCTTCCGAAATATAATTTGTATTGATCTCGAAATTGCCCGTACTCAGATTGAAGTTTTTGGTCATAACTGGGTATGTTATTATAGAGGCCAATATCGTAGTCCCACTCTGCATCACCCAACAGACTGTCAATTGCATAGCGATAATCGTGTACTAGGACACTTGCCGCGTACGACTCCTTATTCAACCCCCTTGCCTTTTGCAGAAGCGATTTGTCATTATGAGTTCTACCCAGATACCAGTAAACACTTGAAGTTTGATGCATAATTCCTGGCATTTCATACTTTAAACTATATTTTCTTGAGAGCTCCAAGCTTTTCAAGAAATATTCAAGAGCAAGACTTAATGCTACATCGTCCCACTCGATTAAACTTATATCCCATGCCAACTCGTTCACTTTTTCAGCCACATACCATTGTGTCCAACCACGATGAAAATATGCTCTACATAATTGTTCATGATCGTCCGGTTCTTTATACCTCGCAATTGCCTGCTTTAGTAATTCCAATGAACTAAGATAGTTTCCCTGATCTCTATGGAAGATTGCCCTGGTGATTTCGCTTCTACCAATTTCTTGTTCCATCCCTTCATCAGTCCAAATTTCTGCTGCCTGATCACAATATAAGTCCATCTGTGCATATTTCCGCTCTAAGCCACATACATACCCCAAATTGTTGAAAAGACTTGCTGTTAGACTCTGATCTCTTTCGGCAACAGGGAAATTTGAATTTATTTTCAGGGCAGAATGATAATACTCCTCAGCCCTGCGCAGATCGCCCATGAGTCTATATAGATATCCTACTCTGTTAGACACTGGTGCAACCGCTTTATTATTCAAACGCTTGACAATTTCTAGACATTCAAGTTGATGATTCAATGCTTCCTGCAACCTGCCAAGTTTTTCTTCAACCACACCCATTGCATTCAGAATTCCGGATTTATATGCTTCTTTATTCCCATATCTCTTTAAAAGATCTTGCAACAATATTTCACTATCTTGAACTTCCCCAATATCACTCAATAAACGCGCATTTAAAACGGAATATTCAAATTGCTGATCTGGCTTGATGCTTGATAAGAAATCTTGTGCAAAGTTGACCAATCCTTTAGCAAAACTCGAATTTCCCGCTTTCCGATAGTCATTAACTATCTCTATCCAATTAAGAAAATTTTCATAAAAATCATAATAAACTAGGTGCTTACAATACTGCTCATCAACTACTTCAAGGCTTGTTTCAAGCTCCTTTTCTTCAATGGCGTTAAGAGAATCAACATAGTTTCTATTGTCGAGTTGCATGTGTAAACGCCTATGTGTTTGTTCGTATATTTTGGTTGCTAAAAGGCTATCACGTTTGCGACGAATATTATCTGGGTCTAACCCTGGCCATACAAATTTATTAATTAGATCACGCATTTCATCGTGAAGCGTGATGGAATCTGAATCTGAAAATTCTTTGACAAATACGTAAGACTTTGCTTCTTCATATAATGCATTTGCATCCGACTCCGGCAGATCCAGCAAATTAGCGATCATGTTAGTATTTAGGGGATACACCCTTGACATGGTCAACACTAATCTGTGAATGGGTTTGCGAATCTTTGTAATATATTGAACCAGTTGCTTTTTAAATTCTTCACGATACGACGATTGCTCATTATCGGATAAAGTCTTGAGCTTTTCCAGATCTTCTTTTAGAAGCCAGTTTATTGAGATGCCTCTTGCTACATATTCAACGGCTAAGTCGATCAGTATAGGGCGTCCTTCTGTGAAATATATCAATTTTGGAAGTAATGAAGCATCGATATTAGTATGTGCTGCTTCCTGTTTTTTTTCGAGGTAGGCAACGCTGTCTTCGGGCGTCAATGGCTTCAAGTCAAGATAAGCAAAACCTCCTTTAAATTTATTAATCAGCATTTCCCTTAAATTAAAAGTTTCTTGGTTCTTTCCAGCAAGAATGCAAGTAAAATTTTTTACCATTGACAAGAAATCAATCAGAGATAACCAAAATGTTTGCACATCAGCTTTTTCGACTGTATCAAGAATAAGAACAATACGATTCGTGGATGAGATTTGATTAATTACATTTACCAGGATTCGATAAGCCTGCTCTTTTTGAGCTGTCAAGCCATCCAGACTTACTTTTGCTTTCTCCATCTTTCGCAAATCGCTGAGTGCATTCGAATATTCATCAACATTATAGTCTCTTCGCTTAAGTTCCTCCGCAAGGCTAAGTATAAAATTTTCAAATATTGAGATTGAACGATCATCAAAATCCAAAATTTTCGTAACAAAAAAGGAGGTCTGAGATCCTGCCCATTGGCTAATTTCTTGTAAGATTCGCGTTTTTCCAACGCCTCCTTCGCCAACGATATAGATTATTTTGTTGTCCTTGCTTTGGAGTTTATTCTGTATTAGTTCTAATTCATTTTTACGCCCAATGAATGGTAGTTGGCTGCTCATTATTCAATCTCCTTGAACTTATTATCCAACCAATCTTTTATTTTTTGTATTAAGCTCTCATACTGGGAATTATCGCATGAATCGACTCGGAGATAGTAGTTAACAGCGAACTCAAATTCCCATTGATGCAATTGTCCTAATTCGTTCAGTATAGCTTGTTTGTCCTCACGGCATTTTTCCTTAGTTAATTTGGAATGTCGCTTTAGATAAAGTTCCATTGCGCGAGGCAAGATATTATGGAAAAACTCGGATCGTATCTCATTTCTACTAGTGATTGTATCGATTCGTTTTATGGATTGTATTTGAAGCCATTGGAATAGATATTCTATAGCCCATTGCGGGGGAGATTGTATATCCTGAGTTAACAAATATGCCTCACAAATCTCCATTGCCTGTTTGCAGTAATTAGCAAAATTGTCGGGGTGATAAACGCGTAAATATGTTGTTATTAAACGTCTTACAATATCGTCCTGTAAAATATATTGATTCCTAGCAAAAAAGTATCCTTCGGTTAATTTATCTTCAAAATCAAAAGTGTCGCGGAAGATATCTAACTTATATTTTGTCCTTAAAGAATCAAGGACAAAATAGTTTGCTTGCCTGAAAACCATAAGTGCATCAAATGCCGAAGAAAAATTCTCAAAACCCTCAGGTAATCCTTCTCGAACAGATTCGGTGCTCTTCTGAATCATATTTCGAATTTGGGATGTATACGACCTCATAAATTCATCCACAGGTATAGGATGGCTTTTGAAAAGCTCATATATGTCAGCTATGCATCCCGGATGTCCCCCTGTGAGAAAAACAATATGCGCTGAAAGTTTTTGCTTTTCTTCAGGTGTTGTGACAGACAAGTCTTCATCTATAGTTGTTCTAATTACACGATAAGTAAACGGAGACAAAGGCAGAATATTTAAAGGCAGGCTTGTATTTTTTACTTCTTTTGCAGCAGCTAAGTATCTTCCGGCCAACACGACTCTGAAATGCATTTGGCCATTATTGAAACATATATGTTTTCGCAGATTGCTTTCGATTTCAGGCAGGAATTCCTCTAGAATTTTTCCCAGGAGTTCAGTCTGGGGCTCCTTGTCAAAATCAATCAGAAGAACTAATCCTTTATACTTTTTGCATTCCTCCCCATAACGGAGTCTAATAGAGCCGCTAAGGCGAAGCCCTGGACTCAAGGCACTATTGGATTCAAGTTCCACCTTCAGGTTGTGAGCTAACTCCTCAGCGAGATTTACTAAACTGGTATCTTTGGTCACATCAGCATATGCATGATGCCAACCTTTGTGTTCGAATATGTCGCCAAGCTCATAAAGCAACTCTGTTTTTCCATAGCCAGAGGGTCCGTGAATAAGAAAGTATTTAAACAACGAATCGGAGGATAAAGTCGTAACTTCATCTATCTCATTCCTTCGATTAGTGAATGGGATGCGCCTCTTTCTTTTTTCTTGAACAATACGGTTTGAGTACTTTTCATGCAAATAGGCTTTTAATTCATCCAGTTTTCCCTTTTGCTGTACATATTCAACAAAGGCTCCTCGATCTATTTGATCCGGCGGCTTTGGAAGTTTATTGATCTCTTCTTGCGTTAGAAAACCTCGTACTATATCAATAAATTCATTTGACACTAATCGTAGTTTTTCAAGCAGTTCACTTAGTTCATCGAAGGTAGTCATTATAAGCCCCCTTATTTTGCACATCGATCCGGATATTTCTGATACAGGAAATTTTCAACATCGCCAAGTCGATCATACATCTTCATTTGCCCTAAAAAAGCACCTCTGTCGATTATATCCACAGGGCGAGGGAGATGATTAATCTCCTGTGGAGTCAATAGCGAATATATGAGTTCCCGAAACTCAGTGTCAGCTAATTTATTAAGGCAACCGAGTAGTTTATCAAATTGAGACATTGGCGCTTTTGCCATATTTGTTGAACGATCCATTTTTTCTCCCTTATTGCGCGATATTTTAGACTTGTCATTTAAGGGGATATGTAGAGTTTTCGTGTTCGAAATAGATTCTGCCCATAAAGCCATGAGTGTCAGAACTACCAGCGATCCAACAATCACATATAAAGGCACAAACGATCCTATTTTCTGGGAAATCAGAAAAGCCGTTATTATCAATGCCCCCATTGCCAAAACAAAAATGAAAGTTTGGTTCCGTAAACCTTTTGCAAGGACAATTAATAAATCAAACAATGGGTTAAAGGAATTGTTTGATGGTTTTGGATTATTGGAGTTGTGCGGACCAATATCATTCATTGGGATATCCTCCCAACTAGAGAAATCTTTTATCTTATTATAATCCATATTGCAGCGAATTAATAAAGGTTCTCTGGGAATTTCCGGGATACCGTCTAAGCGTATGAGCGGAATCCGTAATGGATGTGGCAAATCTCAAATTACTTGAGGAGGGATTCGGGGGTAGTCCGAAATAAATCGCCTAGTATCAAATTGAATAGATCATAGTCATGTAAAGACGAGTTGCCGCCGTAACCACAGGTACCTTACTGTTCTGAAAGCTAAGGATTATATTAATGTGACAGTAGCCCTATTGAAAATTGGCCATAAATGCTTATAATACAAACATGGAGAAGGAACGCATATGCCAAAGAGCATGAATGCCGCAGATAACGTAATACCTCCTATGGAACTAACTCACGACTTAGAAGAGTTACGCCGAGGCAGCCCAATACTTGCTGAAATCGTTGAGTCATTTGCCCTGGCAGATCAGGTTTACCGAGAAGCTCTGCAAGCAATGGGCCAGCCTAGCGAACACGTGCCAGTCGTCAAGAATACGGCTGAGGTCACACTCTCGATTGGGTCAACCTCCACTGACAAAAATCTAATAATGCCCTGATAACTAACCATACAAACATTCTAGGCGCGATATGGCAAAGAAACATCATCCGCAAATAAAACGAGGGACTCCGCTGCAGCCAGCACCTCCATTCGGGACACCTACAATTGTAAAACCGCCAGTAACACCTCCAGATCAACTAACAGAATTGCCGCGGACGTATCAGGAGCTAAATGATTACGCTGCAGCTGCAGGTAATTTTGCTCCTTTTGTGCTTCGGCGCGAAACATTCTTGAGGATTGAACGCCTCACCACCAGGCCTCTTATTTGCTATGCCGCTAAGACTCAGAACCTTGCACCCGGCATCCCGGCTCAAATTGAGGATGGTGATCTTACAGGATTCGATGATCTCGTGCGGACAACACCCGGCACTCAGGTGGATGTGTGTTTAATTAGCAATGGTGGGTCCGCCGAAGCTACTGAACGGATTGTCAAGCTGCTTCGTACGCATTATGCGACCATTCGCTTCCTTATTCCAGCTAATGCCTACAGCGCAGCAACGCTTATGTGTCTGTCAGGCGATGAGATCGTCATGGACGATTCGGCAACATTAGGCCCGATTGATCCACAGATCAATGGTATTCCCACGAGGACCATTTTGCGGGCATTCGAGCAAATCAAAAACCAACTAAAAGCTGAGGGGCCTGCGGCGCTTACAGCATATATGCCATTGCTTTCCAAATATGATCTTCACATGCTAGAACTTTGCAAAAGCGCAGAGGATTTATCAACCGAATTGGCAGCCAAATGGCTTAGCTCATATATGTTCAAATGCTCTCTCGAAGAGAAACGCGTTACGGATGTTGTGAAGTTCCTCGCGGATTACGATTTACATAAGAGGCACGCCCGCGGGATTGACCGGTCAACTGCCCGTAGTATGGGATTGAATGTTATAGACACCGAAAGTATTGGCCTCGGCGATCTCGTAAAGAGCTTGCGAAACCAATATGTTTTGTGGTTTGACCAAACGCCATCTATCAAAACATTTGAGAATGCCAGAGGAATCAATTGGGGGAGAAATGCTCAGCAGTTGATAATGCAAGTGCCGCCGGGCTTTGGGCCAGGGGGACCGTTCCCCGTGCCCCAGCCGGCGCCACAACCGGGGCCAGCAAAGCGCACCGGTTAACAATAACTCCCATACCCTTTGATTCTTAACTACAAGACAGCTTAAACCAGAACGCTTTCCATCCAGATGGGTTCGTGTGGTCGCGGCCTCCTTAGTTTTGACCAGTTTGGGAAATTTCTCCCACTATCCGTGAAACAAGTTAACGTTAGGTGATCAGTGACTCAAATGGAACGGCTTTACGCAATGAGGTAAAAACTATCGGCGTTTTTTATGGAATTTGATGGTCGCCTCGACCACTATGCTGTGCCTATATCGAGGCGCCCCTGGAGAGTCTCGAACTCTCGTATAATCGTTTTTCATCGAATGTCACTTATGGCGAGTTGGGCTGGTCATCTGTGAATGAGGATAAAGCTTCAAACAGATGACCAGATTCTTGAAATAATTGAGATGGGTATAATGTAACTGAACATTATGGAAAATCTAGCTTGACAAAGGTGTATCAAAAATGGTACAATCTCAAAAAGATGATCGTTCTCTTCGTTTGAAGGTCGTGTTTTTTAGAACTTCACGCGATAATGAACCTGTCCGTGAATGGCTCAAGTTCTTGCGCGCCGAAGAGAAACAGATAATTGGCGAAGATATCAAGACCGTGCAATTTGGCTGGCCGCTGGGAATGCCGTTAGTGCGCAAACTGGAACCGGGCCTGTGGGAAGTCCGCTCAAGTTTACCGTCGGGGATTGCTAGGGTGATATTTGGTGTGGAAAGTAACTTGATGGTTCTTCTGCACGGTTTTATCAAGAAGTCGCAAAAAACACCGCTGGATGATCTAAATCTAGCACGTGAACGATTGGCACAGTTGCGAGGTGAAAAATGAACAAGAAGCATATTGGTAGTAGTTTTGATGACTTTCTTGCCGAAGAAGGTCTGCTTGAAAAAACAGAAGCAGTGGCTGTCAAGCGCGTGATTGCTTTTCAGGTTGAGCAGCTGATGAAAAAAAAGAAGCTGACCAAGACTGCCATGTCGCACCGCATGCGAACCAGTCGTGCCGCGCTTGAACGGCTTTTGGATCCGGAGAATCAATCCGTTACGCTCCAAACGCTCGACCGCGCTGCCAAGGCTTTGGGAAAGCGTCTGCATATTACGCTAACTTGATGGTGTAATGGCTTACGAGTTCCGACTGTTCATCTTCGCATAAAGGAAAGCATTGGGAGATTCTAGCTAATCCTTGCCAAGGAGCTTGTCTAAATCTCCCAGACGGGAGACTACAAAACGAGACTTGTATCCATGCCGGTCTCTTTTTGTTTAAGTCTCGAATGCTTATCAAGGCTACTTGGTTCCTTCAGCAATATGTCCGTGTTTCCTTTGTGTGAATTGTTACCGCGAGAATTGCTACCTACATTTGGTCATCGAAACGCCTGCGTTTAGAATATAAACCTATCCCTAAGATTTGAAGTCCAAGGGATGCTAACCCCACCATAATGATGACCCCGTTAATATTCGCAGTATCTCCCACCAGGCTAGTTAGAAAAGTTCGGAGGTTCAAGAGAAGGATAATCAAGTAATACCCTATCCAAAAGCCTCCGGCAAATATCAAATAATGGGTTGTAACATACCTGTATGCTTGTTGGGTATCTTCATCAAACAAGCGAATCGTAAAATTAAAGTCATGTGCAATTTCGTAAATCGTATGACCGCAAAAGATATATGCAAGAGTAAGAGCTAAAAAACTGAGAATGAGTTCAACGATTCTAATAGGGGTAAGATAAGTTATGCAAGTTAGGACTATCAATATTACTAGGTTCCAGCGGAAATATTGCTTCACCGAGTGAAGAAGATCTAGCACCGCCATAGAATTCTTACCGTCCCCAAGCAGCTAAAATCATTCTTATTCTCTCGCTTCGTTCAGGCTCTTCCAATGCCATGATCGCCTCGAAGAGTTTTGCTATTTGCTTATTATCATGAGAAGCTTCTCTGAAACGCTGAATCAGTTTCTCGTTAGCCGCTAAATCAACCCAACCCGCTTTTTCATAAATTTCAGTTCGCAGAATGCCAAGCACATCAGCAATCTTATTGATCGTTCCAGGATCCATCTTACGTTTGCCGTTCAGTAATTCAGAGAAATGCGAAGGTAACATACCGATTGCCTTTGCTAAGCCGGCAAAAGTTAGACCTTTTCTTACGGCTTTTTCTTTGATGAATTTCTTAAAACCTGAAGAAGTGTACATCAGACATTCTCCTAAATAGTATGGGGTATCCCTTCAGGGGATGCTTGCTTAAACGCAGCCCTTGACATGAAAATATTTCCGTCGTAAAATTCCGAAATTAGGAATAAAATTCCCAGTTTCGAGATGGCAATGACCATGATTAATTCCTCCTCCATAACCCTCTTTTTTGAAACCACATGGATACACCTCCGGATCGTGTAATCAAAAATAGACCCATTCTTCGGGGCCGACTGAAAGGGAACCAGCTACGCAAATTAATCGGGCTGTTGGACATGCTGTACACGCCGGCTGAGCTCGCCGAGGCTGTTGGCTTCACTCGTCGACAAGTGTACCGGGCATATCTACACCTTGGCTGCCCGCATGTAAAGGATGAGACCGCACACATATTCATCAATGGTCACGAATTTTATGGCTGGTATCAAGCAACCTACAGGAAACAGAAACTTGGTGAGGAAGAGGTTTATTGTGTGTCATGCAAATGTGCCGTTCCACTCATAAATCCAATCGCAATGCAAAAGAATAATTACCATTATTGGTCCGCCATATGTCCAAATTGCCATCGAAAACTTGCAAGGGCCATCACAAACAAGAGGATAAATGATTAACAGAAACAATAAGAGGCTCGTTGATGAATACCTAGCTTTTAGAAGCACCCGACATAAACTCGATCACAAGTCAATCCGCTTAGAAAAGTCGGTTTCAGTTCACTACTTAACATGGTCTGCTGAAAATGATTTCAGTCAAGCGCCAAGTTTGGAACCTAGTTTTATTGATTATGTCGATCAACTCGAATGTTCAGCTCACTATAAGAGGAAATTAATTAGCTCTGCTAAGATATTTTTCGAGTGGCTGTCTATTCACAAGAAGGGCTTTCGCTCAATAACTCCAGCTTGGCTCCATTCATTCAAATTCAAGATGTACCCCGAAGAGTTTGATGATCAGGATACTATATCTGAAGAAGAAATTGAAGTTATTTCTAAATTGCCAGCAGAAACGCTCCTTGAAAAACGGGTTCGTGCAGGTGCGTGCTTCCTCTACCTATCAGGTATGCGTATTAGCTCCTTCACAACCATGCCAATAACAGCCGTGGACTTAAGGAAATTGGATGTAAGACAGTCTCCAGGATTAGGGATGATTACAAAAAATAAGAAGGTTGCTACTACCTATCTATTGGATATCGAGAAGGTCATCAGCTTAGTCCGTGAATGGGATGACTTTGTCCGATCCAAGCTCCCTGCAGATGGTTATTGGTTCGCCCCGCTGTCGCCAAAAACAGGTGAGATAGATCCGAATCCGGCTAAGGCCAATGAAAATCGCTCAAATCTTTTTAGGAAGAACCTTCACAAGTGGCTTGAAAAGAATCAATCTAGTTCGCATTGTCCGCATGATTTTCGTCGTGGTCATGCAAATTTTCTATTTGATCGAGCCCAGGATATTGGTGATTTGGACGCCGCAAGAGAGAATTTGATGCACGAACACCTAACAACAACCGAGATGTATGCGCGCAAGAGAAAAGCGCAAGTCAAAAGTCGCATCCAAAACATGTCCAATCAAAGGACGGCTGTTATTGGAAATCAGGATTTGAATGAGAAGATTGCCCGTATAGAAAGCCAATTGACTCAGTTAGCCTCAGTTTTTAAGGTGCAAAATGAAAAGTAATCAATCTCTGGTACAAATTGCCCAGAAAAATCTGATTAAAAGTGGGCCCGGCTGGATTCGAACCAGCGACCAAGCGATTATGAGTCGCCTGCGCTAACCACTGCGCCACGAGCCCAAGTTAAGTGTCAAGTGCTTCGATGTCAGGTGCCACGCTTGCTTGACACTTGATCCGTGACACCGAAGCACTTCTGTCAGAGCGGGAGACGGGATTCGAACCCGCGAATATCAGCTTGGAAGGCTGACGCCTTACCGCTTGGCGACTCCCGCAGGAGAATATTGCGGGCTTATTATATTGGCGTTTTGCGCTTTGAGCAAGGCAATATATTTTCGCGGGTATGCTCAAAGGTTGTAAGCGTATTTTGATGCGCAGGGCTAAAGCCGCCTGCTCAGTACATGGAAATTGTCGCCACGGCGCCACGGCGACGCCTTCGGATTAGCTCCCTGAGTGGCGCCAAGGCGCCACTTCCATGGGCTGAGGCAGGATTTCAATCCGCCGGAATGGTTGCAGACTAACATACTTTGATACTGTTGGCGAATTCATTTTCCATCCGTAAATGTGTGCCTGCTAAACGGGTAAGCAGGCGCAATTCCCGATTTCGCCAACAGTATCATACTTTGCGTGCTCCCTATTTTCGCTTTGTGTTTTGCTGTCAATCAGTCGTCACCGGCGCAGGCGCGTTTCGCTCTTCGCGGACGAAGAAATTCCACTGCACGACGATTGCGGCAAAATAAAGTACCGCGGTTGCAATAAAGAGCGGAGTAAAACCATAATTCTGCTGCACCAGGCCGGAGATGAACGGGCCAACGGCCCAGCCGATATTCCAGGATAGATTCAAAACGCTATTGACGAAGCCTTGTTGGTGTTCGGGCGTGCGTTCCATACAAAAGGCGTTGTAAAGCGGCGATGCCATGTTCATCAACGCGGTTCGCATCAGATAGCCGATGGCAGACAGCCAGAAAAGGGGCGAGAAGCCCATCACCAGTAAAAAGATCAGGCTGCTGAATTGCGTCGCGACAACGGCCTGGACCTTGCCTCCGAGCCGCGTCGCCAAATGCGGGCCGATGAATGTCCCGATGCCGATCATCAGGGAGGACAAACTGAACAGAACGCCGAGCCATGAATCGCTGATATTGAAGCGAAACTTGAAGAAGACGTTCATGTACGGGATCAAGATCGCCGCGCCAAAACCGATCAGGATCTGGGACGCGGTCATCTTGAGCGTTAAGACTCTCAGATTGGGTAAAGGCGGGTTGTGCGGCGGCCCGCTTCGAATGGCGGTTGGACGCGCTTCCGTCGCGCGTGAAGGGCGCGGTTCGGCCATCATAAACAATGGAATCAACGCGGCCGTCCCCAGTAAAACGCTGGCGATCAATACGGCTTGATAAGCGGACGCACTCGCGGCCCCGACATGCAGGATGCCTCCAAAGACCGCCGGCAGCTGCCCGGCAAAGATACTGCCCACCGCGCCGGAGATCGTTTGCAATCCATAGTTCAGGCTGAACAGCATGGTGCGATTTTCTTCATCGGAAATCTTCACCATCAGCGGCGCCTGGCTGATGATAAAGAGCATGTTGAAGGTTCCGTTCATGAAAGCCGCAGCGATGATGATGGGCGGTTGCCGGAATGTGATTTCAGCAAACATGAACGTGCTCGTCAAAAACAAGCCAATGATCAACGCGGTCTTGCGTCCGATGTGGTCGGAGATTCGGCCCAATGGAATACCGAGGATCAGGCCGGCCAATGATGGCATCGAGTTCACCAGGCCAAGAAAGTCGCGGTTGAAGCCGCTTTGCAGAATGTAAAAGTTGAAGAACAACTGCCAGCCGCTGAGGATCACGCCGTCAATGATCGTCATCAAAAGGAACAGGCGCGCGGCGCGGTTGAAACTGCGTATCGGTTTGATGTAATGGGTTTGGATGGATTGCAGCATAGTCGTGTGAAAAAGAAAAGCCTGACAGTACGGAACCTGTCAGGCTTGTTCGACCGCAAAGAGGATCACCGGTGGTCGAGCAGGGTCTTCAGGTTCTCTTTGACTTGACGCGGATCGCGAAAAACGATCCCTTGCATTCCGAGCGCGCGGGCGGCCTCGATGTTGGCGGGCATATCGTCAACGAACGCCGCCTCGTTTGCCCGGACTTTCAGCCGGTCCAGCGCAATCTGGTATATCTTTGCCTCGGGCTTCATCACGCCAACCTCTGCCGAAATAATCAGGCTGTCGAAGGCGTCGTCGAATTTGTTCCCGGCGACGTAGTCGCGCAGGTCGGGCCAGGCGTTCGAAATGATGCCGGTTCCATAGCGCGGGCGAAGCGAACGGATGAAACCGATCAGGTCGCGGTCCACGACATCGCCCGCAAAGAATTCCTCGCGGATGGATTTTGTCTCCGAAGGCGGGCGTTTGAGTCTGCGCGTGACGGCTTCCCAGTGTTCGCCGGTGCTGATCTGTCCGAGTGAAGCCTTGCGCGACGTATCACTTTCAAAGACAATTTTATTGATGTCCTCGTAAGTCATGTTCAGGCGCTCCGCAAGCTGTTCGCGGGGCCCCTGATATTCGGTTCGGACGATGACTCCCCCCAGGTCAAAGAAGATGGCACGAATGGTCATGAAAACCGCGCCGGCCTATTTCTTCCTGGCCTTCTTTTTGGGCGCGGCTTTCTTCGGTTTGGCGGCTTTCTTCTTTGCCGGTTTCGCCCTGGTCTTTGCCTTTGCGGCTGGCTTCTTCGGCGCGGCTTTCTTTACAGCTTTTTTGGCCGCCGAGGCATGTCGGCGGCGCGCAGGAGCTTTTGCCGCTGGCCCGGCCATTGCAGCGGGCGCAGGCGCACTGGTCATAACGGGTGCGGGGGCCGGAGCAGGCGCTTCCGCCGCAGCCGGAGCGGACGCGAGGGCTGTCTCCCAGCCCGGCGTGAACATCTCGAGCCGTTCACGCGAAACCGGATTGGCCCGGCCGCAATGCGGGCAATGGGCGTCGTAATGATGCAGGTTCTCTGCGTGCATTTTCCGCAGGGCCGTTACTTTCTCGTCCATGCCCAGGGTGAAGGGAGTCTGACAGTAAAAACAACGCAGATTCATTTCGACCTCCTTTGTTGGTATCTCAAGTATAGCCTATTTTCAAAAGTCTTCTTCTGTTTTTTTGAGATTCGAAACGCCATTTCCCTGTGCGCGGATGAACCAAATCCGACTTTTTTTGCGACCTTATTATAGAGAACATGGATTTCAAGGAATACAAATGACTGCCTGGAGAGCATCTGCCAATTCCCTCCCGCTCCAAATCGTGCTGATCGTGGCAGACGGACCGGAAGCGGCCGGGTTGTGGAGCCAGCTTTTTATCGAGAAAGGTTGCAATGTCGTGGTCGAAAATGCGGCCCAGGCGGTCTACGCGGCCCGCATTCTGAATCCTCAGTTGGTGCTTGCGGATCTCAACCTCCCGCACGCTGACCGGCTGGCCTTGTGTCGCACTTTGAAACTCGTCAGCGGAGCCGCGTTGATGGTCGTTATTCCGCCGCGTCCCCAGGAAATCATCGAATCGTACGCGGCTGGCGTGGACGAGTGCCTGGCGCAGCCGATCAATCCGGCGCTGGCTTTGGTCAAAGGCATGGCATGGATCATGCGCCGGCAGCTTCCGCGTCCCCACCGCTTTGCGCTTGAAGCGCCTTTGTAAATTGCCTGCCGATTGAGAGAAGGACCTCCCGTTTATATGAATGTCAATAGTTTATGAATTCTACGGGCCGACGCCTGGTGTGAGGCTTCCGGACGCTAAATCGTCAACCACTTGCTGCACAAGCTTCTGCCGGCCCGGTGAAAGAAGCGAAGGATCCACATTTGCGATTCCAATCGGGGATTGCACGTTGACCCCGCCCTTGCCCGCAATAAGATTCGGCCAGTCATTCTGGATGGCCTTCGTTTCATCGGGAGTGACGGTCATCACCCAGCCGCCGGGACGCGGGTTGGGCATGGAAGTCCCGATGATCTGTGCGCCTGTGGTCCCGATTTGACTCAGGAAATCAGGATCGGCAAGATCAGGATAGACGAACAGTGTGTAGATTTTTTCGTTGATCAGCGCATTGGCATAGCCCAGATAATTCTTCTTCGATTCGGAGGAAGGAATCTGAATGTAAGCCGGGGATGCAACGGGATAGACATAAAAAGTTTTGCACAGCCCGCAATAATACGCCATGCCGTTGGCAAAGGCATAGAACGCCCGCTGGGCATTTGCGTCGCCCTGCGGGAGGATCATGCCGATGCGATATTCGTCGGAGATCATGGCGGCGGTGTAACCCGCGATAAAGGCGGATACGTCTGCCTGATTGCTCGGCGATAGGACACTGACATTGCCCCCGGCCTGGATGCCGGGAATGTCGATGGCAAGAAACTGAACCTGCGGCGCGGCTTTGGCCAATGCCGCGAGGCCCGGATCGGGCGGCAGGGCGATCACGATTTTCAGGCCCGGTTCGAGGTCCGCGGGCGTGAGCGAATTCCTCACCTGAAAGCGCATCCCTGCCTGCTGCGCGAGATCGTAAACTGCTTTCTGGTACGCGTCCGAGGCTGCCTTATCCAGATTGGCGGGCATCACCAAAATGGCGAGCGGCACGACCGGCGTGGGAGTCAGCGTGGGAAGCGGCGTGGGGGTGCCGGTTGGGGCCGGGGTTGGGCTGTCGTGTGCTCCGAAGCTGCAAGCGCCGAGCATGGAGGCAGTCAGGAGGATGAAGAGGACGAATTTTGCGCGCACGTATTTGCTCCGAAGAAAAGATGCCGGAATTATAACGCCTCGCCATGCTGTTTCCATTTGAACGGGTTAAATGAAAACGGCGGGGAATGTTCCCCGCCGTTTTCATCGAATGAATTGCTTTACTGTGACGTTGATCTTTCTGGGCCGCGCCGATTCTGCCTTGGGCAGGCGCAGATTCAAAACGCCGTCCTCGATCTTTGCCTCGACCTTTTCGGCCTCCAGCGCGGACGGCAGGCGGAGTTCGCGCCGGAACGAGCCGCCGGGCAATTCCTGGAGGAGATATTCATTCTCGTCTTCCGGGAATTGTCCTTCGATGCTGACAACATCTTCCAAAACTTGAACATTCAGATCATCCGCTTTGAGTCCGGGCGCGAGCGCCGTCAAGAGATAAGCTTCGCCCTCGTCACGGATGTTGACTGCCAGAAAGCGGGCGCTCTGCGAAGGTTCAGCTGCGGCCATCCAGCGGCGCGCCATGCGATGCGGGAATGGATAAGCGTAGAAAGTCATTTCGGTTTCTCCTTGTTTTCGATTTCTATGATCGCTATGTTAGCCGGGCAATGTAAGAAACAGAAAAAAGAAAAATAGGTTTTTTGTAAGAAAAAATGGTGGAGAGCGTGGGTATAATTCTGTTCATGTCGAAGAACTTTGTATTTTTGATTCTGGCTGTGATCGTGATCGCGGCAGGGGTTTACTTGTATTGGACCTACCGTCCAACCAGTGCGCGGACCGTGCAGGTTCTTGCGTGGATCAAAGACCCCGCTTCGCGCCCGGACCTGGTGATGGCTGCCGGTTCCAAATGTGGATCTGCGCCTTTTATCTTTCCTACAACCGGCATGGTCGGATTCGTTTGGGACGATTCGTTCCAGTGGGGCCATCGGCATCAGGGCATTGATATCTTCGCCGGGACGGACATCAACGTGACCAAAGTCATCGCCGCCTACCCCGGCTATCTGACGCGCCTGCCCGATTGGAAGGCCTCGGTCATCGTGCGCCTGCCGAAGGATCCGCTCCAGCCGGAGCGTCAGATTTGGGTTTATTACACCCACATGGCGGATGCAAACGGCAATTCGTTCATCTCGTCTGAATTCCCGCCCGGCACGACAGAAAAACAAATTAATGCAGGCACGCTGCTTGGTTATCAGGGTGATTATTCCGGCGATCCGAACAATCCGGTCGGCGTGCATCTGCATGTTTCGATTGTCAAAGATAACGACGGGCATTTCATGAACGAACTGGATATCCATAACACGTATGATCCCTCGCCATATTTCGGATTGGCGTTGAATGCAAAACAGAATCCAGATCGAATTCCTGTGTGCGAAGCGAGCAATCCATGACGAATGATTTCGAAGGCAAAGTGGTTTTGATCACCGGTGCGGGCAAAGGTAGGGGTCGCGCGCTGGCCGAAGAATTCGCGAAGCGCGGCGCATCGGTTGCCGCCAACGATATTTCGCCGGTCAATGTGGACGGGCTGGTCGCGCAAAGCGGCGGGAGAATCAAGGCGTACGTGGATGATGTGGCAAAGAAAGTTGCGGCGCAGTCCATCGTGAATCAAGTCGAGGACGATTTCGGGCGGATTGACATTCTGATCAACCACGCTGCGGTCGAGCCGCGCGTCGCCCTGCTCGATATGGACGAATGGGACTGGCATCGCGTGTTGGATGTGAATCTAACCGGCGCGTTTTTGATGATGCAGTCCGTCGGGCGCGTGATGCGCGCGAAAGGCTCCCTCTCCGAGGACCTCGCCGGCGTAATCATAAATTTGATTTCGGCGCGCCCGCTCGACGTCCAGAATGAGGCGGCGTACAATGCCAGCATGGCCGGATTGGTCGCGTTGACGCGTTCGGGCGCGTATGAAATGTCATCCTCCGGCATTCACATCCATGCAGTTGGAACAGACATCGAGAAATTCCATCAAGCCGAGTCATCTGTTCCATCTGATTTTATGGAAGCCGTAATGTTTTTATGCCGTTCGACCTTGAATGGTCAGATCGTCAATGCGGCGGGCAAATGAAGGAGCTGGACGAATTACCGCGAGAAGCTGATCCATAGATTATCGGACGCGGCCAGGGAATTGCTTGGCAGTCAAGGATCCGTAAGCGCCTATCGAGCCGTGCGGATGGAATGAGCATCAAGCGGCCGCGCATACACGTGATATCGAAAAGCGTTCTTGGCGGCTTCGCGGTAAAAAAACACGGCGACTGCTTAACATCGGTCACCAGAGTCGAATGGGCGAAAGGGATGCCAGCAGCGCCAGGAACGGTTGATGAATCAGCACGACAATGAACCCCATCACGACGCCGATGAAAAGTCCTGCCACGATATCGGACACATAATGAACGCCCATGGCGACGCGCGACAATGCCACGAACGGAGCCCAGACCAATAGAATGATCCCCGCCCATGACGGCCCCAGCCCGACGGCGATCACGGTGATAAGAAAAGCGCGCGCAGCGTGCCCGGATGGGAATGAATGCGGATCGGTGCTGCGATAAATGCTTCCCCATTCGCCCTCCGGCCTCCTCCGGCGGATGGTGAACTTGAGCGGCATGACCAGGGCGATCAAAGCCGCAATGCCTGCAACTTCGACAATCGCCCATTGCTTCCAAAAGCTTTCCCCGAATAACCATAGGATGAAAAGTCCCAGCGCCCAAAACCATGAGTCGCCGGAATGGGCGAAGAAGATGGCGATAGTCCGGCGCATGCCCAGCTTTTCGGCCACGCGCAATTTGTTGGAAAGACGCGCGTCAAGTTCGATGATTGAATTCAGATTCATCCGCAATTCCAATGAGATATCAGATATATAAAACGAGTGCCGCGAAGTTCGATGCATTCGCGGCGCTCGCGTTTCGAGATCGTTGAAAACCTTATTTTACCTTTGACTTGACAACGGTTTTCTTAACCGGTTTCTTCGCGGCCGTTTTCCTGACCGGCTTTGCCGTGACCGTTTTTTCCTTCGGCGCGGATTTCTTCACGGATTTGGCCAAATCCTCGCGCATCATTTCCAATTGGCTGGGCTTGTCCACATCCATGCAGGGTTCGGCGTGTTCCCAGACGATGGCGCGGCCTTTGATCCCGATCCGCCTGCTGACGCGTTCCACGAAATCATCGAGAGTTGCCAGACGGAACAGGAGAAGGAAGAGCGTGCCCCAGCCCATCACCGCGGCCTGCGCGACAGGATTCTTGCGATTGGCGATCAGCGATTCCCACGTGTCGAGGTGTTCGCTCGCCATCCGCACATGGACGATGTTCATGTCCGCGCCGCACACATCCATCTCCTTGAGATGCGTGTACGTGCGCTTCGATCCGGGGAAACGGCTTTCCATCACGTCACGCGGACAGACGCCGTAATAGATGTCGTCCTCGGTCTCCATGCAGGTCTCGATCAGCCAGTCAATCATCTCCGGCTTGATGGCGGGAATATCGGACGAAACGATCAGGACGTGTTTATTCTTCTTGTTCAGTTCGAGGGACTTTTCCACGCCGGCGATCATGTTCGCCAGCATCCTGCCCTGATTGGAAATGTAGTGCATCGGCTTTTTGCAGGTCAATCCGCTTTTGGGCGACAGGCCGATCATGATGACATTGTCCACGTTCTTGGCGGCGCTCAACGCATCCAGCACCCATTGGACCATGGGCTTGCCGGCTATCTCGATCAATGCTTTTGCTTCGCCTTTCGAATAAGCGTACAAGGGATCGTCGGGTTGGGGGATTCCTCCCGCGGTAACAATTGCGTCCATCGTGCCTCCTGAATAGTTTGCGGCGAATTTTCCTCGCCCAAACAAAAAGTTCGGTGTTTGATTTCGACTGCCGATAAATTAATTCAATTCCTGCAATTGCGGCTCGAAGTTGAGCTGCACCAGCATTTCGTTGTATTCATCGTGCGTCAGCACGCGGCCTTTGCCGGAAATGGCGATTAGCGCCGCCTCCATCATATTCGTCCCGAACGAGCGCCCATCCAAAACCGGCGTGGTGGTGACAAGATATTTGACGCCGCACTGTTTGAACAATGCCACATCCTCGGGCGTGGTCGTGTTCGTTACGATGACTTTGCCTTTCATGTCGTCCGGCATGTGGCGCTTGATGTAATGGCAGTCGCCTGCAACAACGGTTGCTTCCTGATAAAACTTTTGGTATTTCGGAACGCGCACTTCCTGTTTTTCGCCAGTCGGATAGACCCATGAGAAGGGCAAACGTCCAATCAGCGGCATCAGGAAACCGGCCAACGTTTTGAGCTGGCTGGCAGTATGAAGCGGAATGGGCATTCCCAATCCAAACATCAAATCGCCAAACGCGCATTTATAACCAGCATCGAGGAAACTGCTTGTCATTCCCCAACGATCGGCGCCGCTCACGACAAAAGCCGTTTTGCCATTTCGATTGATGTAGTCGCCGATCTTCGATGCGAGCAGCGGGGCGGATTTGTTCTCCAGCGTGTTCTTCAAGCCGACGCCGTCCACGATGGGCGTCTTCTTGACGTAGCGGATCATGGGCCGGACCGAATAAAGTGGGTACCATTTATTGTCCACCATCAGACCGAGGTCCGCGCCGCCGACGCCGAAGGCGTCCACAACGCCGTCGAGTTCCTTGTACTTCAGGGCGGCAGCTTCCATATCGCCGTCGGTGCCGATGCGTTCGATGCTGACTTTCTCGCCTAATAAATTGACTTCAACAGCCTTATCGCGTTTCGACGAACCAATGCTGATACTGACTGCGCGTTTCATAAAACGATCCTCCTTGATGATGAATTGCAGTGAGTATACACCGAAGTCAAAAGGCTGAGAATAATCTTGACAACGGGATCAGGCCGGAGGTCCGGTTTGAAGCGTGAAGAAAAAAGCAGCGCCCTCGCCAACCTGGCTTTCGACCCAGATGCGTCCGCCATGCGCCTCGACGATCCTTTTTACGAGCGCCAGTCCAACGCCGGTGCCTTCACTGTCAACGTCCAATTTGTTGAACAACCCGAAGATTCGTTCGTGGAAGTGCGGATCGATGCCCGCGCCGTTATCGCGAATGTAGAATATGGGTTTGCCGTCTTCATGACCGCGCTGGCCGATTTCGATGCGCGGCTGGGATTGATCCCCCATGAACTTGGCGGCGTTATCCAACAAGTTTTGCAGGGCCTCTGTAAGCCGCTGGCGATCCCCATACACCGACGGCATGCCGCTTCGAACATCCACCCGGACTTTGAGCGCATCCAGCTGCCCGCGCACCAATTCGACGGCGTCTGATATCAGCGTTTCGAACGGGACGGCTTCCGGTGGATTGATCAGGCGGCCAACGCGCGAGAGCTCGAGCAATTCGTTGAGCAGTTGCTGCATCTTTTCGGCGGCATCGGAGATGCGCTGGATATCCTTGTTAAGGCGTGAAGTGTTTTTCCGTGCCGCATCTTCGCGCAAGAGTCCCGCGAATCCCTTGATGGTAATGAGCGGCGCCTTCAGGTCATGTGAAACGGTATAGGTGAACCGTTCCAGTTCGGCGTTCTTCAATTCGAGTTCCCGGATCAGGGCCTCGCGTTCGGCCTCGATCTTTTTTCGCCCGGTGATATCCCGGATGATGGCCAGCACACGCTGCGGTCCGCTGGCAGCCAGGCGGGCTTCGTAATCGCGCGGGCCAAGAGGACCGGTCAACTGGTAATCGAAGTTGACGGTCTCGCCGGTTGACAATGCTTTCTCGATCCCCGACAGGGTCAATTCTGAAATGGGAGGCGGCATGATTTGCCGGACGGTTTTGCCGACGAATTCCCCCGGGGGAACGAACGTGTCCCTTTCCTGTGAGCGGATGAAGTTCAGGAAGATGCCATCCTGATCCAATTCGAAGATCGTATCGGGGACGGCGTCGAGCAAAGCGCGCAGGCGGTTCTCGCTTTCGCGCAGGGCCTGTTCCGTCATTTTCTTCTCGGTCACATCGTAGAACATGGCCAACACGCGAGCCCGGCCATCCAGTTCGATCAGTTCGTAAAAGGCCAGCGTATTGCGTTTCCGGCCGGAGCGGTCCGTCACCTCATAGTTCATATTACGGATGGATTTTTTCCGTACGAGTTCCCGGATGAACGCATCGCGCTCAGGCTGGCCGCCTTCCCACGTGCCTAATTCGATGGCGGTCTTGCCCACTGCCTCCCTGGGATCGAAACCATATAATTCCCCAAAGGCCGTGTTGGCATCCAGAAAGCGTCCCTCTTCGAGGCTGACGATGCAGATGGCAACCGGGCTGCTGTAGAACACCTTTCGGAAGCGTTCCTCGCTCGAACGCAATTCATCCATCGAACGCTGCTGCTCGGCCAGGACGAGGCACATCAGGATACCTGAGAGCAAAAAAGCAGCTGTCATATCTCTTACGACGCCGAAGAGATCGTCCGGCACAGGGTGGAGAATGCCCCGTGTTTCGAGGATGAACATTCCCCATAACGACAGGATGCTCAGGATGCTCAAACCAACGATCGCCTGCCATCCCAGCAGCAATCCACAGATCAACACGATGATCAGCTCGCCGTCCACAGCGGTGTCGCGGATCCCGTCGCTGATCCACGCCTGATAGACCATCACCGACCAGCTGATAAGAACCAGCAAAATACTGGCCTGCCGGACGTATCCGCGCCGGATGGCCCAGATCAGCGCAAGAATGACCCCGGCCAGGCCTTCGAGACTCAGGCTGGCTTTATCGAGCGGGCCGATGCCGCGCGCCAGGCGGGCGGCGATCAGATACAAAAGGATGGCTGCGCTGCTCCAGGCAATAGCGACGAGTAATTTTGCGCGGCGGGTTTTCCCGGCGTCTGGAAATTTCGGAGCGGCAAAAATGCCGCGCAGGATGCCCAATACTGCATCTCTCATCGAGAACGATTATAAAGCATCGATTCGCGCCGTTCGTACCGCGGGAACGAAACCAAAAGAGATGGATTTGGAATCATCCATCTCTTTTTCGCGGAGAACCAATTGTCCTGGTAATTACTTGGTGAGCTGCAATTGGGGCGGTTTTGGAGGTTCCCAATTTTGACCAGCATCATAATTGATGGTGATATTGCTGCTCCCGGAAATGCTTACTGTGTCACCAATAAACTGGTCGTTATATCCAGTGCCGCCCGCACTACCTTCGATGCTGATAAGCGAGCAGGGAGCGAGGATGGTTCCGGTAAACGTGGACTTTCCATTGCCGTTGATGGTGACTTTACTACAATCCGTGGAAGGATCAACATAGAGAAGCAGCCCGCCATAATAAGTACCAACGGGTGGGCCAGAAAGATCGACCGCTCCCGAACTCCAACTGACTGCTCCGCTTACCATCTTTATCAGTACACTGTCGCCGTTCAGCACTTGACCGCCGCTAAGCTTGAAGCCCTGATTTCCTGCATCAATGCAATAAGTCCCGGAGTCCATCACTGTTACGCCGGCAGGTGGGAAAGCTCCTGAATAATATCCCTGCGTAATGTGTTTATTCCCGGACGAGTCGGTATATTGCGTGGGAGTTGGCAGGTTATCGCAGGGAATGTTCGGTTGCGGGTACGTAGAGGTTGGATCGGTAAGTTGAGATGTAGTTGGTTCACATCCATCATCATTCAAGTTCGTATTCGTACCCGTGGTAATGGTGCCCACTACGCTGAGGCACGGTGCATCTATAGTGCCCGAGCCTGTATTCGTATTGAAGGCCCCGTTTGTTGTGCTGTTACAATCGGAATTATCAAAGATGCCGCTGCCATTTAATGTCAGACCCGCTCCGCCCTGAAAATTAATAGCTGAACAATCATGCAGGTTAAGAGACGACATGCCAGCGCCGTTGAACAGGGGCGAATTCACACTAGGCACAACATGAGCAACCGCCTGCACCGTATTCGTCATTTGCCTGATGCCCACCACCTGCGCGAAGTAGGTCCTTACGCTGGAGGTGATCGCCGCGCTGACATATTGTGTTGGATCTTCCGTCGCCGGCAGGTTGCAGCTTGGCTGGTCTGTGCCATTGCTTTGATCGCATTCGTAGATCCTGACCACAGCCCCGTTGCTCGAATCGGTATAGCCATTGCTGCTAGCGCGTTGTTCGCCGATCGCCTGCCATGCAGTTTGATCCGCGCCGCGCACCTTCGACAGCGCGGCGGCCAGCGCGGCCGTATCCGCCGCATTCTGGGCATTACGCCGGTCCGAATAGGCATTCCCTCCGTCAATTGCAAGGCCGGTCAAACCGACCAGGGCAACGATCGCAAACACGATCAGTACCAAGGCCTGACCTCTTTCCGATTTTTTGCACATCATGCGACTACCTCCGGATTCTGGATGGAAAGCATGCGATAAGAATCGAACCACAGTAAAATGGCATAAAGCGAGCGGTCACAAATTGCAGTTTTGAGAATTGGCAAAATCAAAATATAGTATATATTCTTAACAGGCTATCAGCATGACTGGAAAGCTGATGAATAGTTACGCCCCTTTCATTCCTGCAAAGAAAAGATCCGCAAAGCCGAACGCGGAAGAGTTGATTGCCCGGATACTCAAAAGCGGTTATGATTCGAATGGGACAAAATAATTTGTTTGTAACCATTTTCAATTTTCCCTGTCATGACTTTGGCAGGCCTTCAGAAACGGGCGGGCGCATAAATGGCGGATGAAACAGCCTTGTTGAAGGCTGCGCGCAAACTGGACCAAAAAGCACTCGCCGCCATTTTCGATCTCTATGCTCCGGCCATTTACCGATATGCACTGCGCCTGTGCCAGGATCCAGTCGAGGCGGATAACGTGGTCGGAGAAGTCTTTGCACGCCTGCTGGATCAGCTTGCCAATGGAAAGGGCCCGCACACCAACCTGCGCTCTTACCTTTACCAGATCGCATATCACGTTATCGTGGATAATTTGCGCGATATGCAGCAGGTGGTTCCGCTGGATATGGCCCTCGATCATCGAGACGGCAGTCTTTCCCTTGTGGGAGAGGTCGAAGACCGGGCCCTGCTGGATGAGATCGCTTTTTCCATCAACCTCGATCTGACCGAGGATCAGCGCAATGTGATTATCCTGCGTTTTATCGAAGGCTTCGATCCCCAGGAGACGGCGAGCATACTTGGAAAAAGTGTTGATAATGTCAAAGTCATTCAAACCCGGGCCGTTGCCAAACTTCGGCAGGTTCTAAATCAGCGTTTGGATGAAGGTCGGTAGCGATGGCCGGATCAAAGAGAAATTTGAACGATAAGGATGTCCTCAACCTGCTGTCGCGCTTGAAGGATACCGAAGCGAATTATCCGCCGGATATGCTTTCAAAGCGCCGCGCGGGCTTCATGGCCGGCATCGCCGCGTTATTGAGCGGGGGCCTGGCGGGCAGCGGGACAACAGGTCATGTTCGGGCGCCATTAAGTGCCCTGACGCCGGTGCATAAACTCGTCATCGCCCTTGAAGTGGCTGTGCTTGCCGCCCTGACTGCTTATTTGGGTGTGGCCGCCTATAACAACCGCGTTTATTTGAAGCATCTGTTATTTCCAGGCACGCCAGCGGCGGCGCATCGGGCCCTTCCAACTGGTTTTTCGATCTCGACCGAGCCGACTGTTCCATGGACCGGCACTCCGACACCGACCATGGGCGTTACGGAAGAGCCAACTCCCCAACCGGGAGAAACACCGCAGCCAGATTCGACCAACCCGGGCCTGCATCTGGGTCAAACCAAAAATCCCCCGACGAAAGGCCCTCCACACAAAAAGCCCTGAGGAACTGTTTTATTTAACTGATGTTACGCAAACTTCTCCCTCATCCCCCGACCCTTCCCCCGAAAGGGGAAGGGAGTCCCCTCTCCCCGCGGGAGAGGGCCGGGGTGAGGGTGTATAAGATGAAAAAATGATTGGATTGCGTAACATCAGTTATTTAAAAGTCATGAACAAGTTCGCTCCTGTCATTCTGAGCGACCGGAGAGAGCGAAGAATCTCGCTTTTCAAGCCAGTTTTCCATCAAAATTTGAGATTCTTCGTGGCGCCCCGCGTGTGCGGGACCTTCGACTTGGCGCCACTCAGGATGACAGGCGGATCCGATTTGAAAAGCAGGTTTCCAAAAAACCTGGCGTCTTTCCTGTCCTTCGCGGACGGGACCTTTTTGCAGCGCAGTCTTTTGTGCCTTGCATTAACGTGGATTCATCGAGCGGGAAATCTGTAACTGTTCCAGCGCTGCTTCGTCATGCAGTAGTGATATTTTCGGTTCGATGGGATCTGCCGTGATTCTCACGCGGATGACACGTGTGTCACGAGTTCGCACCGAAAGAATTTGGAAAATCCTGTCCAAAAGATTTTGATCACGGCATTTCCCGGAGAGCCATATTTTTCCAAGGAGGCTTGCCATGTCAAATGATCGGAAAACGCAATACCCGATTCAAGTCGAGTGCGATTTGATCATATTTGCAGATTGATCCAAAGGGAAAAGGGCAGGGTCTGGCCTATGGTTTTCTCAAGAAAGCTTGACAAATCCATAAGATGTCATTGCGAGGCGGTTTTTGCCGAAGCAATCCCCGCTAAACGGACCAATCGCTGAAAACCGGAGATTGCTTCGTCGTGGCGCCAAAGGCGCCACTCCTCGCAAAGACAATTTCCGTTCTTGAAAAAGCCATGGGGTCTGGCCGAGTCCGGTATATGCCTTGATCCCTGTGCCGGCTGCCCCGATGAACTTGGACCCGATCAATGGCAGCTTGGCCAGGGTCCAATCATCAACTCCCCGGGCTTTTCGGGGGGCGGGCAGTCTTTGGCGGTTTCGAATGTTCCAGGCAGATGGAAACGCGGAGGTATAAAAGCCCCCGCGTTTCCTTATGGAAAGCCGGCTCTCTATGAAGTTGTCGCCACGGCGACGCCCTTCGGACTGGCGTAACGAGTGGCGCTGGTGGTTATTATCTGTGCAACTTGTGCTGAGTGGCGCCATGGGCGCCATCGAAGCATCCGTGTACGAAAGTTCTTAATCACGGCGATTCCCAAAGAGCCAAAAAATAAAACGGTTCCCAGGAGGGAAACCATCCCAAACATGAGAAAGGGAAAATGCGGCTCGATGCAATTCTGCTGCAGCTTGCCTGCCATCCTCTTTCCCCATATAATCGGGCAATTCTTATTCGTTACGCGCTTATGGTTATAGAGGAGCTGCATGGATTTTCCCCAGAGCGTTTCCCAGCCGGATCACATATCTACCCATCGAAGGCTGCCTCCCGCGCCGGCCAGCAGCAGCATCCGCGGGTTGGTGCGCGATCCCCTGAAATTTTTCATGAGTATTGCTTCCGACTATGGCGATATCGTCTGCTATCGCCCCGCGCCCGATACGGCCTATCTGATCAACCATCCCGATTTCGTGCGCCATGTTTTGGTGGACAATAACCGCAATTACACCAAAGGCACATCCTCGAATCAGATGTTCAATAAAGTTGTCGGGGAAGGATTGCTCACCTCCGAAGGCGAGACGTGGCGCAAACAGCGGCGCATGATGCAGCCGGCCTTTCATCACACCCGCCTCGAAAAACTGGACGGGATGATCGTCGAGGCGGCCCAATCCACGCTCGAGCGCTGGGAGCGATTCTACGCGGAGGATCAACCGGTGGATGTCGCCCGCGAAATGGCTGCGCTGACGATGACCGTCACGACGCGCGCCCTGTTCGGCGTGGATCTCGGCGATGAAGTCCGGGAAGTGGGCGAGATCGTCAACCGCGCTGCCAGCTACCTCGAAAAGCCCAGCCATCCGCGCCTCATCCAGTCGGCGGCTGAATTGAGCGCGGTTGTGGAACGCATCATTCGTCAGCGCAAGCAGGATTTCAAGGACGGCGGCGATCTGCTGAGCTCGATGATCCTTGCCCGCGACGATCAAACCGGCGCCGGCATGGACGACCAGCAATTACGCAATCAAATCATGACGTTGATCCTTGCGGGATACGAAACGACCGCCAGCGCCCTCACGTGGACCTGGTATTTGCTCTCGCAAAACCTGGAGGCCCTCGCCCGCCTTCGCCGCGAGGTCCGCGGGACTTTGAACGGGCGCCCGCCTCGTTATGCTGACCTCGACCGCCTGCCTTACACCCAAATGGTTTTGGATGAAAGCCTGCGCCTCTTTCCGCCGGCCTGGACGCTGGGACGCCGCGCCATCGGCGAGGACGAGATCGGCGGTTATTACGTGGCCCCGAATACGATCATTGCCATTTGCACGTACGCCCTGCATCGCCATCCCGCATTCTGGGACCAACCCGAGGTCTTCGATCCCGGGCGCTTTTCACCACAGAACCTGAGGGGGCGGAATAAGTTCGCCTATGTTCCCTTTGGCGCCGGGCCGCGTCAGTGCATCGGCAACAACTTTGGATTGATGGAGGCCGCCCTGATCCTGGCCTGCATCCTCCAGCATTTCGAGTTGCATCTGATCCCCGGCATGGAGGTCCTGCCGCAGCCGCTTTTCGTCCTGCGCCCGAGCCGCGACCTGATGATGAGCCTGCATCCATAAACCTCCGGTACGAATGCAGTACTGATGAAAATAAACTTTGAAGCGGGCGAGAGTGCGTCGCACCTGGCCCCATGCTAATCTCGTTAAGTGGCCGGGATCTACCCTGAAGAAGAATCCCGTTTGGAAAGGTGCGACGCACTTGTCTGCCCCTTGTTTTTATCCTGGGGGATGGATGGAATTTATAGATGCTTTGTGTTTAATCGTTTCAAGGTTCCACTGAGAATTTCTTTGTGGCCGAAATGTCATTCGGACTGATCACGTGCAGTGTGATCGCATAATGCCCGCAGTCGGTCGAATAAGCGCCGGGATCGGGCGCGGATTTGGTCCCTGCCGCTTTGAAGTTGATCGTTTGGGGCGGGGTGGTGTTGGATTTATCGCCGCGTATTTCCCATTGGAGTCGAACTTTGGTTGGCCCGTTGGCCGTGATCGTCCCGCTGAACATGACCGCATTCGGCCCGCCGCAATAAACCGTGGAAGGCACAGATGCGTTGACGGTTACGCTTGTCACGATGCCGGCCGGCGGCGTGAGGATGGCAATGCCCGATAAGTTCCCTGCTGCCGTGACCACGCTGGCCGCGACCCAGCACAGAATGCCGGGATTATTTGGATCCTGGACGTACCACCACGCCCCGTCTGCGCTTCGGCCCTGGATTTGGGCAGCCTGCCCGACGTTGATGACATCATCCACGCTGTAAGCCGTTCCCGGTCCGGACCGGCAGTTGACCGCCGTTGCATTGGGCGTGACTTGCGGAACGCCCGGCGTCGCAGGGATTGTGGCGTTTGGCGGAATGGAAGTGGACGTTGGAAAGAAAGTGGAAAGCGCTGTCGCGGATGCCGTCTCATCGGCTGCAACGTTTGTGGGAGTCGCCTGTGTAAGCGTGACCTGGGCGAATAGCGGAAAGCTGCAGGCAGCGATAAGTGCCGCGGCGAGTAACGATAAAAACAGTCTGTGTGATTTCATTCTTGCTCCTCGCAGACTATCCTATCCTTCGAGCTTCAGCGATGCAATAGGAAATAAGACTCATGCCTTGTTGATGGAGCGCATCCACCAACGCGGAAGGTATACTTGGCACGGCCATAAATTGCGGTTTTCTTCCGCCCGAATCGCGGGGCTAACCTTAAGGTGCTTCGCGAAGCCGCCTGCTCACCTGTGCCTGCGGCACTGGCGCAGGCAGTTCGTGAAAGTTGTCGCCATGGCGCCACGGCGACGCCTTCGGACTGGTGCCACTTTCCTGTGCTAAGGCGGGGATTCATCCCCCGCCGAATCCCGTTGGGAAATAGCGCAATTTGTGCCCGTGTTCAGTATAGTATAAAATCTTCGCGATAGGCATGTTGTTCTCCTTTCGTCCCGACACCGCAAGGATAACACTTGACCCACCTTCTATTCAATTTTACAGAAACTATTGCTGCCTGTTCGATGGTTCGTATTACAGCGCAAAGTTGCTCGCTGCGCCGTCCTTCGCGGGCGGCGCAAGATCTTCCTGCAAAACGCCGCCGAGGACACCGAAAGAACGCAGCCGGTCCCGCTGCGCGGGCCTTCGAGACGGCGGTTGGAGCCTCAAGTAAAGATATGGGTAATGACCAGATCGCCTTCGGCTGCGGAACGAATTCCGCGCTGCGCCTTTCGGGAGCGTGATGGCGGATGGCTGCGCGGGGCGATTCAATAACGAAAACGTAAGGCAGCACAGGCCATTTATCTCTTATAATTCCGCGCGCTGCGATGGAAAATGCTTTTATTGGAATGGCTTGGCCGTTAGTTTATGGATGTTGGCAAAAAACGCAATGAGTATCCACAGAAGATCAGCAAATCATCAACCCGGCAGGACTTGGGGGGCATCCAATTCAAAAAGCGCAATAGTAAAATCGTTCCCGCTTCGAACCCATAGACCCTGGAGGGCCGTATGCGATCCCGCCTTTTGAATCTTTTCGTTTTGATAGTCTTCATCATTAGCATGTTGGCGATCCAGCCAGCCACTCCGGTTCATGCCGCAGCTACATGGACTGTCACCACAACCAATGATTCGAATGACGGATCATGCACTGCGTTGCTTTGCTCCTTGCGCGATGCAATTATTGCGGCCAATGCGGATAGCGGCGATTTCATTGTCTTCGCCGGGGGCGTCACCGGGACGATCACGCTGGGCAGTTCGCTGAGTCTATCGAGCAGTATGACCATTACCGGCCCAGGCAGCGCTTCGCTCTCTGTCAGCGGAGGCGACTCTGTGCGCGTCTTCTATGTCCAGAACACCGCAAACGCCAGCATCACGGGCCTGACCATCACGCAGGGAAAGGTCACAGACGGTTATGGGGGAGGAGTTTATAACGGCGGGACTCTCTCACTGGATCACGTTATCGTTACCAACAATCAGGCTTTGAACTCCACCCAATATGGATTTGGGGGCGGCATTGGAAATTTTGGCGCGTTGACGATCACCGACAGCACCCTCTCCTATAATACCGCCCAGTTCGAAGGCGGCGCGATCTATAATTATTTTTGTGCGGGCCTGTCGCTGCAAAATGTAGTGATTGATCACAATCAGGCAGCCTCTGGCGGAGGGGGCGGCCTTGAGGTGCGCGGGATCAGCGGCTGCTCGCCAGCTCAGCCGATTTCATTGGATAATATTGCCGTTACGAACAACTCCGCCTCATCCTCTGGGGGGGGAGTATATTCGGATGCATCCCTGACGATCACGAACTCTTTGATTGCAAACAATACAACCTCCGGGTCCGAGGGCGGCGCTTACTTTGCAGAATCGGACACAAATGCGTCAACCGCTGCCATGACGAATGTTACAGTGACCGGAAACAGCGCAGCCAGCGGCGCAGGCGGCGTTGGAGTTTATTTTGCCCAATCGGCCAGTGCCCTAACGATAAATAACGTCACGATTGCAGGCAACCAGATCTCCGGCCCATCGGGCAGCGGGGGAATTGTTGCCAGCGGTTCAGGCACTGTAAATGTGGAAAATACCATTATTGCGGGCAATACTTCGTCCGGCACATCCACTCCCAATGATTGCAACGGAACCGTCAATTCACAGGATTACAACCTGGTCCAAACCACTTCTGGCTGCACTCTCAACGGCACAACTACTCATAACATCACCGGTAAGAGCGCCGGGTTATCTGCCCTGGCGCAAAATGACGGCTTCACCCAGACCATGGCCCTTCAATGGAATTCTCCTGCTGTGGACGCGGGGAACCCTGCAACTCCTGGCAGCGGAGGAAGCTCCTGTGCTGCCTTGGACCAGCGCGGGCATACCCGTCCAAAAGATGGCAATGGCGACGGCACGGCGGTATGCGATATCGGCGCCTTCGAGTTGGACAATGATGATTTCAACACACCCAAGGCTGTCAGCAGTCTTCCATACGGCGACAGCGAGGATACCTCCGGGTTTACCACTGCGCCGGATGATCCACCCATGACACTCTCGCCATGCAACTCCGACCATGGTCTGGCCAGCGCATGGTATTCCTTCACTCCGTCGGTCACGCAAACGTATACGTTGGATACATTCGGCTCGAACTATGATACCGTCATGACGGCCTGGACCGGTTCGCGCGGCTCGCTCACGGCTGTGGCCTGCAACGATAATGCAAGTGGCGCCACCAGTCAATCGGCAATTTCTGTGAGTTTAACGTCAGGAATCACCTACTACATCGAGATCATACAATTTAGGAACAAAGCGTATGTTCAAACACAGGTTGGCGGCGGCGCGCTGGAGTTTCATATAAGCGATAACAGTGCATTAGTGAGCGTCAATATTGGCGGAAATCCTGTAGGAAGTTATACATTGGCCAAAGGGGATAGTCTGCGAACGAACTATGCAGGGGTGAACAGCGGGCCGGAGCAGGTGAGCAGTACCAACGGCACGAATGTGATTACCTCCACGCGGGTGATCTATGGTGGCAGCAGCTACTCCGAGATGATGGGG
>JAJYLQ010000032.1 GCA_021787595.1 Chloroflexota bacterium | reverse complement strand
CAACGAAATCACTCCCATAGCGGCTGTCGGACAACCCAAACACTCACATCCCATCAGCGTCCCTGCGGCGGTATCCCCTCAAGGATATGCTGATGCCACATCCCAAGCAAGTTCATTCTAATAACGCGGGCCGTTAGGCGCGGACAGAGACAAGAGAGCATACACCATGTCAACACCTCTCCCTGAAGAACTTCAACTTCTTGTCAATACTGCACTTGCAGAAGTGAATGCCAACCCACAGCACCGGCTTGTTCCTCAACGCCGTCGTCAAATCTACGACGCGTTTAAAGCGTCTATGGACCCAGTCAGTCAACGAGCGCGTAGTTGGTTGGCTGTCATCACTGCACAGCGAGTCCTGCCCCTATTTCAGCAGGAGTTTCCAGAAGACACCTTGCCCCAAGATTTGCTCAATGCCGCCATTGGCGTATTGCAGGGTCAAGTAGATGATGCAACGGCAGATGATATTCAAGACCACGGCTATCATGCTTCTGGAAATACGTGGGGGCATGATGAGACAGAAATTAGTTGGAATGCCGATTTAGCGGGGTGTGCAACCTATCACGCTTTGAAAGAAGCCCGCGGTCAAGAACCGCTGGGCCATCTTAACAAGTTCTTCAAGCTTGGAGAGGTTAGTTGGCCTTCAGGAAGGTCTATCAGCGAATATCCCCAACCCATCAGGGCCGACCAGTTCACGGATGAAGATTTGTGTCAAATCGAAAACAGTGATACGGCGGCTGCCGCGGCCGTTGCTTTTGCTTGCGAACCTGGTGGCCCGCTGTGTGACTCGTCAAAGTTCCAAGAGTTTTGGATATGGTGGCTAACGGTAGCAATTCCAGAAGCATGGAAGACTGCTCAACAGTAAAAGCGCCTAACACAGCGTGCAGCCGACAAGTGGGACTCGCCGCGATTTTCGAGCATTTTTCTGGCTTCGGGCTTATACTCCTCTCAAGCCGAATCTCGCCCCACCCACTTGCGGCTAACGCAGGCCGTTGGGCGCATAACACTTCTAAAAGGATGTAGAAATGGTCCCGAACATAAAAACAGCAAAGTTGTTGTGGAGCATTACGGAAATCTTGACACTTGTCGCCGCAGCAGGGGGTCTCTTAGTAAAAGGAATTTACGATAACCTTTTTCAAGCAGATTATCTTCCCGGAGCTGTTGCGCAAGACTTCATCACGGTGGTATTGAGTTTGTTTCTACTCGTATTAATCTATTTCACCAAGCAGGAGAACATCAAGAAGCAAGTAGTTATTATCGGTGTAATTGGTTCACAATGGTATCTGTATGGAATATTAACAATCGAACGAGTCTATAATTTATTTTATTTGTTTTACTTGGCAATATTTGCACTTGCATTTTGGTCTCTGCTTTATAGTCTTTCCGGATATCGATCTGAAAAATTCCGGAATCTTCAAATACGGAGTGGAGTGCTAAAAACGACAGCCATCTCATCAATGCTGATTGCCGTACTCTTTAACATCTTATGGATTATGTCCCTCCTGCCTCTCATGCAAGAGCATCATCGCATCGAATACTTATATTCAATCTATATCCTTGATTTAGGTTTTATCATGCCTGCATTTTTCGTTACAGCGATCATGAGTTTGCGAAAAATGCCATTGGGCATATTAATGGTGCCGGCGATGATGATTGTTGGTTTTTTTGTGATATTCCCGCTTGGATTAAATGAAATAGCAAAACCCGCATTTGGAATGACCATTAATTATGGGTCCATGCTATTCTCCTTTCTCTTCTCGATTTATATGCTGACGCTTGCCTATTTACAGTTGCGCTATATTAATCTTGAGGCGTAATGCGCCCAACACAGCGTTCTCAAGAACCGTCGACCCACGAAGGCAGTGGCACGATCATCCTGTCTGTGATTTCAAGTCAAATTTTATAAATCGTCGATCAGAACTTGCAAAAAGACAATAATCCTTAAATGCAAAGCAGGCGTTCTCAATCGAGGACGCCTTTTTTTTCATCCCGCGTTACATTACGCGGGAACGAGTTGGTAGCCCAGCTTCGCTGCCTTCTTTCTCATATACTTCACTTGCTGCGCTTCGTATTGCTCTTGATATTCATTCACGCTCAACGGGTCATATTCCACTTTATATTTCAACATTTTGTACACCACTCGCGCAATGGCGTGCGCCGTCGCTACCGTTGCTTGTGCCGGTCCCAGCCGCGAACGTAAACGCCGATACATGACCCCAAATGGACAGTCCGCCTGCTTCACCGATTGCGCCGCCATCCGAAATGCCTGCCCTGCACGATTTTTCGTTTTCAAGGTTTTGTTTTTCAACACCTTGCCTCCGGAGATTTCATGTTTCGGCGCCACTCCCAGCCATGAACAAAAATGCTTGTCGGTCGGAAACTTCTCGCCCACATTGCTCCCCACTTCCATCGTCACCGTTTGAGCCAGTGACACTCCGAATCCATCCACGACACTCAAGTCCACGCCATTGATCCGCTGCAAATGCTTTCGTATCTCTCTGGCATTCTTCGGCGCATTCTTACTATGCGAGTTCTGTTTCTTCTTCGGGATGGCGGGCAATTCTCCCACCCCCCAATCCGGGCGGGTCAGGGCATACAACCGATCCATCTCTTCATCACACCCTTCAATCTGTTTCGTGTAAAAATCATACAACTCCAGCGATTGCTTCAACACAAACAGATGCTCCTCCCGCCACGTCCCCGTCAACGCTTTTTCAATCTCATCTTCGCTGTGCTTGCAGCCCGGGTCGCGAAACCCTGCCAACACTTTTGGATCTCGCTCCCCTAAAACAATCGACCGAATCATCGCACGTCCCGTTTCTCCCATCACATCGCTCAACGCCTGCGATAATTGGATATTCATTTGCAAGAGTGCCTTCTGCATGTGTAAAATATGCGGCGAGCGATGCTCCAACAACTGCGCTCGATGCCGCAACAGGGTTCGCATCGCAACCAAGTCCGCTTGCGGACGGAATGAGTTTTCCAATAACCCATAGCTGTGCAGGGTTTGTATCCACTGCGCATCTGTGATGTCACTCTTCCTTCCGGCCACTCTCCGTAATGACCTTGAGCTTATTAGCAAACATTCAAAGCCTTCCCGTTCCAGTTCTTCAAACAATGGGATCCAATACACGCCGGTGCTTTCCATCGCTACCGTCCTCACTTCGTACTTCTTCAACCATGCCCCCAATGCCTGCAGGTCCACCGTATAGTTCCCAAAGGCTTTCACGATTTGTGTTTCTTCATCCCCGCTTACGCAGGCGACAATTTCCACGGCGCCTATATCCACTCCTGCCGCATTGGCGTTCACTCGGCTCATCGCACTAAACGGATGCGCTTCTTCCATGCCCGGCGTTCTTTTGCTCTTTCGTCTCATTTCATACTCCTTGGATTGGGATGGACAGATCCCGGTCATTAATGGGAATTAGCTTTCTCATCGGGGTCTTTCCCCCCTCGCCGCCAGTGCATAAATCAATTTGACCGGCAACCATGGTGCACCTCGGGGCTGCGATGGCGCCGTGGCGCCACACGCCTCCACTGCTTTGCCCGAAGGGGAGCTTGTTGGTCTGTCTTTTCGGAGTATACTTTTGCAAAATAACGGGACGGTTCTTGGCGTGAAAAATGAGCAACACTCTTTCGTGGTGCACAGATGAAGTGGGAAGTCAAGGGTACAAAGAAATGGGAAAGATAAATCAGAATACAAGGTAGCAAACACAGCCATATTCCACCACCGCTTTCACGTTTTGTGCAAAAGCATGGAACGGGTTGTATAATGATTTTGGAGCGATGAGCCCGCAAAATCCCTTCATGGGTCTCCTATTTGGAGTTCACACTAATTTGTGTTTGGGACATCGCTCCTTTTCTTTTCTTCCAACGCCGATGGGGGCAAGGGGATGGGTTTCTTTGAACCCCAAGAAATGCTGGTCAGTTCGCTTCCTAATCCCAACCGATCCAAACGGATCCGCGCGAATTGCGCTGCGGTTTGTCCTTTGGGCCGATTTTCCTTCCCGATTGTGTAGGCAAAGCGCAACAGCTTCTGGGCCACTGCTGCCTCTTCTGCATATTTATCCGTCTTGCCTTGTAGCACATACCAGGCTGCCACCAATAACTTGCGGGCAATGGCAACGATCGCCAGATTGGGTTCGCGCATGCGGCGCAGATATTTTTCGCACTGCTCTTTCCAGCACGGCGAGATGCTAATCGCACCCCAAGCCGCCTCCATCAGCGCCCACCTCAATTCCTTGCGCCCACTCTTGGTGATGCGCTTGCCGCGGTTCTTGGTCCCGCTTTGTTCCAAGCCAGGCATGGGACCTGAATGGCTTGCCAGTTCCACAGTGACCAGCGACTCTGGTTCAATAATTGTGAGATATCCGCTGTGCAAATCGCGAGACGTGCTTATCTATAAAGAGTTAGCCGTCCTTGTAAAGCGGAATCGCGCGGAAAAAAATGATCCCAAGCTTTCAAAATTGTAGGCTGGATTCAACGGAAAGTAACATTGTTTACACCGTGCCTGTTTGGTAGAATTCAGCGCAGTCAAGATTTTGAATGCGTTTTGAGCTTTGGGCATTCAGGGCGCGAACCGCCTTAGCACCTTAACAATTCAATCAAAACGAGTTATCCAACAAGCAGCGAACGGAGAAGAATCCCTTCGTGATTTTTCGCGACGCTGCTGGAGGCATGTCGCTCCTGCGACTTTCAAATTTTTGTAACATCAAAAAAATTCCATTGCTGCCCTCTTCCTTAGAGCGCGGCCAAAAAACCTTGGGCTTGTCCCCCAAATTTCGCTATTATGTTAGAGCGCGTAAAACAGACTCCGGCCATTGTGCCGAACATTTGCAGTCCCACGTTTCCACTGAATTTCAAACTTATTCGAGGTACGCCGCTTCCGCGGCCATTAAATTCATCGGATGTTTCCGATGTTGGTGAACGAAATTGGCTTACAGATGAGCCTTTTTAATCATCTGACTTCAAGGGGAAAGGTCTGATATTGACCTTGGCAAAAGCCTAAACAATGTCCAACCCCCTAGAGGCATAAAAGAATCCTTGCTGGTCAAGCGACCGGCGGGGATTCTTTTAATTTAACCCTAGGAACAATTCTTCGCAGGAGTGAAACATACCATGTTAATGACTGACACGATTGAATCCCTGAGCGCCGACAGTGCGCCTGAACTCTTGACTGTACTGCAAGCTGCTCAAATTACAAATGTATCTGCATCGACTTTGAGGATGTGGATCAACACTGGGCAGGTTCCCGCTTTTCGATCCGGCCGAGTGATTCGAATCACCCGGAAGAGCTTACAGGAATTCTTGGCACAGCACACTGCTTATTCCCAAAATGCAGGTGTAAAATCATAAATTGAAAATCATGCACCTTAACAACCGAAAAAATTCATTAGTCGACGCCTCCTCGGAATCAAATTCCGAGGAGGTTGAAATGTACAAGAAAAAAGGCCATCGAGCGCCAGGCTTTGGCTCTATCAGTCAAAATGCTTCGGGGACGTGGCGTGCACAAATTCTGGTTCCATCTTCTGAAGGTGGTAAGCCTATTCGAAAGACCCAATCCTTTCCATCAAAAGGTAAAGCGGAAGAATGGCTTCTTAGGATGCGAGGCGAGATCGAAGTTGGCCTGTCTGTTGAGAATATCAATTACCGAGTAGGCGAATATTTTTCGCGATGGCTTGATCTCAAAAGGGACAGTATCGTGGCAACCACCTTTGATGATTATAGCCGCAATGGTCGCCTTTATATTCTCCCCTACCTCGGCAATAGATTTTTGCGAAAAATAAAGGTTGGCGACATAAATTCCCTTTTCATCACCCTCACAAATCAAGGTGTTGGTGGCCGGACAAAGGAGTATGTTTACACTACCCTTCGCATGATGTTTTCAGATGCCATCCGAGAAGGAGCAGTAAGCATCAACCCTTGTGTAGTTGCCAAGCGGCCCTCGGCTCAAAATCATCGGAAGGCGAATATTCTCTCTCCAACCGAATTGGCCACCTTTTTGGAAATTGCAAAAGACACGCCTTATTATGTGCTGTATTTGGTGGCAGTCACAACGGGATTGCGACTTGGAGAACTCCTTGGACTGCGACTGCGCAACGTTGATCTCGGGAATCAGGTTATTCTTGTGAGCGAGCAGATTCGGTCAAGGCATATTAAGGGAAAGCCTAGGGAATTCGTAGCAACAAAAACATTTGCTGGCAATCGAATCTTGCCTATCGGGAAGAAACTGACTGAAGAGCTTAAGCAACACTTCGATAACCAGCAGCGGCTTATTGCTTTGATGGGTGCATCGTGGAAAGACTGGGGACTCGTATTTCCATCACGCGTGGGGACACCGCTTCAACCAGGATATCTGCAGAAAGGTGCAAAACACATTTTTGGAGCAATCGGATTAGGCAATGAATTTACTTTTCACACTCTCCGACACACAGCTGCTTCATTCTTGATTCACCATGGCATGTCACTGATTGAAGTTAGTCGCTATCTAGGGCATTCATCCACAACCATCACAATGGAGTATTATGGTCATCTTGTTGCAGGTGGTTTGGAAAGAGCTCGTGCAATTCAGGACTTCAAAATGATTGACCCGAAAGAAATAGTTGACGATGCGGAAGCCGATATCTTTTCGCTTCAAAAGATATAGTTGGTACTTGTCCACATCGTCAACGCAATTAGATGTGCCTAATCTTTGTCCTGCGCTGGATGTGTTGCACCGACTTGCACCGATCATCGAAGTATCGATTCAAAATGCCCCAAAAAATAGAGAAAATCATCGAAAAACTGCTAAAAAAGGCGCCCCCGGAGAGGCTCGAACTCTCAACCTACTGATTCGAAGTCAGGCACTCTATCCATTGAGCTACGGGGGCGTGACGAAAATTATACACGAGATTTTCTTCTTTGCTTATTGCGGATTGCAAGGTAGAAAAAGCCCTAAAGATAGCGCCGCAAAATAGAAAAAGTGACCTATGACAACCCTCCCGCCGCATGACCAGAAGAATATATTACAAAGCAGAGCGCCTGATTCGGCAAATTCTTTAGCGCAAGATGTTTACTTATCCACGCTTGCGGCGGCTTTTCTGCTCGACCGCAAAGCCCAAAACTTAACGAAAAAGACGCTTGACTTTTACCGCATGAACTTACAAAAGTTTATTAACTGGTGTGACACGCAAGCCGTCAGAACCATTGACCAAATAACCCCTGAATTGCTTCGGGGGTTTTTTATTGCCATGACCGAACGCGGACACAAAGCGGGCGGCGTCCATGCGTTTTACCGAACTGTGCGCGTCTTCCTGCGATGGTATGCGGTTGAATTTGAACCGGCTGACTGGCGCGATCCATTGCGGAAAGTGAAACCGCCGAAAGTGGACATTGAACCGCTTGAACCGGTGTCGCTTGAAACGACCCGCGCAATGCTTGACACATGCAAGCGCGGCAAATTCACAGACGAACGCGACCGCGCTATTATTTTGTTTTTACTGGACACAGGAGTCCGCGCGGGTGAACTGCTTGCCCTAGACAAACAAGATATTGACGCGCTGACCGGTGACGTTCTAATCCGCAAAAGTAAAAGCCGTAAACCGCGAAGCGTTTTTATCGGACGGTCGGCGCGGCGTGCCTTGCGTGCTTATTTGAAAATGCGCGAAGACTCGACGCGGGCGTTGTTTGTCACGGATGAAGGCGAACGCTTGCACATGAACGGCTTGCGTCAAATCTTTTTGAGACGGGCAAAGCGTGCCGGTGTGCCTGCCCCTTCGCTGCATTCATTCCGGCGGGCGTTCGCACTGGCGATGAACCGCGCGGGCGTTGACCTGTTGACCGTTGCGCGGTTATTGGGGCATTCGGATTTATCGCTACTGGAAAGATATATCAAGCAGACAAGCGAAGACTTGCGCAGCGCACACGAACGCGGCGCACCGGCTGACAATTTGCTGTAAAATAAAAAAAGCCCTGCAACGTGGAAGCGTTCAGGGCATGACCGAACCGACCCAACCGACTCGGTGACGTAATTCTAGCACGTCACGGGTGGGAAAAGTAAAAAGGATGTTCACACTATGGCTAAAAACAGAAATGTATTACAGGCTATGGAGTATTACCGGACAATGATTGAGAGTGGGCGAGAAGATGAGTTAACTAAGCAGGAAAAGAAAAGTATTCTGTATCTTCTCTTGAAAAGAATATTTATGTTAGGTGATGGAGATTGGGAAAAAGGTAGCTCTAGACTTGACGAAATTACCAAAGAGCAACACGAACAGGAATTAAAAAATTACCCTTTCCTTGCCAAATTTGAATCAATGCTTCGTTCGGAGAATCTGACTGACAGGGCATTTGCGGAATTTCTCGCGCATGGCGGAATGGACTTGCGAGAAGAGGATGGCAAGGAGTTCATGAAAAGACTCTTGCAAGAAGAAACTTATAAATCGTCAATGCAACCGCCCGCAGAACAAAGCGCGGCAAAGCAGGACAATCCGAAGCACGCGGGAGAGAGTAAGAAGGTAGCTACAAAAAAGCGAAAAACAAAAGCCCCCGCATTGCCTACCAGAAAAGCAAATGCTCTAAGGTGGGTGATTACATGGGAAGAAATAAAGCCGAAATTAGAACAAGACTCATCGCTTGAAATTAATTTGCAGGAATTACACGAATGGCTAAAAGCAAAGGCGAACGAAGACATAAGCCAATTACAGGATGACACATTAAGAAAAATTATCAAAGCAGGTAAGGCGGGAAACATACCGCCCCGCGCGGATTTTGAGAGAGAAAACCAAATGTGAATCTTCGCCGAACTTCGGCGAACTTCGGCAAGCAAAATAAGAACGGCGTTCATAATACAAACATGAACGCCGTTTTCGATTCTAACGAGGTGAACATGCAAGACCTAAAAATTTATATTGTCATTGAAGACCCGAAGACCAAACAAGACGTGAGCATAAAAGGCAACTTCGACATACTGCGCGCTTTTTTGTCCGGTGTGGGCAAGGTTGAAATTCAAGCCGACCCGCCCCGCGTTGAAGCTTCACAAATTCCCCCAAAGGAAAAACCCGAAACCAAATAGCCGCTTAAAAGCGAATCGTGGTGCTAGAGGCACCACGACACGCGGCGGAAAGGATTATCAATATGCAACCCGATAATAACACAAAATCGAACCATCGAAAGCACATCATTTTAGGTACAGTGATAAAGGTCGGAAAAAGAACCGTTGGGCAAGTCATCGGCAATGGATACGTCAAAGATATAGAGACCGGTCACCTGTTGCAGTTCCCTCCGGCAATTGCAAACGACATTCAGGCATTGCATGATGCGGAACGCGCCGGCGCGGAATACTGCGTCTTCACCAACACAGACACAGGAATCATCTACCGCGCGGCAATCAGCAAGATATGGGACTTGGGGCAGCAATTCAATCGCGGCTGGGGCGACCAGATTTATTTGACGTTGAATCACTGGACGCAATCACGCGATCCGCAATTTATGACCAGCCATACGGAAGCGCCCGAATACGGCGATCCCACGACCAGCGATGACGATGTAAAACCGATGCAAATCGAAAGCCGCGCGGCGGTAGGGGTGAAATTCAAAGCGACCGGCAAAAAGACGCCGAAACAACTTCACTTGTTTGGAGAATAACATCATGCTGACCGATGACCTACTTAAGCAAATCACAGAACAAGCCATAGTCATAGACCTTGACGAATGCTTGCAACGCAACGAACGCGGGGACGCTGAATTATTCGCTTACTTTTTCGGCAATGAGGCGCGCTATGACCATTCCGAATCAGCTTGGTATTTATGGCGCGGCAAGTCTTGGATGAAAGACGACACGCGCGAAGTTGTCGGCATGATGAATCAAGTAGCCGCTGAATATCTACGCAAGGCAAGCGATGAAACCGCAAAAGGCAACAAAGAAAAAGCAGGCGATTTTATCAAACGCGCCGAACAACTCCAAAGCCTGCGAAGGATGACCAACGTCTTAACGCTTGCGACTTCTCTGCCTGTCTTTGCATTGCGCGGTAATGAATGGGACACGCCTTCGATGCTTTTGCCGGTTGCGAATGGAATCGTTGACTTGACCACTGGAACATTCCGCGACGCCCGCCCCATTGATACCATTCGATCCGTGAGTCCGGTCGAATGGCGCGGCTTGAATGAACCTTGCCCGCTGTGGGAAAAAGCACTGCGGGAGATATTCAACGATGACGCCGAACTTATCGCCTTCATGCAAAGACTGTTTGGTTATTGCATAACTGGAGAAACGAAAGAACAAGTCTTGCCAATTTTATGGGGTGACGGCGCGAATGGCAAAAGCACAATCATGGATTTGCTGTCGGCAGTGTTGGGTGAAAATATTTGTTTCAACACACAAGCCGACTCGCTCATGGATATTCGGCAAAACGATGGTGACGGTGCGCGTCCGTTTGTTGTGTCACTGCGAAACAAGCGGCTGATATGGGCAAGTGAAAGCAGGGAAGGACAAAAGTTAAACGCCGGACTCGTAAAGCAATTGACCGGTGACGGTTACATCACAGCCCGCCCTCTATTCGGAAATCCCGTCACGTTCAAACAGACGCATAAAATCATCATGATAACGAACCACTGCCCGCGCATCCCCGACGGCGACGATTACGCCATGTGGCGGCGCGTTTTGCGAGTCCCGTTCAATACTCGATTCGTTTTGGATCCAAAACTACTGAATGAACGCAAGCAGGATAAAGATTTGCTATCAAAACTTCGCGGCGAAAATTCCGGCATTCTTGCATGGCTCGTTCGTGGTTGTTTGGAATGGCAGAAGCAGGGGTTGAACCCGCCCGCAAGCGCATCGGGGCGAACGGTGGATCACGCGGATTTCACGGAAAAGAAATTAAAAAAATCCGCGTTGGTCCATGCCGTCCGCGGAACCTGTGCTGCCGTCTCGTGGCGCCACCGCCGGCCTTCGCGGACGATGGTGAGCTTGCCGAAGCATCCGTGTATCACTCGGAGAGCCCGATTTCTCAATCTGCGTACTCTGCTAAATCTGTGGATAAAGTTTATTGTTGCCCTGCCCGCCTCGCAATTTGCAAGGTAGAATCAACGTATCCAATCTCAGAGGACTTGACATGGCAGACATTCAGGCGTTTGGCGAGCAATTGATCAACAATCTCGAAAAAGTCATTGTCGGCAAGCGGGATGCAATCGAATTGATCGTGATCGGCCTTTTGTGCCAGGGACACATTCTGATCGAAGATGTGCCGGGTGTCGGAAAGACCATGCTGGCGCGCAGCCTGGCGAAATCGCTGGCCTGCACGTTCAACCGCATCCAATTCACGCCGGACATGCTTCCCAGCGATGTGACTGGCATTTCGATCTATAACCAGCAAAAGCGCAAATTCGAATTCCGCGCCGGACCGATCATCGGGCAAATCATTCTGGCAGACGAGATCAACCGCGCCACGCCCAAGACGCAGGCCGCCCTGCTCGAGGCAATGGAAGAACGTCAGGTCACGGTGGACGGCTCCACGCACATTTTGCCCAAGCCGTTCATGGTGCTTGCCACGCAAAACCCAATCGAATACGAAGGGACGTTTCCGCTTCCCGAAGCCCAGCTTGACCGCTTCTTTTTGCGCGTCCGGCTCGGTTATCCGGATTTCATGGACGAGATCAGAATCCTGGACGAACAGCGGCTGAGGCATCCGATCGAAACGCTCAAGCCGGTTGCCAGGGCCAAAGAGGTTTTGGATGTCGCGGAAGCGATCAAAGCGGTGTACGTCTCGCCTGCCGCCAAACGCTACATCACCGACATCACGCGGCGCACGCGTCAAAGCACCGATATTTATCTTGGAGCCAGTCCGCGCGGCACGCTGGCTTTATCGCGCGCGTCGCAGGCGCGCGCCGCCTTGAACAGCCGCGATCATGTTCTCCCGGATGACGTAAAGGATATGGCAGTGGCCGTGCTTGGACATCGCATCATCGTCAGCCCGGCCGCGCGTCTGCGTGAATTGAGCGCCGACCGCATCGTCCAGGAAATCGTTCGCGGCACGCCTGCGCCGGGCGGAGATTTCCGCCGGGCACCTGTGGAGAAGAAGAAATCAAAATGAATGTTGGGCGTGTGGTGGTTGCCCTTCTGATTTTTACCGGCATCTTCGGTTCGGCAGTGACCGGCGCGGCCTTCTATTCGCATCTTTTGTATCTGGGCCTGATCCTGCTCATCGGCGCATGGATCTGGGTGAGAGTCCTTGCACGTTCACTTCGACTGCATCGCGCGGGAGATTTTACCCGCGCCAGTGTCGGTGATATCTTCAAGGAACAATTCGAGGTCACGAATACCAGCCGGCTGCCGGGTCTCTGGGTGGAACTGTATAACGAGATGCCATTGCCCGCCGCGGCAGGTTCGCGCCTATTGACGCGTCTCCTGCCGCGCGAAAAACAATCCTACATCGCGCGCACGTGGCTCACGCGTCGCGGCGCGCTTCCGCTCGGGCCGACGACACTCGTGGCATCCGATCCGCTCGGCCTGTTCCGCATCAGGAAAAAATTCCCAGCGGAGAAAACGCTGCTGATCCTGCCGATGGTCTTCCCGATCACATCATTTCCATCGCCGCCAGGATTGCTGCCGGGCGGTCAGGTCATCCGCCGCAAATCAACCGACATTACACCGCACGCGGCGGGCGTTCGCGAATACATTCCGGGCGACCCCATGAAACGCATCCATTGGCCCACATCCATGCGGCGCGGTCAGTTGATGGTCAAGGAATTCGAATTGGATCCGCAGTCAGAGGTCTGGCTATTTTTGGATGCGCAGGAAAAGGCACAGGCACGTAAACCATTCGAGACGCCGGACATTCCTTTGGAAAGTTTGCTCTTCAGCCGCAAACCAAAGTTGACCCTGCCTCCCTCCACACTGGAGTACGGCATCAGCATCACAGCCTCCCTGGCGCGTTACTTCATCGCGCAAAAGCGCGCCGTCGGATTCGTGACCGAAGACCGCGCCTACACCATGATCCATGCCGAACGCAGCGAGCGGCAGCAAAATAAGATCCTGGAGATGCTCGCCTATCTCGAAGGCAGAGGCGAACTCTCCATTGCCGCGCTGGTTGGCACACAGGCGCGGCAACTGTCGCAGGGTTCGAGTGTGATTTTGGTAACGCCGACCGTTTCGCCGGATATCCTGGTTGCCGCCGATGATCTTCAGCGCCGCGACCTGAAACCGGTTGTCGTTCTGATGGCTGCCGACAGCTTTGCGGGGGGCAAAGGCACGGAAAAACTTGCCCAACAGTTGATGGAACAGCGCGTTCCCGTGTGCCTCGTCTATTGCGATACCGATATCGGACGAACGCTTTCCACATTTTCATCGAATCATATTTCACAGGATGTGACCCAATGGCAAAGACCGACGTTATCACACTTGACTTGAACTTCCAGGGCAGGTCCCAGGCAATTGCATCGTACCTGATTCGGCACTCGAGCGGCGCGGTGCTGATCGAATCCGGCCCCGGCTCGACTCTCGCGGGACTTCAAGCGGGTCTCGCAGCCAATGGCTTGCGCGTCGCGGACGTTACTCACGTATTGCTGACGCACATCCATCTCGATCACGCCGGCGCGGCGGGATGGCTGGCGCGGCAGGGTGCACAGATTTATGTTCATCCGGTCGGCGCGCCGCATTTGTTGAACCCGGAAAAACTTCTCGCCAGCGCAGCGCGCATCTACGGCGACAAGATGGATTCGCTTTGGGGCGAGTTCCTGCCTGTGCCGGAAAATAAACTCAACGTCGCGAACGATGCGGAAGCGATAAAGATCGGGAGCGCGGAATTTATTCCGATCAATACACCCGGTCATGCCGAACATCATTACGCGTATCTGTTCGAAGATATTTGTTTCAGCGGCGATGTCGGCGGAGTCCGCATTCCGGGGTATCCATACCTGCGCGTCCCAATGCCTCCGCCTGAATTGCATTTTGGAAAATGGCGCGAGTCGATTGCGCGTTTGAAGAGAGAAAAATTCGCGCGCATCGCGCCGACTCACTTCGGCGTGTTCGACGATCCTGAATGGCATTTGAGCGAAGTTCAAAAGGAATTGGATTCGGCGGAACGCTGGCTCGAAGCCGCGATGACGAAGGAGCCGCCCGTCGAAGAATTGCGCCAGAAATTTACGGGCTGGGTAAATGATGAAGGCCGAAAGCAAGGCCTGAGCGCGGACGCGGTGAGAGCTTATGAATTGGCAAATCCGCTCGGCATGTCCGCGGACGGAATGTATCGCTATTGGAAAAAAGTCAGGATGGCAGAGGGTACATCGCACCAAACTTAATGGGACGAATCTCTTCACGGCATTCAACCGCGAAAGGAGATTCGGTTATCGGTAAGGCGCGACGCACTTACGCGCTCGGCATGAGCGCAGATGAGTTGATGAGATATTGGAAGAAGGTGAGGATGGCGGGGTAACGGCTGGCGTTATCCGCGCGAGTCGACAGCCGAAGTGTCCACTACATGCTTTATTAGCCGCCAGCTTTTAAGAACGGAGCTTGCTTTGAAAGATACCTTTGCGTCTGTTTATTGTATTCGGACGCGAACATCATTTCAGCAATTGAGTCAATCAAATACATGGATTTAGGAATACCAAAGGCGGGTTGTTTCCCTTTTGGCTGCGGAGGGAAACCAGGCATGATTACGTCGCTTACTGCAACACCTTCAGTATCAGGTTGAACAGACTGTAAAACATTCCCTGAATTATCAGTTATGTAGGTTTCGTTGAAGTAATTGGTTTCCATACGAGCATGGTCAAATTGAGACTTGTATTTCAATAATGGTGGATAAACGACGGAAAGCATAGTCAAAGATGATTTGGGATTCGGAAAAGGCGAAGTGAAAATTCCTGTACTTGTTGCTTGCGCCACTGGAACTCCTAGAAAACTGGCTTGCCTGCGCAAATATTCTCCAAATGTTTTATCAGAGGTGTGCTTCATATATTGGGTAAGCGCTCCTGTATTCTTGCTTATAATCCGTTTCCCGTCTGGAAAAACCAATGCCAGGTCAAGAGCCTTGGGAGGACAACTGCTCACGATGATTAGTTCAACTTTGCCTGAGTATTGTCGCCATAAATTTGGATGGGCAACATCCCAACAGATAAGAAATCCAATTTTTCCTAATTCGGTGTTGGCAATGGTTACATTTGCTCCCTTTTGAAAATATGCTCGTTCCCATATCCAGGGATAGTTTTTATCGTAATACCACTGACGACCATCCGGGGCAACAAGCAACAAGGTGTTAAATATCTCGTTTTGCTCTCTGCGAAGGAATGAGCCCGCCAAGTGAACATGATAACGGGTGGACGTTTGTTTCATCCAAGTGGCAGTGACCCCATCAAACGACTCTGCTTGTAGATAGTTTCGGTCGCTGTACTCATATCCTGTATTGAAAACTTCTGGCAAAACGATAAGGCGTGCCCCATTTTCGACACACTGTATAACAAGTTTCTCAGCCTGTGCCAATCTCTCTTTGACAGAGGATGGAGAGGCTTTCATTTGGACGGCTGCAATTCTGGCTGATTTCGACATGGTTTTTGTTCAGTATCAAGGAAAATTCGGATTGGTGCCTCAGGATAAAGATAGAAACTCTGCAAGCCAAGCATCTACAGCTCTTTTATATTCGATTGGCTTCTCAAAAAACGGGAGATGCCCAGAACCTTTTATTACCGCTAGATTTGAGTTGGCGATTTTCTCTGCAATAATTAATGATTGCCTTGAGGGGACAATAGGGTCTCTATCCCCAACGATCACACATGTTGGAACATCTATTTTAGATAGATCTGGAGTTATGTCAATTTGAGGCATTGCCGTAAAATAACTGACTATTGAATCTAAATCGAGGTTTTGAACATCAGGGAACGTGCTGTTTACCACCGCGTTGAAATGTGGATGACTGAATAAAGCCATGTGGTCGTTTGCGTAGACTTGCCAGAACATCCGAAAAATTTCCTTGTTTACACCTCCGAGTTGATATACTTTTTTGAACATGGCGCGGCCCATGGAGCCTTGACGAACGAGCCACTGATTGAAACCCAACGCGCCTGTCCACTGACCTTTACAAAAACCCGCAATAGAAACTATTCCTGATACAACTTGGGGAGCGTATATCGCTATGCATAAGGCGGCAAACCCGCCCGTGGAGTGACCAACCAATAAGACTTTCTTGTTTCCAACTATTTCTTGAATGGATTTTGACAGAAGTCGGGCTATCAACGCGGCTGTAATGGATGTGGCGGTAAATTCTTTGGGAGGAATAGCGGGATAATGCCCTGGCAAACTCAGTGAGTAGCAAGAGCCAACATGGTGAAAGAGAGATGTTTCTTCGGGTGTCCAAAAATATATTGACCCGCCGATACCATGCAAGAAGAAAACAGGAATACCAAAATCACCAGAAGTATTGGTTGAAATAGCTACAAGACGATGTCCTTCAACTTGCTTTTCCCAGAGATTTTTCATGTTATTTTTCGATGGATGCAGGCGGCCTTAGCCCCGCGAAGGTGGTCGCTTCACATGTTCTTCCATATAAGCGCGCAACAGCAAGTTGATCTTGGTTTGGTAGCCGCGTCCTTGTTTCTTGAACCAATTCAAAACATCGCTATCCATGCGTAAAGTCACTTGCTTTTTGGTGCGCGGCTTGAGTCCGCGCCGCACGATGGCTTTGGCAAACATTTCGGGTGTGATCTCTGGCGCGTCGGAGAGATCAATATCTTCATCTTTCATTTTGTCAAGACGGGCAAAGTCAGTTTGAGATTTGGGAGAAATAAGCTTCTTCTTCATATTTGGTTGCCTTTCGCGCGGAAATAATACGAATAACGGTTTCGGATTCAGTATGAACAACGAGAATGACACGGCTCTTTAGTAAACCAAGTGTTTGATAACGCGTTTCGCCATAATCAAAACGATCATCAATCGCGGTGACGATGTCGTGTTCAAAAATTGCGGGAATATCTGCAAAGTCAATGCCATGTTTTTTGATATTGATGAGTCGCTTGTTCTCATCCCATTCGAATCGCATAATTCAATTGTATTGTCAAATTGTAAATACGTCAAATTGCCATGATTGTCGAGATATACGTCACGTCCAACAAGTTGGCATGAACTAAAGTTCTGCCTCAATTCGTGAAAGTCAGTTGAAACCGACTCGGCGAATCAGTCCGCAGGACTTCCATGTACTGAGCAGGTGGCTTTAGCCCCGCGAAGAAGATAGCGTTATTTCCCTTTGGTCTGTTTTCGTTTTTGTAGCCAGGCTTCAAACTTCAAACGATTGCGGGCTTTCCGCAGAACGCTTGCCAAGCAACAGTCCATCAACGCCAATATCTTCGTCGAGGTCGGGCCAATGAAGTCCAAAACCAGCTCCCGCAATCTGAACATTGCGCGCTCCGCATATGTGCCATGTTCCAGGCGCGGATACCAGCCAATCGGAACAGAGATCGTGCGACCATCATCCAAGTCCACAGTTAATGTGTCGTCCGTAACCGTCGCTTTGATTGCTTTAGGAAGAGTGAACGTTACCGAGGGAGAAAGCATCCCATTCATTATAAGCGAACATAGTTGGATGAACATCACTCCTAACCCGTGACGATTTAGACAGGTTACAATTGGCCTAAACCACTATACTTAACACATTGAGGAGTTGGCAATGAACCATTTTCTAGCCGTTTCGGATTTATCTTCGGGGGAAGTTCAGGGTTTGTTGGACCTGGCCGTTCGTTTGAAAAAGGAATACTTCGAGAAAGGCAATCCCCCGCTCTTCAAAGGCAAAGTGCTGGGGATGATCTTCCAGAAGCCCAGCCTGCGGACGCGCGTTTCGTTCGACATGGCGATGCGTCACATGGGCGGCGACGCGCTGTATCTCTCGCCGAACGAGATCGGACTCGGCCAACGCGAAGCGATTGCGGATGTGGCACGCGTGCTTTCGGGGTATGTCCATGCGCTGATGGCACGCGTCTTCCAACACGAACATGTTTTGGAATTGGCAAAGTGGTCGAGCATTCCTGTGGTCAATGGCTTGAGCGATTACAACCATCCATGCCAGGGAATGGCGGATGCGTTGACCATCCAGGAAAAGTTTGGCAAAGCCAAAGGCTTGAATGTCACGTTCGTTGGTGACGGGAATAACGTCGCGGTTTCGCTGATGCACGTCGCAGCCAAACTCGGATGGAATTTCACGCTCGCCAGCCCCGAAGGTTATGACTTGAATCCGAAAGCGGTCGAGATTGCCAAGAACATCGCGCAGGAAACGGGTAGGGACGGGGTTACCCCGTCCCTACGTTTCCTGCGCGATCCGCACGAAGCCGTCAGAGGCGCGCACGTGATTTATACGGATACATGGACCAGCATGGGACAGGAAGAAGAAACAGCCAAACGTGAGAAGGTTTTCCCGCCTTATCAAGTCAATGCGAAGCTTGTCAGTGAAGCGGACAGGGATGTGATCGTGATGCACTGCCTGCCCGCGCATCGCAATCATGAGCTGACCGATGAAGTTGCCGATGGCCCGCACTCGGTCATCTTCCCACAGGCGCATAATCGTCTGCACGCGCAGAAGGCGATTCTCGCGAGATTGTTTGGCGTAGCGTAATTGTTATGGTAAGGGCGCAGCGAAACTTGAAACAGGTTTGACGGTCAATTGTCTTGCTGTGCCCTTACAAGAACGTTATAGGATAATTTATGAATACAAAGGATTTTATCGCGATCGAAGAAGAATACGGCGCGCACAATTATCATCCGCTGGACGTGGTGATCGAACGCGGCGAAGGCGTTTGGGTTTACGACGTTGATGGGAAAAAATATTTGGATTGTTTGTCCGCGTATTCCGCGCTCAACCAGGGACACGTTCATCCAAGAATCCTGAATGCGATGCTCGAACAAGCCAAAAAACTCACGCTGACCTCGCGCGCGTTCCGCAACGACCAGCTTCCGCTCTTCTATAAAGAACTTTCCGAAATGACCGGCTACGAAATGTCGCTGCCGATGAATTCCGGCGCGGAGGCGGTCGAGACGGCCATCAAGCTGGCGCGCAAGTGGGCGTATCGAGTCAAGGGCGTGCCGCGCCATCGAGCGGAGATCATTACCGCGCAGGGAAATTTCCACGGGCGGACAACCACCATCATCTCGTTCTCGACCGAGCCGGCGTATCGCGATGACTTCGGCCCGTTCACGCCCGGATTTGTCACCGTGCCATACGGAGACGCGCCCGCGGTGGAAAAAGCCATCAACAAAAATACGGCGGCGGTGATGCTCGAACCGATTCAAGGCGAGGGCGGAGTCATTATTCCGCCTGCGGGTTATCTCAGGAAAGTTTCCGAGATCTGCAAAAGGAATAATGTCTTGTTCATCGCCGATGAAATCCAAACCGGGTTGGCGCGCACGGGAAAATTATTTGCGTGCGAACACGAAGGCGTCCGGCCAGATATCGCGATCATTGGCAAGGCATTGGCCGGGGGCTTTTATCCGGTGTCGGCAATTCTGGCGGATCAACCCATCCTCGGTTTGTTCACGCCCGGCGAGCATGGCTCGACGTTCGGCGGAAACCCATTGGCCGCGGCGGTTGCGCGCGCGGCACTGGCTGTCATCCGCGACGAAAGACTCGCCGAACGCGCCGAATCACTCGGCACATATTTCATGGAGCAACTGGCAGAAATCCCCAGCCCGCACGTCAAAGAAGTGCGCGGCAAGGGACTGCTGATCGGCGTCGAATTGAAGCCATCCGCTGGCGGGGCGCGGCGTTTTTGCGAAGCGATGCAAAACAAAGGCATCCTTGCCAAAGAGACGCACGAAAACGTGATCCGCTTTGCGCCGCCGCTTGTGATCGAAAAGGAGACCATTGATTGGGCGCTTCCCATTATCAGAGAAGCGCTCAACATGAATTAGCCTGAGACTTCCGAAGTCCATGTCCTCATCCTGACTTCGGAAGTCTTTACTTTAACACGGAGGATCTATGAACATCGGAATACCCAAAGAAAGGCGTCCGTTCGAATACCGCGTGGGACTATCCCCCGCAGGCGTGGAAATCCTGGTTCAAAACGGGCACAAGGTTTTCGTCGAGCACGAAGCGGGACTCGAAGCCGGCTTCAGCGACGCGAATTACGAGAAGGCCGGAGCGCGTCTCGTCTATTCGACAGAGGAGGCCTTTGGCCGCGCGGACCTGGCCTTGAAAGTTTCGCGCCCGCTCAAGGAGGAATTGGACTGGCTGCGGCCCGGCACGATCCTGGCCGGGTTTTTGCATCTGGCTTCGGCGCGGCAGGACAAGATAGACATCCTGCTCGAGAAAAAGATCGCCTCCATCGCGTACGAGCAGATCCAGGCACCGGACGGCTCGCTGCCTGTGCTGTTTCCGTTCAGCCAGATCGGCGGCGCGATGGCGGCGCAGATCGCGGCGCGCCTGCTTCAGAATAATTGGGGCGGCAAAGGAATTTTGATGGGCGGGGTGCCGGGCGTCCCGCCCGCCGAAGCCGTGGTCCTGGGCGCGGGCGTGGTCGGCACGTATGCCACGGGAATGTTCCTCGGCATGGGCGCGCACGTCACGGTGATTGACCAAAACCTCGCCGCGCTTCAGCGGCTTTGGGACCGCTTTCCAAACATCGTCACGATGCTCTCGACCAAACGAAACATCGAACGCTCGGTGGCATACGCGGATGTCGTGGTCGGCGCGGTGCTCGTTCCGGGGCAGCGCTCGCCGATCCTCGTCACGCGCGAAATGGTGCGCTCGATGAAGCCGCGTTCCGTCATCATGGACATCAGCATTGACGAGGGCGGCTGCGCGGAAACGTCGCGCCCGACCACGCACGAGCATCCGGTGTACATCGAGGAAGGCATCCTGCATTACTGTGTGCCGAACATCCCCGGTGCGGTGGCGCGCACAGCCACCCACGCGTTTGTCAATGCGGCCATGTCGTACATCACGCAAATTGCAGATCTCGGAGCAGACGCACTTTTGAACGATCCGTCCATTGAGCCTGCGGTAAACACGTATAACGGTGAGATCCGCCATCTTGCACGCCTGACCAATCACCAGGAGGTGGATGATGGACTGGACTAGCCAGTACCAATCGCGCATTGTCAGCGCGCAGGAAGCGGTCAAGGCCGTCAAATCGGGAAACCGCATCTTCATGACCGGGAACGTGTCCGTGCCGCAGGAGACGCTCGCCGCTTTGGTGAAGCAGGCTCCGAATCTCAGGGATGTCGAAGTTTGCCAGGCCCTGACGGTCGGTTCGGCTGATTACGTGAAGCCGGACCTCGAAGGACATTTGCGCGTCAACACGATGTTCATCAGCCCGAATGTCCGCAAGGCGGTACAGGAAGGCCGCGCCGATTTCACGCCGGTTCTTCTTTCCGAATTCCCGCTGTTGTTCAAGCGCGGCATCCTGCCCGTTGACGCGGCATTCATTCACGTGTCGCGGCCCGATGAGCACGGATTTTGCAGCCTCGGCGTGGAAGTCGGCCTGACCAAGTCCGCGGCGGAATCGGCCAGGATCATCATCGCCGAAGTGAACGACCAGATGCCGCGCACGCTCGGCGATTCGTTCATTCACGTCAGCCGCCTGAATTACATCGTGCCGGTCAATTATCCGATCCCGGAAATGCCGATGGCCGAAGACGGCGATAACGAAGTCGTGGAAAAGATCGCAGGCCACATCGCCGAACTGATCCCCGACGGCGCGACGATGCAAATGGGCATCGGCGCGATTCCGGACGCGGTGTTGAAATATCTATTCGATAAGAAGGACCTCGGTGTACACAGCGAACTCTTCTCGGACGGCGTGATCGAACTCGTCGAACGCGGCGTACTGACCAGCGCGCGCAAGAGTCTGCATCCGGGCAAGATCGTGGCGGGATTCATCCTCGGCACGAAAAAACTCTACGATTGGGTGGACGACAACGCGCTCATCGAATTGCACCGCACCGAATATATCAATGATCCGTTCGTGATCGCGCAGAACGAGCGCATGGTCGCCATCAACTCCGCCATCGAAGTGGATCTCACCGGCCAGGTCTGCGCCGACAGCATCGGGCCAAAATTCTACAGCGGCATCGGCGGCCAGCTCGATTTCATCTACGGTGCATCCCGCTCGAAGGGCGGCGTGCCGATCATCGCTTTGCCCAGCGCAACAACTTTGCGCGACGGCACCACGTTAAGCCGCATCGTCCCCATGCTGAAACAGGGTGCGGGCGTTGTGACCGGCCGCAACCACGTTCACTACATTGTCACTGAATACGGCATCGCGGACCTGTACGGCAAGACAATCCGCCAGCGCGCAAAGCAACTGATCGGAATCGCGCATCCAGATTTCCGCAAGGATTTGGAGAGGCAGGCTGCGGAGCTGCATTTCATCTAGTTCCGGCATCCACACCCGATCAAAAGCCCGGCGTTCTGTCGGGCTTTTTGATGCCGCACTCGCCGCCGTACATTTCGAACATTGGACACGGAAAACACGGATTCACGCGGAGTTTTGTGCGGCGGAAAAAACGGAACGCGGATTCAGTCTGTTTTATTACGCGCCAAAGTCCGCCCTGCCTGAATCCGGAAATGTTTTGGCGCGGAGACACAACCACAACTGGCTCTCTGGGACTTGCCGTGGTGCGCTGCCAGCCGTAGGTCAAATTGCCAATTTGACCTACATCATGCCGCCAAATATGCTGGTCCATCACGGCAATTCCCAATGAACCCCACAACTTTTATCGGACCCGCGTGTTCTTTCGTGATATAAATATTATCGAAAGGAAATCATGGATCGTAAAGCCAAGATCGTCGCAACCATTGGGCCGGCCAGCCAGGATGAAGTTATTCTCGAAAAATTGATTCAAGCCGGCGTGAACGTTGCGCGCATGAATTTTTCGCATGGCACGCACGAAGAACACGCGGCGCGCATCGCGACCATCCGCCGCGTATCAGAGAAGCTGGAAATCCCGGTCGGCATTTTGCAGGATTTGCAAGGCCCAAAGATACGCGTGGGCGAATTGCCATCGCCGCTTCAATTATCCGAAGGGGAGATGGTCAGTCTGTACGCGACCGGGACAGAGCCGCCGGACGACACCGGCAAACAAATCCCTGTGGACTTTCGGCAACTGTTCGATTCCGTCCGGACCTCGGAGCGGCTCCTGCTCGATGATGGGCGGCTCACGCTGGAAGTCGTTTCCGTCAAAGAGCGCGCGTTGAAAGCGCGTGTTGTCGTTGGCGGCCCGCTGACCTCGCACAAGGGAATCAACCTGCCCGGCGTCCGATTGCGGATCGCAGGCTTCACCGAAAAAGACGAGGCGGATCTTGCCTTTGGCATTTCCCAAAATGCGGACGCGGTGGCCATTTCTTTCGTCCGCACGGCGGACGATGTAAAGAAAGTCCGTTACGCGATGGAGCGATTCTCGAATGGCAGGCGCCAGCCTTTGTTGATCGCCAAACTCGAAAAGCCGGAAGCGATTGATAACCTGGACGCGATTCTCGATAATGTGGACGGTGTGATGGTGGCGCGCGGCGATCTCGGCGTGGAACTTCCGCCGGAGCGCGTGCCTGCTTTGCAAAAGCAGATCATCCGCGCCGCGAACGCACGCGCAAAACTGGTGATCACCGCCACACAGATGTTGGAGTCGATGATTACGAATCCGCTCCCCACGCGGGCCGAAGCCTCGGATGTAGCCAACGCCATTTTTGACGGAACCGATGCGGTCATGCTGTCCGCTGAATCAGCTTCGGGAAGGTATCCGGTGGAAGCCGTTCAGATGATGGATCGCATCGTACGCGAGGCGGAATGTAACTTCGCAGAATGGGGAAAAGAATCGGGAGCGGTCCAGGGATTCGAAACCAGCGACGCGGCTTCGATGACGCGCGCCGCGCAGGTTCTGGCAAGCGACCAAAACGTCACGGCAGTCGCGTCGTTCACAACGCAGGGCCAAACCGCCTGGCTGATGTCGAAGATCCGGCCGCGCGTGCCGATCCTGGCTTTCACGCCCAGCGATGAAACCTACCGGCGGCTGACGTTTTTGTGGGGCGTACGGCCGCATCGCGTTCCTTTTGCAAATTCACTGGAAGAAATGCTCCAACTGGTTGATACCGCGCTGATGAGGTCCGAAATTGTGCAATCGGGCGATCAGGTCGTTTTGGTATGCGGCTATCCTGTTGGTTCAGTCCGCCCGCCGAACATGGCGCTGCTGCACACAGTTGGAGAGTAGGGGCGACTGGCCAGTCGCCCCTACTGGCCGCCCCTACATTTTTTGTCAACAAAATTATTCATCCCTCAAGCCAGAGATATTCATACGGCTGTAAATTGATTTGAAGCTGTCCATTCGCAGCTTCAAATTTTTTATTTCTCAAAACATCCGTAAAAGTTTGTCCTGATAACTTTATATTGACCGATTGCCGACCATCGCTCAAGTTATTCAAGATCACCAGCCGCTCCTGCTGGAAGGCGCGCGAATAAGCCGCCACACTGCGCGTGCCGCAATCGAGCCATTCCAGATTTCCGCACCCGAGCGTGGGATGTTTTTTGCGCGCCGCGATCATCCGCCGCATGGTTTGCAAAAGCGAGTCCGGGTCGCCGTGCTGCGTCTCGACATTGACTTCCCGCAATTTGAATACCGAATTATCAATGATGGGCGCGTAGATTTCATCGGCGTTCGAAAAACCAGCATTGAAGCCGATATTCCACTGCATCGGCGTGCGGACACCGTTGCGGTCATGCAGCAGGATGTTATCGCCCATTCCGATCTCATCGCCATAATAAATGATGGGCGAGCCCGGCATGGTGAAAAGCAGCGAATTCGCCAATTCGATCCTGCGGCGATCGTTATCGAGCAAAGGGGCCAACCGGCGGCGGATGCCGAGATTCAATCTCATGCGCGGATCGGGCGCATACTCGCGCCACATCCACTGCCGCTCTTCCTCGCCGACCATTTCCAAAGTCAGCTCGTCGTGGTTGCGAAGAAACGCGCACCATTGCGTATTGTTTGGGATCGGCGGCGTTTGTTCCAGCACCCAGCGGATTGGTTCCGCGTCGCCGCGTCGAATGGACATGAAGATGCGCGGCATCAGCGGAAAGTGGAACGCCATGTGGAATTCGTCATCGTTCCCGAAATACGAACGAACTTCGCGCGGCCATTGATTCGCTTCGCAGAGCAAAATGCGGCCCGGATAATTTTCGTCAATGAACCGGCGGAGTCTTTTCAGAAGCGTGTGTGTTTCAGGAAGGTTCTCGCAGCTTGTCCCCTCGCGCTCGAAAAGATAAGGCACGGCATCCGCGCGGAATCCATCCACGCCCATATCGAGCCAGAAACTGATCACTTTCAGGATTTCTTCCTGCACCGCGGGATTGTCGTAATTCAAATCGGGCTGGGATGAATAAAAGCGGTGCCAGAAAAATTGACCCGCGACCGGGTCCCAGGTCCAGTTGGAACGCTCGGTGTCAACGAAGATGATGCGCGCCCCGCGATATTTTTCGTCCGTATCGCTCCAGACATAATAATCGCGGTAACGCGAGTTGCGGTCCGCGCGGGCGGCCTGGAACCAGGGATGCTGATCGGAGGTGTGATTCAGCACGAGGTCCATGATGATGCGGATATTCCGGGCATGAGCCGCGTCGAGCAGGGATTTGAAATCGTCCAGCGTGCCGTAGCTGGGATGAATCCCGCAATAATCCGCAATGTCATATCCATCGTCCTTGAGCGGTGACGGATAGGTCGGCATCAGCCACAGACAGTCAACGCCGAGGTCTTGCAGGTAATCCAGCTTTTGGGTCAGCCCCCGAAAATCACCATGTCCGTCGCCGCTGTGATCGTAGAAGGCACGGACATAGACTTCATAGAAAACCGCATTCTTATACCAATGTGGAACTTCCATTATATTTTCGAGATTCTATCCTTTCACAGATCCAGCCAGTAGTCCGCGCACGAAGTAGCGCTGGAAAGCGATAAAAACGACCATGGGGATGATGAAGGAAAGAAAGGCTGCTCCAGTCAAAATATTCCAATTTCGGCCCAACGGGTCAATCAAGTTTTGAATTTGCACTGTCAACACCGGGTGGGTGGTCAGGAAAATCTTGGCAACCAAGAAATCGTTCCAGACCCAAAGGAACTGATAAATGCCCAGCGAAGCAATCGCCGGCATTGCCAATGGCAGAGCGAGCCGTCGAAACGCAGCCCAATGGTTTGCGCCGTCCAAATACGCGGATTCAAAAATCTCGCGCGGCAGCGAGCCGATGAAGTTCCGCATCAGGTAGATGGCATAAGGCAGGCCAAAGCCGGTATGGAAAAGCCATATTCCCAGAAATGTGCTTTGCATCCCAAGCTGAACATAAAGTTGTGCGATCGGAACCAAGGCCATCTGCAGCGGTACGATTTGCAGGCCGATCAATAAAGCGAATATCCATTGGCGGCCCTTGAAGTCCAACCAGGCAAAAGCATAAGCAGCCAGCGCGGCAAAAATGATGGGAAAGAGCGTGGCGGGTATGACAACAATGAATGTGTTAATAAAGGCGGCGCCGATCCCCGCCGGATTGAGAATATCACTGGCGTTGCAGTTCATCACAGCCAGGGTGCTAGGCACTTTGTTTTGACAGTCCGGCAAATAGTCAGTAGTGCCTTTGTATCCCACAATGGCGTCCACGTAATTGTTGAGGGTGAATTGACTCGATGCCTGTTTTTGGCCTGAAAGAGTCTGAAGATAGGTCAGTACCGGCGTCAATGTATTGAGCGCATCTTTCGGAGTTGAAGGAAGAGTTGGGTTGAGAAGATGCGGCTGGCCGTTGATCGGTTCACGCAACATGATCAACAAACTGGCAGCGCTTTGATACTGGTTTACAACGCTTGGATTCGACAGATCGGCGGAAGCGATGGCTTTACCGTTCGCGCCGTGACAAGAGGAACAATATTTAGTGTATTCGGGCTGGCCAACCGCCTGAGGCTGAGGCAGGAATACGGTCCACCAACCGCCGGTGAGCACGGCTTCACGCGGGCGGAAAGAAGTAACAAACAGGCCCAGCGTTGGAATGACCCATAACAGACACATCAGGATCACGGCAAAATGAACGGGCAGTTTGCCAAAGAATTTGTTAAGTCGGCTGAGGGGATTCATCGCGCGGCCTCCTCCCTGCGGAATCGTTGCACATTGAAAATCATGATGGGAATGGTCAACACGATCAAAACGACAGCAATGGCAGTGGATTGGCCCGCATTTGTAACGATCAATTCGAACATGCGATTGGCGATGACTTCCGTATCGAAATAACCGCCGGTCATCACATAAACCACATCGAAGACTTTCAGAATGATGATCGTCATCGTGGTGGTGACAACGACGATTGTCGGCATGATGGAAGGCAACAGGATATTGCCAAAAACCTGGAATTCATTTGCTCCGTCCACGCGGGCCGCCTCCAGGATCTCGGCAGGAACTCCTTTTATCGCCGCGGACAATATCGTCATGCAAAAGCCGGCCCACAGCCAAACGCCGACCAGCATGAGACAAAAGTTATTGATAATTGGCGCGCTCAGCCAGGCGACAGGCTGCCCGCCAAATGCCGTGATGATCCCGTTCAGAATGCCAATTTGAGGGCCGCTGCTCCGAAAATCGTAGACAAAACGCCAGATAACACTTGCCCCTACGAAAGAAATAGCCATGGGCATGAAGATGATGGATTTTGCCAGATTCTCATAGGGTACGCGGTCGGCCAGAAGCGCAAAGAACAACGCACCGATGATTGTTCCGGGGACCATCAACAGAATCCACAGCGCATTATTGCGTAGGGCTGCCAACATTTCCGGGTTCGTGAGTGCGTAGCGATAGTTCTCGAAGATTCCCCAGCAAGGTTGACCGGGTTGACAAGTCGTTGCCGCAGAGTTTACGCTATGCGCGTCGAGGAGGCTCAATCGAATTGTGGCAAACGTCGGATAAACGATAAAGATGGTCATCAGGATCAGCGATGGCAACAAGTATAGCCATGGCGCCAGCCGTCCCTGCTTCATGATTTTTGGAACCATTGCTCCTCCATCCTTGCGGGGCGAGCCGGGGCATATCTTTGAATATGCCCCGGTCGCTTATTCAGACTCTACTTTTTCTGGATTCGCTACTCTATTTTTTGATTGACTGGGCCTGAGCAGCTGCAACCGTATCCAAATTGGTTTTGATATCTTGCCCTTGCGCAACGTTGACAACTGCCTTCCACTGTGCGGTGCTATAGGGATCACCGATGGCATCGCCGGTGGAAAAGGCGTAGCCGCCCGCGTTCGCAAAGATATTGCCCAATGCAGTCATCAGCGGATCGGTGTATTTGCCAGCGCCCGCTTTATTGGGCGAAAGGCCCCAATTCGTCGCGGCGAAGTTCTGGGCGCCCAAATCGCTGGTCCAGTAAGCGATCAAAGCCTGGGCAGCCGGTTTGTTGCTGAAGGCATACATAAAATCGGCGCTTACTTGCACGCCCTTTGCGCCGGGGAACACAAACGCATCGTAGTCTGTGCCATACTTCAGATTCGGATATTGTTTGGTGATGGACCCGGCAGCGAAGGTGGCCTTGTCAACCATCATAGCCTTGGGCGGATTCGAGAAGACCTGAAGAATCGCGTCGTTGAAATTCGTGCTGACCGTGCCGTTCGATCCGCCGACTGTGTACTTCGCATCGCTGGCCCATTTCTGGTAGATTTGGTAGGCAGCCGTCACGCCGGGATCATTGTAAGGCACCTTACCGGAGATGATGCCGTTGACATAGTCGGTTCCTTGCGTGGCAAGCAGAAGATCCTCGATGAAGTCCGCTCCGGTCCAGCCGGTGGCGGCACCGCTTTCGAGGCCCATGGCCCACGGCACATTTCCATCCGAAGCCATCTTGTCCACCAAGGTCTGCAGGTCGGCGAAGGTTTTCGGGACGGTATATCCAAGTGCTTTGAATTGTGTAGGACTGTACCAGATGAGGGTCTTCATATCCGCTTTGGCAGGCAGGGCAAATAGCTTGCCATTGGAAGTGCCCAAGTTAATCCAGTCCGAGGCATAGTTGCCTGCATTGGCGCCATCCGTATCCAACGGCACCAACTTATCGGAATAGAGCTTTATGGGGTTAAGGTTCGGCCAGAATAGAACGTCGGGCGGTGTGCTCTTCACCATCGTATCCAGCACAGCGTCATCGCGGGTGGACTGGGCATTGATCTTAATGCCACAGGCATCCACTAAAGGCTTGACGATTGTATTGAAGAGTTGCTCCTCATTGCCAGACCATTGATAGACGATGGTCAGCGTGTCGCCGGATTTTGCGCCTTTGCAGTCAATATTTGAAGCGGGCGCTTGTGTTGGAGCCGCGGTTGCAGGGGCTTGTGTGGCTGGCGCCTGAGTTGCCGGAGCCTGAGTTGGCGCGGGTGCCTGCGTTGCAGGGGCCGCTGTGGGAGTTGCAGGGGCGCATGCAGCCAGGAATAACGCAGCGAGCAATGCGAAGCCAAGTATCTTGCTTAACTTATTCATCTTTCTTCTCCTTTTGAGATTATCAGAGTTGAGAATTCACGTAGCGCAAGTTCAAAAATCTAAGGGCAGACCACCTCCTTTCGTCATTAACACGTGTTACCTTATGGGCGCAAAAAAACATCTCAGGCATGTGTCAAATTTCTGACCGTAGATTCGCGCACAATAAGTTCTGTTTCCATCAAAACCTCATTGCTATCCAGACCCTTTCCCTGGATCAGCTGAATCACTCTTTCGGCGGCTGCCAATCCCAGCCCGAACGCGGGAAGGCGGATGGTGGTCAGCGGCGGGTCGAAATATTCGGCCAGGGGAATATCGTCGAAGCCGACCATCGCCACATCCTCCGGGAGCCGCAGCCCGGCGCGGCGGACCGCGAGAATGGCTCCCATCGCGACCACGTCGCTGGCGATGAAAACCGCGGTCGGGCGTAGTGATCCGTTCAACAATTCGTTCATGGCCTGATAGCCGCTGGCCGGGGTGTAGTTCCCCTCCTTGATCAAACCGGGATGCGCTTCCAGGTCCGCGCTGCGAAGCGCCTGCAAATATCCGTCTCTGCGCTGCTGCGACGAAGTGTACGAAAGCGGCGCGTTGGTAATCATCGCGATGCGTTTATGGCCCAGCTCGATAAGATGCCTTACAGCGGTCTGCGCGCCGCTGGCCGCGTTGACATCCACGAAAGGCAGATTGCTGTCCGGCAATTGGCCCAGCAGCATGACCGGCACGCCTTCGCGATAGAGTCTTAAGATTTCATCATCATCCTGCCGCGGGCCGGAAAGGATGATTCCATCCACGTGATTCTCGCGGATAAGCCGGGCATAACCGTTTTTGTCCTTCGGATCCACCTGCTTGAGCAGAACATGAAATCCACGCTGCATGGCGGCCTGCTCCACGCCCAAAATCACACGCGGCAAAAACGCATCCGCAAAAACCTGTTCGGGCGATTGGTGCAGCACGAGGCCGAGCGTATCTGACTTCCCGCTGACAAGCTTGCGTCCCGCCGCGTCCGGATGATAGTTGAGCTTTTTGGCGGCTTTGAGCACACGCTTGCGCGTGGCAGCGCTGATGCTGACGCCCTCGTTCTGGTTCAAAACAAAAGAGACGGTCGTTCGAGAGACGCCGGCCAACTTTGCAACATCGCGGCTGGTAGAGCGTTTGGCGGGTGACATTTCGGGGTTGATTTACTAACACGTGTTAGTAAAAACAGTATAGGGAATTTGGGTTCATTTGTCAAGTAGGAATTTTTTCAGGATTCGGTAATGTCAGACAAATTTTTCCAGTTGGGTCTTGTCTTGCATTCAAGAACAGATAAAATGAAAGCAACGCAAGGAATTAGCCATGAAAGCTTTCCTATTCTCGTGCATTGTGTTGGCGGCTATTCTCTCCGGATGTTCCGGCTGGATGGTCGAACCATTGCCCTACAATCCGCCCCCGACACCTTTTCTAACGCCGACAGCATTTCCCAGTTCACCCACACCTGTCGTTCTGCCTCCGCCGATCACTGCGACCGTTATAGCATCAGCAACCGATACACAAATCACGCCGACTCAGTCAACCGGAACGCCGACGCTGACTCCTTCTCTCGCTCTCACGCCCACACTCACCGCGACGGTCACCGTTACAAACATAATCACGCCGACGCCGATTGCGACGATCACAATTCCCAGCGCGCTTCCGTCCTCGGCGCAGGTAAACACCACGATTCTTTCCTGCAACACAAGCTTTGACATTCTTCACGGCATGGGCGAAGTGACCAATGCTTATGTGACCATTGAGAACATCGGCTCATCAGAAATTGATGACATGTGCGCCACGCTCAACGGCCTGGATGAAGGCCGGCCCCACCCCGATAAGACCAAGTGCATCCCCGCGCTGCCTGCGGGTTATCAAGTGACCTTCAAACTGACGGTTGACACCACCTTCAGGCAAGGCACGCCCATTCAAGTGGATGTGACATCGAAGAACATGGGCTTGCTGCAACGCGTTGGAAAAGATTCGTGCACGGACGTGGATATCTTTCCGCCTGATTACGATGGATTAGGCACAGTCACACCGATTCCGTAAACAAAACTCCTCCGGTATTGGAGGAGTTTTGTTACCAAACGGATATCTTACATCAATGCTCTCGTCGCCGCCCCCGGCGGCGAGACGTGGCGCTCTTCCATGGCGCCATGCGGCACCGCCTAGAGCATGATGGTTTTATTGACTTTTGCAAGAGGCAGCGTAAACGTAAACGTACTGCCCTGCCCCTCTCCATCGCTTTCGACCCAGATGCGTCCGCCCTGCGCTTCGACGAGGGCGCGCGCAATCGTCAAGCCGATGCCGCTTCCGCCGCCGGCACGCCGCGAACGCGATTTGTCGACGCGGTAGAAGCGGTCGAAGATGTGCGGCAAGTGTTCAGGTGAAATTCCGATGCCAGTATCGTGAACGGCAAATTCGATTTCGCTGCTTTGCTTTGTGACTGAAACCGTTACTGCGCCGCCTTCGGGCGTATACCGCAACGCGTTGCCAACCAAATTCGTCAGCACCTGGACGGCGCGGTCCTCGTCAGCGAGAAGAGGCGGAAGATCAGGATCCAGCTTGAAGTCCAGAGAGATGCGTTTTGATTCGAATTGAGAGCCAAGCCGTTTCGCGACAGTCTGCGTCAGAGTCGAAACGTTCACAGGTTGAATATCCAATGGATACGCGCCCGCTTCGACGCGGCTGAGTTCCTGCAAATCGTCCACGAGTCGATTCAAACGATCGGCCTCGGAATAAAGATCGCGATACGTTTCCTGCGTCGCCGGCAGAACACCATCCATCAAACCTTCCATCGAACCTTGGATGGCCGTGAGCGGCGTGCGAAGTTCATGACTTACATCGCCGATCAAACGCAGGCGCATCGTTTCGATCTGTTCGAGTTTCTCCGCCATCTGATTGAAGCGCGCCGCAAGTTGTGAAAGTTCATCCGAGCCTTGAACTTTCACGCGTTCATCGTAATGTCCGTCGGCAATGCGCTGGCTGGCGTTCATCACCGCGCGCAGCGGCGAAACCACGCCCCGGCTGATGACGACGCTGACGATCACTGAAACGACAATTGCGGCAAACACGGCATACATCAGAGCCTCATTGAAGCTTGCGCGAAAATCACTATAAAGCTGTTGCATGACGCCGTTTTGCCCAAAACCTTGTCCAAATCCCTGTCCGGGGCCGCCCATCATCCCTCCACCCATCATTCGCCCCATTTGAGCCAGATGACGATTGAACGCGGTCGGCGCGCCTAATTGTCCAACGACGACCACCACAAGAAAACTGATCGTGATGATCGCCAAATAAGAAAGAAACAATTTCGCGCTCAGATGACTGCGAAGATAATCCATCATGTTTTGCTGTCCATGAATCAATTGAAACTTTTTTGAAAAATGACTTCGCGCTGAGCGGAGTATCGCCAACGCCCTGCGCCCTTTCAGGGAAGGCGACACGCAGTCGAAGCGTAATTGCCGAAATGTCCTTCGACTATGCTTCGCTCCGCTCAGGACGAAAAGTTTCAATTGCTTCCATCATAAAACTTCATCCTCGAAACGATAGCCCACGCCGCGCACGGTGGCGATCAAATCATCGCGTCCGAGTTTCTGGCGGACGTGCCCGAGATGAACGTCCACGACGCGCATCTCGCCAAAATATTCGCCGCCCCAAACTTTTTCGAGCAGCTGCTCGCGCGTCAGGACCCGTCCGCGATTTTCGGCCAGCGCCTTGAGCAGATCGAATTCGATGGCAGTCAGATCAATGAGACGATCATCCACGCGGACGGTGCGCGCGCCATTGTCCAGGCGCAGATGGCGAAACGCCAGCACGCTCGTCCCGGACCCCGAAGCGGCTCCCGTTTGGACGCGTCGCAGCGCAGCCTTGACTCTTGCCGTCAACTCGCGCGGGCTGAATGGTTTCGTCACGTAATCGTCCGCGCCCATGCTCAACCCGACCACTTTATCGGTCTCTTCGGTTTTCGCGGTGAGCATGATGACGTACACGTCCGATTCGCGGCGCAGGCGCGAGAGTAATTCCATGCCGTCCATGCCGGGAAGCATTACATCGAGAATGACAAGATCGGGCCTGAACGCCTGCGCGGATTTCAAGCCCGAGGGTCCATCCGACGCGACAAGCACCTCGTAACCTTCCGGCTTGAGATACGCGGTCACCAGTTTGGTGATCGCGGGTTCATCGTCAATGACAAGAATTTTGGCGTTGGACATAATTCCATTTTACCTGTAAACATAGAAATCATCACAAAGCACACAAAGTCACAAAGATTTTTTATGGGGAGTACCTAAATTCTAGATGTCACCCTGAGCCGAAGCCCTGAACGTAGTGAAGGGGCGAGCGAAGAGTCTCCGCCGTAAAGCGGCGGGATTCTTCGCCCTCTTCGGTCGCTCACATCGTCCCGATGTCCTTCGGGAGAATGACATCTGCTTCTGATGTTAGCAAGGTCAGGCTCAAGCCGCCGTCCTCGGCGCAGCAAGCAACTTTGCGCTGTAATATTAGTATTACAGCGCAAGGTCGAGCAATCGTTCCCTGCCAATTTTCCCTCACCCTTTCCCTCTCCCGAAGGGAGAGGAGACTCCCTTCCCCATTCGGGGGAAGGGTTGGGGATGAGGGCGAAAACGGTAGAAAAGCCATGAGCAGAACCCTCAATGCTCTAACTTTGCGCTGTAATGTTAGGGCACTCCTCTTTTATGCTTGACTCGGCGATCTCTGTGCCTCCGTGGTGAATATTCCTGCTACTGTGCTTCCTCGACGAATGTTCCATGCCACGTGTGCAAGAAGACCTTGCCGTTATAACCGTTCACGCTCAACATACCGACAACCTTGCCCTCTTTGGAGAAGTCCAGCGTGTAATATCCGTAGAATTTGACCGGATCGGTCGCGGCCACAGTTCCCGGCTGATATTGATCAAGAAAAGCCTGGGCATTCTTGATCGCTTGATCTGTGGTGACCGGCATATCCGCCGACACATTCGAGGGAACTGCGTTAGACCAGTTGCGTCCATAGCCGCCCATCATCCCAGCGTGATTCAAACCGCCATATTTTTGATTCCACATCATGTCCGGGCCGGGTTCAGGAAAAGCAACTTTCGAGACGGGATCAACCAATAATTCAAACGCGCCCACGCCAGTGCTTGTTTCTTTCACAACCACATAAGCATTGTTGTTGAAAATCATTACTTCGCCGAGGCTGAGTCCGCTGATGCCGAGATTATCAACATATTTCTGCGCGGCCTGTTTCGCTTCATCCACAGTCAGTGGTTGAACGTTTTGATTATTGTTATAGCCGTAAGGGCCATAGCCGCGGTTTCCCATCATTGGGCCGTAGTTGTAACCGGGCTGACCGTTGTTAAAGCCATAACCGCGTCCGCCCATCATGGGACCATAACCATAGCCCGGTTGATTATTGTTCCAACCATAATTCATCATTGGCATTCCCCAAAAGCCGAACCGTGCGCCATATTGCCAGTTCCAAAAGGACATGCCTCCGACAAACAATCCGCCAGCCAGAACCAGCACGCCGAGGACGATCAAGACAATTTTCAATGTGTTATTCATAGTTCTCCTTTTATTGTGGCTGAAGTGTAGCAGCGCGCTGTGAAGACCGATTGAAGCAAATATAAAGATTCGATAAAGAAATTCCCCGCCAAACGGCGGGGAATTCAAGTCAAGATGTCATTGCGAAGCGGCGGAGCCGCTGTGGCAATCTCGGCTCTGAATCAAACGGGAGATTGCCACGTCACTTCGTTCCTCGCAATGACATTAGAGCGCGGCTTATGCCATGTGAAGCTTATTCTCGTTATCTTGCTCCTCGTTCAGATATTTCTCCGGTTCCTTTTCGAACGAGCGCTTGCAGCCGGGCGCGCAGAAATAATACGTCTTGCCTTTATATTCTGTCTTCCACTCCGCGGTCGCCGGGTCAACCTCCATTTTGCAGACGGGATCAATTTCCATTTCATCTCCTTGTTTATATCATGTCAGCCTGAGTGGCGCCAGAGCGCCACGAAGAATCTCTGTTTGCAAAAAGCGAGAGGCTTCGCCACGCTCAGCATGACAAGGTTAGATAGTATAATCTAACTATGGCAGACGAACAAATTACGAATCTTCCGCGACACAAGATCGCGATGTTGATTGACGGCGACAACGCCCAGGCCGGATTGCTCGCCCAAATGCTGGTCGAGGCCGCGCGCTATGGACAGGTCACCGTCAGACGAATCTACGGCGATTGGACAACGGCCAGCATGAACTCCTGGAAAGACACGCTGAACTTCCACGCCTTCCAGCCCATCCAGCAATTCCGCTATACGATTGGCAAGAACGCCACCGACAGCGCCATGATCATAGATGCGATGGACATCCTGCATTCGAACGTGGTGGATGGCTTCTGCCTCGTCTCATCCGACAGTGATTACACGCGCCTCGCCACCCGCATCCGCGAGACCGGAATTTTCGTGATGGGCATCGGAGAGAAGAAAACGCCCAAGCCTTTCGTCAACGCCTGCGACGTTTTTGTTTACACAGAAAATCTTGTCGTCGAAAAGAAGAAGCCGCGCAGAGCGCAAAAGAAAAATCACGAGAAACCAAAGACGGAAGCCGACCCGATGCCGCTGCTCGAGCAAGCCTTCGACATGGCCGTACAGGAAGACGGCTGGGCGCGGCTCGACTTGATGGGCAACGCGCTGTATCAGCTCGATCCCGGCTTCGACCCGCGCACGTACGGACAGCGCCAGCTCTCGCGGCTGATCAAGAGTCTGAAAGATCAATTCGAAATGCGCTCGCAGGAGTCGGATGGATTTACGCTGTTTTTGGTCAAGATGAAAGAATAAGACGGGGTTATAGGTTTGCGTGTTTTAGGCTGAGGATATATGAATCGCGAAGCGACTATGACAATTAAAAGTTATAAGTCGTTATATGGAAACCGTCAATCTAGTTTCTAGTTGTGCCGCAAATGTTGAGGGTAGAAGTATATGAAATATACGAGATTGAACATTACCGAATCACGAGGGAGACTTACATTCACCACTCGGGTTGAACACGGCCTTGGTGGCGTGATTTGGATATAGATGGGGAAATCCTTTACCGGATTGGCAACATCTGCGATACATGCGAGGCGATGTTTTCAAAATATCGTGAAGCACAGTTACCATTGGCCCCGCCTGAATTGGCAGAGTTGCTTTGCAAAGGTTTGCTTGATATTCCTCAAGCTGTCCTCGACACGATGGTTTATGTTCTTCCTAAAGGAGACTATGCTGTCGGCTTATTAGACCTGCAACCAGCCCTGGTAAGGTTTAAGAATCCGCACTATTATATTTGGGAGAACTCCCAGCCTGCACATGTGCCACACGAATGGTGGCCTAGATCAGACCCAATGACACCTTGGTGGTTTGCACAACCAAGCCAGAGGCCCGGTCTTCAAGAATACACTTTGTATGAGGCAATTTTCCCTCTTGTAAGAGAAGGTCAACTAAATTCATCTACGCTTCAAAGTTGTATTGATACTCTGCAGAATAATATAACACCGACCGCGCTAGCGCTCTCTGTAGTTGATGAGCGGTTTGTCTCTGGAAGAGTATTCGATTGGAGGCTTATACATTTCTTATTGGATGGACATCACAAGATGATGGCTGCTTGTCATGCACGCAAACCAATAACTTTATTATCCTTCCTTAACATCAACGAGTCCGTTGCATCAAGCCAATGGCTTGAGAGAGCGATACAAGTTCGTTACCAAGCATAGGCAAATATTTCGGCGGCCCAACACAGCGTGCACTCTGTCTCGCTTTGCTCGCGGCCCCTACGGGATGCTTCGCGAGAGCGAACGGCCTGAAGCCAGGGCTTCGTGCCGTTGGAGTCCGCGGAGCGGTACATACGCACAGGATCATCCGGATCTTACGCCAGGAAATCAATGATTCGAACGGCCAGCACATACCGCCCTTAGCGAGTACCAATATCCCTTTAGCTTTCGGTTCGCTCATGTTTTGACCTGATTTAAGAATTGCGGTAAGCTCGGAGCATGAGCAACGAGCTTACAGTAAGGACAGAAGCGGTAGATGACATTCCGATTCTGGTGGCCTCGGCGGAGCGG
>JAJYLQ010000009.1 GCA_021787595.1 Chloroflexota bacterium | reverse complement strand
TCCGCTCCGCCGAGGCCACCAGAATCGGAATGTCATCTACCGCTTCTGTCCTTACTGTAAGCTCGTTGCTCATGCTCCGAGCTTACCGCAATTCTTAAATCAGGTCAAAACATGAGCGAACCGAAAGTTACAGCGCAAAGTTAGAGTTTTGAGGGTTCTGCTCATGGCTTTTCTACCGTTTTCGCCCTCATCCCCAACCCTTCCCCCGAATGGGGAAGGGAGTCTCCTCTCCCGAAGGGAGAGGGAAAGGGTGAGGGAGAATTGGCAGGGAACGATTGCTCGACCTTGCGCTGTAATGTTAGATAGTTCAATGAAGGATCTGACTCAGGAAAAGACGAGTCCGCTCTGAACGCGGATTGGCGAAGAATTCTTCGGGCGATGCCTGCTCGATGATTTGACCTTCGTCCACGAAGACGATTCGATTCGCGGCGGCGCGGGCGAAGCCCATCTCGTGCGAGACGACGATCATGGTCATCTCGTGGGCGAGTTCCTTCATCACGTCGAGGACTTCACCGATCATTTCCGGATCGAGAGCGGACGTCGGTTCATCGAAGAGCATCAGGCCCGGTTTCATCGCCAGCGCCCGCGCAATCGCGACGCGCTGCTGCTGTCCGCCAGATATTTGATTCGGATATTTATCGCGTTTGTCCGCCAGCCCCACGCGTGCCAGCAGTCGTTCTCCCTCGGCGCGGGCTTGTTCTTCCGGGATCTTTCGCACGCGCATCGGCGCTTCGATGATGTTCTCGATGGCGGTCAGGTGCGGAAACAAATTGAAGCGCTGGAAGACCATTCCGATTTCCGCGCGCTGACGCGATATGTTCCTTTCGCTGTCTTCCACCAATTTGCCATTGCGGTCGTGATACCCAATCATGTGGCCGTTGACGTAGATGTGCCCGCTGTTGATCTTTTCCAGATGATTGATGCAGCGCAGGAATGTGCTTTTGCCTGAACCGGATGGGCCGATGATGACCACCACTTCGTTTCTGCGGACTTCGAGGTCCATATCCTTCAACACGTGAAGCGCGCCAAAATACTTATTTACATTTTCGGCTTTGACAATGATGTTGCTGTCAGCCAGTTTTACGCTCGGAGTGGTAGGAGTGACCATCAGCGCGCTCCTTTTCCGGTGGCGCCCGAGAACAAGCGCTCCATCATGCCTGGGCCGCGTTCCGCGCCTTTTCGTTCGCCGAGTCCGGATTCGATCCGCGCCTGAACGAACGACCAGATGGTGGTCAATGCCAGGTAATATAGCGAGGCCGCAATGAATAATTCAAACGGTTTGAAGAGCCGCGCGTTGACCTGGGTGAATCCAAAAAATAATTCGCTGGCCGAGATGACTTCCATGAGGGAAGTCGTTTTCATCATACTGTTGAACTCGTTGCCCAGCGGTGGGATGATAACTTTAGCGGCTTGTGGGAGGACGATGCGCTGCATGGCCAGGCCGTAGGTCATTCCCAGGGATTTGGCAGCTTCCATTTGTCCCGGGTCAATGGCTTCGATCCCGGCGCGAACGATCTCGGCCATATAAGCGCCCTCGTTTACGCCCAAAGCCAGTGTGCCAGCCTGGATGGCGCCGCTGATCACCAGCACTCCCAATTTGATATCCGGAAAATCATAGATGTGCGTGACGCCCAGTCCAAAGAAGAGCAGCATCATTTGGACCAGCAGGGGTGTCCCTCGAAAATACCAAATGTACGCCTCGGCCAGCAGGCGAAAAAGCGGAAACTTGGACATCTTGCCCAGCGCCACAAACAATCCAAGCACCACACCGAGCGCCTGTGCGACCACGCTGATGATGATCGTGGCAATCAAGCCATTTCGAATCAATGGATCGTGAAAAGCGGTCGGAGGCCAGATGTACTGAAAGAATAGGGGCCAATCAAAATGATACATAGTCACCTCACCCGTTCATTGATTTGATGCAGGCCAGCCGATTCATGTCTCTGGCTGACCTGCATCAATGTTATTGCAACAGATCGCCTGTATTTCGATGTTATGGGTTCACAGCCCCGGACTGCAAACCGTACTTGGTGAGAATCTTTACATAGGTTCCATCAGCGATCATGCTCTTGAGCGCTGTTTGAACGGCCTGACCAAGCGGTGAGAGCGGCGCGCTCGTGCAGTCAGACTGACCGCATGGCACGCTGATGCCTTCCATTGCGGGCTCGATGATCTGTCCGACCACCTGGAATTGATCGGGGTGCTGAACCGTATAATACGAAGCGACGGGTGAGTCTGCAAAGTAGGCAGCCACCTTGCCAGCCTGCAGCTGCTGCAGGGCGTCCGTATCTTTCTGGGTCACCACAACGGTCACGGCGGGTTTGCCGGCCGCGCTGCAGTCAGCGGGCAGGCCTTTGCCCTTATAGTCGCCGGTTCCCTGCAGGTAATCGGCTTCGGTGGTGCCGCTTTCCGCCGCGGCGCTCTTGCCGCATAAATCGGTGGGCGCGTTGATGTTCTGCGGATTGCCTTTGGCGACCACCATGGATTGCCCGGCCTGGAAGTAGGGAATCATGCTGACCTGCTTCTGGCGGTCGGCGGTGATGTTCTGGGCGGAAATGATGATATCGCATTTGCCGCTGGTGACAGCCGCAATGATCGTATCGAACACGCTGTTGACGACCACGCCCTGCAATCCAAGGCGATTGGCGATCTCGAAACCGATCTCGATGTCCGAGCCGGTCGGGTTGCCGTTGGCATCAAAGAATTCCTGGGGAGGATACGGAATATCGGAGCAAATCAGGAGCTTGCCTTTTTGTGCCAGAGTCGAGGGGTCAACGGACGCTACCGGCGTCGGAGTCGGCGGCGCGGCGGTGGGTGCAAGTGTGGGAGGCTGGGTAACGACCTCTGTCACAACGACCGTGACCGGCGGCGGCGGCGTGGGTGTTGGTCCGCACGCAGCCAGCAAGAGGCTGAGGAGGACCAGCGAGCTGAAAAGTACAAAAACCTTTTTCATCTTTCTCTCTCCTTTGTGGATTTGATTTCTTCAATCGATTCGGCGATCGTTGCTAATAAACCACAGGACATAGTCTAATTTTACACGAAGAGTGGAAATGTGTAACCTGTTGTAAGTAACTTCTTATCTTGTCTTGCCGCGCTCGATGCCTGGCTGCGCCTTCAATTTACCTGGCCCCGCCGGAATGATAACGTTCGATCAAGGCCTGCGTGCGCGCGTCCTGCGGCGAATTGAAGACATCCGCAGGCACGCCCTGCTCGATGATTTCGCCATCGGCCATGACCACCACGCGGTCCGCCACTTCGCGCGCAAAGCCCATTTCGTGAGTCACGACCAGCATGGTCATTCCTTCCTTTGCGAGATTTTTCATGACGTTCAAGACTTCGCCGATCAGTTCCGGATCCAGGGCGGAGGTCGGCTCATCGAAGAGCATGACCTTCGGCTCCATGGCCAGCGCCCGGGCGATGGCCACGCGCTGCTTCTGCCCGCCCGAAAGCCGCAGCGGATATTCATCCTTTTTGAACAACATGCCGACGCGATCCAGATTGAATTCGGCGATCCTGACTGCATCGGCTTTGTTCATGCCTTTGACGGTAATCGGCCCCTCCATCACGTTTTCAAGCGCAGTCCTGTGCGGGAACAGATTGAATTCCTGAAACACCATGCCGGTTTGGAGCCGGATGTCGTGGATCAGCTGCCTGTGGTTCTTTTTTGTGCTTATGCCTTTTCCGTTCGTCTCGACTTTGACTTTGTCAACCTCGATCATTCCGTGCGATGGTTCTTCGAGGAAATTGATGCACCGGAGCAAGGTGCTTTTGCCCGATCCGCTGCGCCCGATGATGCAGACGACCTCGCGCAAGCGTACCTCCAGCGAGACGGACCGCAAAACATGCAGCATTCCAAACCATTTATGCAGGTCGGACACACGGACGATGGTGTCAGCGCTCATACGCCCGTCCCATCCGTTTCTCCAGCCGGCCTTGAAGCCAGGACGAGATGATCGTCAAGATCCAATATGCCGCGGCCCCAACCAGGAACATTTCCATGTATTTGCTGTCGCGGCGCGCATAACGGTTGGCAAGATACGTAATTTCCCAAACGCCCATGACGGAAACCAGCGCCGAATCCTTTTGCATGGCGATGAACTGGTTGCCCACGTCCGGGATGATGATGCGGATCGCCTGCGGAAGGATCACGCGCCGCATCACCTGCCACGGCGTCATGCCGAGCGCAATGGCGGCTTCGCGTTGTCCGTGGCTGATGGATTGAAGTCCGGCGCGGAAGATTTCCGTCATGTACGCGCCGTAGTTCAGGCTCAAGGCGAGGATTCCGGCGGGGATCGCATCCAGGATGAACATCCTGCCGATGGTGGGAAAGCCCAGTTCCGTGAGCTGCTGCCCGATCTGCGGAAGGCCGAGATAGATCACATAGATCTGGATCAACAGCGGCGTCCCGCGCAGAAGCGACACATAAAACCCGGAGACGCCCTGAGCGATCGAATTGGATGATAATCGCGCGATGGAACCCGCCAACGCGATGGCGGTCGCGATCAGGATGGATACAAACGACACGTAGATCGTCGTCCATGCGCCCTGAAGGATGATGTTGTAGTGCTGCAGCATGTAGCCGGGTTCGATATGCAACAACAACAGGCCGCCGGTCAACACCGCGACCAATGCGACCCAAACCCCCGCGATCTTGATTTGCTGGATTGTTTTATTCCGCCGTTGGAGGGCAACCAGCGCAATTCCCATTTCCTGTTGAACGTCAGGTTGTGTAAGAGACTCGCTATCCATGATAGATGAATAACCAGATAAGGAAACGGTGGGGCAGTTCAACTGCCCCACCGTTTAGGCGGTGATTTACTTGCTGAACGCGGACGCGTCGAACGTTGCGGCGGCGGTTGTCAAATCTGTGCCGTAATATTGCATCGAAAGTTTGGTGAGCGTGCCGTCTTTGTGAAGGCCGGCGATGATCCCGGAAACTTTCGAAACAAACGAATGCGGATCGAGCAGCGAATTCCGGTCAATAGCCGGGGCAAGATACTCAAAGAACAGCGGACCGCCTAATTGTTTGATCGGCTTTCCATCCTTGATGGCCTGCTGGCCGGTCGGCTGTGCGGTCATAACAGCATCCAGGCGGATGCCATCACCCAGGGAGAGATCTTCGATTGCAGTGCTGTCCGTATCGTACGTCTTGATGACAGCGTTCTTGATTGCAAAGTTGATCGTCTCGCCGGGAATGACCAGCGACCCATTGAGATAACTTTCGTAGGTGCACGAGCCGCATGAGCCGATCTTCTTCCCGCTCAGGTCGGAGGGTTGAGTGTACGTGGTGTTATCTTTGTAGACGAACAACGCAGCCGGCGTCGTGTAATAAGGCTGGGCAAAGTAAAGCAATTTGGCGCGCTCAGGCGTGATGGTCATCGAGCCAACGCTGATGTCCCAGCGGCCCGCCCAACTGCCGGCGATGATCAAGTTCCAATCAGGCGTGACAAAGCAAGGCTCGACGCCCAACCCTTTGGCGATGGCGGCAGCCACATCAATGTCGAAACCTTCGAGTTCGCCGAGAGTCTTTTGATCTGCCGCGCATTTTGTCCCCGGCGTGCGCTGCGGATTCGCCTTGAGCGCGGATTGCGGCGGATACGCCGGATCGGTCGAGATGACCAATGTTCCGCGCGCTTGAATCGTCGCCAGCAGATCAGGCGCTGTGGTTGGCGCTTGTGTGGCGGGAGCTTGAACGGCAGGCGCTTGCGTTACCGCTGGCGCCTGGGTGGGTGACATGACCTGCGCGGCACCGCCTCCACAGGCGGTGAGCGACATTGCGGCCGCAATCACCACGACCACAACAGCGTTAAACTTCTTCATGACATTCTCCTCTGCTCAAGGTTTGTATTGGATCGGATTTTTGCCAGGAAAGTATGGGAACGGATCGGGAGGACTGTTCCTTTTTCCTTTGGCGGAAAATCACCGCGAATAAGCATAGACCAACTTGACGATTTGTGCAAGAGGTGGGCAGTTTAAATTTTTTCTGTTGGCTCATGTTCGTTCACCGCGGAGATCGCAGAGTATACACGTGTGCCTGCGGCCCAGTGCAGGCAGGGGAGGAAACAGGAAGAAAACTCTGTGATCTTCGCGAAGCACGCAGCGCGCTGCGCCCTACGCCCTTTGCTCTATGAGGGTTCAGGGAAGCGCAGCGCGCTCTGCGGCGAGAAAAGCAGCAGGCGAATCAAAAATTGGCAGTGGTAGAATCGCATCATTCGATGTCAATGGAGGTTTTCATGTCTGTCAAATTTCCGTCTGCTGAATGGCTGGATGCTTTGCAGGCAAAGCTGAACAGCGATGCGCGCTATAATGAAATTGCAAAGAATTGGGAGGGCGATCTGCTTTTCGATATTCAACCGGCCGGCAGCCTGACTCAACCTCTATTCATGTATCTCGATCTTTGGCATGGAAAATGCCGCGGCGCCGAATACGCGCCCGATGCGGCAAAACGTCCAAAGCCAACATTCATCCTGCGTTCGCCATACAACAATTTCACTTCCATTTTGCTTGGCAAACTCGATCCGATGACGGCGATGATGACCAGCAGGCTAAAGGTCGAAGGAAGCCTTGGATATATGATGCGAAACGTCCCGACGGTTTTGGATTTCGTCCGCTGCTGCCGCGAGATTACATCGGAAATCTTATAATCGTTCGCAGGTTTGAATGTTCGAAAGTTGGCGGGTTTCACTTGCTAACCTTCAAACTTACCAACCTTCCAACTTTTCAATCTGAAAACTCGCCATGCAGCCCATTCTCAAAATTGATTTAATAACTGGCAAGACAGAAGAATATAAAATTCCAGAAGAATTGGAAAGAGCATTTCTCGGCGGCGCGTCGTTGGCGGCGCGCTTGCTTTATCCATATCTGACGAAAGAACTCGATCCATTTTCGGCCGACGCTCCGCTGCTTTTTATGAACGGCCCGCTGACGGGAACGTCCGGGCCGACGGTGGGCCGCTTCGTGGTCTGCGGAAAAGGGCCGGCTACCGGTTTATGGGCCGAGTCCAACTGCGGAGGCTTTTGGGGACCCGAACTTCGTTTCGCGGGATACGATGGTTTGTGGATCACGGGAAAGGCCCCAGCGCCGGTCTATCTTTGGATCGAAGAGGGCCGCCTCGAGGTCCGGGATGCGGCGCACTTGTGGGGCAAAGATACGTACGAGACGCAGGAGATCGTCAAACAGGAAGTTGGCCGCACGAACGCGCACGTCGCGGTGGTTGGTCCCGCCGCGGAACACGGAGTCTTGTTCGCTGGAATTTATTGCGATCATGGCCGCACCGCGGGTCGCACCGGACTCGGCGCGGTGATGGCGTCGAAGAATCTCAAAGCGATTGCGGTGCATGGCAGGCGCACGCTGCCGCTCGTTCATTCGGGACGATATAGCGGATTACGCTCCGAATCGAATCGCGCGCTGAGGCAGGATAACGAATCGCGCGTCCTGCATGAATTGGGCACGGCGGGCGCGGCCAATTATTCTGAATATCTCGGCGCGATGCCTGCCAGGTATTATCACCAGGGCGGGTTTGAATCCGTTGACAATATTTCCGGCGCGATGATGACGGAAAAGATTCTCGCCGGACAAAGCGCCTGTCATGCCTGTGTCATCGCCTGTGGACGCGTGGTCAAACTCGAAGACGGCGCGAAGCGCAAAGGCCCCGAATACGAAACGGTTGTGTCGTTCGGCCCGAATCTTTTGATTGATGATCTGGCCGAGATCACGCGGCTTGGTGAGTTGTGTGACCGCTATGGCATGGACACGATCAGCGCAGGCAACACGATTGGCCTGGCGTTTTATCTTTTCGAAAAAGGAACCATCACCGCAAAAGATGCCGGCGGCCTGGAACTCAAATGGGGCGACGTGATGGCTGTCCGCCAGTTGGTAAAGATGACCGCACACCGCGAAGGCATCGGCGAATGGATCGCGCAAGGCTCGCGTCGGCTTGGAAAGCATTTCGGCGCGGAAGAAGAAGCCGTGCAGGTGAACGGACTCGAAGTTGCCTATCATGATCCGCGCGGCGTTTCGGGCATGGCGCTTTCGTATGCCACGTCACCGCGCGGCGCCTGCCATAATCAGTCGGATTATTTCTTCGTGGATTGGGGTCACATCACACCGGAGATTGGCATCGAATATTTCCCGCGTCACGGCGACGGAGCCAAAGCCGCGAATGTCGCCCGTCATCAAAACTGGCGGACGGTGTACAACTCGATGGTGATGTGCATCTTTGCCAACGTCGCGCCGCAGATGCAGGTGGATTTGATCGACGCGGCCTGCGGCTATGATTGGACAATTGACGAAATGATGAAAGTCGGCGAGCGCGGCTGGAATATCAAACGCGCCATCAACAATCGTTTGGGGCTGACGGCCGCGAACGATAAATTGCCAAAAGCGTTGCTCGAACCATTGTCCACTGGCGGCACGGAAGGTTACGTGCCTGACATTCAAGGAATGCTTTACGCATATTACGAAGCCCGCGGCTGGGATGAGAAAACAGGCTATCCAACGAAAGAGAAACTGCTTTTGCTTGGATTGGATGATGTCGCAAAAGACTTGTGGGGCTAATGGCTTGCGTTCGCGAAGTGTCCTTTAGGATACCTGCTGGTGGCGCCGCACGCTTTGTTAGCCTGCTTGCCCAATTCAAAACAGCAGCCGTGCGATGTACCAGACCTGTCCATTGATCAAAGTCCAGGCAATCATAGGGCCGACCGCGTTGCGGGTATATTTGTAGATAAGACCCAGAACAAGAAAAATCGCGCCAGTATAGATGGCGTTTCTTACGTCTGTGGTTAAGATGTGGATCAGAACAAACGACAGAACGGTTATGATGAGTCCCCAGGAATTTGCTTTCATTCCGCCCTTGAATATGTTGTCGGTATTGACCATCAGCCAGACGAAGAAGTAAACCTCCAACGGTCCCCAAGCGATGATTCCCAGCAAGGCATACCAAAGATTCCATGGAAAACCCAGCTGTAACGTTGGGCGATTGTCGGCCATCAACCGTCCTGTCATCAGATAACCAAAACCGAACATTCCCACGACGAATAGCGATGACAGCAGCAGGGACTTTGCCAGTCCACGCCGGGCAAGACCATATTGTATCAGTTCGTCTCTGCAAATCAAAGTGAACAACACAGGAAGCAAACCTACGGAGACGATCTCGATGTAAACGGCAAGGTAAACTCTCTTTCCCGCCAACACTTCCGAAGCCGATGCTAGTGGTACTCCTTGAATCGCCAGAATGGTTAGCACTGTCAACGCTGCGCCGACGAACCACCACAGCCAGGTTGCAATGACCCGGAATAGAGGGTTATAGGCAAGTGTAAGCGGTTTGTGAGGTCTCATCTTTCACATCTCTTCAGCATACGAGAATCTCAGGTCGCTTAGTAGAACGACCGGATCCGCTCAGTAGAGCAAGTTAACGGCCTGACCAGCTCAATTTTGTCACATACTGTTCAATCCTGTCAACCAGGCCTTGAGATTTTGCTTCCAATAGAACTTTCAGAGTTCCCCAAATTTGCAGGCTTGCTGCCTGCGTGGTTCGACGTCAGGCATGTCATCCAGCAGAACGACTCGCTTCGGATTCTCCAGCGCCAAAGTCATCGCAGCTATACTTTGCACGGTCATAAATTGCGGTTTTCTGCCGCCCGGCCCGCGGAGATAAATCTCCTGCTCAGCACATGGAAGTCCCTGCGGACTGGAGCTCAATCAGTCGGTTTTAGCCGACTTTCATGGACTGAGGCAGGATTTCAATCCGCCGAAACCCGTTGAACAAAAACGCAATTTGTGGCCGCATGGGGTATATTTCGCCCACACCCGAATCAAAAGTCAGCCATTTTGAGCGCGGGCTCAGTCACTGTGTACGGCCTGGTTGGTTCCTTTTGTGCGAGAATCTGTTTTGCAGCGGCCGCCTTCACGAGCCTGCCCTGTCTCGAAACGATTACGGCGATACCGTGATTTTGATGGACACAGGGTCGCCAAACGCTGTTCCATCCGGTGCGATGGCTTGCCAATCGCCTTGGTAATCCCCGGCGGCCGAGGGCGCGGTGAAAATGATTCGGAGCGTGACTTGCGCTCCCGCGCGCGCGGGGTATAAGGCTTGTTCGGCGGCCGCGCCCATCGCGTTGCCGCCAATCAACTTCAAGCGATAACCGGAATCCCAATTGCAGGTTCCGCTATTGACCACCAGCCATTGTTTGTCAATGGATTGACCAGCAGTGACGGTCGTTCCATCCGGAATCGTGGCATCTCTGGTAAAAGTCAAATTGTTGGTACAGGGAGGCGTGGAAGTTGGGGTTGGGAGAATCGGGGTTGGAACGATTGTCGGTGTCGAAGTGGCAGTGGGTTGTGTGGCTGGGACAATCTGCGGCGCTTCGGTGGGCGGGACGAAAAGCGTCGGCGCGGTGGTTGGCGCGCACGAACTCGAGGCCAGAATCAAAATCGCTATAACGGCGGCCCGGATCGGGCGCGGAAAGAAACGGAGTCTCATATCCCCAAAAATAGTGCAGGGGCGAAGCATTCCTTCGACACTCAAAAAACGAGTGCAGGCAGGCTCAGGACAGGCGCTTCGCCTCTGCGGGAAATCATTCTTCCCCGGCGGGTGCGGATGATTCATCCGCACCGTCGGTTCCCATATCGAGCGGAAGGGCGACCTCGCCGCTGACTGCCTTTTGGCGGATCACATTTTCGATCTCGGCCAGGAGTTCGGGATTCTGGCGGATGTATTCCTTTGCGTTCTCGCGGCCCTGACCCAGGCGGGCATCGCCATACGAGAAGAACGCGCCGCGCTTTTGAACGATTTCGAATTGGGTTGCCAGGTCCAGAACATCGCCGGCCTTGGATATGCCCTCGTTGTACATGATGTCGAACTCGGCGGTGCGGAAGGGAGGCGCGACCTTGTTCTTGACGACTTTGACGCGTGTGCGATTGCCGATGACCTCCGCGCCAACTTTGATGGCCTGGATGCGCCGCACATCGAGACGGATGGACGCATAAAATTTGAGCGCCTGTCCGCCCGTAGTGGTCTCGGGATTTCCGAACATCACGCCGATTTTCTGGCGAAGCTGATTCGTGAAGACGACGGTTGTTTTGGTTTGATTGATCGCGCCCGAAAGCTTTCGCAGCGCCTGCGACATCAAGCGCGCATGCACGCCCATGGTCGGGTCGCCCATATCGCCTTCGATTTCCGCGCGGGGGACCAGCGCAGCCACCGAGTCGATGACGACCACGTCCACGCCGCCGGAGCGGACGAGAGTTTCGGTGATCTCAAGTGCCTGTTCGCCGGTATCCGGCTGCGAAACGAGCAGGTTGTCTATATCCACGCCGCATTTGGCTGCATAGCCGGGATCCAGCGCATGTTCCATGTCAATGTACGCGGCGGTGCCGCCGCTGCGTTGGGCCTCCGCAACGATATGCTGGCATAACGTTGTTTTGCCAGAAGACTCCGGGCCGAAGATTTCCGTGATGCGCCCGCGCGGCACGCCGCCGACACCAAGCGCGATATCGAGCGAAAGCGAGCCGGTGGAAATGACATCGGTCACCATATTGTGCGCTTCGCCGAGCTTCATGATCGAACCTTCGCCGTACCGCTTGAGGATGTCGCCGACCGCTTTATCGAGTACAGCCTGTTTGCCGCTGTCTATTTTGGAAGCGGCGGCTTCTTCGGCAGCTTTTGCGGCGGATGATTTGCGTGGGGACATGGTCTATTCTCCAAATACAAATTTACGGGTCAAATGCAGTTGACAAGAGTATAGCACAGATGTTCAGTCCGTCAAGGGAAAATTTTCGGGTATTCGTCACGGCGTCGGTGTGACTGTCACCGTCGGAAGGAAATCCAGCTTTGGCGTCGGTGGCGGGGCAACGTTGAATCCCTGTGTGCCGCGGAACGTAAAGTATGTTACCTGGCCGGGATAAATGTACATCCAATCCTGTTTCAACCCCTCGAAGTTCAGGACCACTTTATACAAACCCGCCGGCAGGTCGCCAAGGACCATATTCTCGTTGTAATACGGATCGTGATTGACCGGGCCGGGGCCATACGTCTTGACCATCAGCGTGTTATTCGTAGTTGTGTTGGTGACATACACTTCGAGCTGCTGAAGTGTCATTTCATTATCGTCGGTAATGTTGCCGACCAAAACTCCCCAGCCTTCGGGCGGAGCCATCCATAGTTCGGGATTATAGGTTCGGTAGAACGAGTTGTAGCCCAACCGAACTTCAAAATGTACATGCGGGCCCGTTGTCGCACCGGTCGCGCCGACCAAGCCGATCACATCGCCGGTGTTCACATGCTGCCCGACCACCGCGATGATCCTGCTCATGTGAGCGTAAATTGAATAAAGCTGCTGGCCCTTGTATCCAAAATCCATGCGGAGGGCAACAGCCTGCCCATAAGGATCGGTATGATCGCCGGGCGCTTGTTTGAATAGACCCCAGTCCGCCCAAACAACGGTGCCGGGTCCTGCCGCAAGGATCGGCGTACCGTACGGCGCGTCGATGTCAACGCCGGTATGGACAGTATTGCCGAAGAAGACTCCGCCGTAGCGATAATTGGCGAGCGGCCAGTTGACTTCATTCGCGGCAATGGGGCGCGCGAAATAAAAATGATCGTACGGCGAGACGGCCCACGGAATCGGATACAACGGCGGACGCCACCCGGAGACGGGCGGCGCGCCCGGCGTGGGCAAATCGAATCGAAACGGCTCGAGCGTCGGCGTGAGCGCGTCCTTCCCGGACCCAGAATCGGCTTCCGTCAAACCGGCCACCACCGGCGTCGGAGTTGGTTTCGATTCGACCGCACATCCACTTAACAACGCGGCCGATAAAATGAATAATAAGATTCGCTTCACGGTTTGAAGGTCGGAATAATTGTCGGCGGCGTGTTGGTCGGCAATGGCGTATTGCTTGGAGTCGGTGTATTTGTCGGCGGGGCCGGCGTTGGTGAAAGCGTCGGTGTGCCGGTCAGGTATGGAGTTTGGGTTGGGGCCGGCGTGCTCGAAGGAACGGGAGTGATCGTCGGTGTGCCGGTTGGAGGCAGGACCGGCGTCGCAGTGTAGAGCGCTTCGGGCGGATAAAGTTCCAGCATCGCGGAATTCCAATCGAGGCCGTCGGTCAATGCGAATTCCGTGAAGCGCGCGCCCGCGTAATAGTTCCGCCAGTTGGGCAGGGCGGGCAAGCGCTCCCAGCCGTACGCCGCGGCCAGGGATGTGAAGTCAACCCAGTATCCAGCCGGGATCGCGGAATATTTCCCGCCGGCCTCGTACGTTACCGGGTCCAGTTCGTAGCGTGCGTTCAAATCCCACGGCGGATCTTCGATCGGCGCGCCCTGTGAGCCATCCTGATTCTGCGCGCGCAAATACAATCGCCAATAGGTTTGCGCGCCGATGTCTTCGCGCGCGACCGTCATCCATCCGGCGTTGACCATCAATGAATTGATCGCGAAGGCGCGCCCGGTGTAAAGCCAATCCTGGCCGAGTCCCGGATCGAGCGCGGTCGTCAGCGGCACATACGCGTTCTCGAGACTCGCCAACGCGTCCCATCCGGTTTCTTTGATCACGCGCTGGCGCAGCGCTTCGAATGAATCTTTGACAAGGTCATGCAATTCGGGATACGGCGCTTGCACACTTGGAATCGGAACCACATACCAACGCTGCGCGGGCACGCCCGTGACCGGCGTGATGAGCGGCTCCCACAAAGCTTGTGGGGTTTGCCCCGCAGCTTGTTGGTATGCGAGCGGCATCTGACCTGGCAGATCGAGATTCGGCCAGATCAATCCGTGCAACGTTCCAGGCAGGGGCGTGGGCAAAAGCAAAGGCTGGCCTTGCAATGTGTACGCCGTCAACATTTCCTGATTCGGCTCATCCACCGATGTGACAATTGCATCGCCGCGCGCGTTCCACGCGGGCCAATTCCCGTTGCCGACCCAAACCGGCGCCTGATCCGGATTTTTTTCATCCCAAACATAAATGCCGTTGTTCGAGAGATTTGTTGTCGAAGACGCGGCCCACGCCAGATGGCTCCCATCCGGACTCCACGCCGGATGTGTTTCCGCAGTCTGCTTCGTGTTGGTCAAATCCGTAAAGCGATTATCGGTTTTATTCAAGTCGGCGATCCAAATATCTGAATCGCCGGAGCGATCGGAAACGAAAGCGATCTCGCGTCCGTTCGGCGACCAGACCGGAGAATGATTCGATGATGGACCGCTTGTTAAAAGAATCGGCTTTTGACTTGCATCACTGAGCGAAAGAATGGCGATGTTGAGATTGCCGGTTTGATAGGTTTCGTACGCGATCCATGCCATGTCGGGCGACCAGGCGGGCGACGAATCATATTCGGGCGTGTTCGTCAATTGTTTGACTTCGCCGGTTTGAACGATGAGTTCGTAAATGTCCCAATGCCCACTTCGGTTGGACGCGAACGCGATGAACTTTCCATCCGGACTCAACGCGGGCGTGATGTCGTTCCAATCCCCGGATGTGAGGCGGGTCAGCTTCGATATGGCCGGATCGTACGTGAAGAGATGCGCGTACCCATTCTCTTCGATGGACAGGATCATCACGTCGCCTTGCGCGCCGCTCGCAAGAGATGATGCTGGCGTGGATGTTTCGACCGTCGGCGATGGCGCAGGGGAGTCGGTTGTCTGTTTTGCGCAGCCCATCAATGTCAGCGGAAGAATGATCAGGAGCAAAATCAAACTAATATATGTCATTGCGAGGCGGTGATTTCCCGCCGAAGCAATCCCCTGTTTGCTGGTTAGCCGAGATTGCCACGTGGCGCCTTGGCGCCACTCGCAATGACAACTGGTTTTTATTTTATCGGAATGCAACATTGTGTTCAATTCGTGACGGGAACATCAAACGTCTGTGTCACCGGTTCGGCTTGCGGACCGTCTGGATAAAACAGTTTCGCTTCGATCTTGAATGGATTGGCATTTGCCCCGCGCAAGTGCATGGTGAATTCGAGTTTCCACGTCATCGGCTCGACGATGCTGGCCGTGGCAACTTCATCGTTGTTAGCATCCGTCAATTTCACTTCGATGGTTGGCCGCGTTTGGAACGGCGTGATCTCCAAGTCCACGCGCACACGCTGACCATCAGGATACGGCTCGGCGGTTAATTTAGTGATGCGCGTCTCTGCGGGCGTTGCCCGTTGCTGCAAGTTATCTTCGGGGAAGAAAAAATCCATGGGAAGAATTATAACCAGTAATATTTGGTGAGTTGGTTTTGTTGGTTTACTGTAATGGAACATCGTTTTCGAGAAATGGGAGGCGTATAATTCCGTATATAATCCTCGGTCGGGGGATGGAAATATCAGTACAAATCATGCCAACCTTTGGCATACTCTGGAGGAAACAATGACAGATTTATCCTCAAACAATAAAAGGTTGTCTAAGCGAGAAATTGAAGTACTCGATCTGTTAGTCGAAGGAAAGTCAAATAAGCAGATTGCTTTGCAGGTGGGCATATCTGAAAAGACCGCAGAGAAACATGTTGCAAGTATCTATCGCAAGATTGGTGCCGCTAATCGTGCGGAAGCGATTCGGTGGGGATTGGAACAAAAAAATAATGGTAGGGACTTTCCCCACGAGCAAAGTAGTGACTCTACCCATAGCAAGGTATATAGAACATTGCTAAGATCCCGGCAAGAAAGGAGAATGCTGATGAAGAAATTAGATTTGCTCGTTTCAATAACTGCTGGGATCATGTTGGGGTTAATGGCTATCGGACTGGGGGTTCCTCGTATGCTTATGGAGACCCAATCGGCGATGGCATCGAACACGATGGACGATATCCTCACTCTGGTTCTGAACAGCCATACCAAGTGGAGTACTGCTAAAGGAGAGGCGGAAATCACTTGGTATGACCCGAACGGAGGAGGAAAAACGCAAACATATGTCAATCAGTTTGCAATATACCAACCTCTCTCTGCCTATGTAGATGTATACAACAAGAACGAGCCGGGCTTCAATGATCAAGAAATATGGATCAGTAATGGAATGAAAGTCTATGACTTGGACAAACAAAGCAAGACATATACTGAAGGCAACTTGCCTAAGTTTGCTAACGATTTGTCCATATTGCCTAGAAATTTGTCTGAAGTCAAAGTTGATACTGTCTACAACCACCCGTTTTCGCTTTTAATCCCTGCGCCTGTAAAAGAGTATCTCTATCCTGAATGGTTTGCACAAGGGAATCCAATTTCGGCCTATACGTTGACAGGAGAAGACAACCTATTGGGAAGAAATACCTGGATTGTCAACTTGAAATATAAGACCGGTCAAGCTACTGCCTGGATTGATCAGTCAACGGGAATGATCTTGAAATACAGTCGGGAAGAAAACGGCCAAAAGTTTGTAGATGCAACCTTCACCTCGCTACAACTGGATATGCCACTTGAAGCCAGTACATTCAGTGTTCCCGCAGCTTATCGTTCGAGCGGGCAGCCCTAACTACAATGAGGAGAGACTAAAATGAAAACCATAAAGAGAGTAGCGGTTTCGCTTGTAATCGCTTTTGTGGTGACCTTAACCACTATCTTGGTTGCACGCGCGGGCGGCCCTTACTATGTCAGTGACAATCCTCTTTCTTATTTATCCGGTTCTGGAACACCCACTACGGTTTCCACTTCCTCATGTTATGGCGGCTCATGCCAATATATGTATCAAGACACAGTAAACCCAGCTTCTTACCGTTGGGCATATACGACATACTCTAATGTTTACGATTGGTACGCCTATCGCCCTTATGTTGGCGAAGCGGCCGCCAAATACTGGTGGCTTACACATGGACAAGGCGCAAACGATAATTGGTTTGTGACTGTGGATCAATCAGCTAACCATGGGACATGGGCGTATCTTGGCTATTCCGATTATTTGCCTAATACTTATGGCGAGCTTCGACTGGGCAACCAATGTGTTTCCGGTTATTGGTGCGGAGGATTGAGAGTATATTGGGACGATTGGAAATATACGACGAGCCCATAAACCCAAGACTTTCAAATTAAGGACATACCATCTTCCCACAGAAAGGGAAGATGGTATGTTATTCATAACAAGTATGATAAGCTTCTATTCAATGAAAAAATTCATTTTCTTATTCTTAGCGTTCTTCTTGGCTTCCTGTGGGGCAATATTGAAGAATCCCACTTCAACTATTGTGCCAATTACTCACGCTAGCCCTGTTATACTGAACACGGGCATAAATTGCGCTTTTGTTCAACGGGATTCGGCAAGGGATAAATCCCCGCCTCAGCGCATGAAAGTCGGATAAATCCGACTCGTTGCGCCAGTCCGAAGGACTTTCACGTACTGAGCAGGTGGCTTCAGCCCCGCGAATCAAGCGGTAGAAAACCGCAATTTGTGACCGTGCCTGGTATACATCAGAAAATGTTCCCCTTAATGTTACTCCAACCAAAGCAAGACTTGACCTAAAGGGGAGGGTATTGGTTGAGGAACCGGATGCCATTTACCTTGCTAATTGGGATGGCAGTTCTCCTGTCCTGATTCGCACTATTGATTCACCCATACCTATGCTGGCGTTGTCGCCTGACGGAACCGAACTCGCATATTTTCAAGGCAATTATGCATACGTGCAAGATGTAAAAACTGGAGGCGTCAAGCAATTAAATCAAGACATAATTGGCAGCCTCGGCGGGCAACTGCGATGGTCTCCTGATGGAAAGAAAATTGCCTTGTCTTGCTCAACCCCCGACAATCCTATGAGTTCCATTTGTCTAATTGATACCGATAACAACAGTATCGAGATTTTGATTGATCAGAAATTTTTAGGAGAGGTACGTCCATTTTATTTTATGGAATTGCAGGATTGGAGCAGGGACGGCTCGAAAATCGTTTTTACATACTATACTCCGCCGGAAAAGGGACAAAAGGAAGATTTCGCAGTCTATCTCTTTGATACATCATCCAAGACAATTCAAAAGGTGTTGGATAGCAATAAGCAGGATATTATTACTCAACTCATGGGTGCGTCCATCTCTCCAGATAATCAATCGCTTTTGATAACTGGAATGGAGACAAATTCTTCATTTCAGTTATTTCGGCTGGATTTGGAAAGCCGCCTTCTAAGCGAATTGACAAGAGATACAACTTATTCTCATGGCGCTCCCGTTTGGGGAGGCGACAGCTCCTATTTTTATGTTAATCTTAGACAAAATGCTATTCCTCATGAAAACAGTACCGCCATCCTAAATACAGACGGTGACGTTGTATCGTCATTAGATATGCAGGGTACTGTCATTGAATGGATAAAGTAAGTTTCTGATTTTAAAAAAGCCTACGGAAGTTTTAAAAACTTCCGTAGGCTGATTTAACAATCTTCGGATTATCTTTTACCCGTGCTTCTCCTGGAACTCGCGCATGAACTGCGTCAGTGATTCCGCGGCTTTCACGGTGTTGTATAACGAAGCACGCATATTGTGGCATTTTCGTTTGTGTTTTGCGATCAGACAGAGGAGATGGAGTAAAATGATGGTCAAGCAGCGAAAATGAAAATTCAACATTAACGCTGGAGCGGAGTGTGTCTCATGCAATACAAAGATATTATTACCATTGAACCTGGAAAACGCGGCGGAAAGCCGTGCATTCGCGGAATGCGGATCACAGTCTATGATGTGCTGGAATATCTTGCTTCGGGCATGTCGGAGCAGGAAATCCTCAAAGATTTTCCCTACCTGACGAAAGAGGATATTCTTGCGAGCCTCAGCTTTGCCGCAACGCGTGAACGCCTCATGGCTGCTGTTCAGCCATGAAGTTGTTGCTGTTTGACCAGAATATCTCTCCACGCCTGATAAGTCGGCTTGCGGATATTTACCCAGGCTCTGCCCATGTCTTTATGCTTGGCCTGGGCAGCGCAATGGATATTGAAATCTAGCAATACGCTCATGACCATGACTATATGATTGTCACCAAGGACGCCGATTTCAGCGAGCTCGGAGTAGTCAAGGGTTTTCCGCCAAAAATCATTTGGATTCGTCGCGGGAACTGTTCCACTCAGAATATCGAATCCATTCTGCGAGAGAATTATTCTGCCATTCGTGCATTGAGCGAAGACCTGGAAACAGGGATTCTGGCATTGTTCTAAAATTTTCCGACCAAATAAATCACGCGGCCCCCAGGCCAAGCTCGGAGTTCGTGCTTTATTAAAAAGGCTTCGGAAGCGCCAGAGGACGGCGAAACTTCCGAAGTCTCATTTAAAAATCTGCGTAATCTATGCAATACTCTTCGAGTACGATGTCTGTGGATAGAGCTCTTACCCGTTCTTCTTCTGGAACTCGCGCATGAACTGCGTCAAAGATTCTGCGGTTTTGACGTCCAACGCGTTATAAAGCGAAGCGCGCATCCCGCCCACGGAGCGGTGACCTTTGAGTCCGATCAAGTCATTGCTCTTGGCTTCCCTGGCAAAGGTTTCTTCCAATTCTTCGGACGGCAGGCGGAATGGAATGTTCATCACGGAGCGCGCCTCTTTATTGGCGTGTCCGCGATAGAAGCCTCCGCTTTCGTCAATGGCTTTGTAAACCAAATCGGCTTTCGCCTTGTTGCGTTTTGCGATTTCGCTCAAACCGCCTAATTGCTTCGCCCACTTGAAGACGAGTCCGGTAATATAGATTGACCAGCAGGGCGGAGTGTTGTGCAAGGAACCGCTGGCGGCCAGGGCTTTGTAATCCAACAGCACGGGCAGGTTGGCGGGAGTCCGCTCGAGCATGTCGTCTCTCACGATAACGACGACCACGCCCGCGGGTCCCGCGTTCTTTTGCGCTCCGGCATAGATGAACGCGTACTTGGAAACGTCAATGGGGCGGCTGATGAAGTCTGACGATGCGTCGCAAACCAATGGAACTCCAGCGGGCGGAGTCGGCTCATTGAAATATTCCACGCCGTGAATCGTCTCGTTGGATGTGAAGTGCAGATACGCGGCCTTCGGGTCGAGATCGAGTTTCGCGGGCAGGCTCTTGAATCCATCTGCTTCGGTGTTGGCTGCGGCGCGCGCAGTTCCCAATTTCTGAGCTTCCTTGAATGCGGTCTTGCTCCAGGTGCCGGTCACGATGTAATCGGCAGAGCCGGCGGCGCGTAAGTTCATCGGCAGCATCGCAAATTGCAGCGACGCGCCGCCTTGCAGGAATAGAATTTTGTAATTGGATGGAATGCCGAGCAGTTCACGCAGGTCTGCTTCGGCGGTTTGGATGATGCCTTCGAATTCCTTTGAGCGATGGCTGATTTCCATCACCGACATCCCCGTGCCTTTGTAATCCAACATTTCAGCTTGCGCCTGCTGCAGAACTTCCAGCGGCAGAGCCGCCGGGCCGGGATTGAAGTTGTGCACGCGTTTGGGATCGGACATGACTTTGACTCCTGTGATTTGATTTTTCACGGTCGCCAGAAACCTGACGAGAATTCACAATTCAACTCATTATAACAAGTTGTCAGACAAATCGCAAAGAACAATAAGCATGAATCCGGGCTGATTTATGTCGTTGACAGGAGATTTTCTCGTTGTTAGAATGACCCGCGTGAAAGAACGACTTTCCAAACAGGGACGAGCCGGTTCGTCGGGCGAGTCCCTGTTATTAATTTCCAAATTTGTCTAGGAGGATCAAATGAAAATTCTCGTTTGCGATAAAACCGAAAAGGAAGCCATCGAGCAAATGCGCGCTGCAGGTTTGACCGTGGATGTGCGCGATGACATCACACCGGAAGACTTGATGAAAGTTTTGCCTGTCTATGACGGCATGATCGTTCGTTCCCGGACCAAAGTGCGGCAGCCGTTGATTGACGTTTGTCCAAATCTGAAAGTGATCGTGCGCGGCGGCGTTGGCCTCGACACCATTGATGCGGATTATGCCAAATCAAAAGGCGTCACTGTCATGAACACTCCGCTTGCCAGTTCGGCATCGGTTGCTGAATTGACCATCGGTTACATGTTCTCGCTGGCTCGGTCACTCTACAAAGCAACGGCTTCGGTGAAGTCCGAGAAGTGGGACAAGAAAGCTTTTGAAGGCGATGAGATTGGCGGCAAGACTCTCGGACTCGTCGGCGTTGGCAACATTGGCAAGGAAGTTGCCAGGCGCGCGTCCGCATTGGGTATGATCGTTGTGGCGTACGATCCATACGTGAAAGAACTTGCCGGTGTAAAACTTGTTTTGCTCGATGAGTTATTGGCGCAAGCCGATTACATCAGCCTGCATCTGCCAAAGACGAAAGAGTCTGCAAACATGATTGGCAAAGATCAATTTGCCAAGATGAAGAATGGCGTCCGCATTATTAACTGCGCGCGCGGCGGCATCATTGACGAGTACGCTTTGTATGACGCGCTGACCAGCGGCAAAGTCGCAGGCGCGGCGCTGGATGTCTTTGCCGAGGAACCGCCGGCGGATTGGAAACTGTTCAAGCTCGATAACGTCATTGGCTCGCCGCACATCGGCGCCGCGACGAAGGAAGCGCAGGGCCGCATCGGCGTGGAAGTAGCTGCCAAGTTGATTGAGTTTGCTAGGAAGATGCAGCCTGCGTAACAATTCCAAATGTCATTGCGAGTGGCGCCGATGGTTGAGTAGCTGTGCCTTTCGGCGTATCGAAACCAGGCGCCACGTGGCAATCTCCTGTTTGAAGATTATTTGAGATTGCCACGTCGGCCTACGGCCTCCTCGCAATGACATGTTATTAATATGGAGCCCTCATGAAAATCATTAGCGATATTGGCATTCAAATCTCACAAGTGTATCTTCCCAAACCGGGAACTGATTTAACCAAATGGGCTGTTATTGCCTGCGACCAATTTACTTCTGAGCCGGAATATTGGAATCGAGTTGAGAAGCTCGTTGGCGACGCGCCTTCTACTTTGAACTTAACCTTTCCCGAAGTTTATTTGGAAAAGCCAGGCGCAGAGCAGCGTATTCAAAATATTCAGTCCACGATGCGGAAATATTTGGATGCCGGCATTCTCCAGCCGCGCGAAGGATTGGTTTATGTCGAGCGCACCGTGGCAGGCAAGACACGCAGAGGCATCGTTCTGGCGCTCGATCTCGAATGCTACGATTACACCAAAGGCTCCAGCAGTCTTATCCGCGCGACCGAGGGAACCATCGTCGAACGCCTGCCGCCGCGCATGAAGATTCGCGAAGGCGCGGCGCTGGAATTGCCGCACATTTTGGTTTTGATTGATGACCCGAATCGCACGGTCATCGAACCATTGTCCGCGGCGAAATCGAAACTTGAGAAACTTTATGATTTTGATTTGATGCTCGACAGCGGGCATTTGACCGGTTATGCTGTCAATTCAGATTTTGAAAATAAAATCGTCGAAGCCTTGCGCGGACTTGCAAAACCCGAAACGTTCGCGGCGAAGTATGGTATTGGAAAAGATAAACCGGTCTTGCTTTTCGCGATGGGCGATGGCAATCATTCGCTTGCAACGGCCAAGGCCATTTGGGAAAAGATCAAACCCCAGGTTGGGATGGATCATCCCGCGCGCTACGCGCTGGTCGAGATCGAAAATGTTCATGACGAAGGCTTGGAGTTCGAGCCCATTCATCGCGTGCTGTTTGGTTTGAAGAAGGATTTGTTCGCGGCGCTGGAAAAATTGTTCGGCGCGAATTTTTCATACAAGGAAGTTGCGAGCGCGGAGAAAATGGTCAAGGCGGTGGATTCGGCTGATGGCCAGAAGCAGGCTATTGGTCTGGTTGGAGGCGGAAAGAAATTCGGCGTGATCGAGATCGCACACGCCTCATCCAATTTACCAGTTGGCACGATTCAATCTTTCCTCGATGCGTTCATGAAAGACGGCGGCGCGGAAAAAATTGATTACGTCCACGGCGAAGATGTGGTCGCGCGGCTCGGTGACCAGCCGAACAATGCCGGAATTTATTTGCCCGGCATGAGCAAGTCCAATCTATTCAAAACTGTGATTCTCGATGGCGCATTGCCGCGCAAAACGTTTTCGATGGGCGAGGCGCGCGAAAAACGTTTCTACATGGAAGCCAGAAAAATTTCGTAACGCGTAGGGGCTGGGTCACCCAGCCCCTACATTTTTTAACGCAGATTCAAAATCCGACGGATAAGGCGCGGTGAAGGTTAGCCATTCGTTTGTTCGCGGGTGTATGAACGATAACGAATACGCATGTAATGCGGGACGCGCAATGATTTCTGTTGCCGGCGCACTGTATAAAATATCACCCAATAGTGGATGTCCCAACGCGTACGCATGGACTCGAATTTGATGCGTGCGTCCCGTCATCAATTCCGCTTCGAGCAGGATGTGATGCGGATACCGTTTAAGGATTTTGAATCTCGTCTCGGACGGTTTCCCGTTTTTGTCGTCCACCATTGTGCGATGTTTGTGTCCGACGTTGGCCCGCAACGGATGCTTCGCAATCTTTTCATCCCATTTTGGATTGCCAATCGCGATGGCATGATAAATCTTCCACGCTCCGTGTTTATCGAATTGCATGTTGAGCGAACGATGCGCTTCGGCCGTGCGTGCAAAGACCATTACGCCGCTTGTAGTTTTATCGAGACGATGGACAATAAATATTCCTCGCCCTGAGCTTGTCGAAGGGTTTCCGTATTCTTCTTCCAACATCTTTACGAGATATTGCGAATCTTTTTCCCAGCCATCAGGCAAAACAGAAAGCCCGGCGGGTTTGTTGAGAACGATGATATGTTCGTCCTTGTATAAAATTTCAATATTCATATTTGTGCCGCCGTCTTCCATTGTACCAATTTACCATCCCACCCTTGACATTAACGTTACGTCATGGTTTATAGTCGTGACATGTTCACTGTCAAGCAGCTTTCCAAACTTGCGGGTGTCACGCCGCGGACGTTGCATCATTACGATGCGATTGGACTCCTCAAGCCGTCCCGTGTGGGCGATAACGGCTATCGCTATTACGGGGAGGAGTCCCTGCTGCGTTTGCAGCAGATTCTGTTCTACCGAGAGCTGGACATGCCGCTGGATGAGATCAAGCAAATCATGGGACGCCGTGATTTCGATGTGTTGGGCGCGCTGGAGAGTCATAAAGACGCGTTGAAGAAACGCATCGAGCGTTTGAATATTTTGTTGTCAACAGTGGACAATACGATCAGTCATTTGAAAGGAAAACAGACTATGAGCCAAAAAGGACTCTTTGAAGGCTTTAGTGAAGAAGAGCAGGAAAAACTTGCGGACGAAGCCGCTCAGAAATGGGATGCTGAAACCGTCCGCGCTTCAAGCCAGAAATGGAAGTCGTATTCGGATGCCGAGAAGAAAAAGATTCTTGCTGAAGGCAAGGCATTATATACCGATCTTGCCGCTGTGATGTCAAAGGACACGGCCAGCAAAGAAGTGCAAAAGGTGGTTGCCCAGTGGCATAAGCATCTGCAGTATTTCTGGTCGCCGAACGACGATCAATTGCTTGGCTTGGCTGATCTGCATAACGACGACCCACGTTTCAAAGCCAACTACGAAAAGCTTCACCCGGGATTGGCGGAATTCATGCGCGAGGCGGTGAAGGTTTATGTGCGAATGAAGCGGAAGGAGCAAAAATGACAGAAGAAGTCTATCATTACAGCGCAAAGTCGAGCAATCGCTCCCTGCCAATTCTCCCTCACCCTTTCCCTCTCCCAAAGGGAGAGGAGACTCCCTTCCCCACTCGGGGGAAGGGTTGGGGATGAGGGCGAAAACGGTAGAAAGGCCATGAGCAGAACCCTCAACACTCTAACTTTGCGCTGTAATACTATCCAATGCCTTTCTTCGCCAACCTGATCGTAGACAACTTGGAAAATTCATCCAAATTCTATCAGGAGGTGCTGGGTTTCCAGCATATATTCACGATGCCCGGCCCGGGCAGCGAACCCGGCCTGATTCATCTTCGCTGGATGAAATACGCGGATCTGCTGATCACGAAACCCGTGGATGGAAAGTCCCTTGTGGAGCCAAGAGGGGTTGGCGTCGCTTTGAACTTTCAATTGTTCGACCACTTCGGCGGCGACATCCATGCGTTTGCGGAGCACGTACGGCGGAGCGGCGCAGACATCACCGGACCAGTGGAGCAACCGTGGAACGTGTATGAGGTCAAAGTCATCGACCCGGATGGGTATCAACTGATCTTCACCCAGCCGGTCAACACGGAGCTTCATTTCGACGAGATGCTGGAGCGAGTCGTGAAGAAGGGAGATGCAGGGAATCCAAAATAACTCCAGGCGGCCACAGGCCGCCTTTTTTCATTATGTTAGAATTTCGGCTTGACAAAAGGAACCCCACAGATGATCACAAAGCAATCTCTCATGGATGATTTTCGTTCGCTGGGCATGGAAGCAGGCGACACAATTTTTGTTCACAGCGCGTATTCGTCATTGGGGCGCGCGCCCGGCGGTGTGGACGGCGGGCCGCAAACGGTGATTGATGCGATCCTTGAAGTGGTTGGCAAGGATGGCACGCTCATCATGCCGACGTTCAATTATGATTTTCTCAAAGGCGTGCCGTGGGACATCCGCACCACGCCATCGCAAATGGGTGCGCTGACCGAGTTGGTTCGTACTGACCCGCGCGCCCGGCGCATGTTCCATGCGATCTATTCGATGGCGGCCATCGGCGAACATGCCGATGAGCTTGCGGCGCACACCAGCAAGGATTGTTTCGGGGAGACAACTATCTTCAAAAAATTCCGCGATTGGGATGCGAAGATTTTGATCATCGGTCTGCCGTACAGCAAAAGTATCACGTTCCTGCATCATTGCGAGCAGATGGCCGGAGTGGATTATCGCTTCTTGAAAGATTTCAAAGGCGTCGGCATTGACTTCGCGGGCAAGCCGCATGAATTGACGTATACGATGTTCGTGCGTGACGTAGATCGCGGCGTGGTGCTGGACTTCGAGCCGGTCGGCGCGCTGCTTGATAGCCAGGTTGTGAAAATGAAAAAGGTCGGCCTCGGCGATGTGCGCCTGATGAAGTGCAACGACGTGTTTCGCGTGGCGGTCAATGCCATGAAAGAGCATAAAGGCCCCGGCTTGACTTACATCATCGAGACACCGGAAAAAGCAAAGGATTGGATTCCGGAGATGAAGAAGATCTCGAGCCTCAAAGACGTTTTGGCCGAGATCATTCCGTTGCATCGCACGCTGGCATCGGATGGGCTCGATAAGGCGTTGGATATCCTCGGCTCGTACATGCCGGAGAACGCCGAATACAAGATCGAAACCTACGAGCCGCTCAAAAAAGTCTGGACGTGGTATGTGCCGGAGCGATACGTTGTCCATGAAGCGTATCTTGAAACCGAAGATGGCAAACGCATTGTGGATTTCAAAGATAACGTGCTTCACCTCGTTTCGTATTCGCTGCCCATTGATAAAGTGTTGGCGTGGGATGAACTCGTTCCGCATTTGTTTTACAACGCGGATCGCCCGCACGCCATTCCGTGGAAATTCAAATATTACGACCGCGATTGGGGTTTCTGCCTGCCGAAAAAATTATTCGATACGTTACCGCATGATAAAAAATATCACGCAGTGATCCAATCTGAATTCATTACTGACCCGGCACAGGGATTCAAAGTTGCGAGCTCGATTGCGCATCCGCTCGGCGGACCGAATCCGGCGGCGGGTGAGATGTTCATCATGGCGCACATCTGCCATCCGAATCAGGCCAACGACGACGCGGCGGGCGTGGTGACCGCACTCGAAGTCGCGCGCCGGCTCGCGGCCAATCCGCTGCCGCCCGGTTCGATGAGTGTCCGCTTCTGGTTCGGACCCGAGACGATTGGCACCATCGCATATTTGGCCCACCACGAGGATTTGATCCCGCGTTTCCGCGGCGGAATCTTCCTCGAGATGACTGGCAACGACAACACGATCGCGTTACAGCATACGCGCCAGAATGATCACATGCTTGACCGCGTCGGGCAATATGTTTTGAAGAAACGCGGGGATCATTTCCGCGAAGGGACGTTTGCCGATATCATTGCGAATGATGAACGCGTGTTGAATGGGCCGGGTATCAACGTGCCGTGCCTTTCCATCAGTCGTTATCCGTATCCCGAATATCACACGTCGGATGACAATCTCGATATCATGCGCGAAGATAAATTGATGGAGGCCGCGGATGTGACCGAAGAGATCATCCGCGTTTATGCCAGCAATTTTGTGCCGAAGCGCAAGTTCCGCGGCCCAGTTTTTCTTTCAGGTAACGGTCTGTTCGTGGATTGGCAGGTGAACTGGAAGCTCAACCGCGCCATCGAAAAGATGATGATGCGCTTTGAAGGGAGGCAAAGTGTGTTCGAAATTGCGGATGAGCTGGATTTGGATTATTGGGAGACGCGCGAATATATCGAGAAATTCCATACTCGCGATTTGATCGATGTGTTGGCAATTCCTGAGCAAGCAGAGAGAGAATAATGCGTCGGAGCGGTGCGCTCGTGATGAGCTTGTCGAAGCATCGCTCTGCCCCGCCCGCTCTGGCAGAATTTAACGCAGAGATGCTGAGTCGCAAAGAAGGAAAAGATAAACCTTGCGTCTCAGCGCCTTCGCGTCAAAGATTGTGGCCGAATGTGGAAACAGAAACCAATAGATCAACTCGAGTTGTTTACTGAAAACTGCTCACTGATTACTGATTACTGAACACTGGGATTTTGCTCATTGCATATTCTGCCAATGCAGTAATTGTCAGCGACGGATTGACTCCCGGATTGGCAGGCATGATGGAACCGTCAATGATGTACATGCCGGGATAATGATGCACTTCAAAATTTTCGTCCACAACCCCTTCGGTTGCATCTTTTCCAATCGGCGCGCCGCCGAGGATGTGTGCAGTGGTCGGAAGCCCCAAGAGATTTTCGCCAAGTGAACCAAGCGCAACTCCATTTGTCCGTTTTGCAAACTCGCGCGTCAACTCATGCGAGCCTTTGACCTGCGCGTGGATTTCATAACCCAGCTCGCGTTCTGCCACCATGCCTCGGCGAAATAGCGTGAAGAAACTTCTTCCCATTCTGAATCTCATGCGATTATCGGCGTGCTGCATCACCAGCAAAATTGTTACGTTGTGCGCCCAGCCCGGCAGGACCAACGCCTTCAAAAAATCCATTGGATGAGTCAGCGCCCAGCCGAGGAATCGCAGCAATCGCATCGGCACGCTCACGTCCGTGTCAATCAGCGGCGCGGCGAGATAACGCATCAGCGATGAGCCGTCGGGGTAGCGCACCGGCTCGATGCGCGTGATCTCATCGTGATTGTAAATCGAGGAAATCGCGACGCCCTCCGAATAATTGATATCCGATTTGCGTGCCACGGAGCCCAGCAGCGCTTCGGAATTGGTCCGCACCATGTCGCCGAGTCGCGGGGAAAGATTCGGCAGGGACTTTTTCTCGTCGCGCAGATTCAACAATAACTTGATTGTGCCCATCACGCCCGCAGACAGGATCACGCGTCTGGCCTGGACCCGCTGCGGGTTCCGATTAAAGAAGCGGGTGCTTGTCTGGTAGGTGATCTCGTACCCTTCCCTCACCCCATCCCCTCTCCCATTGGGAGAGGGATTCAGGGTGAGGGGTTTAATATCAATCACCTCTGCCTCCGAAATAATCTTCGCCCCATTCTTTTCAGCGAAATACAAATAATTTTTCGGCAGGGTATTTTTCGCGTTGTATCTGCATCCGACCATGCAGCCGCCGCAGTAATTACATCCCGCGCGCGCTGGCCCTTCGCCGCCGAAATATGGATCGGGCACGGTTTGATTCGCGTCGCCGAAATATGCGCCGACGTCCGTGGCGCGAAACGTCTGACTCATGCCGCGCTCATCGGCCATTTGTTGGAGAAGTTCATCGGCTTTCCACAATTTTGGATTGCGCGCCGCGCCGAGCATCTTCTTTGCGGTTTCATAATGCGGCTTCAAAACTTTTCCCCATGCGACATTTTGATTCCAGGCTGGCGTTGCGAATGTTTCATCCGTTGGAACTTCGAGCACGTTGGCATAACCCAGGCTTCCGCCGCCGACTCCCGCGCCGTGCAGCACCATCACGCCTTTGAGAATGCTGATCTGCAAAATACCGAATGCACGGATGGCGGGCATCCAAAGATATTTCCAGTATTGCCAATTGGTTTTGGCGAAGTCGCCATCGTCAAAGCGTTTGCCTTTTTCGAGGACGAGAACCGAATGGCCTTTTTCAGTCAGCCTCATCGCTGAGACGCTGCCCCCAAAGCCCGAACCGACAATGACGTAATCGTAAATCTGATTCATGTATGCCCTCCGCAGCAAATTGACGCGACGATAACCACAGCCCTGATTGTACAACCTGCCGGAGGCTGTGAAAGTATTGGTTCATTGGGAGTTCCCGCGATTCAGCACAGGTTCCACGGACGACATGGATCAGCACGGATTTTTTCTTTTCCGTGTAATCCGCGTAATCCGCCGCTCGCCCCGATGTGCTTACGGGGTGTGCAAAAAAAGTTTCACCATGGCGATTCCCGGAGAGCCAAAGTATTCAGGAACTTCATTGTTCCTTGATTGGTTCAATACCTTCGCCAATGCGGTATCGGGAGCGGCGAACGTAGGGACAATTTGCCAAATTGTCCCACAAATGGCGGAGGTATTGTTGGTTATCTAAAATAAAAAATCCCCGCCCATTTACGGACGGGGATTTCTGTCAGGTGATTTATAGAATTTAGAGGGCAATTACGTTCGCGGCCTGTGGGCCTTTGGGGCCTTGCTCAACCGTGAATTCCACCTTCTGGCCTTCCACGAGCTTGCGGAAACCGTCGCTCTGGATGGCCGAGTAGTGGACAAACACATCTGGGCCGCCGTCGCGAGAGATGAAGCCATAGCCTTTTTCCGCATTGAACCACTTGACCGTTCCGACGATACGTTCGGACATTGCTTTGCCTCCTTCTGGCAAACAAAAAAATAATGATGATGTCGCACGTCCATCGAACGGTCTAAACGAAAAGACCCGCCGAAGTGCGCTCGGGTCATTCGTGCATATTCCAACGATAACGTACTGGCATCCTGCATGTTTATGATACAAGCAATTGTCTAAACCGTCAAGGAATTAATCTGGGATTCAGGTTAAAAGCTTGCCTTTACCGGCACGGCCAGCTTCAGCGAGTCTTCCTTGCCTGGCTTGGTCAATGGAATTAGCACGTGGAATTTACTGCCCGGAAAATGGATCTCATCGTATCCGGGACTCTCGACCCAGATGCGGCCGCCGTGTGCCTCGATAATTCCCTTGGAAAGCGCCAGACCAAGACCGGCTCCGCCGCCCTTGAAACGGCTGCGGCTGGTGGAATGTTTGGTCAACTCTCCGGGCTGGTAAAACTTGGTAAAGATGATCTCGCGGAAATTCGGATCCACACCCACACCGGTGTCGCTGACGATGATCTCGACGCCGCCTTCAGCCAAATCGTTGGGCCGCGCGTCCACAACGTGGCCGGTGATCGTGATTTTCCCGCCGTTGGGCGTGAACTTGATGGCGTTGCTGATCAGATGCTGGAAGACTTTCTTCAGGCTGGCTGGGTCAGCTTTGAGGGTGGGGAGGATGGGCAGGTCAATCGTCATGGCCAGGCCGCGTTCCTGGGCGGTTTTGCTCTGCAGGCTGCATACGTCCTTCAGCATCTCACCCATATTGACCTGCTGTAGATTCAATTGCAGGGAACGCGCGTCGATTTGCGCCACATCGAACATCGAGTTCATGATCTCGTGCAGGCGCAACACGCCATCGTGAATTCCATTGATCACCGAGCGGAAATTGGGATCGAGATTCGAATCTTCCAGCAGCATCTCCGCGTACCCCTTGATGACGGTGAGCGGCGTGCGTAATTCGTGCGAGGCCACGCTGATGAAATCGGATTTGGTCTGATCGATCCGCTGCAAGTCACGATTGGTTTTCTCGAGGTCGCGCCGCGCCTGCCGGAGTTCCGCGTTGAGGCGCATCAGGTTGTCCACCAGCCGCGCGTTTTCGAGCGCGACCGCCGTCTGGTTCGCGAGCGCGCTGAGCGTGACCAGGTCGTCTTCGGTGTAGCGATTGCCGGTCATCTTTGCGCCGAAAGCCAGCATCCCGATCCATTGACGCTTGGAAAAAATCGGGACGTAGACTTCGCACTCGAGACGGTTGAACCATTCCCGTTCCAGTAAAGAGGCGGTGCGGAAGGCGGATAAAAGATCGAGGTCGTATTGCAGAAGCGGGCGCGCTTCACGGATAAAGTACGATGCGATGGGTCCGTCCTCGACCAGTTCGATTGTCATGATCTGCCTTTCGCCTTCGCTCCGCACCGCGCGCAGTCCATAACGCAGACGCCCCCTGCTGTCGCGATCCTGATCCACGAGGAACAAAAAGCCGCGCTGGACCTGCATGTCCTCCATGATGATGCCAACCGCAACCGACGCCAGCCTTTCCATCTCGAGGATGTTGCTGATGCTTTCGCTGTACTCGTGCAATGTGCGGCCCGGATCGTATTGATCGAGTTTGAGCCACGAGTCCACCATGCGCCGGACGAGACTGAGCAGCGGCGTAAAAAGCAAAGCCAGCAGAAGCGAGATCACCGCGCCGAGGATGAGCGGGTTGTAGGCTGGCTCTGCGAGGAAAACGACCTGCACAAAATTGAAGCTGACCAGATAGAAAACCATGATCAGCACGGCGGTGATGATGTACACCAAAATGCGGCGGATGATCTGGCGGATGTCCAGCACGTAATGCGTCAGCGCGATGTAAGCCACGATCACCGCGGCGAACCACCGGAGCGGATTGCCAAGGATCTCGCTGCCTGCCAGGATCATCCCATCGTTGATGATGATCAACAGGAAAGCCGGGAACCAGTAGATCAAACGATTCCGCAAGTGAGGCTGTCGCGTTCGGTTGTAGGCAATCAGCACGATAACCATCGCGCCGATCATGAAAACCAGCCAGCCCAGCAAAGCCCATGTCGCGCCGAGCCGGTCACGCGTCAATGTCCAGCTTCCGCTCGACCAGAGGATCGGAGAAAACAAATTGTTGTCAAGCAACACGACCAAAAGTCCGAGCGCGAAAAATCCGCCTGCGCCAAGCCATCCGGTGATCGGGCGGCGCATAAAAATATTCACGATCAGGATCGTTAGAAAAGCCAGCGCCAGCGCGCCGTACACCTGGATATCCCCGAATGCCAGCGTATTGTATTGCGGCAATCGCCCATCGCGCCAAAAGGCTTCGAATACACCCAGGCCCGCGCCGATCAGCGCATACAGCCCGACCAAAAGGGCGGGCAGCTCCTGTCCCTCGCGGCGGATGATGGCAATGATCAGGATGGGCAGATAGAGCGCAGCGCCCACGGACAGCAGAATAAATGTCAGGAGAGCAAAATCAAATCCGGCCATGTGATGACGAAAGTATACCTGAATTCTGCAAATGGTATATCATAGGCGCATGGACATTCCTTTTGAATTTCATATCTCGCGGCGTGCGCGGCAAAAATATCAATTTAACGAATCGATTTTTGCGACGGATGGCCGCGTCGTTCTTTCGGATTTTGGGGCGGCGCGCCGTTTAACGGAGCGAATCTACGCCGTCAGCGGACGCGCCGTCCCCGCCTCCGACATTTACGCGCTTGGACTAATTGATGAGATCCTGCATTTGATCATCCGCCAACACGAGAAACAGAATCCCGGCGTGATGACGCGCGCTTTGGAGTCTTTGCAATCCAATCTGGGCGCGCGGCTGGAAGAAACATTATTCAAATTCACGGATGAATTTCCGCCTATGCCGGTTTATCGCGGCGAGATGACGGTGCAGGGGTATCTTTCCCTCACCCCAGCTCCTCTCCCAAACCTGGGAGAGGGCCGCGAAGCGTGGGTGAGGGCCATAACATTGGAAGAAATGTTGTTGTTGAACATCACCAACAACAATCCCGCTGCGCAAACTTATAAGGAATTGTTCGACGATTCGGTTTTGCGTCAGACAGCTTATGTTGATTCGATTTCACTGCTCGGCAATTTCCTTGCCAATCAGCCGCGTATGGTCAACGGTGCGGGCGGCGGCGATACGTTGTATGAGATCCTGACTGCTCCAAGCAAAGCTTCGCCGTATTCCCTCGAAGGTCAATTGCAATTCCTGCTCGATAAGTGGGGCGCGATCCTCGGCGAGGACATCATCAGCCGCATTCTGCGCGCCATGGACTTTGTGCGCGAGGAAGTCATGCGCCAGCATGGGCACGGCGATTTTCACGGCGCGGAGCCATTGCCGGATTTCCGCGGCGAGCCGGAGTACGAACGTTATAGTGCCGACAGTGACTGGATGCCGCGTCTGGTGTTGATGGCGAAGAACACGTACGTTTGGCTGGAACAACTTTCGCGCAAATACCAACGCTGGATCAAAACGCTCGATCAAATTCCCGATGAAGAATTGGATTTGCTGCGCGACCGCGGTTTTACGGGTTTGTGGCTGATCGGTCTGTGGGAACGCAGCCGCGCTTCACAGAAGATCAAACAGCGCATGGGACAGGATGACGCAGTCGCTTCGGCGTATTCGCTTTATTCTTATGATATCGCCAGTGACCTTGGCGGCTGGGACGCGCTCAACCACCTGCGCGGACGCGCCTGGGCGCGCGGTATCCGTCTTTCGGCGGACATGGTTCCGAATCACATGGGCATTGACTCGAATTGGGTCATCGAGCATCCTGATTGGTTTTTGTCTCTGGATCATCTGCCGTATCCTTCTTACACATTCAATTCCGAAAATCTTTCCGACGACTCGCGCGGCGCGGTGATGATTGAAGATCATTACTACAATCATTCCGACGCGTCAGTGGTCTTCAAGTACTATAACTACGGAACGGGTCAAACGAAATATATCTATCATGGCAACGACGGCACGTCATTTCCGTGGAACGATACCGCGCAGCTTGATTATTCAAAAGCGGAAGTTCGCGAGGCCGTCATTCAAACCATTTTGCACGTGGCGCGCAATTTTCCCATCATCCGTTTCGACGCGGCGATGACGCTGGCGAAGAAGCACATCGAGCGTTTGTGGTTCCCGGAACTTGGTTCCGGCGGCGCGATCCCGTCGAGGGCCGAGCATGGAATGTCCCGGTCCGAGTTCGACGCGAAAATCCCGAATGAGTTCTGGCGCGAGGTTGTGGATCGCGTCGCGGCGGAAGTCCCGGATACGTTGCTGCTCGCGGAAGCGTTCTGGTTGATGGAAGGTTATTTCGTTCGCACGCTCGGAATGCACCGCGTGTACAACTCGGCGTTCATGCACATGCTGCGCGACGAAGACAATGCCAAGTATCGCATGGCGATCAAGAACACGCTCGAGTTCGATCCGCAAATTCTCAAACGTTACGTCAACTTCATGAACAACCCCGACGAGAAAACTGCGGTCGAGCAATTTGGTAACGGCGACAAATATTTCGGCGTCGCGACCGTGCTTGCGACATTGCCCGGCCTGCCGATGTTCGGCCACGGACAGATCGAAGGCTTCCACGAAAAATATGGGATGGAATTTCGAATGCCAAAATGGGACGAAACGCCCAACGAGGGTTTGATCCGCGGCCACGAGTGGAAAATTTTCCCGCTCCTTCACCGCCGATACCTGTTCGCGGACGTGGAACAGTTCTTTCTCTACGATCTTTTCACCGACAACGGCAGCGTGGATGAAAATGTTTTTGCTTATTCCAATTGTCACGGCGATGAACGCGGACTGATTCTTTACAACAATCGCTTCTCCGATGTGCGCGGCTGGATCAAAAACTCCGCCGCGTATCTCTATAAGCGCACCGGCGACTTGCGGCAGAAGTCTCTTGCTGAGGGATTAAGTTTGCCGTTTGAAGGTTATGTCATTTTCAAAGATTACGTCACACACTTGGAATACATCCGCTCGTGTGAGGAACTCTGGCAAAAAGGCTTGTATGTTGAATTGAATGCGTATCAGCATCACGTGTTCATGGATTGGAGATTCGTGGAAGATAGTGAGTGGAAAGTGGTACATGACGTTTTGAGTGGTGCGGGTGTGGAGTCTATGGAGAAGAAGTGGGAGGAGATGCTTGGGGTCAAAGTGGAAAGTGAGAAGAAAGAAGTTGAGAAGGTGAAGAAGCCGAGGAAGAAAACGGCAGCGAAGAAAGGCGCAAAACGTAAAACGCAAAAAGAGATTGTGAAGAAGTCTGTTGCAAAGAAAAGGGCTGTGAAAGCAAAAGCTGAGAAGAAAAGCGCGGCGAAGAAACCAGCTAATGCAAAGAAAGCCTCGAAAAAGTAAAATTGACCATGCTATAATTTTTATGAAAGTATCAGCAAATGACAGTTATCCCTGTTCCATCCATTTACGAACGCAAGCGCATCCCCAAAAAGGCAATTGACGAGATCGTGCGTCAGATTGTGGAAAAATTCCATCCGCAGAAAATCATTTTGTTTGGTTCGTATGCGCGCGGCAATCCGCGCCCCGAAAGCGATGTGGATTTGCTCATTGTGATGGAAACCTCGTTGAAAGAAATGAAGCAAGCCTTGCTTATTGATCAGAGTCTTGAACGAGATCTGTTTGGATTGGATTTGATCGTCCGCACGCCAAAGAATTTAGCGAACCGCATTGCATTGGGAGATTCTTTTTTGAAGGAAATTACAACGCAGGGCAAGGTGTTGTATGAAGTCTCTCACCGCTGAGTGGGTACAAAAGGCGGAAGGCGATTTTATTGTAGCGCAGAAAATGTTCCGCGCCCGCAAACATCCTGTCTATGATGCGGCATGCTTTCACGCCCAGCAATGCGCCTAAAAATATCTCAAGGCGTATTTGCAGGAACACAATCAGGATATTCCAAAGATTCACAAACTGCTCGAACTTCTCAAGCTGTGTAAAGAAGTGGAACCAAGTTTGGAAATTCTTTTGTCCGATTTGAAAGAGCTCGAACGGTTCTCAGTTGATGTTCGTTATCCGGGAGTCGAGGCAGATAAGGATGAAGCTGCTATTGCCTTCAAGGCCGCGCAAACGGTGAGGAAGTTCCTGGGATAGCAATTAGGGATATTTTGATAAAAGGAATTTATCAAGTAAAGTGTGAGAAAGCCTCGTTTGCGGCAGTGGAGTCGATTCGGGGGGGTGAAGCGCAATCTGCTCTTGGCGGACGCTGATTATCTGATATACTGAAAATCAGATAATCAGACAGGAGCAAAAATGAGCAACACGTTCAAGGTCCAAGTGGTTCAGCGCGGTGTAATTACCTTGCCAAAGGAACTGCGCGAACAAAATCGCATTGACGAGGGCGATACGCTGACGTTGATTAATCTCGGCGATGGCGTCTTTGTGATGAGTCCGCGGCGTTCACGCGTGGATGAGATTGCTGACAAATTAGCCGGTGAATGGCGCGAATCCGGAGAAACGCTTGAATCCATGTTGAAGACGTTGCGCGGCGTCCGAGCCGAATATGACTCGAAAAAGCGTTAAGGTTTTTCTGGATACGAGTGTGTTGTTTGCCGCCGTGCTTTCGCCAACGGGCGGAGCGCGTAAATTATTTTTATTGGGGGAAGCAGAGTTGCTGGAACTGATAATCGGCCCCAACGTTTTACGTGAAGCGGATGAAGTTGTCCGCAGAAAAGCGCCCGCCTCGCTGCCTTTGCTGGCGCAATTATTGGAAATTGGAAAAGTGCAGACAGTTTCCGCACCAACATCGAAACAAATCGAGTCGGCTCGACGAGAGATTGCGTATGCTGCCGATGCGCGCGCGCTTGCCGAAGCCATTCACGCAAAAGCGGATTGGTTTGTGACACATGACAAGGAACATTTTCTAAAATCGAAAGCAACCATTCATCTTCCATTTGAAATCGGCACACTTGGCGACTTGCTTCAAAAGTTCAAGGATGAATTTTATCTGCCGTAAAAAGTGAACATCGGAGCCGCTCTCAGTATTAATGAGACCATGCTTTACAGAGCATAATTAACCCATGGATCGCATTTTCATAACCAATTTCAAAATAAACCGCAAAGCGATTTTGATTACATCCTTGATGGATGATTCGGATGAGAAGTCTTATTGGCCTGCAAAGACTCCGCAAGAGCGTCTGGCACAGATAGAAATCCTCCGAAGGATCAACTATGGAAATAAATCTGCCGCTCGACTTCAAAGAGTTTTTGAAATTACTGAGCGAGAAAGGCGTTAGATATCTTTTGATCGGGGATACGCGGTTGGATATCATGGCTATTCGCGTGCCACAGGCGATATGGATATTTGGATTGCCCTCCATCCCGATAACGTCCAAAAGATGGTCGCGGCATTAAAGGAATTCGGGTTTGACCATCCAGACTTGACTCCTGATCCTTTTCTTCAGAAAAACAAAATCATCCGCATGGGGCATCCTCCGATGCGGCTCGAGATCTCAGCGGGCATATCAGGAGTCGAATTCGATGAATGTTACGCCAGTCGAATCACAGACATATTGGATGGCATTGGGGTCAGCATCATTGACCTGCCTCATCTCAAAGCCAATAAAAAAGCGGCGGGACGGCACAAGGATTTAGCTGATCTGGAAAATTTGTCGTGACCAGATTGCGGCATTATTTCCATTCAATACAATCGTGGACATCGAAGCCGGGGAGAATACGGCTTGGGTTATGGCAGAGAAATTATAATTTGAAAAAATTTTTACGCGGGTCAATTTATGTCTGCTAATCGTCCTCTTCGCAAACTCGTATTTCATTGAGTGATGATTTCTTTCCTATAAAACCATACTATCAAAAACAAAGCACTGACCACAAACGGAATTCCCGCAATCAGTGCGTAAACGCTCCACGGAAATCCGCGCGCGGTGGCAACGTAAAAGATTGCCGCGCCGATCCATTCCCAGCCAGGCTAATGCAACCGCGATGGCCAGAATGATCGAGGGGATCAAGTGCATGAATAGTCCGACGATGGTTTCCCAGAAACTATAACCCTGTCCAAAGATATCCAGCGCAAACAGGCTCAGAAACAAAATGAACGGGATGCCCGCGATGCGCGGCGCCCAGAACAAAGTTTGTTTCAAAGTTTTGTTCATCGTGCCCTCCCAAATTCGTGATGGCACGCGCAGAAAAAATTACAAGGTATTCTCCTATCATTACAGCGCAAGGTCGAGCAATCGTTCCCTGCCAATTCTCCCTCACCCTTTCCCTCTCCCGAAGGGAGAGGAGACTCCCTTCCCCATTCGGGGGAAGGGGTGGGGATGAGGGCGAAAACGGTAGAAAAGCCATGAGCAGAACCCTCAAAACTCTAACTTTGCGCTGTAATACTATTCTTTGATGACTTTTGTCATTTGTCTGCCGTTTTGCTGCGTCATATAATCGGCGCATTATTGGAAGGAGTTGACCATGTTTGAACTTGCCCGGCCTGTTGGAATTGGTTTTGCCGGACGCGGCAAAGTCTCGGATGTTGTTCGCTGGGCGGATGACGCCCGCCGCCGCGGCCTGCACTCGGTTTGGATTCACGATACGCCATACGAACGCGACGCGGTCACATACGCCTCGGCGATTGCCGCGCAAGTGCCCGATATTGATGTCGCCCTCGGCGCGCTCAGCACGAATACGCGCCATCCGGCTTTGATCGCCATGACCGTTTCGGCGTTGGATGAAATGGCTCCGGGCCGCATCCGCCTCGGGCTGGGGACGACCATCCCGATTCGATTGTCGCAAATGGGGCTTCCGTATGATCCCGAAGCCGCGGTGGAACGAGTCGACGCGGCGATTGATTTGCTGCGGACGATGTGGGCCGGCGGACGCATCCCGTCTGTGGCGCCGAATCTGCCGCCGATCCAGCCGATGTTCCCGCCCGTGCACCGCGTTCCGATTTATGTCGCCGCGTATCGGACCGCGTTTTTGGAATTGGCCGGTCGCAAAGCCGACGGCTATTTATCGAGACCCGCCGAATCGATCCCGAACCTGAAGCGGCTCATCGCTAAATTGCGGAAAACCTCGCTCGAAGCTGGTCGCGATCAACACGCCGTGGACGTTGCCGGTTATCTGCTCACGCTCGTGGACAAGTCCCGCCGCGCCGCGCTCAATCGGGCCAAGCGCGAGCCGTTCGTCATCTACATGATGAGCGTTCTCTCGAATTTCTCGCTGCAGCAGGCTGGCTTCGAACCTGAACTGCGCGATCAAATCGGGGCTGCGTGGCGCGCCGAGGATTATCACAAGGCCGCCGAATTGATCCCCGATGAAATGCTGGATGCCTTTATGTTGTGCGGCACATCGGAGGAAGTGGCCGAAGCCGCCGCGCGCTATAACGAGGCCGGCATGGATACGCCCATCCTCCAGCCAATCCTTCAGGAAGACGAACACATTCAACCAATTCTGGAAGCGGCCGCGCTTTACGGCTCGCTGGCCGTAAAAGAAACCGTTCCCGTTGCCGCAATCCAGGAAAGTGTTACCGTCGCTTCTGATTCGCTGGATCGTTTGAATCTGTTTGAAAAAGCCTGGCGCAAATTCAGCGCGTGGACGGAGATCGCGCGTCCATTCAGTTTAACGGGCGCATATACGCCGGTGGCTGTCGCGGGCGCGCTGGCTTTTGCCCAGGGAAGATTCGATCTTCAAATGTTCGTCATTGCCTTGGCTTCGACGGTCCTGCTGCAAATTGGCGCGAACATCATCAACGAGATTTACGATGTCCGCAATGGCGTCGACTCGATCACTTCGCCGCGCGCCAGCCAGACTTTGCTCAAGGGGCGCATCAAAGAATCCGAAGCCTTCAAGCTGGGCATTTTTATTTTTGGCCTTGCGTCGCTTCTCGGAATCAGCATGGCCTTTGTGCGCGGCTGGCCCGTGATCGCGCTTGGCGTTTTGGGTTTGATTGCGTGCTATGGATACACCGCGCCGCCATTCCAGTTTAAATATAAAGCCGCGGGTATTCCACTGGTCTTCACATTGATGGGCCCATTGACAGTGATCGGCGCGTATTATGTCATCACGGGCGCATGGGGTATCGACGCGTTCATTGTCAGTATTCCGATTGGCTTGTTGATCACGGCTGTCTTGCATGGCAACGAATGGCGCGATATCGCGGACGACGCGCGTTACGGTATCGGCACGTTTGCGGCGCACATCGGCCGCAGATGGTCCTTCCTCGCTTATGTCGGCTTTATCACAGCCGCGTTTCTATCCGTTGTGATCGCAGTCCTGTTCAAGGATTTGCCGGTAACCAGTTTGCTCGCATTGTTCGCTTTGCCATTGCTGGTTCGGGCTGTTCAAGCGTCTGCGATGGGCATTAGCGGCCAGCAGCGCGCCATTGCCAGGATTGACATCGAAACCGCGCAGCTGCACGCGGCCTTTGGAATGCTGCTCGTGATCGGACTTGCATTGGGCGGCGTTCGTGGCTAAACATCGTTATGACTCGCTCGCGTTTTTGGGACTTGGCCTCGGACTGGCTTTTACACTCTTTGGTTTGACGTTTCGCGGGCCGCGCAAACGCTTCTGGGACCGGATGACGGGCGCGGGGATCGCCTTGGGCGGACTCTCGCTGGCGACCCAGCCTGAACTCCGCAAGACCCGAATTACTCTGCGCGATGTTTTGTTGGGATTGACTTCTGCCGGTGTGCTTTACGGAATCTTCCACATTGGCGACCGGATCGCGCGCCGCATTCTTCCGCAAGGCGGATCACAAATCGAATCGATCTATGGCCTCAAGCGCCTTCGTCCGCGCCAGGAGTTGATGCTGCGCTTGGGTTTGATCACCGCCCCGGCAGAAGAATTGTTCTGGCGCGGCTTCATCCAGAATCATTTTACGCGCCGCATGGGCCGCTGGTGGGGGACAGTGCTAAGCACACTCGCGTATGGCGGCGCACACATCGCAAGCGGAAACTTCACGCTGATCGGCGCTGCGACGGTCGCTGGCGGCTTCTGGAGTGCGATGGCCGGCCTTGGTTTTCCAATGGGAACGTTGATCGTCAGTCACGTGGTTTGGGATAATTTGATTTTCCTGATCGCACCCACCGCGCCGTTGCAGGAAGAAGTTTCGGTTTAGCTTGTCACTCTGAGCGCAGCGAAGAGTCTCGTCCTTGACTGGTTTTGTACAAATGGTGAGATTCTTCGTCGCTTCGCTCCTCAGAATGACAATAAAAAAGATTTTTCATCCAATCGCGATAATTTTTCGTTCTGCTAACTCTTGTATCTCCTGTTCACTGATGCCAAGTTCTTCGAGAATGACCTGTGTGTGTTCTCCTAACCTCGGCGCGGACTTCATCTCCGGCCGCGCAAAGACGAACGGTGAATTCAATCCAACCGCTTTTCCATTCTCTTCGCGCACATATCCGCGTGCTTTCACCTGCGGATGCGCCAGCATTTCCTCGAACGAATTGACAGGTTCGACACAGCCGTCAATTCCCTTGAAGGTTTTCAGCCATTCATCGCGCGTCCGTTGGCGGAATATCGCTTCGATCTCATTGCGGATTGCTTTGTCGAATTGGCGCGGGAGCAAATCATTACGGTTTGTCACCCGGCAGAACTCAGACCAAAACGTCGGTTCGACGATGGCAAGCGTCAGATATTTTCCATCCGATGTTCGATAAATATCAAAACTTGGCTGCCCGCCCAGCAATGAGTGGCTTGCCGCGCGGATCCCCAACCCGCCAAAGAACGCGCCTCCCGCCAGCGGTGCCATCCATGAGATGACGCCATCGAGCAAAGCCATGTCGAGATATGTTCCTTGTCCATTTGCTTTTCGTCCAATCAACGCGCTGAGAATTGAGATGGCAGCCAGCATCGCGCCGCTCAAGTCCGCGGCGGGAAGTCCATAAGGAACCGGCTTTTCGTCCGCACGCGCATTCAATGCGAGCGCGCCGCCGATAGCCAGATAATTCAAGTCATGGCCGACTTGTTGGGAATACGGGCCATCCTGCCCATAGCCGGAAAGCGAACAATAAATGATATCGGGCTTGATGGCTTTGATCGAGTCATAATCAATGCGCCATTTTTTCACCGAGCCGGGTTTGAATCCTTCGAGAATCACATCTGCGCTTGAAACCAGTTTCATAAAAATTTCGCGTCCGCGCGGGTTGCGATAATTTACGGCGAGGCTTTTCTTGCCGCGATTAACGGCTTCGAACATTTTGCCCATTCCCATTTCCGGCGGGGCGAGGCGCGTGTAGTCTCCGGCAGTCGGCGTTTCGATTTTGATGACTTCCGCGCCCAAATACGCGAGAAGCTGCGTCAGGTATGGGCCGGGCAGGAGGCGTGAAAGATCGAGAATGCGAATTCCAGATAATGGCTGAAAGGTCATGTTCTTCTCCACGGTGTCGAAGATGTAGCCTTGTTGATTTTAGTTCAGTTTGAGATAATCGGCTAATGCGATGGATTTATCTTTCCCCTCATCTCGATGACGCCGTCCTTTCTGCGGGCGGCCTGATCCATGAACAAACAAAATCCGGCCTGCCGGTTGGGATTTGGTCGTTCATGTGCGGCTTTCCTGACGAATCAGAATTGACCGAGTATGCCAAAGTTTTGCACACGGCGTGGGGCACAGGGACCGCCGAAGAGACAACGCGGCTTCGGCGCGAAGAAGATAAAAGAGCCGCGGCCATCGTTGGCGCAAAACCCGTTCACTTTGATTTTTTGGATTGCATCTACCGGCGCGGGAAAAATGGCGAGGCGCTTTATACCGACATTTATGCGCCTCCGCACGAAGCCGAAGCGGATCTGCCAGCCCAAATCGCTCAAACACTGATGGCCCGGCTCGAGCCCGACGATGTGGCGGTTTGCCCATTGGGCATCGGTTCGCACGTGGATCACGTTATCGTGCGGAAGGCTGCGGAGATGTTGAAGCGTCCACTCGTGTATTATGCGGATATTCCGTATTTGCTGAAGAATCCGCAGGAGCTGGGTCCGAAGACGGCCGGGATGAAAGAATCCGTTCAGCCGGTCGCCGAAGCCGGCCTAAAGTCCTGGATGGATGCGGTGGAGGCGTATTCGTCGCAAATCACTTCCTTGTTCGAAGACCTCGATAGGATGCGCGCTCAAATGCGCTCCTATTGGTCCGGGCGAAAAGGCATTTGCTTCTGGACATTTGAGTAGACAATCGAGCCTGGGTCTTGATTCGCGCCTAAATCCATGATATATTAAGCGCGCCTTTGGAATCACCAGAGGGATAAGCTTGCATCCTGTATGGGATGCAAATTCTTTCATAAGGAAAGACACTATGCCAACCAAATTCCTGACCAAGGAAGGCTTCCAGAAGCTCCAGGAAGAGCTGGATTACCTGCGTACCGTGAAGCGCCAGGAAGTGGCGGACCGGTTGCACGAAGCAATGGAAGGCGGGGAGCTAATCGAAAACGCAGAATACGAGGCTGCCAAGAATGAGCAGGCTTTTGTCGAAGGCCGCATCCAGGAATTGGAAATGCTGCTGGCCTCGGCGCATGTCATCTCCGATGAGGAGAAAGATCATAAAGCCGGGCTGGTCTCGGTCGGTTCGACGGTGACCATTCAGGAGCAGGGCTTCGACCCCGAGACGTATGTGATCGTCGGCGCGGCGGAGGCGAATCCGCGTGAGGGCAAGATCTCGAACGAGTCTCCGATTGGCAAGGCCATCCTGAATCACGAAGTCGGTGAGACGGTTCCGGTCGAGACTCCGAGCGGAACGTATAAAGTCAAGATCATCAAGGTCAAGTAAAGGGATAGTCCTTTCGCGGCCCCGCGCACCCTAAACAGGCCGCGCGGGGCTTTTTATTTTTGCCCCTTCTCCCTCACCCTTTATCCCTCTCCCATTGGGAGAGGGTAGGGTGAGGGCGGTAAGGAAGGGAATGCTATGCCAGAATACACATCGCTCGAAAAAATCCGTTTGCAGAAAATAGAAGAACTCCATGCCGAAGGCATAGAGACGTATCCAACGCGCGCCGAGCGGACGCATACCAGCGCCCAGGCCATCGCGGAATTCGAAGCCGCGGAGAAAGATGGGCGCGAAGTACAGGCGACGCTCGCGGGACGCATCCGCGCCACGCGCGCCATGGGCAAGATTTCGTTCGCTCACATCGAAGACGGCGCGGGCAAAATCCAATTGTTCTTTCGCATGAACGAGCTTGGACAGGACCGCGTTGATTTCTTCAACAAGATGTTCGACATCGGTGATTTCATCCAGGCATCGGGCGTGATGTTCCGCACCAAGACCGGTGAGATCACGCTTCACGTCCATGACTTCAAGCTGCTCGCCAAAGCTGTGAGTCCGCTGCCCGCCGCGAAGGATGAGACGCTCGAAGATGGAACGGTCCTCCGTCACGCCGCGCTCGAAGATTCGGAATTGCGCGCCCGCCAGCGTTACGCGGACCTGGCTGTCAACCCGCAGGTGCGCGAGACGTTCCGCCAACGCGCTTCAACGGTCAAAGCGCTGCGCGAATTTTTGGATGGCAAAGACTTTCTCGAAGTCGAAACGCCGATCCTCCAGCCGCTGTATGGCGGCGCGGCCGCGCGTCCATTTACGACGCATCATAACGAACTCGACCAGGATATGTATCTGCGGATTTCGTTCGAGCTGTATCTCAAACGGCTGCTGGTCGGAAATCTCGAACGCGTTTACGAAATTGGCCGCGACTTTCGCAACGAGGGCGTTTCGTACAAACATAATCCCGAATTCACCCAGCTTGAATTCTATTGGGCATACGCAGACTATCTCCAAGTCATGGAATTGACGGAACAGATGGTTTCTTATGCCGCAGAAAAAGTGACCGGTTCTACAAAAGTCAAATACGGCGAACATGAACTTGACTTCAAACCACCGTGGCGGCGATTGGAAATGCGTCGGGGGATTCTCGACACATCCGGCATTGACATCGCCGAATACAAAACGGCGGATGCGTTGTTCAAAGCCATCGTCTCGAAACATAAAGATAAAGCTCCCGATCCGAAAGCCACGCGCGGCAAGCTGATAGATTTTCTGCTGAGCGAATTTCTCGAGCCGACTCTGATCCAGCCGACGTTCCTCTACGATTATCCGCGCGACATTTCGCCGCTGGCAAAATCCAAGCCCGGCGATCCGCTGACCGTCGAACGCTTCGAAGGTTACGCCGCGGGCTTCGAGTTATGCAACGCCTTCACCGAGTTGAACGATCCGCTCGATCAGGAGCAACGCTTCCTCGAGATGGGACGCGATTACGCCGCGGACGATGAAGAGAAACATCCCATGGACGAAGATTATCTGCGCGCCATGCGTTATGGGATGCCGCCCTGTGGAGGCTTCGGCATGGGCGTGGATCGGCTGGTGATGTTGTTGACGGATAAACATTCCATCCGTGAAGTGTTGTTGTTTCCCGCGCTGCGGAACGAAGAATGAATCGCAAAACGCAAAGCGCAAGACGCAATTTGCGTCTTGCGCTTTGCGTTTTGGAATCGCCACATGAATAAAACCATTCTCATCCTCGGCGATATTCTTGCCTTGTTTATCGTTACCCTCATCGGCTTTGCGACTCACGGCGAGATGGGACTTTCCTTTCTGCCGCGCATGTTGGCAACATTTATTCCGCTCCTCATCGCTTGGTTTCTGATTGCTTCATGGTTTGGATTGTTAACCACCCCCACTCAGCCTCCCCCGAAACGGGGGAGGAGTCACGCAGTGATGGAGGGGGTCAAAGTTGGTCTCGCCATGCTCTTCGCTGGACCGCTGGCGGTCGTTATTCGCGGACTGATTCTCAACGAGCCAATTCCGCCGATCTTTGCGGTTGTGCTGAGCGTGACATCGGCATTAGGCATGATGATTTGGAGAACGGTGTATTTACTTTTGAAGCACGATGAGCGGGATTGAAATCCCTGCTCAATTCATGAAAGCCCGAAGGGCTTTCACGTGCTGAGGCAGGACTTTAGTCCGCCGAGATAATCTCAATGGGCAATTCCGCCGATCTTGCGGTTGTGCTTGGGCGTGACGTCCGCGATTGGAATGATGATGTGGCGAGGATTGTATTTGATTTTGAATCACAAAGCGCACTAAGTTTCACCCTTTGCTATTTTACTTTTCTAATATCGAGCGTACACGTTTTTGTACATCTCCCTCATTGCTACCTGGCGCTGGCAATTCGTTTATATTCGTTGATGATACTTCAACAGAACTTCCGTGATTAACAGGCTCAGTAATTACAATTTCAGGGCGTCTTAACTCAACCCATTCAAGTTTGCCAGCGTTGATTGCATCTCTTATTTGTCTTTCTCGCGTCGTTAGATTTGATGCTCCCGTCTTGATTTCCATAAGCACTATTCTTTTTATTTCGCCTTCATCAAGTCCGTCAAAGACAATAAAATCAATGGGGCTACCTAAAAATCTTGCGTCCTTCGGATTGTATTTAAAATCAGGCAGGTAAGGAATGATATGTTCGGTGATTTTACCGACAGTGACTGCCTGACTTTTCTGAATTGCATCCTGTCGGATGGATTCGGTGTATTCATTCTTCCATTGTTCAAACTGGACTGATGCCTCACTACGAGCGGTTTCTAACTGTTGCTTGCGAGAAATGTCAAGTTCCTGTTCCCGCCAATGTTGCAATTGATCAAGCGCCTCTTTTTGTGCAATTTCTTTTTGTTCCAGTCTTATCTTGTCCAACTCTTTCGCTTGCCAATTTGTCACAGCCTCTTGAATTTTGTAAGAAACATTTGTCTTAAGTGAAAAATACAAAAAGGCAAGTAAGGCTATTCCAGCGATGAGGATGATGAGAAGGAAAAGAAGCAAAAAGACAAATAAAGTTTCTGTGGACATTATTTAAACCTTTCTAACCACAAAATAGTTTTATCAAGTTTAATAATTTGTTGTTCTAAATTTGCCTTTTTATTTTCATAGGGACTAAGCTGATTTTCTTTCCAGTAACGAATATTTTTCCGTTGATCTGTGCCCACCTTCCCTGAAGATGTATTTGCCGTCTTTTGCCGCGCTTGGACTCGAATTTCCCTTATCTGTTCATTAACAGCTTTTTTCTCGGCTGTTAATTCTTTTTTACGTAACTGACATCCTCTTATCAACTCTTTCAAGTCAGATTGAGAACGTGGAAGAAATTCAACAGTCGACTTCAATTCGTCAATTAACTTCCCCAACTGCTCCTTTTCTTTAGCGAGCCCATTATATTCATCAATAAGTTTTCTTTCTTCCTGTCTACTTGAAAAAGCTTTAGACAGAAACGATTTGCTCTCAAACTCGCGTTTTGCCTGCTCAATTTCTTGCTTTAATTTGCTCAGCTTTGATTCGATATTTGCAATTGTAGTCCTTATTTTTTCAACCTCTTCATTTGCCCTTTTGCTCCAATCTTCCAAATTGCTCAACCTTTGGGAAGCGTTGAGCTCAGCAATGAAGTTTCTTAAATATGCCGAACTGTATTGCGATAGACTTGGCACTTCAATATCGAACACACCATCCTCCTAGCGGGGTATTTCAAATTATACAACAAATCGTTTTGCGAAGCACAACAGGCATGGCTTTCAAAATCTTTGTTCGTCTCCGTTTATCTCTGGTTGAAAATCTGCCTCCATCTGTATCCATCTGTGGTTTAATTGAACCAATGGACGAACCCGCCCTCATCCAATCCGCGCAGCACGGCGACCTCGATTCTTTCAACACGCTCGTCCTGCATTATCAGGACGCGCTGTTCAACACCGCCCTCCGCATCCTCGGCGATGACGAACTCGCCGCGGACGCCACACAGGAAGCGTTTCTTTCTGCATTCAAGAATCTAACTTCGTATCGCGGCGGTTCATTCAAAGCCTGGCTTCTTCGCACGGTGACGAATGCCTGCTACGATGAACTCCGCCGGCAGAAGCGCCGTCCGACAACACCGCTCGAACCGGATACGAGCGACGGCGATGAAATGGATTCTCCGCGCTGGCTGGCTGACTCGAATCTTTCGCCCGAACAAAAAGCCGAAGCCGATGAACTCGAACATGCCATCCAGCATTGCCTAGAAAATCTTCCGCTCGAATTTCGAACTGTCGTTGTGATGGCCGACATTCAAGGCCTCGATTACACCGAGGTCGCGGCTGCCATCCGCGTGCCGCTTGGCACGATCAAATCGCGGTTGGCGCGTGCGCGTCTGCGTTTACGCGAGTGCTTGCAGGACTTCTGGGAACTTCTGCCCGCCGCGTTCCGTCTGGAAAAGGAGCGACTATGACAGCTTCTTTTCGCGACGTTGAACTTCTCTCCGCGTATCTCGATGGACAACTTGACTCAAACGAATCCGCGCGACTCGAATCCCGCCTCAAATCGGACGAAAGCCTGCGCGCCGTTATGGACGATTTGCGCGAGGCCCGCGGCATTCTCCGTCAACTGCCGCAGCGACGCGCACCGCGCAACTTCACATTGACTCCGCAAATGGCTGGCATCAAACCGCCTGCGCCGCGCGCCTATCCCGTCTTCCGACTCGCCGCGGCGGTGGCGACTTTATTGTTTCTGATTACGTTTGTGGTCAATGGATTAAGTCCAGTCGCCGCGCCGCGTTTGGCCGCTGCGCCGGCCCCGGCGTTTGGCATGGGCGGAGGCGGCGTTGGCGGCAGCGCGCCGAATGAGTCTGCGCCTGCGTTGCAGGAGCCTGCAACGCAAGCGCCCGCGCAGCCTTTTGCTCAATCAATGGCTACCGCGGAAACGCCGTCCGCGGCGAACGATAATTCGCGTGTCATGACGCTTGCGCCCAAAGCCGCCGCGCCCGCTCCATTTAGCGCGGCCCCGGCTCAAGTCCAGCCTGAAGCGCCTGTCCGCAATCAAGAGCCCGTATCCACCATCTGGCAAATCGCGTTGGGAATCGTCACCTTGATTTTGGGTCTGACTGCGTGGTTCCTGCGTTCGAGCAGCGAACGGAAATTTCGCAAGCAATGGAACAGGAAATAAAATATTGCCCGCGCTGTGGGGCGGCGGTGACATACGCGAAAAAATTTGGGCGCGAGCGTCCGGTCTGTCCGCAATGCGGATGGATTTATTTTGCCGACCCGAAAGTGGCCGCGGCGGTTTTGATCGAACAGGATGGCCGCGTGCTTTTGGTTCGGCGTGTCAATGAGCCGTATCGCGGTTTGTGGACTTTGCCCGCCGGTTTCGTCGACGCGGGCGAAGACCCGGCGCGGGCGGCGGAACGCGAATGTTTGGAGGAAACCGGCCTGACCGTCCGCGCGACGCGTGTGCTGGATGTGATCGCCGGCCGCGAACACGAGCGCGGCGCGGACTTCATCGTGGTCTATCACGCCGAAGTCTTATCGGGAAAATTATCGCCCGCCGATGATGCCGACCGCGCCGAATGGTTTTCGACGGATCAGCTTCCGCCGCTGGCATTCGATGCCACGAAAAAGATCCTGGGCCAATAGCGGCAGCAGATGCCATTCGCCGATCCTACTTAAGGAGCATCGTTTTTATCTTGCGCCGGCACGGTATTCTTCATATAATCGTTGCACACATTTCACGTCAGAGGAGAATGAGCGATGAAAAACAAGAGCCTTCTTTATGTGTCCGCCTTTGTAGCTTTCATCATGCTGACCGGCCTGGCCTGCAGCGCGCTTTCACCGACGCCGACCGCGGTTCCAATTCCGCCCACCAATCCGCCGCCCGTCAAGAATCCGCCCACGAATGCGCCGTCCACACAAGCGCCGCCATCCGGAAATAATGGCAATAGCAGCGGCGGCCTGGTCACTTTCACCGACCAGAACAAGTTGTATGCGATTCAAGTTCCGGGCGATTGGAAACACAAATCGGATTCCGGCCAATATTATTATAGCGACCAGTTCAAATCCCCCGATGGAAACGCGCTGATCGAGAATATTGCCTACAATGACGGCACGCCGTTTACCGGATCGCAGAACGGTCAGTTTGCCTTGCAGCTGCTGAACCAGTTCTACAGCAATACCGGCAAGACGGGTGATATTCACGTCACCGATGATAGTATCCAGCAAGATGGCAGCGAGCGGCTTGTCTGGTACTCGAAAGGCGGCGGCTATTCGGGAGAATCGTTCTTCGAAATCCGCGGCAGCGACAGCACCACATTCCTGATGTTCACGGTGGAATGGGCGGACAGCGCGAAAGATCAATATTACGACACGCTCTCGAACGTCGTCGCAAGTTATACGGTTCCGTAAGATAACTGCGAATTCAATCAGTTTGCATGGAAGCGCCCGGCTTTATTTAGCAAGCTGGGCGCTTTGTTTTCCGATGTTGTTTGCGCTCGCGGGCGGCGTTATAATGCAAACCCGCGAAGTCTTTTCCAACGACCGAACTCAAAAGGAAGTTATGTCCATAGAACCGCGAAGACCAAATGACAGGACGATCATCCTTGTGATTGGATTGATCCTTTTAGGGATGGTTGTCGTCACGTTCGTGACGGATCCAAGACTGTTCCAATCCATTCTGGACGCGGTCAAACCGGCAAATGGCGCGGCAAACGAAAATCCCGCCCGTATTTTCACAGACCGGAACAACTATTATCAGATGGATATTCCGGAAGGCTGGATTTATTTGTCCGGAAACGGAGATCACTATTACTTCGACCAGTTCAAGTCTCCCGATGGAAATGCGCTGATCGAAAATATCGTTTATGACGAAGGCGCGCCGCTGGAGGGCGCCCAGCTTGGACAAACTGCCCTGCAATTGTTGGATCAATTTTACGATTCCGGCCCAAACGAAACGATCCAGTTGACCGATGACACTCCTCAGCAGGACGGCAGCGAGCGTCTCAGTTGGAATCTAAGTTCCGGTAACCGTTCAGGGGTTTCATTTGTCGAAGTCCGAAACAGTAAAACGCTTTTGTTGTTGACGGCGGAATGGTCGAATGACTATAAAAGTCAATACATGGATATCCTCGATAAATCTGTTTCAAGCTATCGAAACCCGTGAACAAGAATAGATGGTATGGTTTTCTCAAGAAAGCTTGACAAATCCATAAGATGTCATTGCGAGGCGGTTTTTGTCGAAGCAATCCCCCGCTAAACGGACAAATCGCTGAAGACCGGAGATTGCTTCGTCGTGGCGCCTTTGGCGCCACTCCTCGCAAAGACAATTTCCGTTCTTGAGAAAGTCATGGAATAGATGGTCTTGAAGGAGTCCATCTGTGTACGATTGTGCTACAATGACTCTATGGCTGTCAGCGTTCGACCGTCTCCCATCGCCGGGCTTTGGTATGAAGGCAGTCCAAAGGCCCTGGCGCGCAGCGTGGACGAATATCTCGACCGCGCCCAACTTCCCGAACTGGATGGAGACGTGATCGGAGTCGTTGCGCCGCACGCGGGACATCGCTATTCCGGGCCGGTGGCAGGCTACGCGTTTGCGGCGCTTCGCGGCCGCGCCCCGGAACTGGTCGCCGTTTTATCGCCGTATCATAACTACCACAACGCCTCTTTTCTAACTCCCTCGCACGACGCGTATGCCACGCCTTTGGGTGAAGTCGCGATTGATAGCGAATCCGTCAGCGCGCTGGACGCGGAACTCGAGTCCGAAACGGGAATCAAATTGACGCGCATCGCCAACGATCCCGAACATTCGCTTGAAATCGAGCTGCCTTTTCTCCAGCGTGCGCTTGCCTCCGAATGGAAGTTGCTGCCGCTCATGGTGCGCGCTCAAAGCCCGCGTGTCTCGGAAGCGTTGGGCAAGTCGCTTGCGAAAATTCTAAAAGGCAGGAATGCTTTGCTCGTTGCCAGCACGGACCTGTCCCATTATTACGATCAACAGACTGCGCTGGTTTTTGATAAGACCATGCTCGCACAGGTCGAAGCGTTCAACCCGGAAGGCGCATTCGAAGCAGAACGACAGGGCATTGGTTTTGCCTGCGGCCTCGGCGCATTGACTGCTGTACTGTGGGCGGCGCGCGAACTTGGCGCGGACAAAGTCAAGATATTGCATCATGCCACCTCCGGCGATGTGACCGGCGATTACACTGGCGTCGTTGGCTATGGCGCGGCGGCGATCCTGAAAAGTAAAACGTAAAACCTAAGATGCAAAACGCAACGAGCAAAACGCAATATGCACCGCATTACCCTTGCGCTTTGCGTTTTGTGTTTTTATTTTGATTCCCGCATGTCTTCTTTTGTCCAGCTTGCTGTCAATGTTCCATTGGTCACCGGCGTTTTTGATTATGCCGTCCCCGATCATCTCACGGGCCGCGTCGGCGTTGGACATCTGGTCATCGCGCCATTTGGAAAACAAACAGTTCAAGGCGTGGTCTTGCGGTTTGTTGGTCAGCCGTCTGTTCCCCAAACAAAAGAAATCATCGAACTCGTTGATCCCGATCCGGCCCTGACGCAGGCTCAAATCGCTTTAGCTGAATCGCTGGCAAAGTCAACGTTTTCGCCGCTGGCATCCATCATCGGACTCTTTTTGCCAACCGGCATCGCACAGCAAACCGATACGATATTCGAACTTCGAGAATCGGGAATCGACATTCGGAATTCGGAAATTGCAGCAACAAATGTTGCTTCGCGGTTATTGAAATTGTTACGTGAAAAGGGTTCTTTGCGCGGCCGCCAGATTGACCGTCACATCAGCAAAGTGGATTGGCGTAAGTCCGCGCAATATCTCGTGAGACGCGGCGTGTTGACTTCGCGCTCGGTTTTGCCGCCAGCCAGCGTGCGGCCAAAATTCGTCCGCACCGCGCAGTTGTCTGTTTCGCCGGAGATTGCCGAAGCCGCGATGAATGATTTGGGAAGCGCCGAGTCCACGCGGACGCGCAGACAGAAAGCACTGCACTTTCTCATCAAGCAGCCGGACGCGATCAACGTTTCGTGGGTGTACGCCGAAAGCGGATGCAACCTCGCGGACTTGCAGGAACTCGCCGAGCGCGAATTGATCCTTTTACGCGAGACGGAGATTTGGCGCGATCCGTTGGGGAAGATAGAAGATCAGAGAGCAGAGAATAGAGAAATAGTTTTAACGGAAGAACAGCAGCAGGTGTGGCAAAAAATAGAATCGGGTTTTCGCCAGTGTGCGGAAGGCAAGGTCATCAAACCCTTTCTTTTGCAGGGCGTGACTGGCTCCGGCAAAACTGAACTTTACATTTGCGCTGCTCAGGAAGCAATCCAACGCGGCAGGCAGGCCATCATCCTCGTTCCAGAAATCTCGCTCACGCCGCAAATCGTCCGGCGATTTCTGTCGCGCTTCCCCGGCCAGGTTGGAATCATCCACTCGAAACTTTCGGAAGGCGAGCGGTACGACACGTGGCGGCGCGCCCGCGCCGGTCTGCTCAAAATCATCATCGGGCCGCGCAGCGCGCTCTTTGCACCTTTGCCGAACGTCGGCTTGATCGTTGTGGACGAATGCCACGACGCTTCGTATTATCAATCCGAGCTGCCGTTTTATAACGCGACGGTCGCGGCTCAAACGTACGCGCGGATTTGCGGGGGGGTGTGCATCATGGGATCAGCGACGCCGAGCCTCATTCAACGGTATCAAGCCTCAGGTCCCGCGAGAAGCGGGACAGGAGCCGGGGAAAGCGTCCGCCTCGAATTGACTCAACGCATCGCGTCGGAGCCGGTAACGGACTCCGCTAAAGGGTTGGATCTGCCCCCGGTCCGCATCGTTGACATGCGCGAAGAACTCAAATCGGGCAATCGCGGAATCTTCAGCCGCGAACTGACCAGCGCGCTGGCTTCGACGCTGACGCGCGGCGAGCAGGCGATCCTGTTTTTGAATCGGCGCGGCACCGCAACGTATGTGTTTTGCCGCGATTGCGGTTACGTGGTCAAATGCCCGCATTGTGATGCGCCATTGACTCTTCACGTGGAAAAGTCGAAAGGTTCTCAAGCTGGCAGGTTCAATGAAGACCTGCCAACCTTCCAACCTTCGAACCCTTCGACTACGCTCAGGGCAAGCCTTCAAACCTTATTGTGTCATCGTTGTGGTTACGAGCGGCAAATGCCGAAACGTTGTCCCGAATGCAGCGGCACAAACATTCGCGCATACGGATTGGGAAGCGAAAAAGTCGAAGCCGAAGTGAACGCGCTGTTTCCGCAGGCGCGCACACTGCGCTGGGATTGGGAAACGACGCGCCAAAAGGAATCGCACGAAATCATTTTGACTCATTTTGCGGCAGGCCGCGCGGATGTTTTGATCGGGACTCAAATGCTGGCGAAAGGACTCGATTTGCCGCGCGTCACATTGGTCGGCATCGTGCTGGCAGATGTTGGATTGTTTTTGCCCGATCCGTTTGCGGCGGAACGCGTCTTCCAGGTGCTGACGCAAGTGGCGGGCCGCGCCGGCCGTTCATCCCGCGGCGGACGTGTGATTCTGCAAACGTTCGCGCCGGAGCATTATGCAATCCAGGCCGCGGCGAAGCATGATGTCAACGGTTTCTATCAATACGAACTGGAACAGCGCAAACGGCTGGGCTATCCGCCTTTTGCGCGCCTGGCGCGATTCGAATTTCGTCATTACGATGCGGCGGTGGCTGAGTCAGAAGCGCGCAAGCTCGCGGCGAAACTTCAACGTCAATTGACCGATGAACACCGATCACTGATTACCATGATCGGCCCCGCCCCTTGTTTCTTCTCAAAACAAAACGATGAATATCGCTGGCAGATCGTTTTGCGCGGCGGCGACCTCGAACCGCTTTTATCGGGCAAGCCTTTTCCCGGCTGGCAGATTGAAGTCGAACCGGTAAGTTTGCTATGACAAGTATGTCATTTGCACTTGGTATATAACAATACCTTCGCCATTTGTCGGACAATTTGCCAAATTGTCCCTACTACGCTCGCCGCTCCCAATACCGCATTGACGAAGGTATTGATATAATCGCTTTATTCCTTAAAAAGGAGAACTTTATGCAGAGTCTGGCGCGTGGTTGGTCGTTTTTGCAGCAAGCCTGGCAAATGGCATTCAAGGATAATGATTTGATCAAACCGTCCATCTATGCCATGATCGCCGGCTTTATTGTTTCGGTCGTTGGGATCGTGCCATTGATCGCTGCGGCATTCCTGCTCGGCGATAGCAGTTTCATTGGTCAGGCCGTCATGGTCATCCTGGGAGCGATTCTGATTTTTGTCCATTACGTGGTAAGTTACCTTTTCTCCGGCATGACTGTTTACCTGATTTATGGTTATCTGGCCGAGGGTGATGGCCGCATGGACAAGGCCTGGGCGAAAGTCCAGCGCGAGTTCTGGCATATTCTCAGCCTGGCCGCGGCTTCGACGGTGGTCAGCTTGTTCACCAGCGCGCTTCGCAATCGCAGTCATCGTTCGCGAAATGCCGCGGCGGGAATGATCGGCAGCGCGGTGGGAGGCATCCTCGAAACGGTCTGGACAGAAGCTTCTTATTTGATCCTGCCTGCGATGATGATCGAAGATGTCAATCTTGTAGATGGCGTCAAGCGCGCCACGTATATTGCCAAAAATAATTTGTTGCTGATCGGTGTCAGCACGGTCGGCGTGAGATGGATTACAGGCGCGATCAGCTTTGTCCTCGGCGCGATCGGACTCGTGATCGGCGTCGGCCTTGGACTCGGAATCATTTCGGTGATCAATTCGAGCGCGGCCGGACTCGTGATTGGCATCGGCCTCGGCGCATTGATCTTCTTTGTCTTCGTGATGGTTGCCAGCGTCATCAGTTCGTACACGATGACCGCATACAACACCTGCCTCTTCCTGTGGGCGCGAGATGTCGAAAAAGCGCAGGCTCAGGGACAGCCGATTCAAGTTGCAGCGCCTGCTCCATTGGCGGCTGTGTTGGGTTAAATATCAACCGGAGATGAACAAAGATAAACAAAGATTTTTATTATCTCTGTTTTCCCGTTCATCTCTGGTGAATGAATTTGGCGGAGAATGAAGCCAGAACAGCGTCGTGAGATCATCAGTTGGGAAGAGGTGGATCGTTTGGTGGATCACCTTATCCCGCAATTCCGCCGTGAGTTCACCGCGATGGTGATGATCACGCGCGGTGGAATCGTCCCTGGCGGATTGCTGGCGGATGCGATGAACATCACGCATATCCTCACGGCGGCGGTGGATTTTCCGGCACAGCTTGCCAGCCAGAAATCCTCGCTGATGGCATGGCCCGAGTTCATTCAATTTCCCGCCGAAGATAAATTGCGTAACCGCCCGACTCTGATCGTGGATGATGTTTGGGGTTCAGGAAGAACCATCACGGCAGTGAAGAATCGCGTTTCTGCCGCGGGCGGATTTCCCGAAACGTGTGTGCTGCATTTCAATCCGTATCGGAGTTTGTTCGGCACGGTGCGACCGGATTACTATGCGGCGATTACCGATGCTTTTGTCATTTATCCGTGGGAGATCGACCGCGGGGTGGACAAGTTGATTCTCGGTGAAGAGCCAAGTTAACATGTCATTGCGAGCGAAGCGAAGCAATCTCATGTAATATTCAAACGAATGTTAGAGGGGATTGCTTCGTCGTGGCGCCACTCCTCGCAACGACATCTATAAAAATATGATATTACATTCACTCATGGCAATCTCCTTCTCTATTCTTCGGTCGCCATTGAGTGTAAATCTTAAAATCTCGCTGTACTAAGCGAAGTCTCGTTGTAGAGTTAGTCTATTATTATTTCGCTGGCTTGTACTTTCTCCCTCGCCACGTCACACCTTGACCCGATAATACCTTCCACGTTGACGTAAACATCATGGCCGCAAAGACCGCCGCACCGATCGGCGTGGTCAACGCGTACCAGCGGGGAATATTCATCTTGTAAGCGACCATTGCGCGCATGAAAACCAATACAGCCCAAACAATCAATGCCTCAGCGATGATTGCGGTTGCCATCCATCCGCCGTTGTGAAAGTACCAGAATAATCCAAGCAGCGGCCAGACGGGCATGAATAGTGCCGCGATCACGGAAACCAACGCGCCGAACGCACCGAGCAAAAGCAATCCACGCTGGTCATGCAAACCAAGATAGATGTTTTTTGTCCAACCTTCCCATAAGGTTGCGAAGGATGTGTACATGCGTGTCCGCGCCACCTGCCTTCCGTCCGCGACGATCAAACGATAGCTGTTCCATTTGACCAATTCCGAAATGGCTTTGTCTTCCACAATTTGATCTTTGACGCGTTCGTGCCCGCCGATGGCGTCATAGACGCTGCGCTTGATCATGATGAACTGACCATTGGCAATCGCATCTTTTCTTTTTGGATCATTGACCTTGCGCGGCGAGAATCCGACCGAAAGCGCGGTCATCACGAGCGGGAGGACAACGCGTTCCCAAAATGTTTCTGTAACTTGAAACGTCATGATCGTAAACAAATCTGCGTTCGTTTCGATGGCTTTGGCATAACATGAAGTCAACGCTTCGGGCGCAAGGAATGTGTCAGCATCAATGAAACATAACCAGCCGCCGTGCGCGGCTTTCGCAGCCTGGTATAAAGCATGGGGCTTGCCCGCCCAGCCGGAGGGGAGATCCGAGCCGCCGATGATTTTTAGGCGACCCTTGCGAAGGTTTTCCAGAATGTCCGGCGTCGCGTCCGTCGAACGATCATCCACAACGATGATTTCAAAGTTTGGATACGTTTGAGCGAGCAGGGCTTCAACACAAGCTTGAATATTTCGTTCTTCATTTCGCGCAGGGACGCAAACTGAAATCAAGGGAGAAGGGGAAAGGGGATTTGCTGGTTCGACGATGATATCGAGATGATATTGGTTGTGAAGCCAATAAATGATGAAGAGACCGATGATGAAAAGGAGAGTCGAAAAAATCAAATAACTCATAAAGCGAAACACATCAGCAAAACACAAAATAACGCAAAACGCAAAATAATGCAAAATGCAAGATAGCGCAAAGCGCAAAAGATTATGCCTCGTAAACCGCTTGCTCTTCTCGGAGGACGCGGCCGCGTTGCTGTGGGATCATGGTCAACAGAAGGCGGATGATTTCTGTAAGCACTTTTGTGCGGTGGTCAAAAATTTCATTGCCCAACACAAAGCGCGCTTTGTAATACCAATCCTGACTTTCGCGCGCAGAGCCCAAAGCGTATTGATAAAACAAAGCACGATCCTTTCCCGTGCTTCGGGAATAGCCCTCCGCCAGATTTGCTCCAACTGAACAAACCGACCTGTAAAGTTGATCTGCAAGAGAAATCGTGCGTTTGTCTTTCATCAAAGTTGAAACATCTTGCCAGCATTGATCGCTCAGATAAGTTGCATAACGATACGCCGTCATCTTCCACAATGAATCCCGTTTCAAAACTTCAGGAGCCGTCTCTTCCCATTCTTTATATTCCATATTCATTCCTCCACCTTGCGTTTTTCTTTTACGTCTTACGGATTGCGCTTTGCTCCTTGCGCTTTTCGTTTTGCGTTTTGATTAAACGACCCGTACACTCGAGCCGTCCACTGTTTTCTCCACTTCGATGCGCGTTGGGAACGCGTCCTTCAATTCGTCGAGATGCGTAATAACTAAAATCTTGGCGAAGTCGTTTTTCACCAGATTGATCGCCTCAATCAATCGCTGCCTGCCTTGAACATCCTGCGAGCCGAAGCCTTCATCCACAACCAACGTTTGCAGGCGCGCGCCTTTGCGTTGTGCCAGCACTTCCGATAATGCCAGTCGGATTGCAAAGTTCACGCGGAATGCTTCGCCGCCCGAATACATTTCATAATCGCGCACGCCCGCCGCGTCGCTGATTTGGATGTCGAGCGTTTCCTTCATATCCTCACGCTTCTTGTCTTTGTATTCGGCCTGCGTCACGAATCGAATCGACATTTGCCCGTCGCTCAAACGGTCGAGCAATTCATTGGCCTTGGATTCGATTTGCGGCAAAGCCTGTTCGATCAATAACGCCGGGACGCCATCTTTGCCAAAGGCGCGTTCGAGAGTCTTGTGGCGTCCGATTTGCAAAGCCAGCGCCTCGCGCTCGGACGAATAATCGGCCCTGCGTTTTCGCAGCTCACCCAGCACGGATACTTTTTGCCGCGCCGCGCCGACTTCCTGATTCAGACGATTTTCCTGTTCCTGCAAATCGAGCAGCGCGCGTTCCGCTTCGTCGAGATTCGCCGAAGGTTTTTGTTCTTCGATGGCATATTTCCTGCTCGACAAAATCTTTTCAACTTCTTTCAATCGCTTTGCGCCAGCGGTTTCCCAATTCTTGATTGCGCTTTTGATTGTTTCGATTCGTTCCGTCAATTGCGTGACGGAATTGGAAACCATCAGGCGTTCTCTCTCGGCGCTTTCGATCTTTGCAATCTGCGATTCGTATTCCGCGATTTTCTTTGCAAGATCATCCATGCTCGATTTGTTGACGCGGAAACGGTCGCCTTTTTCTTTTCCTTCCGCCTGCAACTGTTTCAGGGTTGACTTGCGGTGCTGCGCGCTCAATGGCTGTCCGCATAACGGGCAGGTCGCGCCCTCCGCCGACTCGAGCCGGTCAATGCGCTCTTTGAGTTCATCCATTTGGGCTTTGAGCAATTCATTCTCGGCCTTCAATTGTCCGAACTGCTCGCGCGCCGCGCTTCGATTTTCTTCAAGTGCGCTTCGCTGCGTAATTTTCTTTTCAACTTCCGCCAGTGACTTCTTTGCATTTTCAATTTGGCCGCTCAACTCACTGATCGCTGGCGACTGCTCACTGATCACTTTCTCCTGCTCTTTCAACCCGCGCCGTTCTTCCTCCAGCTTTGCTTTTTCAGCGGCGAGTTGTTGATCGAGCGAGGCGGCGATCTTGCGCAGATTTTCCAAAGCGGCTTCCTGCGTTTTACGCATCGCGCTTTGTCGTCTTAGCTCATCTTCCAATTCTTTGAGTCTCTGCTTGCGCGGTTCTTCTTCATCCAATTCCGCGTTGATTTCTGAAATTCGCCCATCCATCGAACCGACTTCATCTTCGAGCGATTTGCGCTTTTCTGCTGTGCGCTGTTTGTAAATCTCCCACATTTCCAGGCCCAGGATGCTGCTCAAAACCTCCTTGCGTTTGCTGGCGGTTTGCTGCGTGAATTGGTCCGCTTTGCCCTGCAAAAAGAACGCCGCGTTGACGAAGGTTTCGTAATCGAGGCGCAATGTCTGCTCGATGCGTGCCTGCGTGTCGCGTAAAGTCCGTTCGGTGAGTGGCTTCCAGCTTGCAGAAGGCGGAATGCGGAAAGCAGTTGACTGCCTGCTGCTTTCTGCCTCCTGCTTATCGTCCAAAATCTGAAACTCAAGAGTGGTCGTCTTCCCGCGCGGCAGAGTCCGCAAGACGCGATAGACATTCTTCTCATATTCGAATGTCAACGCCACTTCCGCGGCCTTCGATTGCAGATTGACCAGCGAATCATCGCGTTTGCGCGCCTGACCGAAAAGCGCCCACGTCATCGCGTCGAGCAGGGACGATTTGCCCGCGCCGTTGTGTCCGGAAACGCAAGCCAAATCGAAGGTTGTAAAGTCTATTTCAACAGGATCGCGATACGAAAGAAAACCCGCAATGCGAATGTGAAGGGGAATCATTATCGAAATTATACCTTCTCAAGATAGAGAAAAGAGAGAAGAAAGAAGAGAGAAGGAATGCACGTGCCTTCCGCGCTTTTTACTTCTCACTCCCTCCTTCTCACTTATCACTTCTTCCTCTTGTATGTTATCATCATGCCGATGCGAGATCCCGACGATCCACGCGCACGCCGACACCTGATCCTGATCGCAATCATCCTCGCCACGATTCCTTGTTATTGCCTCGGGGGCGTTGCTCTTGTGTTTGCGCCTCCGCCGGCGGCTGCCACGCCGACCGTGACGCTCACGGCCACAACGGCCAGCTCTTCCACTCCGACGCTTAGCCCGACCCCATCGTTTCTTACCAGCACAGTGACCGACACGCCGACTTTAACTCCGACCGATACGCAAACACTGACTCCCACGATGTCGCTGACGCCGTTCCGCCCGCCGACGTACACGTTCACACCCTCGCCGACTTTTACCAATACGCCGACGCCTACGCTCACGCCGTCGTTTACACCTTCGCCAACTTTTACACGTACGCCCACCCTTACGCCAACGTTTACGTTGGCACCTTCGCTGACGCCCACGTTGACGACGATCACTCCATTTCCTCCAACATCAACATCCACACCATGACCGACATCGTTCCCTTTCTTAAATCACTAATTTCCGTGTCCGGGCTTTCGGCTTACGAAGGCCCGGTCGCGCGTCTCATCGAAGAAACCTGGAAGCCGCTGGCGGATGAAGTTTCCGTCGGCCGCCTCGGTTCTTTGCATGGACTCAAAAAAGGCCGCGCCAAAAATCCGCGTTCGTCCATCATGATTGCAACGCACATGGATGCGATTGGCCTGATCGTCACGCAAGTGGCCGATGGCTTCATTCACTTGGAAGCAATTGGCGGGATCGATCCACGCATCCTGCCGGGAACGCCGGTCATCGTTCACGGCAAGCAGGATTTGCCCGGCGTTGTGGTGATGCCGCCGATGAAGACGCTGCCGGAGGATGAACGCGACGGCGCGATTGGTCTCCCGCATCTTCTCGCGGACGTGGGCCTGCTCCCGTCAAAAGTGGCGGGTCTCGTCCGGGTGGGCGATCTCGTTTCATTCGACACACAGCCGCTCGATCTGGCGGGCGAAACCCTCAGCGGGCACTCGCTCGATAACCGCGCATCCGTCGCGGCGCTGACGGTTTGCCTGCAGGAGCTTCGGGGCAAATCCCATGATTGGGATGTGTGGACCGTCGCCACGTCGCAGGAGGAAGTGACGTTGGGCGGCGCAGCCACGTCCGCATTTGATTTGCATCCCGATCTGGCCGTCGTCGTTGACGTGACGTTTGGCAAAGGTCCCGGCGCGAACGGTTGGGAAACGTTCCCGCTTGGCAAGGGTCCGACGCTTGGATGGGGAGCCAACTTGCATCCATTTCTTTATAAGAAATTCAATGAGCTGGCTGACAGACTTGAAATCCCGGTTACGCTGGAACTTGTTCCGCTGCATTCCGGCACGGACGCGTATTCGGTCCAGGTGGCGCGAGAAGGTATTCCAACGATGCTTCTGGAAATCCCGATGCGCTATATGCACACGCCGGTTGAGATCATCGCGATCAAAGATGTTCAGCGTGTGGGCCGCCTGCTTTCAGAATTCATCAGCGGCTTGAAATCCGATTTCATTTCCACGATTGTTTGGGAAGAGGAAGAAAAAAGTAAAACGCAATAAGCAAAACGCAATGAGCAAAACGCAATAGGCGAAAACAAAATTGTGCTTTGCGTTTTACGTTCTGCGTTTTTGAAATAACCATGCCAACCATTGCCAACCCTCCATTGAAATTGCTCGAAAAACTTTGCCGCGCCGTTTCTGTTTCCGGCGACGAAAACGAAGTCCGCAAAATTATTTTGGAAGAGATCAAAGATTATGCTGACGAAACGAAAGTGGATGCGCTCGGCAATCTGCTCGTGACCAAAAACGGACGCGGCGCGAAACGCCTGCGTGTCATGCTCGACGCGCACATGGACGAAGTCGGCTTTATGCTGGTCGCGGACGATGGGGATGGTCTGTTCGAGTTCACGACCATTGGCGGCATTGACCCGCGCAATCTGGCTGGAAAACAAGTTGTTGTTGGCAGGGAACACACGCCCGGTGTGATTGGCGCCAAGCCGATTCATTTGACAGCGCCCGGTGAACGTCAACACCCGATTCCGGTGGACGCGTTGCGTATTGATCTTGGGTTGGGCGGCAAGGCAAAGGTCGGCGACCGCGGAACATTCGCGCCGAACTTCCGGCGCGTCGGGCCTTCGATCATGTCAAAATCCATTGATGATCGCATTGGCGTCGCGACGCTGATTGAATTAGTGAAGTCCGCGCCGCCGAACGTTGATCTGCTGGCTGCATTCACTGTGCAGGAGGAAATTGGACTGCGCGGCGCAAAAGTCGCAGCGCATTATTTCCATCCGGATTTGGCAATTGCGATTGACGCCACACCCGCGAATGATTTGCCAATGCAGACCGAAGGCGAGAACACGTTTTACAACACCAGACTTGGACTTGGTCCCGCGATCTACGTTGCGAATTCATCCACGATTGACGATCCGCGGCTTGTCCGATTTTTGCAGGAGACCGCGGAGAAGGAAAGGATTCCGTATCAAATCCGCCAGCCGGGCGGGGGCGGCACGGACGCGGGGGCCATCCAACGCGCGGCGGCCGGCGTGCCGGTGGTATCTGTCTCGGTGCCGCATCGGTACACACATACTGCGATGAGTCTCTCGCGCATTGATGATTGGAAGAATACGCTGGCGTTATTGCGCGCCGCGCTGAAAAGAATGACGCCGGAAATTTTGAAACGGCAGTGACGGAGTGCGAAATCTTCCGATTTCGCCGTGAAGTCTCCTCGGCGCGGGGCTTTCAAGAAATGCCGCCGGAGACGGCGGCGGAGCATAAGAGGTAACTATGAACGGTTTGATTGCTTTAGTGGGTGCCGGTGAATATCTGCCCGTGATGAACGATGTGGATCGTCACTTGCTTGACTCGGTCAAAGCCGACGGACGCGCGCCGCGCGTCGTTTGTTTGCCCACGGCCGCGGGTCAGGAAGGAGACGAGAGCGTGGGGCGCTGGTCACGAATGGGCGTGGAACATTTTCGCGCCCTCGGCGCCGAAGTCCACGCGCTGAATATCATTGACCGCGCTTCGGCTGACGATCCGCAGTATGAATCGATCCTCGAGTCAGCGGATTTGATTTATTTTTCCGGCGGCAATCCGGTCTATCTTTACGAAACGATGAATGGAAGCCGCGCCTGGGCCGCCGCGCAAAAAGCCTGGTCGCGCGGCGCGGTCTACGCCGGATGTTCAGCAGGCGCGATGATCCTCGCCAGGCGTTTGCCGAATTTGAGGCAGCTTGGTCTCGGTGCGGTGGACGGTTTCGGTGTCGTGCCGGCCGATTATGTGATGCCGCACTTCGACCGCTCCGGCCCGTTCAAGCCGGTGGTGAACCTGATGCGCCAGCGGATGAAAGATGGACAGGTGATGATCGGCGTGGATGAAGACACCGCGCTGGTTGGCAAACTGGGCGGCGAATGGAGAGCGATGGGCAGGAGCAAAGTCCATGTAATGACGCGCAGGAGCGCGAAAGTCTTTTCGGCGGGCGAAGTTGTGCCGCTGTAATCTTGAACAAGGAAGCGTTATGAAAGCACTCATTGAAAAGCTGACGAACGTATTCAGTCCATCAGGATTTGAAGACGCGATCCGCGAGGTGATTCGCAAAGAGATCAAAGGATTCGCGGATGAAATTCATGTGGACGCACTGGGCAATTTGATCGCGCGCAAAGGCGCTTCGGCTGGCGTTCGGGACGGGAAGCGCGTCATGGTTGCCGCGCACATGGACGAGATTGGTTTGATGGTGACGCACGTGGATGAAAATGGTTTCGCCCGCTTTAGTAATGTGGGCGCGGTGTTCGGACGGTATGCGCCTTCGGGCCGTGTCCGTTTTGCGAATGGCGCAGCGGGCGTGATCAACAATGAGCTTTTGTCGAACTTTCGCGAAACTCCGCCGCTGGACAAGATGTTCATAGATGTGGGCGCAACGAGCCAAAAAGATTGTCCCGTCAAATTGGGGGACGTGGCCGCGTTCGAGCGTCCATTTTTGGATCTGGGGAAACGCGTCGTGGCGAAGTCGCTGGACGACCGTTCGGGTGTGGCGGTGCTCATCGAAACGCTGCGCCGCCTCGGGTCCGGACCGAACGAAGTGTATTTTGTTTTCACTGCACAGGAGGAGGTTGGGGCGCGCGGCGCGGGGCCCGCGGCTTATGGAATTGATCCTGATGTGGCGATTGCCGTGGATGTGACTTCTACCGGCGATACGCCGATGGGACGTAAGATGGAAGTCGCCCTGGGCCGCGGGCCGGCGATCAAGGTCAAGGACGCGGGCATGTTGGCCGACCCGCGCGTTGTATCGTGGATGGTGAAGACCGCCGAGAAAAATAAGATTCCTTACCAGCGCGAAGTTTTGATTATGGGTTCCACAGACGCGCGCGCCATTCAAGTTACGCGGGCAGGCGTCGCGGCGGGAGGCGTCAGCATCCCAGCGCGTTATGTCCATTCGCCGTCAGAAATGGTTGACATGGATGATGTGGAAAACAGCGTGCGGCTGCTTGTGGCTTTGTTGAAGTCGAGGGTGAGTTTGTAGCATAAGCGCGGCCGTCAGGAGGGTGCGCTGCGCTGGGTGCACTAAAAGGTTGTAAGCGTATTTTGATGCGCGGGGCTAAAGCCGCCTGCTCAATACGTGGAAATTGTCGCCACGGCGCCACGGCGACGCCTTCGGATTAGCCTCCTGAGTGGCGCCAAGGCGCCACTTCCATGGGCTGAGGCAGGATTTCAATCCGCCGGAATAGTTGCAGGCTAACAAACTTTGATACTGTTGGCGAATTCATTTTCCATCCGTAAATGTGTGCCTGCTAAACGGGTAAGCAGGCGCAATTCCCGATTTCGCCAACAGTATCAAACTTTGAGCGCTCCCGCTGCGCTTTATCATTTGAGGTTGCCCCGTTCGGTGCAACGCACTGCGTAAAGCGAGTTCTATAAAATAAAGCCGCGTTATTTCCTGAAATGAAAAACTCAGGTTCCTGATTGGAGCCTGAGTTTTTTATGGATCGTTATTTGGTTTCTTCGCTGGGCTTGGCTGCCACCATGGGCATGAAATATGCGCCGCCCGCGCCAAGCGCGAACGCGCCTGCCGAGCCGGGCGAGGCGAAGTCCGTCAGGCCGATGAGCAGGCCAAAGAGACCGAGAGCCAGGGCGATCTTCAACTGCCATTCCGCGTTCTTGAAACTGTCGAAAAAGAAACGTCCGATGGCAAAACCGAAGACCAGGAATCCCAGTGCTCGCAGCAGAAAACCAAGCAGGCCGAACAGGTCATTTACGATTGGGGGCATAAGATTCTCCTTTGGAAGACAGGTTTTGGAATTTGCAGGTGATCTTCATTATAAACCGTTTGAAGGAATTTTCAGCCACACCCAGAACATCCACAAAGCGATCATCAGCGCGCCGATGCCGAAGACCGCGGCAAAAGACCAGCCCCACGCGATCATATACGTTTTGGCCGAATCAAACGCCAGTTTTGGATTTTTGTACCGCAGATATTCCGCGCCGAATAAAGCCAGCGGCGAAGCAAACCATCCGATCAACGGCGTGAGGAACAGGCTGGCGATGATTCCCGCCAGATAGCTGAGGCCAATGTTGATCCACGGAATGGAATGGCCGCGCATTCGATGGGCGATGATGATGTTGTCAATCACACTTCCGACAAGCATCAGGACTGTGATGACCGCAAAAAATGTCCAGCCGATCCAATCCATGCGGCCCGCGGCATTTTCGATCAACGCGTAAATGAGCGCCGACAGCCAGATGATGATCAGGCCGGGAAAGACCGGGATGATCAATCCGACCAGGCCAAGCAGCATGAACGTCAGCGTGAGCCATTGAACGAGGAATTCAAGCCAGGGAGGCATAAGAAAAACCTTGCGAGGGTTTTGTATGTTACGGTCTGATTACATCCACGCCGCCCATCCACGGACGGAGAGCGTCGGGTACGACGATGGAGCCGTCAGCCTGCTGATAGTTTTCCATAACGGCGATCAAGGTACGGGGGAGTCCCAGACCCGAGCCGTTCAATGTGTGCAACAGGCGCGTCCTGCCTTTTTCTGTTGTTCGATACTTGATGTTGGCGCGGCGCGCTTGAAAATCCGTGTCGTTCGAAACCGAGGAGACCTCCAGCCACTCGCCGCATCCCGGCGCCCAGACTTCGATGTCATACGTCATCGTTGCGCCGAAACCGATGTCGCCGGTGCAGAGTTGTTTGACGCGATACGTCAGGCCAAGCTCCTTGCAGGTTTCTTCCGCGTGCTCGCGCATTTTCTCCAGCCACGCATCCGAGTCTTCGGGTTTGGAATAAATGTACATTTCGACTTTATCGAATTGGTGGCCGCGTTTGATGCCGCGCACGTCGCGCCCCGCGCTCATTTTTTCGCGGCGAAAGCAGGGCGTGTAGGCTGTATAACGCAGCGGCAGATCGGCTTCGTTGAGAATTTCGTTCATGTGCAAACCGGTCAGCGGAACCTCGGCGGTCGGCACGAAATAAAAATCTTCCTCATGGTCTTTATACAGATTATCGGCGAATTTGGGCAGTTGGCCCGCGCCATAAACCGTTTCGGTCTTGACCATGAACGGCAGATATTTTTCCGTGTAGCCTTGGCGGATGTGAAGATCCAGCATGAAGGCGATCAATGCGCGCTGAAGCCGCGCGCCGGGGCCGCTCAGCACATAAAAGCGGGAGCCGGTGATCTTCGTGCCGCGTTCAAAGTCAAGGATGCCGAGCGCGGGACCAAGGTCCCAATGCGGCTTGGGTTGGAAATCAAATTCTTTCGGTTCGCCAACGGTCCGCAGGACCACGTTCTCGCTGTCGTCTTTTCCATACGGCGTGCGCGGATCTGGAACGTTCGGAATCGTCGCGGTGACGCTGCTCAACTGCGCGTCCACTTCCGCGACTTCGTTATCCAACGCGCTGATCTTATCGCCAACGAGTCGCATCGCTTTGATCTTCTTTTCTCGTTCTACTTCATCTTTCATCTTTCCTATTTCTTTGGACGCGGCGTTTCTCTCCGCTTTCAATTTTTCAACTTCACTCAAAAGCGCGCGGCGCTTCTGATCCAGTTGAAGAATTTCGTCAACGGGCGAGGCGTCCATCTGGCGGTCTTTCAGCGCCTTACGGACAACGTCTGGTTGCTCGCGAATCAAATTGATATCTAACATAACAGCACCTCCGGTTTCATCCTTGCGAAGGTTCAAAAGCTTCGCAAGGCTTTGAAATAAAATGACGCCCCGGTCCGTTTGCAGGACGAGGGGGCGTCTCGCGGTGCCACCTGCTTTACCTCACCTATCGCTACCCTGCCTTCCCTCTCCCACTGGGAGAGGGAAGGGAAGGTGACCCGAAAAGTCGGAGGGGTTGGGTGAGGTCTCTCGGCTTGTGCGATAACGGGCAATCCCGTCCCTCTTACAACGACGTGCGTTCCTGCGAGGGCAACCTTTCGACTTCGTGGCGCCAGAGGCGCCACTCCGCTCAAGGCGAAGGGGATTTCATCATTGGGCTGACCGTCTCGCATTGTTGTTCGAGTAAAGCGGCGCTCTTCCGCTTGTATCGAGACCCGACGGCTTTCTGAACAGCTTTCTGATTACTTGTCTTCGCGCGGTTTTGTTGGGAAGATTATACGCTGAGCAGAATAAAAGTCAATCCTGGAAAGACTTTGGAAGTCTTTCGAGGCTTCCGAAGTTTATCAATTTAGTGTGTCGCACCAGTTTTGACGAGCTATACCGCAGAGCGGGTCGAATCCGTTAAACGGAATTTTCCTTGTTCGTAAGGTGCGACGCACCCTCTTCATTTCCCTTGAAGTATTCTGTCGTGGCTTGCCCCGGCTGGCTGACGCCCTCGCGCGTGAAAACTTTCCAAAGACTCAGAAACAGTATTTTTAAATCGAGCCGGAACGACCAATGGTCAACATACCAGATATCCAGTTTGAATTTATCGGGCCAGGTGATCGCATTGCGGCCGTTGATCTGTGCCCAGCCCGTCAGGCCGGGATAAACATCGTGACGCCGCATTTGTTCGCTTGAATAAAGCGGAAGATATTCCATCAGTAGTGGACGCGGGCCGACGAGGCTCATGTCGCCGCGCAGGATGTTGAGAAGCTCCGGGAGTTCGTCCAGGCTCAGGGAGCGCAGAAACCGCCCAAAGCGGGTCAGACGCGCAGAATCGAGAAGCAGATTCCCATCCGTATCGCGGGCATCGTTCATTGTGCGGAATTTGCAGACGTCGAAAGGCTGTCCTTTAAAGCCCGGCCTTTTTTGACGGAACAAAACCGGCGGTCCAAGAAAGAGGCGGACGAGAATCGCAAGCAAAAGAATGATCGGCGAAAGGATGATGAGTCCCAAAGAGACCGCGATCAAATCGAATGCTCTCTTGCTGAAAGGCATGCGGACATTCTACCAAATGTGGTATATTTTGAGCGGGAGAATGTCTTATGAACGAGCGGATTTTGATCATCGAAGACGACCAAGCAATTCTCAAGTTGCTGCAGCGCGGCCTCGCGTATGAGGGTTATACCGTTGACACTGCGACCGATGGCCGCACCGGTTTGATTCTCGCGCGTGACCACACGCCCGACCTGGTCATCCTGGATTGGATGCTGCCGGGCATGGACGGCCTCGAAGTCTGCCACCGGCTTCGGACGGGCGGCTCGATCCCGATCCTGATGCTGACCGCCAAGGATACCGTGCAGGACCGCATCCAGGGCCTGGACGCCGGGGCGGACGACTACATGATCAAGCCGTTCAACCTCGACGAATTGCTGGCGCGCGTGCGCGCCCTGCTGCGGCGCACCCAGCCGGAGCGCGTGCCGGTCTTGAAATTCGCGGACCTGACGCTGGATACCGGATCGCGCCAGGCTTCGCGCGGCTCGCGCCTCATCCCGCTGACGGCCAAGGAATACGAACTGCTCGAACTTTTCCTGCGCCATCCCAAACAAGTGTTGACCCGCGAGGTCATTTTCGACCGCGTGTGGGGGTACGATTTTGGCGGCGAGAGCAATGTGCTGGAAGTTTACATTCGTTACCTGCGCCAGAAGCTCGAAGCCGACGGTGAATTACGCCTGATCCATACGGTGCGCGGTGTCGGATACGTGCTGCGCGAAAATCCGTAATTCGTTCTTCGATATCCGTTACCCGGTATTTCGCTCACTACTCACTACTCACTACTCACAACTCTCTAATCTCTACTCTCTGATTTCTTGTGTCCCTCCGCACTCGACTAACACTGTTGTACTCCACGCTGATGGGGGGCATCCTGATTATCTTCGGCGCGGCCGTTTATATCCTGATCAGTCTCATCCTGCTCAACCAGGTGGATGACGCGCTCGCGGCAACGGTGGGAGATATCCTCAAGGTTACGCGCGTCAACTCGGTGGAACAGGTCAATGCGATCAACCTTCCGCCGCTCGACCTGACAGCCAACACGTATATCCAGATTTGGGGTCGTGACGGTAAATTGAAGTCCAGCTCGCCCGGCTTTTCCGTAATTACACAGCCGCTGGATCCCATCGGCTTGAAGACCAGGGACCCAATCTATCGTGAGAACACCGTCAGCGGCGTCCGCCTGCGCGTGCTGACGGTTCCGCTTGAAGTGGGCGAACATAAAGTGGCCATTCTGCAGGTTGCAACCAGCTTAACAGTGGTCGATTCGGCCAGGGCGAATCTGATACGCATCCTTGCGCTTGCCGCGTTGGTTGCAGTCATGCTGACGGCTCTGGGGTCGTGGCTTGTTTTGGGTGGTGCTTTGGCGCCGCTGCCCATCGTGACGGAAACTGTCCAGGTGATCAACCGCGCGGATGACCTTTCGCGCCGCGTCCCATACACCGGCCCGCCGGACGATGAAATAGGCAGCCTGATCGAGGCCATCAATCAGACTCTGGAACGGCTGGAGAATCTGTTTACCTCGCAGCAGCGTTTTCTCGCAGATGTGAGCCATGAACTTCGCACGCCGTTGACGGTCATCAAAGGCAACGTTGATTTGATGCGCCGGATGAAACAGCTCGACGAGGAATCGCTTTCGAACATTGACCAGGAGGCCGGACGCCTCACGCGTTTGGTCGGCGGGTTGTTGTTATTGGCGCAGGCCGAGTCGGGCAAATTGACGCTCAACCTGGCCGGCGTCGAGCTGGATACGCTGGTGTTGGAAGTCTTTCATGAAATGCGGGTTCTTGCGGGCAGCAAAGTGCATTTGAAGATGGCGGATATTGACCAGCTTCAAGTCAAGGGCGACCGCGACCGCCTGAAGCAGGTTTTGCTCAATCTCGTCGGAAATGCGATCCAATACACGCCCCAGGGCGGAGACGTTTTCCTCGGCCTGGCCAAAATCGGCGAACAGGCCCGCATCATCGTCCGGGATACGGGGCCGGGCATTCCCGCCGAGGATTTGCCCTTCATCTTCGAGCGTTTCTACCGCGCCGAAAAATCGCGGACGCGTTCCAAGACCAGCGGATTCGGCCTGGGACTTTCCATCGCACAATGGATCGTCGAGAATCATGGCGGGACGATCAAGGTCGAATCGAAAGAGGGACAGGGCACAACGTTTGCAATTTGGCTTCCGCTGCTCGTCGAAGCGCCTCTGCCAGTAAACACCACAGACTGAAATTCAGCCGCTCATTCCCAACTGCTGCCTGGCTTTATTGCATAGACTTGCTCCGCCAGCCTTCAGCCATTCATCGAGCCGCGCGGATTGAGCTGCGCCCGTCAGCGTATCTTCATAGATCCCACTTCCCCAATAGACGTAACGCGAGGTCTCGGCGGCCCAAAACCATTCTCCGACCGAGATGACGCTGATGCCGCCGTTGTAACCTGCCAGCGCCAAACGCACATTCTCATTGGAGGCCGCGAGCGAGCGCTTTAAATAATCGAGTCCGCGCGCCGCGTTGATGTCCGGGTCGTAGGGATCGTCATGGGTGAGAAAATGATACGGCATGACCTGGAAAAGTCCCATCGCTCCGGCGCTGGAACGCGCGAAGGGATTTCCGCAGGATTCGATCTGCATGATAACGGCGACCAGGTTTGGGTCCAGGTTCGAGGCGGACGCCCATCGCAGGATCGAGGAATTCCAGCGCTGGATTTCCGGCGTGAAGATCGGCGATATTGTCCCGATTGCGGATGAATTGGCTTTTGCCAAAACAGCCTGGGTCGAACCATCGAATGCGAAAACGGCGAGCAGCGCGCCGACGACGAGAACTGCAAGCGGCGGAAGCAGAAATAAAGATAACGGAAAGGCACAGTCACCATGCAAACAGCCGCTGGCATTCGATGTTTCGTTAGCCGCGGCTGTTTGCCGGATTTGGTCATTGTAACGAGCGCGGGACATGAGGTTCCTTTCAAAGTCGGGTTTGAGAAACCCGCGTCGGCTGAATTTTCACGCCAGGTTCGTTATGAAATCCCCGGCGCTGTGTTGAGTGAAATTACTGTTTGCGCGGTTCGCCGGTTTCGTAGGGCGATTGCGAAGAATCAAATGACAGGTTGTGATAGGTTGGCTCAGGCCGGTTGAATGTGGTCTGTGTAGTTTGGCTCACCGGTTTGGGTGCTGAACGGAAACTCTGTGATACAGGCCGCGGAAGCGATGACGCGGGTCTCAGGATGGGTGGACTGGATGTCATTGAGCTGGGTTGTTGCGTGCTGGGTCTGCTGTATGCCCGGCCATCCGCCGTGGAAAACAAATTGTCGCCTGCCACCGAGAATGTTCCGATGATAAGCACGCGGATCAGCCAGACCATGACCGCAACAAAGATCGGCACGACTTTGATCAAGGTGGCGTTGCTGACAACAGAGCCGCCGGCTGCGCTGTTGTGACCGACGATCGCTACCGATACGCCCCACCAGGTCAATGTCGCGTTGAAGCCCGCTGCCAACAACCATGCGCCGAAGAGATACCAGACTTCTGCAGGTTCATCGCGTCCCTGCTGCGGAGTAAAGATGCGGGCGATGCCTGCAAAGTCAATGCCGCAGAAGGCGATGGCAAGGATCGTTGCCCAGCGGAAACCCGCAAAGGTCAGATCGCCGAGTATATCCCGCAGGGCAAATTGGGTGGTGCTGTAATTGAATACCTCGAAAGCGAGCAAGGCGCCGAGGATCATCATGCCCCAGGCCGCGCCGCGGTTGAAACGGCGGCCGTGGGCCAGACCGTTCCACATTGCCCTGAGGCCGTCGCCTGCGCCACGCGAACGGACAGTGTTCATTTCTGCCTCCTTTGTAAACAGATAGGCAGATTTTAGAACACTTGTTCTATGCTGTCAAGGTTTGACTGAATGAACTGATGCTACGCAGCGGCCCGTTTCGGTGGGATCAATCCCTGCCTCAATCATGGAAGCGGCGCCGCCGGTCCCGCTGCGCAGGATCTTCGAGACGGCGGCTAAAGCAAGCGAGAGCGCTTATGGACAATGTCCGAAGCTCTGAAGAGCGGACGGCCATTCAGCTGCCCGCTCTGTTGGTTTTATGTTGCCAGGTCTTTACTTTGCAAACTCAGTCGCCCGCGTCTCGCGGATGACCGTGACTTTGATCTGTCCCGGATATTGCATGGTCTCTTCGATCTTTTTGGCAATATCGCGCGCCAGCCGGGCAGAGGCGAGATCATCAATATTTTCCGGCTTGACGATGACGCGCACTTCGCGTCCGGCCTGGATGGCAAACGCTTCCTGCACGCCTTCGAACGATTCTGAAAGCTCTTCGAGTGTGCGAATGCGTTTGATGTACGCTTCCAAATCTTCGCGGCGGGCGCCAGGACGCGCACCGGAAATGGCGTCTGCCGCTTCGGCGATGACCGCTTCGATGCTGAGCTGGTCCACTTCGTGATGGTGCGACTCGATTGCGTTGACGACAATCGAGTTCACGCCATAGCGCCTGCAATATTCCGCGCCGAGTCTCGCGTGCGTGCCTTCCTGGTTATGGTCCATTGCCTTGCCAACGTCGTGCAGGAAACCGCCTTGTTTGGAAAGCTCCACGTTCGCGCCGATCTCTGCGGCGAGAATGCCCGCTAATTTCGAAACTTCCACGGCGTGCGCCAGTTGATTCTGCCCGTAGGAGGTTCGGAATTTCAAGCGCCCCATCATGCGTAAAACTTCGGGATGCAAACCGGCAATGCCCGCGTCGAAGGCGGCTTGTTCGCCGGCCTCATTGATGACCTTGTCCACGGCTTTGGTTTCTTCCTCGATGATCTTTTCGATGTGAGCCGGATGAATGCGTCCATCCACGGTCAGGCGGGCGAGGGAGCGGCGTGCGATCTCGCGTCGAACGGAGTCAAAGCACGAAATGGTGACGGCTTCGGGCGTATCGTCCACGATGACGTCCACGCCCGCGGCCTGTTCGAAGGCTTTGATGTTGCGTCCGTTGCGGCCTACGATGCGGCCTTTCATTTCCTCGTTCGGCAGCGGCACAACCGCCGAAGTGACTTCTGCCACGTGTTCGGACGCCACGCGCTGGATGGCATCCGCGATCAGCTTGCGGGCGCGCTTCTCGCCTTCTTCACGCGCCTCCGCTTCGATCTGACGGTAGATGCGGGCCATGTCGGCGCGTGCTTCCTTTTCGACCGCGGCGAACAACTGCTTGCGCGCCTCTTCCGGGGACAACTGTGCGATCTGCTGGAGCTTGATCACTTCGTCTTCGTACAGTTTTTCGACTTCGTTGGTGCGCTTGTCTATGGCGCTTTGACGCTTGTTCAAATTCTGTTCGCGCTGTTCGAGCTTGTCGGCGCGGCTGTCGAGTTCGGAGCGGCGCCGGTCGAGACGCTCCGATTCCTTTCCAAGCTCGATGCGGCGTTCCTTGATCTCCGCCTCGGCGGCCTGCACGATCTTCGTCGCGCTCTCGCGCGCCTGTGTTTCGATCAGGCGCGCCTGTTCGTTGGCAGCTTTCAAAATACTGTCTGCCTTGTCCTGCTGGTTTTTGAGGGCGCGTTCCTGCTGATAGCGATGAGCGAAATAACCTGCGGCAACGCCCACGACCAGCGCAAGAAAATCAAATAAGATGCTGATCAGGTTCATACAAATTCCTCATGATCGAATGAATGTTGCTCCGCGTGCGTCTCGTTCCAGATGCGCGCTACAACGGGCGCGATGACGGAGTATGGGAAGCCGCGCCGGGCGAGGAACTCGGAGAGCTTTTTGCGAAACTCGTTCCAGTCCAGGACCTCGAGGCGGCGCGCTTTCTTTAGACCTGCTTCATAGGCCAGGGCTTCTTCGTCCAACCCGGCCAGCGCGGACTGCGCGGCTTCGTCGGACAAGCCTTTTTGTCGAAGCTCCATTTGCAATGCTCGGCGGCTGCGCGGGCGGAAGGTGCTGCGGTTTTCCACCCAGGCGCGCGCAAATTGAGAGTCATCCGCAAGCCGATGTTCGCGAAGCCGTGTGAGTGTGTGCTCGATGATTTCATCGGAAAATTCATGCCTGCGTAAATTCTGTCTGATCTCGGACTCGGACCGCGCCCGGTAGCTCAGGAATATCAATGCCTGTTGATAAGCGCGCTCGCGCGTGTCCTCAGTCTGGAGCGAGGCGATTTTATCCTCGCCTATTTCCTGCCCGACCTTCAACCAGGCCGCCACGATGCGGGCCAGGCTGAATGCGTAATTACCATCGAGGTGGATATTCACCCGGTTGGGATCGCGCTTTTGTGGTTCGATGGCGGTAATCCTTGCCATAAATAAGAACAGCCGAGAACCTGCCAGGGCGGCCTCAGCTGCGTTTCGATTCTGGATGTGTGGAATTGGCCCCAGGTCCCGCGCGCGGCGGGCAGGGAAGAGACAAATTATCGCGTGAAGAATTATGCCACGCCAGTCATCAATAGAATCCAAAAAGGCATTCTGTCAAATGATCCGTCCATAAAGACGGCGACCGTCAAAATCTCCTGAAGCCAGTATTGCTCGGGTGCTGTCTACTTTTAGAGCGGGTTCCAGAGTTCCGTTAGCAAGCCAGGCCGCCGAAGCGGCAGAAGTATCCAATCAATCCTTGCGGATTGGCTGATATTATACATGATTTTTAACATTTTGTTCCTTGATGTAACTGGCGGTTTTTTCCAATTCCATGAAGTTCAAAACTTTTTTATGCTCATGGGGTAAGTTAAATGGGAGCGGTTGACATTCGTGAGAACGTGACAAATGCAACTGGTTATAACCTGGCCGCTGTGCCATAATTCACAATGAAGTGATAATCAAAGGAGGCCTTATGGCAAAAATCACACGTGAAGATGCGCTTGAATATCACCGCCTAAAAGGGAAACCCGGCAAGATCGCGGTTGTGCCCACCAAACCAATGGATACACAGCGCGACCTGAGTCTGGCGTATACGCCTGGCGTAGCCGAACCGGTGTTGGATATCGAGAAGGACGCCGAGCTGGCTTACGAATACACGTCAAAGGGCAATCTGGTTGCAGTCATTACCAATGGGACGGCCATCCTTGGATTGGGTGATCGCGGAGCGCTGGCTTCCAAGCCTGTGATGGAAGGCAAGGGCGTTCTTTTCAAGAAGTTTGCCGATGTGGATGTATTCGACATCGAGGTCAACACCCACGACCCGGACGAAGTCATCAAAGTGGCAGCCGCCATCGCACCGACGTTTGGCGGAATCAACCTCGAGGATATCAAAGCGCCGGAATGCTTTTATATCGAAGAGACGCTCAAGGGCATGCTGGATATCCCGGTCTTCCATGACGACCAGCATGGGACGGCCATCATTTCCTCGGCGGGGCTTGCCAATGCGCTGCAGATCGTCGGCAAGAAGCACAGCGAAGTTCGGCTGGTGATTTCGGGCGCGGGGGCGTCTGCCATTTCGTGCGCGGAACTTGCCATCCGCTGGGGCGTGAAGCGCGAAAATATCATGCTCGTGGATTCCAAAGGTGTGGTCTACAAAGGCCGCAAGGAAGGCATGAACAAATATAAGGAGCGTTTCCTGGTCGAGACGGATGCGCGCACGCTTGCGGACGCGGTGCGCGGCGCGGACGTTTTCTACGGCCTCTCCGTTGCCAACGTGTTGACGCCGGACATGGTGAAATCCATGGCAAAAGATCCAATCGTATTTGCGATGGCGAATCCCGATCCCGAGATCAATCCCGATCTGGCGAAGGAAGCGCGCAAGGATGTCGTCATTGCGACAGGCCGTTCCGACTACACCAATCAAATCAACAACGTGCTCGGATTCCCGTTCATCTTCCGCGGCGCGCTCGATGTCCGCGCCAAAGCCATCAATGATGATATGAAATTCGCGGCATCCAAGGCGCTATCTGCCCTTGCCAAGGAGGATGTGCCCGATTCCGTTCTGCGCGCGTATGGCGTGGACAGCATCAAGTTCGGGCGCGAGTACATCATTCCCAAGCCGCTCGATCCCCGCGTGTTGTTGTGGGAAGCGCCTGCGGTGGCGCAAAGCGCCATGGAGACGGGCGTGGCGCGCAAGACCATTGACATCAACGAATATCGCGAACAACTTGCCTATCGCCAGGGCCGGGGCGAGCAGGTTCGTTACTTCTTCCAGAACAAGGCGCGCTCCTCGGGTGGAATGAAGCGTGTTGCGTTTGCGGAAGGCGAAGAACAGAAAGTTATTCGCGCTGCGTATCAAGTGAAGGAAGAGGGCATTGCAACGCCAATCCTGATTGGGCGTCCCAGCGTCATCACAGAACAACTCAACAACCTCGGCTTGGACTATAAGCCAATCATTACCGATCCATCCAACTTCGCGAACCTCGATAAATACACCGCTGCGTACTACGAAATGCGAAATCGCAAAGGCTTAACGATGAAGGATGCGGTCAAGAAGGTCAGCGACCCGAATGTGCTTGGACCGATGATGGTCAAGATGGGTGATGCGGACGCGTTCGTTTCTGGCCTGACGTATGATTATCCTGAGGTCATTCGTCCGGCGTTGGAGATTCATCACACCGCGAAGGAAGCAGCTCGCGCGGCTGGCGTTTATCTCATGATCGTTGAGGATCGCGTTTATCTCTTCACCGATGCAACGGTCAACATTGACCCGTCCGCGGAAGACCTGGCTGAGATTGCCTGCCTCGCGGCGGACTTTGCGCAGAAGCTTGAGATTGAACCGCGCGTGGCGTTCCTATCATTTTCAAACTTTGGCTCGACGCCGCATCCGCTCTCGGACAAAGTGCGGGAGGCCGTTAAATTGGTCAAGACGCGCTGCCCCGGCCTCGCTGTGGACGGCGAGATGCAGGCCGATACCGCCGTTGTGCCCGAGATCGTTGATGAGCGCTATCCGTTCAGCGCGGTCAAGGACGCGAACGTGTTGGTCTTCCCCTCCCTTGAATCCGCGAACATCGCTTACAAGCTTCTGGCGCGGCTTGGCAAGGCAAAAGCCATTGGCCCGATTTTGCTCGGCATGGGCGCGCCGGTCCACGTTCTGCAAACCGGCGACGATGTGAATGCCATTGTCCAAATTGCAGCAGTGGCCGTCATGGACGCGATGGGGCGCGAAGGGAAAGCAAGGAAAAGCAAGTGATTAGTTAAGAGGTGATCAGTAATCAGTCCCTGAGTGTTTTCTCAGGGACTGATTGTTTAATTTGATCTCTGCATAAGAAATTTTCGTGCTGGAAGCCCGAATTAGAAAATGTCGGCCATGCTTGGTCAGGGTGGATTTTTGACGCGTTCTTGACGTTCGCCGGTATATTCTTGCCCACAATTTGACGCGAAGTTGCTTACACTATTTCAGTTCACTTTACTGCGGAGGTAGTATGAGCGATTTCATTTATATTGGTCTCACGCTTTTGCTTTTGGCTCTGAGCTATTTGTTCATCCTGGCTTGTGAGCGCTTGATGGAGGATCCGTCATGAACGCGTTATATCTTATTGTTGGACTGATCGCTTCGATTCTGTTTATTTATCTGGTGCTTGCATTGGTCAAACCGGAGTGGTTCGGGTGAATCCTTACAACTGGTTTCAACTTATTTTCTATTTTGTTGTTTTATTCCTGCTGGTAAAACCGCTGGGACTTTTCATGGCTCACGTGTATCAAGGCGAGCGGACTTTTCTTGATCCGGTGTTCGGTCCGCTGGAACGGTTGATTTATCGCCTCGGCGGAGTCCGTGCCGATGAAGAAATGAATTGGAAAGTCTATGCCATTGCCTTGATGGTTTTCAACGTTCTTGGATTGTTGGCGGTTTATGCCTTGCAACGTTTGCAGGGATTCTTGCCGCTTAATCCGCAAGGCTTCAGCGCGGTCTCGCCAGATTCATCATGGAACACCGCGGTCAGTTTTGCCAGCAATACGAACTGGCAGGGTTATGGCGGCGAGACGACCATGAGCTATCTCACGCAGATGCTGGCGATGACGGCGCAGAATTTTGTTTCCGCCGCGACCGGAATGGCAGCATTGGCAGCGATGATCCGCGGACTTGCCCGTCACACAACAGACAAAATTGGCAACTTCTGGGTTGATCTGACTCGTACGGTTCTCTATATTTTGCTGCCATTGGCTTTTATGTTGGGACTTGCGCTTGTATCTCAAGGCGTTGTTCAAACCTTCAGTCAATATCAAACCGCGACTTTGCTGCAGCCAATCACAGATGCAAGCGGAAAAACCGTGACCACGCAGACATTGGCTGTTGGCCCCGCGGCTTCGCAAATCGCGATCAAACAATTGGGAACCAACGGCGGCGGATTCTTCAACGTCAACTCGTCGCATCCGTTCGAGAATCCAACACCGTTTTCGAATTTCCTCGAGATGCTTTCCATTCTCCTCATTCCCGCGGCGCTCTGTTACACGTTCGGAAAGATGGTCGGCGATACGCGCCAGGGCTGGGCGATTCTAACCGCGATGACGGTGATCTTTGTGGCTTTGTTCGCAGTCAATGTTTGGACGGAACAGACTGGTAATCCAGCCATTGCAAAGCTGGGTGTGGACATCCAACAAAGCGACATCAATCCGGGCGGAAACATGGAGGGCAAGGAGGTTCGTTTTGGAGTTGCCAATTCTGCGTTGTGGGCAACGGCCACAACCGCCGCGTCCAACGGTTCGGTTGATTCGATGCACGACTCTTACATGCCGCTGGGCGGATTGGTTGAGATGTGGATGATCCATCTCGGCGAAGTTGTTTATGGCGGCGTTGGTTCGGGTTTGTATGGAATGCTGGCGTTCGTTATTGTGGCAGTCTTCGTGGCCGGCCTGATGGTGGGACGCACGCCGGAATATCTTGGCAAAAAGATCGAAGCCTATGAAATGAAAATGGCTTCGCTGATTCTTTTGATTCCGGTTTTCACCGCTCTGGTCGGGACTGCCATCGGTGTCCTGACACCTGCGGGCCAATCCAGCGTGCTGAATCCGGGTCCGCACGGCTTTAGCGAAATCTTGTACGCGTTCTCCTCCGCCAGCGGAAACAATGGCAGCGCCTTTGCCGGACTTAACGCAAACACGCCCTTCTATAACACGGCTTTGGGAATCATCATGTTCATCGCGCGCTATTGGCTGGCGATTCCCGCTTTGGCTATTGGCGGCTCGTTGGCGCGCAAGAAAAAAGTCCCGGCCGGCGCGGGGACGCTGCCGACGCACACGCCGCTTTTTATCGCGTGGACGATTGGCGTTGTCATCATCGTCGGCGCGCTTGGGTTTTTGCCGGCCCTTGCGCTCGGACCGATCGTTGAACATTTGATGGTCTTCGCTCAGTAGCGCAGAGTTTTTTTTACCGCTGAGGGCACGAAGAGCACGAAGGATTTTCAAAAGGTTTTCCTTTGTGTTCCTCACCTGCACTTGCGCCAGGCGCAAGTGTCGTGACCTTCGTGGCGAAATCTTTTTTGGCTCCGGCTTGCCCGGTTTAGGATTTAGAGAATGAATAACCAGCTCAAGAAACAATCTGCTTTTCGGCGCGAACTTTATCAACGCGCCATTTTGGATTCGTTCGTCAAACTCGATCCGCGCTGGATGGTTCGCAATCCGGTCATGTTCGTTGTGGAAGTTGGCAGTGCGCTGACTACTGCTTTATGGGTTCAAGCTTTATTCGGCAAAGGTGAAGCGCCGGCCGGTTTTATCGGCGCGGTCGCGATCTGGTTGTGGTTCACCGTTTTATTTGCAAACTTTTCCGAAGCCGTTGCAGAAGGACGCGGCAAAGCGCAGGCCGAAGCGTTACGCAAGACTCGCCAGATGACGCAGGCGAAAAAGTTGAAAGCTCCAAATCGCGAATCGAAATATGAGCTTGTGCCTTCCACGGCTTTACGCAAGGGCGAGGTTTATCTTGTGGAAGCGGGCGACCTTCTCGCGGTGGATGGCGAGGTCATCGAGGGCATTGCATCCGTTGACGAAAGCGCGGTGACCGGCGAAAGCGCGCCCGTCATCCGCGAAGCAGGCGGCGACCGCTCGGCGGTCACCGGTGGGACGCGACTTCTGTCTGATTGGTTGATCGTGCGCGTGACAGCGAATCCCGGCGAGGGATTTCTTGATCGCATGATCGGATTGGTTGAAGGTGCAAAGCGCCAAAAGACGCCCAATGAAATCGCGCTCAATATTTTACTGGCTGGCTTCACCATCGTCTTTTTGATCGTGTGCGCCACGCTTTTGCCTTATTCGCTGTATAGCGTTCAGATTTCAGGCAAGGGCGTGCCGATCACAATTACTGTTTTGGTTGCGTTGCTCGTTTGTCTGATCCCAACAACCATCGGCGGGTTGCTTTCCGCAATTGGTATCGCTGGAATGGATCGCATGATCCAGCGCAACGTGATCGCGATGTCGGGACGCGCTGTCGAGGCCGCGGGCGATGTGGATGTTTTGCTGCTCGATAAAACCGGTACGATCACGCTTGGCAATCGTCAGGCCGTGGATTTGCTTCCGGTCAATGGGGTCTCCGCACAGGAATTGGCTGAGGCCGCCCAACTCGCTTCTCTCGCGGATGAAACGCCGGAGGGCCGTTCGATCGTCGTCCTCGCCAAGGAAAAATTTGGTTTGCGCGGACGCACCATCGGGTCCAGTGAAGGAGCGCCTGAAGGAATGCGCTTCGTCCCGTTCACCGCCCAGACGCGCATGTCCGGCGTGGACTTCGATGGCACGTCCATTCGCAAAGGCGCGCCGGATACGATGATGGCGCTCGTTCAATCGAATGGACAGGCTGTTCCGCCTGATTTGCAGACCAGCGTGGATTCCATCGCGCGTTCGGGCGGGACGCCGCTGGTTGTAGCGCGCAATCGCAGCGCGTTGGGCGTGATTCATTTGAAAGATATTGTCAAAGGCGGCATCAACGAGCGCTTCGCGCATTTGCGAAAGATGGGAATCAAAACCGTAATGATCACCGGCGATAATCCGTTGACGGCCGCGGCGATTGCCGCCGAAGCCGGGGTGGACGATTTTCTCGCGCAGGCCACGCCCGAAGCGAAATTGAAATTGATCCGCGAATATCAGAGCGGCGGACGATTGGTTGCGATGACCGGCGATGGCACGAACGATGCGCCCGCGCTTGCTCAAGCAGATGTCGCGGTTGCGATGAACACCGGCACGCAGCCCGCGCGTGAGGCTGCCAACATGGTTGACCTCGACAGCAATCCAACGAAGTTAATTGAAATCGTTGAAATTGGAAAACAATTGTTGATGACGCGCGGCGCATTGACTACATTCAGCATTGCCAACGATGTATCGAAATATTTTGCCATCATTCCCGCCGCGTTTGCTTCGACATACCCGGTTTTGACTACGCTCAACATCATGCGCCTGGCAACTCCGCAAAGCGCGATTCTCTCGGCGGTGATTTTCAACGCGCTGGTCATCATTGCCTTGATCCCGCTGGCTTTGCGCGGCGTGCCATATCGTCCGCTCGGCGCGGCGCGGCTTCTGCGCGACAACTTGTTGATCTACGGCCTCGGCGGTTTGGTCGCGCCATTCATTGGAATCAAATTGATTGACATGCTGCTTGCAGCATTGCATTTGGTTTGAAGGAGTATTTCTTGCGTCGCACATACACTTTGAGATGAAACCGCTTAAACGGAATTGGATTTCGCTTGAAGCTTTCCCATTAAACAGGGTGCGACGCATAACTAAACGGAGAAATAAATGAATCGTCATTTGCGCTTCACTGCCGAATTATTCAGAAACTCTGCTTATGCTGTCTTGATTGTTTTTGCCACAACGTTCGTCCTCCTGCTCATTGGACGAAATGAAATTGGCGAAGGCGTCATCGCGTTGGCGTATTTGGTCCCGGTGATCTGGAGCGGCTATCGCTGGGGCCAGGGACCGGGGATGAGCGCAGCGTTGGCGGCTGCATTATCCTTTGACTTTCTTTTCATCCCGCCCTTTTATACATTCACGGTTGGCAATTTGGAAGGCTGGCTGGTTTTGGCGATCTTCCTCGCCGTTGCTGTTCTTTTGATTGGCCGCTTTGAAGCAAATCTTGCCAAAGCGCGCGAGACGACATTCATGTATGAACTGAGTTCGGTTTTGGCAAGCACGCGCACACAGGATGCTGTCGCTCATACGGCGGCGCGTTATATCCAGCGATTGTTTCAGGCCGCGTTGGTCAATGTGATTTACCAGCCATCGAGTCAGTCGCCGCGCGTCGTGGTCAGCGAGCCGCACGATGGAAACGGCGAAGGCCGGCCGGATTGTCTGCTCCCGATTTTGAACGCGTGGGGATTGATCGGCGAAGTCCAAATTTGGCGCGGCGAGTTTGGGAAACTTCCATCCGAAGACAGCCGCTTGCTTCAGAATTTTGCGTCGCAAATTGCGAAAGCGTTGGAGCGGACTCAGCCGATAGAAAACAGAGAACCCGCCAATGGCTTCGCCTCGAAGTCATCAGCAGTGTAGAAGGCAAAAATGTTTTCGCAACTCAAACCCGCTTTGATACTTCTGCTCATTTTTACCGTGCTGACTGGCATCGTTTATCCGCTGGTCGTGACCGGGATTGCTCAAGCTGTTTTCCCATCACAGGCTAGTGGAAGCTTGATGACTCAAAATGGAAAAGTGGTCGGCTCGCAATTGATCGGCCAGCAGTTTGACGATCCGAAAGATTTCTGGGGGCGACTTTCCGCGACATCGCCTGAACCTTACAATGCCGCATCTTCTTCTGGATCGAATCTTGGGCCATCCAATCCGGCTTTGACCTCCGCTGCGGAGGCGCGCATCCAAGCCTTGCGCGCCGCGGACCCGTCCAACACCGCGCCGATTCCCGTTGATCTGGTCACGGCGTCTGGCAGCGGCCTTGACCCGGATATCAGCGTGGCGTCGGCGTTGTATCAAGTCCATCGTGTGGCGTCCGCACGCGGGTGGAGCGATGCGGAAGTTCAAGCTTTGGTCAATCAACACATCGAAGGCCGCCAATTTGGATTTCTCGGCGAACCGCGCGTGAATGTTCTGGAATTGAATCTTGCTTTGGATGATTACAAGCCCTGATACATTTTCAGCAGGCCGATGGACAAAATATCTTGATGCAATCTTGACTCTGCCGGCCGTTTTCTTGTCCCCTTTTTGACATCCAATTGAATAAACTATAAATGCCGGTATTTGTTTCATCGGCAGCGTAACGATCATTCGGCTTGATTGGCGAAGGGTTGCATGAAAAACAAGATCTTTCAGCGTATTGGACAAATCATTACGTACGCGCCGCCTGTTGGGATTCTGGGCGCATCTTTACTGAACCTGACCACATTCGAACGCCAGTACTTGATCCTGCTTTTGATCATTTGGGTTAACATGTTCTTTTTGTTCAAAGCATGGCTTGGACAATAACCGATTGACCTTTCAGCTCTGCAAAGGTGGGGACAGGTTAAAGCTTTTTTCCAAATTTTTCTTGACACTTTCTTGACACATTCCGCGCCTTTCTTGCGCTGAAATTGACACGCTCCCTTGTAGAATAGTCGGCGTTCTTGATATTTTCTTGACCATGCAAAGCAATTCCTTGATATCTGATTTTCCATTGCGCGTTCTCATCGTTGATGATGAGCGCCCGATTCGGCGTTTCTTGAACGCCTCGCTCGGTGGCCGTTTCACTGTGTCCGAGGCGGAAAGCGGCAATGATGCTTTACGCGTTGCGGCAGTGGATCGTCCCGATTTGGTCATTTTGGATTTGGGACTGCCCGATATGGATGGAACAGATGTGACGCGCCGCTTGCGCGAGTGGACGGATGTCCCGGTGATCATCATTTCGGTCCGTGACCGCGACGAAGACAAGATCGCCGCACTGGACGCCGGGGCGGATGACTACTTAACGAAGCCATTCAGCGCCGGAGAGTTAATGGCGCGCATCCGGGCGGCACTGCGGCGCTCGGTCAAACGGGGGAACGTGTCGGTCTATCGGAGCGGAGATCTCAGCGTGGATTTGCAGAAGCGCGAAGTCCGCGTCAAGGATTTGTATGTGACGTTGACGCCCACTGAATACGACATCCTGCGCGCGCTGGTCAATCACGCCGGAGGAGTGCTCACCCACAGGCAGTTGATCCAGGAAGTGTGGGGCGGCAATTATGAAGCGGATCCGCATTTGCTGCGCGTCAACGTGAGCAACCTGCGAAAGAAGATCGAGGCGGATGCGCTGCATCCGTGTCACATCATCACCGAGCCGGGAGTGGGTTACCGGCTCAAGAACATCGAAGACGAAAAGGAATGAACGTCAAGCGCGCATCCTTTCTCTCGTCGCGCAAAAGGTAAAAAATGCTTTTCTCTATCGGACTATTGATCGTAATTGTTTTTGTCGCATTCAAGATCGCTCCTGTTGAGAAGGAGGAACACGCTCACATTCACGGCGCGGGACAGATTGGGTTACTGGCGGCGGTGGCGCTATTTGGCGTGGATTATTTTACGTCTTATTACTATGCAACCGGCGAATTGATGAGCGCACTGCATCCCTACGGCGAACAAAAATATGCCTATATTGCCGTGGTGGTCATCGCGTTTGCAAACATTGTCTTTGGCAGCCTGTACATATATTCCCTGGGGATTTTCAATGAGGGCGGCGGTTCCTACACGGCCTCCATGCGTTACCTCAAGCCGACCTTGAGCCTGATCGTGGCGGTCACTTTGATCGAGGATTATGTCCTGACCATCGTTGTCTCGGCGCTTTCGGGCGGCGACCAGCTTTTATCCATCATCAATGCCTACGATGCGAATTGGTTCTGGCATTTCCTGATCGGCGCAGCGCTGGCTGCGGTCACCTGGTTCCTCACCATCCGCGGACGCGGTGAATCAGCCCGCACGGTCTTTACCATGCTTGGTATATTTTTCATGCTGACGGTCATCATGATCGCCGGCCTGATCCTTGCCGACCTCAATGGCATTCCAGCGGCGGCGACCACAACCGCATATCAATCTGCCTCACTGGCCGATGCGATTCTTCACATGATAACGGCATCCATGAAAGGCATGGTGGCATTGACCGGCCTGGAAGCCATGTCGAATGGCATCCAATTTGTAATCGACGAAGACGCAGCCATTGTGAAATGGGGCAAGAAGAAACTGCCGCGCTTGAAAAAATTATGGGATTTCTACAGCGGCAAAGAGGGCATTGGCCGTTTCGTTCAGACTTCCTTCCTTTTCTATGGCGGGCTGACCACGCTGATCCTGACCTTCTTCGCCATCCGCTTCAATGTTTTTGACGGCACTTTGGGACGGACCCTGGTCGGCAACCTGGCTTATATCGGTTTTGAGCAGCTCCCGGGCGGCGTGGTCCTTTATTGGGCCTATCAATTCCTCGCTGTTGGTTTGCTGGCCGCAGCCTCGATGACGGCCTTCCAGGATGCGCAGGCCACGGAATGGCGGGATGTTGCCATTGGCGAGATCCCGGAAGTTATCATTTATCGCGACCCGCGCGGGACGTTCACGCGCTCGGTCACCATCACGTTTGGCGTAGCGGTTCTGATCATGCTGCTTGTCCATGGACAAACGGACTTGGCCGCGCCGTTCTATGGCGTGGGCGTTTTCCTGCCGATCATGATCATGGGTCTTGCCATCCGCCAGCACATTCTGCAGAATTTCAGCGGGCGGGCCCGGACATGGGGTGCCAATATGGCTTTGTTCGCGGCGCTGTTATCCGGCACGGTGTTTATCGGCCAGCTCGTCGGCAAATGGGAAGAGGGCGGATGGATTCGCCTGATCTCATTTACAACCCTCTTTACCACCGCGCACCTTGTCCTGCTTTCACCGGTTGGCTATCGCGAGCCAAAACAGATCCACCGCATCGTTCGCGAGAAAGCGCGCGTGCGCGGCGCGATGGCTTCCATCGTCGAATGGCAGTCCCTTAAGATGCAGGAATATCGCTATGATCTGTTGCTCAGCATTGCCCGCTTCTATGAATTATTTGGCATTCGACGGCCGGTGCGATATGAGAGGCCGGTGGTCGCAGGTGATTACGATCATGCCCTGCACGTGGACCATCCAGATGCGCCCTCGTTCCTGGACCAGTACATCAAAGAACCTGAGCCGAAACTCGGTGGTGCGCCGAAGCAGACTGAACCGGGCGAACGGGAAATCATGTAGAGCCAGACATGACTTGCCTCGAATCTCATTTTCGAGTGTGAGTCATGCGCCTGGGGACGCGGATTATCGCGGAGAACGCGGAATTTCATTCCCGCATCAGCGTAAATCCGCGTTCTCCGCGTCCGGATTAAATTGGGGGATTATCATGTTTCTTATTGCGATCACTTATCCAAAGAAGAAGTGGAATTAGAATACAATAGGTTTGGAAATATGGAACACCGCCCTGACCCCGATGCGCTTTTAAAACGCGTTCAAGCGGAAGAGCAAACGCGCGGCAAGCTCAAGATTTTTTTGGGCTACGCCGCCGGCGTGGGCAAGACGTTTGCCATGCTCGAGGCCGCACATCAACGGAAAGAACAAGGCGTGGATGTGGCTGTCGGTTATGTCGAGACACACGGACGCATTGAGACCGAGACAATGGTCGCAGATCTGGAAGTATTGCCGCGCAAGCAGGTGGAATATCACAGCGTCATGATTCCTGAAATGGACGTGGATGCGGTTTTGAAGCGTCACCCGCAATTGGTTTTAGTAGATGAATTCGCTCATACCAATGCGCCGGGTTTGCGCCACGAAAAACGTTATCTCGATGTGGAAGAAATCATGGATGCCGGAATTGATGTGTACACCACGCTCAACATCCAGCATCTTGAAAGTTTGAATGATGCAGTGGCACAGGTCACTGGCGTGATCGTGCGCGAGACGGTCCCGGACCGGGTGATTGATGAAGCCTCCGAGATCGAAGTCATTGACCTGCCGCCCGATGAATTGCTCACGCGCCTGCAGGAGGGCAAAGTCTATGTGCCGGAGCAGGCTGCGCGGGCCATCGAGGATTTCTTCCGCAAGGGAAACCTGACAGCGCTGCGCGAGATGTCCCTGCGCCGCGCCGCCGAACGGGTTGACGATCAGATGCGTTCGTACATGCGGACGCGCGCGATTCCCAGCGTGTGGCCTGCGGCGGAACGTCTTCTTGTTTGCATCAGTCCAAGCCCGCTGGCCGAAAAACTTGTGCGTGCCACGCGCCGTCTCGCGGACGAACTGAACGCGGACTGGTTTGCCGTTTATGTGGATGTGGCGCTAAGGCCGGAGCTTAATCCCGCCAATCGCGCCCGCATTGGACAGACGATTCAGCTTGCGGAGGAGCTGGGCGCGCGGGCGCGCACGATTGCCGGTCGTTCCATTCCCGAGGCAGTGCTGGCTTATGCCCGCAAACATAACGTGACCAAGATCGTGATCGGCAAGCCGCCGCGTCCGCACTGGTGGGAGTTTGGCGGACGTTCCGTTGTAAATGAATTGATTCGCGCCAGCGGAGACATTGACATCTATGTATTGAGCGCCGAACGGGAAAACGACAAGCCGGTAGTTCCAGCAGCGTGGCAGCCGCATCGCCCATTGGGACGGTATTTGCTCAGCGCGGGATTGGTGGCGCTTGCAACGATGGCGGGAATGTTCCTTCGTCACAGCATCGAGCCGGCCAACATCGTCATGATCTACCTGGCTGCGGTTGTCATCGCGGCAGTCTATCTTGGGCGCGGGCCGTCTCTGTTGGCCGCCATTTCGAGCGTCCTTGCTTACGATTTCTTCATCATCCCACCCTATCTTACTCTGGCAGTCAGTGATACTCAATACCTGCTGACTTTTGTCGGGCTATTGGTTGTAAGCCTTGTCATCAGCGCGCTGACGGTGCGCGTGAGCGAACAGGCAGAGGTAGCCATTCAGCGCGAAGCGCAGACCACCGCGCTTTACAATCTGGGCCGCGACCTGACCGCCGCAGTGGATCTCGAGCAGGTGGCGGATATCATCATCTGGCATATCAGCGAAGTGTTTGGCCGCGAGGTTGCCATCTTCCTGCCTGAGAATGGCCATCTGCGGGTATTTGCCAGTTCACACGATTATCACCCGGATGCCAATGAACTCGCCGTAGCCGGTTGGACCTTTGAGCATAATCAACCTGCTGGCCGCGGCACGAGCACATTACCGGCCGCGTCGCTTCGATGCCAGCCTTTGAATACGGCGCGCGGCCTGGTAGGTGTGCTGGGTATCCGGCCCAAAGAGCCGGGCGGATTGCTCACGCCGGAACAGCGCCAGGCGGTGGCCGCGTTTTCCAACCAGGCCGCGTTGGCCATCGAACGTGCCGGCCTTGCCAAACAAGCGCAGCAGGCTGAACTGCTCCAGGCTACCGAAAAACTTCAGACGGCTTTGCTCAATTCGATTTCACATGACTTACGCACGCCGCTGGTTTCGATCACAGGCGCACTAAGTACGTTGGAGGAAAATCACCATCTCGCAGATTCGACGCAGAGCAGTTTGGTGCAGACCGCGCGCGAGGAAGCCGACCGTTTGAATCGGCTCGTCGGCAATCTATTGGATATGACGCGGCTCCAGGCGGGCGCGCTGCGCGTCAAGCGCGAACCCTGCGATGTGGAAGATGTTATCGGCACGGCCCTCGGGCAGATGAAAGACCGTTTGGCGGGACGCGGCGTTCAGGTCCGCATGCCCGAGGCGCTGCCCATGATCGGCGTAGACTTTGTTCTGATTGTCCACGTTCTCAATAATCTGTTGGACAATGCCCTCAAATATTCATCGCCCGATTCGCCATTGGAAATTGAAGCGCGCCCCGAATCGAAAAATGTCTGCATTTCGATTCTGGATCGCGGGATGGGAATTCCGCCCGAAGATTTGGAGCGCGTGTTCGACAAGTTTTATCGCGTCCAGCGCCCGGAACAAGTGACCGGCACCGGGCTTGGGCTTGCGATTTGCAAAGGAATTGTGGAAGCGCACGGCGGGCGCATTTGGGCGGAGAACCGCGCGGGCGGTGGGACGGTGATGACGATTGCCTTGCCTCTCGCGGAGAATTCATGAGCGGGAAACTGCCTCGCATTTTGATCGTTGATGACGAGCGTCCCATCCGGCGATTTCTCAGCGCGTCGCTGGGCGAGCAATACGAAATCACCGAAGCTGCCAATGGCGAAGACGCGATCCGCGCCGCGGTCAGCGAGCGGCCCGATTTGATCATCCTTGATCTTGGCTTGCCTGATATTGATGGCGTGGAAGTGACTCGCCGCCTGCGTGAGTGGACTCAAACGCCGATCATCATCGTCTCGGTGCGCGAACAGGAGAGCGACAAGGTCGCCGCGTTGGATGCGGGCGCGGATGATTACCTGACGAAGCCGTTCGGCGCGGGAGAATTGATGGCGCGCATCCGTGTAGCACTGCGGCGTTCCTCCCAGCCTGAAGCGGAATCCGTTTTCACCAGCGATGACTTGACTGTTGATCTGGCACGCCGCGTGGTGTTGGTGAATAAGCAGGAAATATTTTTAACGCCGACTGAATATGATATTTTGCACGCGTTGATTCAATACGCGGGCCGCGTGCTGACGCATCGCCAGTTATTGCGGATGGTGTGGGGCGCGGCGTATGAATCTGAAATGCATCTTCTGCGCGTGAACGTCAGCAACCTGCGCCGAAAGATCGAGAAGGACCCCGCCGCGCCGCAGCACATCATCACCGAGCCGGGCGTGGGGTATCGTCTAAAGATCGCGAATTAATTCAAGGATATTTTGACCGCGAATGTGCCTTAAATCAGGTCAATGACAATATGCTCACGGCGGCGACGAGAGCAGTTACGCAAGTCTAGTTATGGAATTTGCCCATGATAGAAGTCGTCGAGAATCTGATCTACATACACCCAGCCTTCGCGGCTGGTGTGCGAGCCAAGATCAATGCTGAAATAAATGTCTGTGCCGTATTGGCGCATGTCAACGACTGGTATGTGGTAAGGAGCGGCGATTTTTTGCAACTTTGTGTAGTAGGTATTTTGCGCCTGCGCTGAAACGCCGAGCGCCTCCCATAGATGGACGTTCAATGGACGACTCAGAAGCAGCGGCTGCGCGCCCAATTCATGCAGTACGTCCAACAGGATTTGCAGGTCCGTCCATTCGGGATGGCTGCCAACCCGCCAGATGAATCTTTTATCGCTGGAACCCGGATGGATTGGATTGGTCAACACATGCGAATAAACCCACCACTTGGAATCTTCGATGCCCAATGGATTGTTCGTTGTGCGCTTCTTCTGTTTTTCAAGGGCGAGGGTGTGGAGACTGGTCCAGTCAATCACCCGTGGAATATGCCGGACATGTGGCTGGATATCGCCTTCCGCAATCAATGAAACAACTGCGGCGTGATCTTGAACATACATGATTTCAGTCTGCAGTTCGCCCAGCGGCCAGAGCACATAATAAAGGGCGCGTCCGAGCCTCGACGAGGTCATTTGATCCAGAGTGAATTGCAGGAAGGGATCGTTTGTTAGAGTTCCCGGGTGCAGAAGCATGCTTTGCGCTGCGGCCGTTTTGAGTTCCATGCTGAGATACGGGCTGAAGATCATGGCATAGGCATGTAATCTCGAATAATTGCCTTTGTAAGATGGGGCTGCGAAATTGCCTGTTGTGAAATCTGAAGGGGAGATGGATATTACGATCTTTCGCCCGCGCAGTTCAGGACCCAGCGCCGCTAAATCCTGCGCCAGTGTGATGGAGGATGCTCCCAGATTGGCAACCTCGAGCACTGCAAATCCAGTCGGGTACGTTCTGAAGAGGTCGCTCGCCTCGTACGTGTTATCCAGCAGGGTTAATTCTGAACTGCCGTAAATAGGCAGCAGATCAGGCTTTTGGGTGGCAGCGCGTTGGATGGCTATGCCATAATAAGTCAGGGGAAGATTTAACGGTGCCAGGGCATTCGCGTAGCGCCGTTCCAGCGCTTGGGCACGGATCCCTAATCCCGCCAGCCCAATCGCAAGCAGAATCGACGAAGCAACAGCCGCATTTAAATGTGGCGTGGATTTCACGGACTTGTTCATTGCAAGGACAAGCTGGCGATTATATATTTTGTGGATAAGTACAGGCTAAGAAAGAATTGTGCTTATGTGAAAACGATTGAATGCAGATGGGTCGGCACGGCTATGGAACTCGCCCATGATAATAGTCGTCGAGGATTTGATCAATATAAACCCAGCCTTCGCGGCTGGTGTGCGATCCCTGGTCAATGCTGAAATATCTGTCCTGGTCGTATTGCTTTAAATCCAGCAGCGGCATGTGGAACGGATCAACCACGGAGTGCAGTTTCGTATAAAAGATCTTCTGCGTGGGTTCGCTGACTCCCAATACTTCCCACAGCGGAGTATTCAGCGGGCGGCTCACGATCAACGGCTGTGCGCCGAGTTGTTGCAGGACAGTCAGCAGGACTTTGAAGTCAGACCACTCCTGGGCATTGAGCAGGTTTTTCGTGTACGCGCCGTCTTCCGAGCCGGGGGGCTGGGGCAGGTCAATCCGGTCGAAGTACCACCAGAGTGAATTTTCCACGGCATACAGATTATTGTTCGTGTTCAGTTTTTGCTGCGCCAGCGCATCGCCAAGTTCCTTGTTCCAGTCAATGGCCTGCGGAACCTTCTTTACGTCCAGGTCAACGTGACTGCTCCAGATATAAAAGACAATTTCAGCATGGTCTTGCAGCTTTAATATTTGAATTTGAAGCTCGCCGAGCGGCCAGATCAGGTAATATAATGCGCGCTTTGCAATGGAAGTCCCGGCTGTTGTTTGGAGGGAAAACACAAGGAACGGATCGCTTTTGATCGTCTCTGGAAAATCCAGCACGCGCTGTGCGATCTGATTTTTGACGCCGTAACTGAGCTGCGGACGAAAGATCGCTTCGTACGCATGCAGGCGCGAAAAGTTCATCGCAAAATCGTGCGTCGGATTGTTCTGGATCAGATTGTGTTTGCTGATGAAGAAAGATCCCGGCATGATCGAAATCACGATTTTTCTTCCTCGCAAGTCCGGCCCCAGCGCCGCCAAATCCTGCGCCATCGTGATGGACAGAACCCCCAGTCCTGCGACATCCATCACCGTAAAGCCGGTTGGATATTTCGCGAAGAATTTACTGGCCTGATAAGGCGTAGGCAGCAGCACAAGCTCCGAGCTGCCGAAGACCGGCAGGATGTCCGATGACCGAAGCGCGGCGCGCTGGACAGCCGTGCCGACGAGGGTCTGTTCCAAATTCAACGGCACGAGCGCCTTGACATATTTTGTTTCCAGCCGGACAGCGTATGTATTGAATCCGATCAATGCCAGCATGAATAAAATAATGGTTGTTGTCCCCGCGATTAAATGTGGTGTGCGCTTCGTCATCGAATTTATTCCTGCCACTCCAATTCGAAATCGCCGATGGCAACGGTATCGCCCTCCTTCACACCGGCCCTGCGTAACGCCTCGTCCACGCCGAGCGTTTCCATGATTTTCTGGAAGCGCCGCACCGAGCCGTCGTGTTCCCAAAACGTCATGGACGCGGCGCGTTCGATGGCCGAACCGGATAATCTCCATTCGCGCGCGCCCTCGCGCGTGACGTGAAAATCCTTCGCATCCTCCTTTGGACGATAAACGGGCACCGTTACCGGGACTTCTTCCAACGCTGGAGCCTCGGCCAGTTCCCGCGCGGCCCTGAGCAATAACTCGCGGACATTCGTGCGCGCCAGCGCGGAGACGGTCATGATCTCGACCTTTTTCTTTTTCATCGCCCTGGTGATCTCGGCTAATCGCGCTTGCGCTTCAGGCTGGTCAATTTTGTTCAACGCCACGACTTGCGGTTTCTTTGCAAGATTTGGATCGAATAAAGATAACTCGCTGTTGATCTGGCTGTAATCCGCAACCGGATCGTTCGACAAGCCGTCGAGCAGATGGATCAGCACCCGCGTCCGCTGGATGTGGCGCAGAAAATCGTGGCCGAGTCCTGCGCCGTGCGATGCACCTTCGATCAAGCCCGGAATATCGGCCAGCACGATGCTGGTTTCCTCGTCAACGTTCGCCACGCCGAGATTCGGTTCGAGTGTGGTAAATGGATAAGGCGCGATCTTCGGCCTGGCATGGGTCAGCGCCGAGAGCAGCGTGGATTTGCCCGCGTTCGGGACGCCGATCAATCCGATGTCGGCGATCAGCTTCAATTCCAGTTTGAGGCGTTTCTCTTCGCCGGGTTCGCCGCGTTCCGCGGTGCGCGGCGCCTGGTTGCGCGCCGTCGCAAAATGTTGATTGCCGCGTCCGCCGCGCCCGCCTCTGCAAATCGTCAGGCGTTCGCCCGCTTTTGTCAGGTCGCCGATCAGATCACCCGTATCCGCGTCATGGACAACGGTTCCTGCGGGGACCGCCACGATCAGATCATCAGCCGACCTGCCCGACATGTTATTCGGCCCGCCGTTCCTGCCATCGTTGGCGATGTAACGCGAGACATGCCGGAAGTTTTGCAATGTGTTCAGGCTCGGCCTGACTTCGAGGATCACATCGCCGCCCTGGCCGCCGTCGCCGCCATCGGGGCCGCCGCGCGGCACGAACTTCTCGCGATGGAAGTGCATCATGCCGTCGCCGCCTTTGCCCGATCTTACAAGAATCTCTGCTTCGTCAATGAACATGCTTTGATTATAAACGGCAAACCCCCATTGTCCTACGAACACCTTCGCAAGGCACGCTTTAGTGCCTCCCCAAACCGGTTATTGATTTTGGGGAGGAAGGGGGGCGAATCTCATTTGGCGTTTAACCGGCGTTTGTAAAATTTGGCGTTCGTAAAATTCATTGCGGCAGGAAGGAAAGGTATGAGTATAAAGGTTCGTATTCTGTCCAGCATATTGATCATTGCATTCCTCGCGGGATGCAGTTCTTCAACATCGAATTCGCAAAGTCCCACAGCAGCGAGCTCGAGCCTGCAGGGAATACACAAAATTCAACATGTCATCATTATCATGCAGGAGAATCGTTCCTTCGATTCCTATTTTGGCACGTACCCCGGCGCGGACGGAATCCCGATGAAGGACGGCGTCCCGGCCGTCTGCTCGCCGGACCCGGTGACGAAGCAATGCATCAAACCGTATCATGATCCGAGTGTTGTCAACGCCGGCGGCGGACATGGCGTGGGCGCGGCCATCGCCGATATTGACGGCGGCAAAATGGACGGCTTCGTTGCCAGCCAGCGGATTGCCGTACAGAAACACTGCGCGGATAAGCAGGACCCCAACTGCGTCCAATTGGTTTCCGGCAAACCCGATGTGATGGGCTATCACGACGCGCGCGAAATTCCCAATTACTGGTCTTACGCGCAGAACTTTGTTTTGCAGGATCGCATGTTCGCCTCGAACGCCTCGTGGAGTCTGCCATCGCATTTGTTCATGGTTTCGGAATGGTCGGCAACCTGCGCCAGCCAGGACCCGATGAGCTGCGCGAGCAACATAGACAAACCCGACAGCATCATCATCGGCCTGCCGCCGTACAAAACCCCGAATTATGCCTGGACGGATTTAACGTACCTGCTCTACCGGAACAATGTTTCCTGGGTGTATTACGTTGCGCCGGGAACCCAGCCCGACTGCGTGGATGATTCGATGTTCTGTAATCCCCAGCCGCAGAACGCCAAGACACCGGAGATTTGGAATCCGCTTCCGTATTTCATCACGGTTCACCAGGATCACCAGTTGGGCAACATCCAAACGCTGGAAAATTTCTATGCTGCCGCAAAGAATGGAACGCTGCCGAAGGTGGTTTGGATCGCGCCCAACAACCACAACAGCGAGCACCCGCCGTCATCCATTGCGGACGGTCAAACCTACGTGACCGGTTTGATCAATGCCGCCATGCAGGGCCCGGATTGGTCTTCCACCGCGATCTTTCTGGCGTGGGATGATTGGGGCGGCTTCTACGATCATGTTGTTCCGCCGGTCGTGGATCAGAACGGATACGGTTTGCGCGTCCCGGCTCTCGTGATCAGCCCGTATGCGAAGAAGGGTTATATTGACCATCAGACGCTCAGCTTCGACGCGTATGCCAAGTTCATCGAGGATGACTTCCTCAACGGTCAGCGCCTCGACCCGGGGACGGATGGCCGCCCCGATTCGCGTCCGACCGTGCGGGAGAATGTGTCCATCCTCGGCGATCTGACGCAGGATTTCGATTTCAATCAGGCGCCGCGTCCGCCGTTGATCCTGAATCCGCACCCAAGTCTGGGAACGAACTACGGAATTTTCCAACCGCTCAAGGACTTTGCCAAAAATATTTTGTCGCTGCTCAAAGGCGGTTTGAAGAAATCAAAGTAAAAGCCTCACAGGTCTGATAAGCCCAACCAGTCAAAAGGTCTTACAAGTCCAATGCCGACTTGTAAGACCTTTTAGACACTCGACCTGTTGGACTATTTGACTAACTTCCATGCGGCAGGCAATGCCAAAGCCGCCAGAATTAATTTGATTGCATCGCCGATGAGAAATGGCAACAGGCCCGCGAGGATGGCTTTACTGAGGCTATGCAAAAAGACCGCCAGCCATGCCACGCCAAAGACATAAATGATAAATACGCCAACGAGAAACGGAATGATGGATGTCTTTATATCTCTTTCGAGTCCTCGTTCGGCCAGCAGACCGATGATATATGCCGCGCCGACGAAGCCAACCAGATAACCCGCCGTCGCCCCAACAAGCACATGCAGTCCGCTTGCGCCGCCCGCGAAGAACGGCAATCCGAGCGCGCCTTCGATGATGTAAAGAATCATGGAAGCTGATCCGCGTTTCGACCCGAGCGCCGCGCCGACGAGTAACACCGCGAAGGTTTGTCCGGTCAGCGGGACGGGTGTAAAGGGCAGCAGGGGAATGGCTATTTGTGCCAACGCTGCAACGAGCAGACTGCCGGCGACGATCAATGCAAAGTCACGCAGCCACGAAGATGTGCGCGGGAAGTAACGAGTGGAAAGGGCGGGGACCAAAGTGGTCATGATATATCCTTTATAAGAGTCTTCAGTTTCCACTAATAACACATTTGCGCTGAATTCGTTATTCGCAAACTCAATTGATGTTCATCCGTAATTCCGCTCAAAGACCAAAAGAGCATTTTGGGAATGCGCAATTATTCTGTTCTCAATGCTTCTAAAAGAGTATCTGCTGTTCGCAAGATCATTCATTGTTCGCTGCCCAGCCAAGGCTTATACCCATTCGATTTTAATTTGATCTTGTAAAGCACCAAACTCTTTGTCCCCCGTCACTAAGTCTGCCTTTTTTGATTTTGCTAAAGCTGCTGCATAACAATCCGCGTAAGACATTTTGTGCTTGGACTTAAAACGAGCGGCTTCCCGTGTTAGCTCCCAATCTGCATCTTCAATTTGAATTCTTAAATCACGAAGTTCCTTTACGCTTATGTCAGCTTCCTCCTCCGAGATTTCCCGCGCAATGATGTACCAGACTTCTCCCACATTAACGACGGTCATGTAAACCGGAATCTCTTCTTCATGCGCACTTGAAATCAGGTCAGCGATTTGTTGGGCAGCAGGCTCATCGCCCAAATAGGCAATCACTGACCACGAGTCGAGGACAATCGCTTTGGCTTTGCGTGGCATTTACAACTCCCTTTCCCGCTTTTTCTCAGCCATCAAGGCTTTCATCAAGCCCTTGCCTTTATATTTTCCACGTAGAGAATGAACATACTCTCGTGTAACTGGAGTAAGGATGATTTTTTTGGTTGCTTCATCCACGTCTATTTGGAGATACGTTCCCTCCTTGATCCCCAATTTCCGGCGGATTTTTGAGGGGATGACCACCTGTCCTTTGGACGTCGTAACGGTTTCCATTCGATACTCCTTCTGAATTCTCGCCGCTAGTGTACCATAAGGCCTTATGTAAGTAAATAGTAAAATGTCTTACATAATGAGAGTGTTAGAAATCTAAAGAGTCGGGCAGCTTATCGCCCGACTCTCAACTGCTCACTGCCTACTGCCTACTGCTTACTGGTCACTTTCTCTTTCCAAACTTCTTCATCAACAAATCCTGCAATGTCGGCTGGCCGATCTCCTGCAATTCATATCGCACGCGCTGATACGGCTTCTTCAACTTGATCACGCGCGTCAGGTCAATCGGCGTGCCGACGATGACCATGTCCACATCGGATTTGTCAATCGTGGCCTCGAGGTCTTTCATCTGCTCCGCACCGTATCCCATCGCAGGCAGGATCGGTCCCGTCTTCGGATATTTCTGATACGTTGCCGCGATGGATTTGACCGCGAACGGGCGCGGGTCAACGATCTCTGCCGCACCGAAGCGCCGCGCTGCGACGTAACCCGCGCCGTAAGCCATCTCACCGTGAGTCAACGTCGGGCCATCTTCGACGACCAGCACGCGCTTGCCGCGGATCGCTTCGGGGTTGTCAACGAACAGCGGCGATGCGCCCTCGATCACCACCGCGTTCGGGTTGAGCCGGTGCAAATTCTCGCGCACCGCGATCACGTTATCGGGATCGGCGGTGTCCACCTTGTTGATGACGAACACATCTGCCATTCGCACATTGGTCTCGCCTGGATAATATCTCGACTCATGCCCCGGACGATGCGGGTCGGCGACGACAATTTGATAATCTGACACATAAAATGGGAAGTCATTGTTGCCGCCGTCCCACAAAATAATGTCCACTTCTTTTTCAGCGGCGCGCAAAATCTTTTCGTAATCCACACCCGCATAAACGATCACGCCGTTGTCAATGTGCGGCTCGTATTCCTCGCGCTCCTCGATGGTCGTATCGTATTCGTCGAGGTCGTCGTAATCCGCGAAGCGCTCGACTTCCTGAGCGACAAGATTTCCATACGGCATCGGGTGGCGAATCGCGGCGACTTTGTATCCCATCCCGCGCAGGATGAGGGACACGCGTCGGGTCGTCTGACTTTTGCCGGATCCCGTCCGAACGGCGCAGACCGACACGACAGGCTTCGTGGACTTGACCTGCGTGTACTTCGGCCCCATCAAACGGAAGTCCGCGCCCAATGAATTGACCAGCGACGCTTTGTGCATCACATACTCGTAAGGCACGTCGGAATAAGCAAAGATGACCTGTTCCACGCCGTGCTTCTTGATGAGTTCAGGTAACTCCTCCTCGGCCCGGATTGGGATTCCCTTCGGGTAAAGATCCCCCGCCAATTCTTTGGGATAGACACGCCCTTCGATATCGGGGATTTGTGTTGCGGTGAACGCCACAACTTCATAATCCTTGTTGCCGCGGAAGAACGTGTTGAAGTTGTGAAAGTCGCGTCCCGCCGCGCCCATGATGATGGTTTTGATTGGCATAGATTCTCCTTATTATCTTTATGTCATTGCGAAGGCGCGCAGCGCCTGTGGCAATCTCGATAAACTTTCAAACAAACGGTTGCTAGTAAGATGAGATTGCTTCGTCGTGGCGCCATGGCGCCACTCCTCGCAATGACATCTTGATCACATAACTTCGGGCGCCTGGATGTCCAGTAATCTCAGCGCATTGGCGATGACTTGCTTCGCCGCCGCCACCAGCCGCAAACGCGCCGTGCGGATTTCTTCGTTCCCCGATTGCAGCACCGGCGCCGCATGATAGAACGAATGGAATGCGTTTGCCAGATCATACGCGTAACTCGCCATCACCATGGGACGATATTCATTGGCGGCCTGCTGCACTGCATCGGGGAAGCGCGAGATGTGTTCGATAAGTTCGATCTCATGCGGAGTCAATTCATAGTTGAAGGCCGCAGGTTTAAGGTTTAAAGTTACATCGGGTTTGGATGAACCTTCAACCTTTAAACTTTCGACTTGAAACTTCCGCAAAATCGAATTGGCGCGCACATGCGCGTTTTGAATGTACGGTCCCGTATGTCCATCGAAGGATAATGCTTCATCCATTTCAAAAACGATGTCACGATTATTATCTACTGAGAGAATCGAATAAGTTAACGCGCCCAAACCGATTTGTTCCGCGACTTTTCTGCGTTCGGCTGCGCTCATCTCCGGCGATTTCTCTGATTCAACCGCCAGCACGCGGCGGATGGCCTCATCCATCACATCTTTGAAAAGCACCACTCGTCCGCGCCGCGCCGACATCGCTCCTTCGGGCAACGTGATGAAACCATAACTCAAGTGATAGCATTTCGCGGCTTGTGGAAAGCCCCATAATTCTAAAATCTTAAATGCTTGCTGGAAGTGCAAACTCTGGCGCGTGTCTACCACATAAATGGAACGATCCACTTTGTATTTTTCGAACTTTTCCTTTGCCAGTGCCAAATCTTTAGTCAAGTACAAACTCGTGCCATCACTGCGCAAAATGACCGCAGTACGATATTTTTCCTTCGTGGGACCCAACTTCTCGTCAATCTTAACGATCACCGGCCCCTGTGGTCGTTCATCCTCCGCAATGCCGCGTTGAATTAATTCATCCACAATGGCTTTGGATGGCTCATCTACGTCGCTCTCGAAGAACCATACGTCAATTTTCACATCCATCATGTTCAAGATGTCCCGCAGTTCTTCGAGGCTCCATTCGCGCGTCTTCAGCCACAGGTCGCGCACATATTTGTCGCCCGCGTCCCATTTGCGATACATTTCGCGGCGCTCCGCATCATAAGCCTCGCGTCTGGCTTTCTCTTCGGGCGTTTCATTCTCTTTTGGCTCGAGCATCGCGGTGGCTTCGGCATAGATTTTCAACAGCCATTGTCCGCGCTCGTGAATCCCCTGTGGTTCCTTTCCTTTATAAAATTTATCGTAAGCCCACAAGATCGTAATGACGCCAAGTCCGATGTCGCCGGGATACGAGGCGCGGATCGTATCGAAGCCGGCAAATTGCACAATGCGCGCTAGCGATTCGCCTAAAAGAGTTGTACGCGCATGTCCAATATGAAATGAATGATGCGTGTTGGGCTGGGCGTATTCGACCATGATCCGCTCATTTTTCGCCGCGCCCCGCCCAAAGTCCGCGCCGGAGGCGAGCACTTCATCCACCACGCGACGCGCATATTCGGATGCCGAAAAATAAAGATTGAGATAACCTTTGACCGCTTCGATGTGACTGATGCCGTCCACGCGTCCGATCTGGACTTTGATTTGCTCCGCGATTTCCTGAGCGCGCTGCGGCACCTGAATCTTTTTCCCGGCGCGCGCTTCGCTGGCCGCGGTCGCAAAAAACGAAGTGGACATTCCCCATTCGCCGCTGAACGGAATCGAAGTCCATTTCAGTTCAGCGAGTGGAAGATTATTTTGCGCGCAGAACTCGCGTATCTTTGCTTCGATGATTTGCTGTTCTTTTTCGAACATGATGATGGATTATATCATTCGACCTCACCTAACCCCTCCGGTCACTGCGTGACACCCTCCCTTCCTCCCATTGGGAGAGGGAAGGGGAGGGCAGGGTGGGAAAGGGGGAGGTAACAAAAGCGGGAGCATTGCGCTCCCGCTTTTCAAACTCGAAGAATTACTTTTTGGCTGGTTTCTTTTTGGCTTCCTGTTCGGCGGCTGGCGTTGATTGGGAACCCAACGCGGCGAGGTGTTTCATCAGGCGACCTTTGCGGCGCGCGGCGTTGCGCGGGTGAATCGCTCCTTTTTGCGCGGCGATGTCGAGGGCGCTGATGGCAGCCATTACGGCAGCCTTTGTATCCTGTCCGCCTTCGAGTGAGACGCGCGCGTCTTTGACGGCAGTCCGGGCCGCGCCGCGGTAATTACGATTACGCAGACGGCGCTTCTCGTTCTGACGGTTCCGTTTGATCTGAGACTTGATGTTAGCCAAGGTCGTTCCTCCAGGTATTGCTTTCAAACTTGCACAACAATTGCTTATTGCACAGCGAAGGCGAATTTTACATGATGGATGGGTTTTTGTCTAGAAAAAAGCCCGGCTTCTTTTTTGGAAACCAAGGCTTCATCGAGTTAAGGCGTGGCTGAGGCTGTAACACTCGGCACGGGCGTCACACTTGCCAGCGGCGTGGTGGGTGTGCGCGGCGTGCTCGTCGGCGGACGCGTGGCGGTGGGCGTCACCATGTTGACCGGGATCTTCAATTGCTGTCCGACTTGAATCGCATTGGCATTGGTCAGGTTGTTGGCGGTGACAATCGCGTCGACGGTGCTGTTGAACAGGCTGGCGATCCCGGCCAGCGTATCGTTGGGCTGGACGATGTACGGGACCAATTGTCCGCGCGGCAGATTTGCGGGAACCGGCGTTGACGTGAACAATTCCATTCCAGGATTCGGTACAATGATTTGATCGCCAACCTTGATGATTTGTGTCGTAGGGTCAATCTGCGGATTTAATTGCAGGATGAGCAGAATTCCCTTGCTGCCCAGGCCAAATTTATCGGCGATGGTGGCTAGCGAGTCGCCTTCCTGTACGGTATAGCTGAATGGCCCGGATGCAGTTGGCGACACGGTGGCGGTGGGCGTGAGCGTTTCAGTGGGAGTGTCAGTCGGCGAGGGAGTGATGGTTGGCGTATAGGTCAACGTCGGGGTTGGTGTGCTGGTCGCGAATAATCTGGTCAGCGGCTTGCTTGGCCCGCTCAGCCACAAAATAAGCAGGATCAATCCCGCCAGCACAAGGATGCCGGCCGCGCCGTACACAAAAAGCGTGTTGCTTTGCTGGCGGCGCCGGCGGTAGGATGAAATCACATCACGGGTGGAACCTTTGTTGTCCATGGCATTATCCTCTTTGCGCGCTTTCTATCCCTCGCGCATGAAATAATTCTACCTGAACTTTGGAGATTTTGGGGGGAGGAAAAGAGCAAGGGATAAGGAAAGGGGGATAGAGTAGGGACACTGTGCCCCTACGATTTGTTGAAATGTGTCAAATGCTCTTTCAAAAATTGTCCGGTGTACGAGGCTTTGACTTTCATCACCTGTTCCGGCGTGCCTTCGGCGACCAGTTCGCCGCCGCGGTCGCCGCCTTCGGGCCCGAGGTCAATCAGCCAGTCGGCGACTTTGATGATATCGAGATTGTGTTCGATGATCAGCACCGAATTGCCCGCCTCGACCAATCGCTGCAACACTTCGATTAACTTGTGAACATCTGCGGCGTGGAGTCCGACCGAGGGTTCGTCGAGCACGTACAAAGTCCGGCCGGTGGCGCGGCGCGAAAGTTCCTTCGCCAGTTTGACGCGCTGGGCTTCGCCTCCGCTCAACGTCGTGGCCGGTTGTCCGATCTTCACATAGCCTAACCCGACTTCCTGCAGCAATGTCAATTTGCTCATCATGGCCGGGAACGCTGAGAACTCAGTCAGCGCGTGATCCACGGTCATATCCAAAATGTCGGAGATGTTATATTTTTCGTGGAACATGACCTGCAGCGTTTCGCGGTTGAATCGTTTTCCATGACACACATCACACGGTACATAAACATCTGGCAGAAATTGCATTTCGATTCGCAGCTCGCCCTGGCCCTGGCATGCTTCGCATCGTCCGCCGTGGACGTTGAACGAAAAACGTCCGGGCTTATAGCCGCGCACTTTGCTTTCGGGAAGTTCCGCGAATAATTTTCGGATCTCATCGAACATGCCGGTGTACGTTCCGGGATTCGAGCGCGGCGTTCGGCCAATCGGTGATTGATCAATATCAATCACTTTATCGAGCAATTCGATTCCTTCGATGCGCTTATGTTCTCCCGCCATCGTGTGCGCGCCCATCAGTTTTGCGGCGAGCGCGTTGTAGAGGACTTCGGTCATCAACGTGGATTTGCCGCTGCCCGAAACGCCGGTGATGCAGACCAATTTTCCAAGCGGGATTTGGACGGTCAGGTCTTTGAGATTGTTGGCGCGCGCGCCGATGATGGTGAGATGTTTGCCGTTTCCCTCCCGCCTCTTCTTCGGGACTTCGACCTGTTTGCGCCCCGAAAGATAGGCGCCTGTCAGCGAATGTGGATTTGCCAGAATCGCCTTCGGCGTTCCCTCGGCGACGATGCGACCGCCGTGTTCGCCCGCCGCGGGACCGAGATCAACGATCCAATCCGCTTCGCGAATCGTCTCATCATCGTGTTCGACGACCAGGACGGTATTGCCAAGATCGCGCAGACCTTTGAGTGTGTTCAGCAATCGCGTGTTATCGCGTGCGTGCAACCCGATGGACGGCTCGTCCAGAACATACAACACACCGACCAGCCGCGAGCCGACTTGTGTCGCGAGCCGGATGCGCTGCGCCTCGCCGCCCGAAAGCGAACCCGCGGAACGATTGAGAGTCAAATAATCGAGTCCAACGTCAACCAGAAAACCGAGGCGCGATTTGATTTCTCTGATGACGCGTTCCGCAATCGCCTTTTGACGATTGGTCAGCGATGATTTCTTGCCGCTGAGTTCGCTGATCCATTCCAATGTTTTCAGGATCGGCCATGCGGTCACTTCGATGATGTTCGTGCCCGCCACCGTCACCGCGATGGCTTCAGGGCGCAGACGTTTTCCTTTGCACGTCGGGCAGGGCTTATCGGACATGAATTCCGTGATACGTTCGCGAATATATTCTGAATTCGTTTCGCGGTAACGGCGTTCCAGATTGCCGACTACGCCCTCAAAATCGCGCGCAAAAGTGAATTCATGTCCCTTGCTGCTCTTGTATTTGATCGGGATTTCCTTGCCCTTTGTGCCATACAAAACGATATCGAGTTGTTCTTTCGTCAATTCCCTGACAGGCTTATCGAGGTCAACGCCGTAAAAATGTGCGGCAGCTTCGAGCGATTGCCAGTAATAACCGCCTTCCTCTTTCGGCCCGCTCCATTCCATGGCGATGATCGCGCCTTCGTTCAAGGTCAAATCTTTGTCGGGGATCAAAAGATCGGGGTCAATCTCAAGTTTGTTGCCAAGTCCCTGACAATCGGGGCAGGCGCCATGCGGTGTATTGAATGAAAAGGTGCGCGGTTCGATCTCCGGCAGGCTGATGCCATGCACCGGGCAGGAAAGATTTTCGGAGAAGTGCAAGTCGCTCCCCTCACCCGACCCTTCGGGTCGCCCTCTCCCAGCGGGAGAGGAGCTAGGGTGAGGGAGAGTTTGAATCGTCACATAGCCTTCGCCAAACTTCAACGCGGTTTCGACCGAATCGGTCAGACGCGAGCGCGCGGCTTTTTTATCCTCATCGCTTCCATCCTGCGAGATGACGAGACGATCAACGACCGCGTCGATGTCGTGTTGCTTGTAGCGGTCGAGGTTGATCTCATCATCGAGGGAATGGACTGTCCCATCCACGCGGGCGCGGACAAAACCGGCCTTGCGGATCTCCTCGAAGACGGCTTGGTACGTGCCTTTCCGTCCGCGGACGACCGGCGCGAGAACCAGAATCCGGCTTCCGTCCGGAAGAGCTTCGATGGCATCCACAATTTCCTGCGCGGATTGCCTGACCACTTCGCGTCCGCAGATCGGGCAGTGAGGGATTCCTGCGCGCGCAAAAAGCAAACGGAGGTAATCATAGATTTCGGTGACGGTTCCCACCGTCGAGCGCGGATTGTGAGACGTGCCCTTCTGGTCAATCGAAACGGCGGGGGAGAGGCCGTCAATGGAATCCACATCGGGCTTGTCCATCTGGCCGAGGAACTGGCGCGCATAAGCTGATAATGATTCAACGTAACGGCGCTGGCCCTCCGCAAAAATGGTGTCGAAGGCCAGCGATGATTTTCCCGAACCCGACAGGCCGGTGATGACCACCAGCTTGTCGCGCGGAATTTCAACGGTAATGTTTTTCAAATTATGGACGCGCGCGCCGACGACGCGAATAACGTTTGCAGACATATCAACCTTTGGGAATTCGATTATAGCACATCTGTTTCAAGAATCAATGCGAACGGGCAAAATTAAATTATACCAATGGGGATTTTTTAAAACAAAAAACCGGAACCAATTTCGGTTCCGGTTTTTTGTTCCCTGTTATGGAGCTTTGGTTGTTGGGGTTGGTGTATTGGTCGGCGGCGCGCTGGTGTTGGTACTCGTCGGCGGGGCGGTTGTGGCTGTTGGAGTTGCCGCCGCGACTTTGATCAACACCCACGGACTATCTCCGAAGAATACGCCGCTGGCATTCATCAATCTCCAGTAGCCTTTGGCATCACCGAGGGTTGTAGGAGCAGTCAAATTGACCGAGACTTTTACCTGCTGCCCCGGCGGAACGGACAAGGTCAATGGCGTTTTGGCGCCGGACATCGCGTCTCCCGACACGAATGCGATGTTGTACGTTGTGTCCCACGCGCAGGTGCCTGTGTTCTGCATCAACCATGTTTTCGTGAAGGTTTGTCCCGGCGACATGACGGTTCCATCTGGAATGGTGACGTCGCTTACGAAAGCGGAATTGTCGCATCCCTGAGCGGCTCCCGTCGTGGGGCTGGCAAAGACTAGCGTGTTGATTGGCTGTGTGGCAGCCGCAGGCGAGGTTGGGGATGGACTTGGCGCCGGAGTATCTGTTGGCGGAAGCGAGGCTTGCTGCGCGGTCTGCGCCGCGGCGACAGTTTGATAGGCCGCGGTGTAGATCGCGTCCACGCTGGCGGTGGGCGTGCCGCCGCCGCGCCCTGACGATCCCCATATTATCAGGGTAATCATCCCAGCCAGGATCACCAGGACGGCCACACCCAGCAAAATATACATGTTTCTATTTTCTTTATTGAATTGCATAAGCAAATCTCCTTTTGGGGGTCTTATGATTATAGACGAAAGCCCGGCCTTCATGTTCCGTGTTTTCTCGTTCGCAGATGCGAGGTCGGATGTATTTTTTACACAATCGAACATGATATACTTTGGCGTGAAGACGAGTTCGATCTGAAAACAGCATTGTGCAACTTCTCAAATCCGGCGGGGTTATTTGTAACAGACCTCGCCGGTAAGGTTAATCTGTGCCGGAAATCGAGTTCAACGAAGAAGAGGTTTTGTCCCGTGCCGCGCAAGGCGACCGCGATGCGTTCGGTCAGCTTTACGAGCGTTACATTGACCGCATCTTCAACTATGTGTATTACCGGACGGGCAACCTGCACGACGCAGAGGACCTCACTGCCCGCGTTTTCCAGCGGGCGATGAATCACATCCACAATTATACGGACCGCGGCCTGCCGTTCTCTGCGTGGTTGTATCGCATTGCTCACAATTTGGTGGCGAACTGGCACCGGGATCGCAGCCGGCGGCAGGAAATCCCGTTGAACGACGCGCCCATCGCCTCGTCGAGGGAAGACCGGCCGGAGTCCACGCTGGTGCATTCGCAGGAACAGGAGTCGCTTCTGCGCTTGATCCGGCAGCTGCCTCCGGAACGTCAGACTCTGCTCATTCTCAAGTTCGTCGAGAATTTGTCGAATGCGGAGATCGGCCAGATCATGGGACGCAGCGAAGGCGCGGTCAAAAGCCTTTATCATCGCACGCTTTTGGCGCTGCGTGATCAGCTCGGCGATCAAAGCATAAACCTGGAAGGAGATTGAGCTATGTTGAGAATTGTGACCGATGGCGCGGCGGATATGCCGTCAGGATGGGAAAAGGAATTCGACATTCAAGTCATTCCGATCAATATTCAATTTGGCGATAAAACCTTCATTCAGTTTGCGGAAATGGGGCTTGAAGATTTTTACAAGGAAGTGGCGGCGAACAAAGCCTTTCCGAAAACCTCCCAGCCCTCCCCGCATCAGTTCGTCGAATTCTATAGGAAAAATTTCAAGCCGGGCGACACCATCCTTTCCATTCATGTGACCAGCAAACTTTCCGGGACGTATGCCTCCGCGGTCGCCGCGGCAGATGAGCTGAAGGATACGTTCAAGATCGTTCCGTTCGATTCCCTGAACGGCTCGGCGAGTCTGGCGTTCATGTGCCGGACGGCGCGTCAAATGGATCGCGCCGGAAAAAGCGTTCAGGAAATCGTGAGCTACCTCGAGTCGGTGCGCGGCCGCACCCAATTGATCGTCACCATGGACACGCTGGAGTACGCCCGCCGCAGCGGGCGCGTCGGGACTCTTTCCTCCGCGCTGGCTTCCGTTTTGAACGTCAAGCCGATCGCCCGTATCGAGGACGGGATTCTCGACATGGTGGACAAGGTTCGCACTCGAAAGGCTGCCCTGGCGCGCGTGATCGAATTAGGAAAGCAGGCCATGGACGATATTCCTGTTCATGTCAATGTGGCCCACGCGCGCGATCTGGAAGCGGGCAAAACCTTATTGGAAGAGGCAAGGAAGAATTTCAAGGTCAAAGATGCGGAATTGACCGACTTCACCATTTCTCTCGTTGTCCAATTTGGGCCTGGCTCTTTGGCGCTTGTTTTGTACCCTGCCGAATAGACTTGTGAGATCGAATGAGCAAGAGAAAGACATCTTCTGAAACATCAAGATTGGACGAACTGGAAACGCGTCTGGCCGGGACGCTGAGGCGGATCACGCCTCGAAGGGATTTTGTCCGCGGCCTGCACGGGCGAATTCATCTTCCGCCGCGCGAAGAGATCGCGTTCCGTTTGCATGACTGGGAGAGATTGCTGCTTGTGTTCGGCGGCGTGATTTCGGGAACCCTGGTTGTTCTCACCGTTGCCCGCGCACTGTTCCATTTGTTTGGAAGACGGACATAAACAATATTATTTCACTGATGTTACGCAATCCAATCATTTTTTCATCTTATACACCCTCACCCCGGCCCTCTCCCGCGGGGAGAGGGGACTCCCTTCCCCATTCGGGGGAAGGGTTGGGGGATGAGGGAGAAGTTTGCGTAACATCAGTTATTTCAATAATCCCTCGCACAATTTCCTCGCGTCCTCGATCAAATCCACATCCACCGGCAGTTTGAATTCCTCGTTCACGCGCAAAGTCAAATAAACGGCAGACTGCTTGAGGTCCGGGGAAAGAAGCGGTTCATCCGTGAGCAGATTCAACAAATCCATCGCGCTTGGTGAGCGGATGATGCGTCCGCGCCGCGTAAAATATTCGCGCGCCGCGATCCCCGCTGCGCGCCGTGCGCAAACGCGTGCCTGTCCCTCCTTGCCGCGGGCGCGGGCTCGTTCGGCGCGTTCGAATTCTGCATTGATCTGCGTTTGCACGTTCACAATCCAATTATACCTTCGCGATATAATAGCCCGCATTTCAAGGAGCAGAGATGAGATCAAAACTATTTAAGATCACGGCAGTGCTTGTGGTTTTGAGTCTGGCGCAGGCGGCGTGCAGCAGTTTCAACCTGCCGCAGATCACGCAGACCCAAAGTCCCGTCGTTCGAATTCCCGCCTCGGGCAACCAGCCGTACGAGATCACGGGAAGTTTCACTTATACCAATGACATTATCACAACGTATTATGTTGAAAACGCCGTGGCATTGGTGGATATGTACGGCTTTGTCAAACGCGATCAAAACTGGACGATCCCGGTTTCTTCGCAGACGCTTGGTTTTCTTTCCATAGATGCCAAAGCAAAAACCGGCAAATATACTTTGCAGCTGCCCGCGCGGCCAACCGGCACGATGGTGAATGTTTCGAACGATGGCAGGAACGATGCGGGCGTGCAGGTCTTTGCCGTGTCTTACTGGCCGAACCTGACCGGCGGCCCGTATTCCGAAGGCGATGATCCGTCGCAAGGCTGGCCGAATTATCTGGCATCCGTCATCACCGACAGCGACAACAATGATGAAGTCGTCGGCGGGAACCTTGTGGTTTGGGCGCCGGACGCCAACCAAAAATTCCCAACCGGATTCGGCGCGGATAAAAAGCTTTTCACGGCGGACGATCCGGTGGGTCCGATTCCCGCAGGGTATTCGATCGTCAACCTGGACAAGGAGCCGTTTACCGTCACGCAGGTGCCGACTCCCAGCCTGACGTTGTATGAACCGAAATCCGCAGCTGTAAAAGATTTTTCGAATGAGTCGTACACCAAAGCGTTCGACGATATGTTCAATCTCGTCAAGCAGGATTATGCCTTCAACGGCATCCAGGGCAAGCAGCCCAATTGGGATCAGTTGTATTCGCAGATCCGGCCGCGCGTTGCCGCCGCGGAACAGAATCACGACCCGAACGCGTTCTACCTTGCCTTGCGCGATTTCACGTGGGCATTCAAGGACGCGCATGTTGGTCTGGATGGCGGACAATACGCCCAGCAGGATTTCACCAATGCCACCGCAGGCGGTTATGGATTCTCGATCCGCCAATTGGACGATGGAAGTTACATGGTCATTTACTTGACGAGCGGCGGCCCGGCGGAGCAGGCGGGCATGAAGGTTGGCGCAACCGTGACGGCTTTCAACGGCAAGCCGATCAAGGACGCGGTTGCCAGCGCACACTCGTATTCCGATCAATCATCCGACTTTGCGATTCAACTCCAGCAGGCGCGTTATCTCTTGCGCGCCCAGCCGGGAACAAAAGCCGCAGTCGCATTTACGAATCCCGGCGGGCAGTCCCAGACCGCAACGTTGACCGCCATCCAGGAACGCGACAGCTTTGCGCGGACTTCGCTCTATTATGGAGTCAACACCGATCCGCTTTTGCCGGTTGACTATCAAATTCTTGGCAACGGCAATTCGCAGAGTGGTTCTGTAAGAAGCGCACAGATCGGTTATATCCGCATCAACAGCAACGATGACGATTTGAATCTCATCATCCGCTTGTTCCAGCGCGCGCTTCAACAATTCCAGGATCGCCAGGTGAACGGCCTGATCATTGACATGCGCTACAACAGCGGCGGCGCTCCGCTTGGCCTGGAAGGATTTTTGAACACAAACACAGTCACGCTTGGGCAACTCGAATATTACAGCGCCGAGTCTGGAAAATTCCAACCGGAAGGGATTCCGGAAAAGTTCACACCTAACGTGGAGCAGTATCATTTCAACAAGATGGCGCTGCTGGTCGGCCCCGCCTGTTTCAGCGCCTGTGAGTTGGAATCTTATGGATTCAGCCAGGTGCCCGGCATGATGGTGATCGGCCAATATCCGACGGCGGGCGCGGAGGCGGAAGTCTCGCGCGGACAGTTCCAGATGCCTGAAGGTTTTGCAATGCAATTCCCGTTCGGGCGTTTCGTCCTGCCGGATGGCGGCATCTTCCTCGAGGGGCAGGGCGTCAAGCCGACGATCAAAGTCCCGATCGACGCGTCCAATGCCGCATCCACCGATGACGTTGTGTTGAACGCGGCTGTCCAGGCCGTGCTCGGACAATCGAGTTCATCGCCGCAGGGTTCGACATCATCCAGCGTTCCGACTCCATCCGTGACGCTTCAACCCGCGGCCAGCGCGCCGACGATTGACACGGTCAGCCAGTCGCAAGCCGCGGCGGCCTCCGGCGTGTCTCCCCTTGATCAAAAAGTTGTCGAGCAGTATCAACCCTCTGATTATGCCAGGCCCGGTACGCTGACATTTACGGCTGCTTTGTCCGTGACGGATCAGATTCTTTGGGATTATGGCTGGTGCGCGACCACCGCCGATGTACTCAATACCGACTTGGAAAGCATTCAATTAAAATTTACGCTGGATGGCAAGGACGTTCCCGTGAGCGATTTTGCCGCGACGGACAACGCTCAAAACGGACAGCAATGCCACACATGGTATGCGGCTTTGAGCAATTGGCCCGTTGGGCAGCATCATCTCACGACGACTGCCACATTCACCAGCAAGATCAATGACGGCACGTCTGATTATGCGGCGGGCGATTATGTGCTGGATTACACGGTGAACATCGTGCCGTAAGAAATCAGCAATTGCGGCGAGAAACATGACTCGCCCCGAATTTAATCTTTCAAGATTTTAGCCGCCAATTTCACGAATTAGCGCGAAAAAAGCCAACCCAGTCAGGGAGTTGGCTTTTTTTATGAGCCGACGTTTCTCTCTTGGGGAACTTCGCAAACGCAACCTGCCCAAATGGCATTAAAATCAAAATGTGATTGACGAATTGGGGACGCGTCTCGAAAACAAGAAAGTCCTGATCCTCGGCATTGGCGACCGCCAGCGCGGGGATGAGGGCATTGGCTGTTTCCTGATCAAACGTTTGCAGGGCAAAGTGAACGTCCCATTGATTGACGGCGGCCTCGTTCCCGAAAAGCAATTGCGTTCGATAGAAACGTCCCACCCGGATGTGGTGCTGGTGATTTGCGCGGCCAGCATACCGGATGCGGTTCCCGGCGATATGGCTTTATTCCAGCTCGATGAGCTTCGCATTGCGGGCGTTTCCACGCCGGCGGCGAACTTGTCATTGTTCTTCAAAATTCTGCCGAAGGATGTTCGACCTGAGATATTTGTGATCGGGGTCCAGCCGGAGACGGGCAGCCATCAGGGCGTCTCCGATTCCGTCCGCGTTGCGCTGGATGGGTTGGAAGCGTTGTGCGTGGAATTGTTTGGGTAAAAAAAGTAGGGGTATGGCGCCAGAGGCGCCACTGTGCCTTTGCAAATTTAATCCATAAACCTGTATCTCAACAACGTCCACACAGCGGCAAAGGCATCCTGGAGTTTGATCTTCTTGCCCTGTGAATAATCGCGGGGGTTGAACGAGATCGGCACTTCGTAAATCCGGTAATGGCGCTTGATCACTTTGGCGGTGAACTCCGGCTCGAAATCGAAGCGGTTGGCGCGCAGTTTCATCCCGGCAATGACCTCGCGGCGGAAAACCTTATAGCCGGTCTCCATGTCGCTCAGGATCGTGTCGTACAGAAGGTTTGTCATGAAGGTCAGCAGCTGGTTGGCAAGCAAATGCCAGAACATGACAACCCGATGCGGCCCGCCCAAAAACCGCGAACCATATACGACGTCCGCGATGCCCTCTTCGAGCGGCTGGAGCAGAACCGGATAATCGCGCGGACTGTACTCGAGGTCCGCGTCCTGGATCAAAATCACATCGCCGGTGGCCGCCTCCAGTCCCGTGCGGACGGCGGCGCCTTTGCCTTGATTCTTTTCGTGCAGGATGACGCGCAGTCCGCCCCGGCCATCGAGCTTCTTCAGGATGTCGCGCGTTCCGTCCATCGAGCCGTCATCCACGATGACGATTTCGCGCGCCAGCTTCGAATCCTCGACGCGCTGGATGATCGTTTCGACATTGTCTTTTTCATTATAGACAGGAATGACCACGGATAGATTCATAATGCGTGATTATAAACGAGTCGGTGGCAGCGTCGAAGCCTCCTGACTTCGCCGATCAGAATCGGTGTTGCCAATCGAAATGTGTTTGTCAGGAGTGGTTTTGACGCGGCGTGCTATAATCCAATCCATTCGAGAATTTTTTCATTTTCCTTGAGTAGTGAGGCGGCATGACCTATCCATCATCCTCCAATGTTTCATTTATTCCGCCCCAAATCAACAGTTTGGACGACACGGGTCTTTCCCCGCTTTGGCTGCAGGATTTGGTGCTAAAGGTGTTGTATTCGCGCGGCTACATGACCGGATTCAAAATCGCTGAGGAGATTGCCCTGCCCTTTGCCAGCGTGACTGACCAGTTGTTGACTGCGCTGAAACAGGAAAAATTCATCGAGGTGAGATCGTCCCAGGGCGGGCTGGGCGAAGGCGCATATACATACGGTATTACAAGCGCGGGCAATACACGCGCGCGTGAAGCGCTCGAACGCAGTCAATATGCCGGGCAGGCGCCCGTGCCGTTTGAAGTTTATAACGAAGCGATCCGCCGCCAGAAGAGCGGGCGCATGACGGTTACCACGCGCACGATGCGGCAAATCCTTTCGCAGCTGGTCATCTCCGAAACCACATTTCAACGGCTTGGCCCGGCCCTGAATTCCGGAACATCCATTTTTATGTACGGCCCTCCGGGCAACGGCAAGACCAGCATCGCCCGCGCCTTTGGCAATCTTGTGTTGAGCCAGACCATGTACATTCCGTTTGCTCTTTATCTGGACGGACAGGTGATCAAGGTATACGATGCTGTCAGTCACAAACTCGCGCCGGAAGCCGAAGCCAATGGATCCAGCACCGGCGGCCTGCGCTCCAACACGCGCCGCGATCCGCGCTGGGTGAAGATTCGCCGTCCGTTCATTGTCGTCGGCGGTGAATTGACGCTCGAGGGCCTCGACCTCGTCTTCGATGATACGCACAAATTCTATGAAGCGCCGTTCCAGGTCAAGGCGAACGGCGGCATCCTTTTGATTGATGACTTCGGGCGGCAGCAGGTTCGTCCGCGCGATTTGTTGAACCGCTGGATCGTCCCACTCGAGAACCGCGTGGATTTCCTGCGCCTCCACACCGGACGAAAGGTCGAGGTGCCGTTCGATGTGCTGATCGTCTTCTCGACGAATCTCCCGCCCAAGGATTTGGTGGATGAAGCATTTCTCCGCCGCCTGCGGCACAAGGTCGAGATCGGCGATCCATCTTACGAAGAGTATCGCGAAATCTTCCGCCGCGTGGCCGCGGACAAAAAGATCGAATACAACGATCAGGGTCTCGCCTATCTCCTGCAGGAATGGTATATCAAACGCAACCGCAAACTGCGCGCCTCGCATCCGCGCGATCTGTGCGATCAAATCCTCGACATTTCATCCTACCTGGCTGTCCCGCCCACGATGACGCGTGAAATGATAGACCGCGCCGCGCAGGCGTATTTTGTCGAAATCTAAATTTGTTGCGTTTTGCGCTTTTCGTTTTATTTTCGCAAAACGCAAAACGAGAAACGCAAACCATGCTTACTGATCTCCCTCGTCCTGTTATCTTCGCTCACCGCGGCGACTCGGCTCATGCGCCTGAAAACACGCTTGCTTCCTTCCAACTGGCCCTGACGGAAGGCGCGGACGCCATCGAGCTGGACGCCAAACTCAGCGCTGACGGTGAAATCGTCGTGATCCACGATCCGACCGTGGACCGCACGACCAATGGACATGGCCGCGTCTCCCGCATGAAACTGGCCGACCTGCGCTCGTTGGACGCAGGCAGCTTCTTCTCTGAAAAGTTTTGCGGTGAAAAAATCCCGCTGTTGAGTGAGGTCTTTGAAACGGTCGGCAGGAATATTTTCATCAATGTCGAGCTGACCAATTATTCCACGCCGCGCGATCCATTGACAGAAAAAGTCTGCGCGCTGGTGAAGAAACATGCGCTCGAAAAGAGCGTGATCTTTTCGTCTTTCTTCGCCTCCAACTTGACGAAGGCCGCCCGGCTGCTCCCCGAAGTTCCGCGCGGATTGCTGGCGATGAATGGATGGCTGGGCGCGTGGGCGCGCTCATTTGGTTTTTCGTTCGGCAATTATGCCGCCCTGCATCCATATCTCACGGATGTTAATCCGCAGCAAGTCCAGCGCGCGCATCGCCTGAAACGCCGCATCCATGTTTGGACAGTGGATGATCCGGATGACATTGTCCGCCTGCACGGCTGGGGAGTGGATGGTGTTTTCACGGACGATCCAAAACTTGCGCTTCAAAAAGTGGGGAGGCAGGCATGAATCCGTTTGAACCGTTCGGACGATGAAATTGCGGCGCGCTTTTCTCGCGGCCCTGTTTTCGGCGCTGATCGTCACCTCGGCTGGCAGCCCGTCCCGGGTCGCGGCCCAGACCACCGCGCCTCCGGTGCAGGTTCGTCAGGTGTTCGATCAGATGACGCCTGAAGAGCGTGTCGGACAATTATTCTTGGTCTCGTTTACAGGCACGGATACAGGCAGCCAGTCTCAAATCCATGATTTGATTGCAAATCATCACATCGGCGGCGTTGTTTTACGCGCCGACAACGACAACTTTTTCGCCGCGCCGAACACCGTCAAAGGTGCGGCCCAATTGATTCAGAACCTGCAGCAGCTCGAATGGGATAGCGCCATGCCTGCGACCCCCGCGCCGAATTCAACGCCTCATGCCTACATTCCGCTGTTCATCGCGATGACCCAGAACGGCGATGGCGCGCCCGCCGATCAGATTCTAAGCGGGCTGACTCCGCTTCCATCAGAAATGGCGATTGGTGCAACATGGTCGCCTGATCTTGCCAATAAAGTTGCGCAGGTCATGGGACGCGAGCTTTCATCGCTGGGTGTCAACATGTACCTCGGCCCTTCGCTCGATGTGCTCGATTCTCCGAACCCCGCCGCACAAGGCGACCTTGGTTCGTCTGTGTTTGGCGGCGATCCGTATTGGGTGGGGCAGATGGGCAGCGCCTACATTGCCGGACTGCACGTTGGTTCCGGGGGCCGACTGCTGGTCATTGCCAAACATTTTCCCGGCGATGGCAGCACCGACCGCCCCATTGATCAGGAAGTTCCAACCATTCGGAAATCGCTCGATCAATTGAAACAGATCGAACTGCTTCCTTTTTTCCAGGTGACCGGCGATGCCCCCACGCGCAACGCAACAGCTGATGGCCTGCTTGTATCGCATATTCGCTATCAGGGTTTTCAAGGCAATATTCGCGCTGCCACGCGTCCGGTTAGTTTCGACCCGCAGGCGCTGGCTGCCATTCTCAGTCTCCCGCAATTCTCGTCCTGGCACGATCAGGGCGGCCTGATGATCAGCGACGATCTCGGTACGCCAGCTGTGCGCCAGTTCTATTCTTCGGATGGAAGCTTTTCCGCACGCACTGTCGCCCGCGACGCGTTCGTGGCAGGCAATGATCTGCTCGATCTTGGAAACATTGTCTCCAGCGATGCGCCGGATAACTACTCGACCGTTCTTCAAATCCTCGATTTCTTCACGCAGAAATACCAGGAAGACCCGGCCTTTGCGCAGAGCGTGGATGCATCTGTTTTGCGAATCCTGACGCTCAAGAATTCGCTTTATGGATCGTTCACTCTGCAGAATGTGCTGGTGCCCGGACAGGGCACGGGCGATCTTGGACAATCTCAGGAATTGACGTTTCAAGTCGCGCGCAGTGCGGCGACGCTGCTCAGCCCCGATGTTCAGGATTTGCCTTCGCCGCCCCAGGTTCGCGACCGCATTGTCTTTTTTACCGACACTTCGCAGACCAGGCAATGCAGCACGTGTTCGGTCGAATCAGCGCTCCCATTGAACGCGCTGCAGAATGCCGTTGTCCAGCTTTATGGCCCGCAGAGCGGAAATCAAACCTCCTCGTACCGCGTCTCCTCCTATTCGCTGGACGATCTTGCCGGTTACATGAATGGAAAAGGTCCGCAGCCGCTTCAGGGGGATTTGAGTCAGGCAACGTGGGTGATCTTTTCACTGACGGATTCCAGCCGCGGCCAGCCGCAGTTGATCAGCAATTTCCTCTCCGCGCAGCAGGATTTGCTCCGCAACAAACGCGTGGTGCTGTTTGCGTTCGGCGCGCCGTATTACATGGATGCAACCGATATTTCGCGCCTCAGCGCGTATTATGCTTTGTACAGCAAACAGCCGCCCTTTGTGGAAGTGGCCGCCCGGCTTCTCTTTCAGGAACTGACGCCAGCAGGCGCGTCGCCGGTTTCCATCCCGGGACTTGGATATGATTTGATCAAGGCCACCTCGCCGGATCCAAACCAAATCATCACGCTCGTCCTCGACATCCCGGCGGCTCCCGTTCCGACAGGAGGCGCGGCTGCCGTAACTCCCTCGGCCACCGCTGTGCCGTTGTTCAGGATCGGCGATACGATTGCCATCCGTACCGGCGTCATCGAAGATCATAACGGCCAGCCGGTTCCAGATGGGACGGTCGTGCATTTTTCGATGACATTGACCGGCGAGGGCGGCGGCATTTTGCATCAAGCGGACGCGATCACCACTCAGGGCGTAGCGCGCGTTTCCTTCGGGCTTGACAAGCCGGGCCTGCTTCAAATCCGCGCCACGAGTGACCCGGCGGAGGTATCGGCTGTGATTCAATTGGATGTTTCCAGCGGACAGCCCGCGGCGGTGACCGTGATCGTCCCGGCGCTGACGCCTCAACCCACGACGGAAGCGGTCAAAACCCAGGCCCCGGCAGAAGATAATTTTGTAACGCTGCAGGGTGCGCCGCGATTCTCCGCGTGGCTGTTGGCGCTCATATTGCTTTTGGTGACGGCGGGCCTGGCCTTCTGGGCCGGCTATCGAATCGAAAGCGCGCAGTGGGGCGCGCGGTGGGGAATGTGCGTGTTGGCCGGCGGTCTGCTGGCTTACAACTATTTTGCCCTGGGATTACCCGGCAGTTCCACATTTGCCATCTCGAACGGAATCAATGGCATATTGACGATCACGATTGTCGGAGCATTGTTGGGCTGGGGAGGCGGGTGGATCTGGTCGCGTAATGTGCGAAGATAAAAACATCCGCAGACGATGCAGATTTCGCAGACAAATTAATATTACAGCGCAAAGTTAGAGTTTTGAGGGTTCTGCTCATGGCTTTCCTACCGTTTTCGCCCTCATCCCCAACCCTTCCCCCGAATGGGGAAGGGAGTCTCCTCTCCCGAAGGGAGAGGGAAAGGGTGAGGGAGAATTGGCAGGGAACGATTGCTCGACCTTGCGCTGTAATGTTAAACGATCTGTGTAATCTGCGGATCGTTATCGGTCAACGCATGAGGGTGGCGATCAGGCTCAGGATCAGGAGTCCGGCAGTGGTCCACGCGAGAAGCGCATCTGCCCGCTGGCCGAAAATTCGAATCGTGCCCAAATCGAATGCGGTTTGAAGCGGCACGGGCCGGGTCGAAATCTCATGGCCTTCGAATAGAAAGTCGTCGAAGATTTCAATGGATGCGGGGCGCTCATCGGGATGCAAAGCCATGGCCCACAAGACGGCCTTTTCGGTGCGCGCGCTGATGGATGGATTGATCTGGCGCGGCGGGACCAGGCTCGCCGGCTGGATGAACCGTTTGCGCGCATCAATGGGCGGCTCGTTGGTCAACATGTGATACAACGTCGCGCCAAAGGAATAAATATCGGAACGCGTGTCGGTGTGTGCGTCGTCGCTGCCATATTGCTCCAGCGGCGTATAAAGCGCCGTGCCTTGTCCCTGAATGACCGTGATGGTCACTTCCTCGTTCGGGGACATGATCTTGACTAGGCCAAAATCCACCAGCTTCAAGAGTCCATTCGGCGTGATCTTCAGGTTGCTGGGCTTGATGTCGCGATGGACGATGGCGGGTTCCTGCCCATGCAGGTAGGCGAGCGCGTCCGCAAGCTGGCGCGCCCATCCCAGAACTTGATTTTCAGGCAAAAAGGTTTTATTGCGGCGCGCCTCCAGCATGACCGTTCGCAGATCGTCGCCGGGAACGTAATCCATCACGAGATAATCGCGCGGGCCGTTGGAGAAGAAGTCCGAAACCTTGGGCAGGTTGGGATGATCGAGACGCGCTAAAATAGTGGCCTCGCGCAAAAACTGTCCGCGGGCCTCTTCGCGAATATTCTCTGGAAGGGCGGTGTCGTACTCGACCTCTTTCAGCGCGCACAGACGTCCCTCCAGCCGGAGATCGTCGGCCAGATAAATGGAGCCTGCGCCGCCTTGTCCGATCCGTTCGCGGACCTTGTAGCGGTCGTGCAAGACCTCGCCGCTGTTCAGCGAGAGAGCCATTTCTTCCTTTGATGCCTGATTGGCTCCGTGCAAATCTTTTCGGCGTGGTATCAGCACAGAAACCAAATTTATGCTATATTATAAACGTCTTTATTAACATTACACCATCCGAACAAAGAGAGGGAAGCGCGTATGTGCGCGGAGAGCGTCAACAACTTAAAAATTTCTGCGAGGCCTTCGGACTTCGCAGTTCAGCATGAACATACTCTGTGTTTGTGTTTCGCAAACGAGGGACTGGATGTCTGATCACGAAGAATTCCCCATGTTGGTGGCGCAGGAAGGCCCGCTGAAAGGTCAGCGCTGGGCTTTGAGCCGCACGCTCGTGCTGGGACGCGAGTCAACCTGCGATGTGGTGATCGCGGATCGGCAGGTCTCGCGTTTTCACGCGCGTCTCACGCCGACTTCGGAGGGTGTGATCCTCGAAGACCTCGGCAGCAAAAATGGGACGCACCATAACGGCAATCCGCTCTCGTCCCCGGTGATGCTGCAGGACGGCGATTTGGTGCAGGTCAGCTTTGTCCAGGAATTCATGTTCTTCACCTCGGATGCAACCGTGCCGCTCACGGAAGGTTCCGGGAAGCCGGGCCGTCTCGTGATGGAACAAAAATCGCGGCGCGTGTGGGTGAATCAAAAACAGATTGCCCCGCCGTTATCGGCGCAGCAATTCAAATTATTATGGCTTCTTTATGAAAGTTCGGGACAGGTCATCAGCCGCATGGACCTGGTGTCCGAAGTGTGGGGCGAAGATCAGGCTGCAGGCGTTTCGGACCAGGCGCTGGACGCATTGATCCGCCGCCTGCGCGACCGCCTCGCCGCGCTCGATTCGACGCATCAATATATTGACACCGTGCGCGGTCATGGCGTCCGGTTGGATAACCCGCCGGTATGACAATGTTGATAATTTTTTCTCTGGAGCGCGAATTCTATTTGAAGGATTTTTTAATTGGACTTTTGACAAACACAACGAACCTTGTTAGTGAAACGGAACAAGGAGCATCCTAACAACACGATAAACGGACCGGAATTTCTCAGACAGAGGTTTCTTCGTCATTGGTTACGGCTGGGGAACTGGTATTTGCTTTTCTTGTTAAGCTTCGACTTGCTTCACACGCTTCGCACGTGCTATTCTGCTGCTCTAAACTCAAGTTGTCATTGTCATCGGATTCCTGCTGCTGATTCCCTATCGTTCTACACAAGATAAAGTGGACGCGCGAATGCGTCGCACCTTGCGAAATAAGATTGATCCACAGAACGGTGAATCCCATTGAACGGCTTATCTTACCGGTGTGGTGCGACGCATCATTCTTTTCTCAAGATCAAAACCGTATCGAGCGCCAACAGCAGCATCAAGCCGCCATACAACACTTTCTCTGGCAGCGTGTCTTGAAAGCCTTCGTCAATTCTGTATTACGTGATCCACAGAATGAACAGCACGTTCCCGGCGATGGCAAGAGATTTGAAGAGGGTGGAAAAGGTAATGTTTTTCATTTTGGTTATTTCATGTCATGGTGTGTTTGGGCGAATACGCTGGTATAAGTTGTAAAAATTTACATAAATTGCTAGTGCTAAAACGCCTGCCGCCGTGCCATATGTAAGTCCAAAGGTTTTATCAATTTGCTCCAAGAATGTAAGAATAAACATAGCAAAAGAACCAACGCCCAATACAATAGCGAAAGCTTTTGAAAGCAATGGACGGGAAACATGGTCGAAAGCAAAATCTACCACTTGAACATTAATAGTTATTGATTCAAGTTCATAATCTGCATCTGCGTCTACAATTGAAACTAAAATTTTATGCGAGCCTGGTTCACAATTGTCATTTGGCTGAACTAAAAAGGTTATTTTATTTATCGAATCATCGACTATCTTAATGCCAGAATCTGAAAAAGAAAAATTCGGATTTGATAATTTGATTTTCACCTTTTGTCTAATACGAACTGAGCTGGCATAATCGACAGTTTCACTTGAACCATAATCTTTAAATTCTGACCGAACACTTCTCTGAACATCAGCGTGATATTCTGGTAGGTAAAAATGGAATATGAGTATGCTTGCGAATCTCTTAGCCAAACATAAAGGATATGATACAGAAATTCTAAAGTGTTCTTTTTCCTGAATCGACTCTCGGTTTTCTGATCTCTTGATCAATTCAGTGTTAGCTTTCTGAGTGAGGAGTTTTATAACGAATGTTGTGTTGCCGATTTTGATAAGATTATTTTCGGTGAGCAGTGTCCTTTCTCTGATTCGCTTACCATTAACATAGGTTCCGCTAGAAGAGCCTAAATCCCAAATAATGAACTGATTACCTTCCATTGTAAATTTCGCGTGAGAGCCCGAGACTTTTGGGTCGTCTAGAATCAAATCACCATCTCTTCGGCCAATAATAGTTCCGTTGCGAATCGGATAATACTTGCCTCGGCGAAATCCTGATGTAACCCACAAAATTCCGATAGGACCTGTCGTGGGGATTTCTAATTCAGTAGCATCCTCGCTCTCAATCCTTGCGCGCCCCAGTTCTGTTTCATCTTCGTCTAAATCCAAGGATCCGCGTCTCGAAGGAATTGCGGCTACATCAGCATTATTGTTTATTTCAAGTAAAGGATGCGAGTACATTGGAGGAGGAAAAACATTCGGCGAATCAGGGCCTGCTTCATATAACACAAGAATAACTGAAACATTATCTGCGCCACCATGTTCATTAGCATAACGAACTAATCGTTGACTAATTTCGTCAGGTGCCCCTCCGGCTGTTAGCTCGGCTATTTTCTGGCTTAATGCATAACGAGTTAAGCCATCAGTGCAAAGCAAAATTTTATCGCCTGCTTGGAGGACGATTGGATCATAAACTTGAACATGAACTTCCGCTTCTCCTCCAATACTGCGCGTAAGTCGATTTTTGATTCGGGAATGCAGAGCTTCCTCCTCAGTCAGTTCACCGTTCGCAAGCATTTCGCCAATGATGCTGTGATCGCGGGTTATTTGCATCGCCTTGCCATTTCGAATCAAATATGCACGGCTGTCGCCCACATTTATAACTAAGAGTGTGTTGTCTCGTATCACTGCCGCTACCATTGTGGTTGCCATGCGCGGCACATGTTTGCTTTCTTCCGTGTAGTTGAAGATATCTTTATTGACGTGCTGGATTGCTTCTCGCAAACGTTCAATAGGCTTTAGGTTAGAAGGTTGAAAATAATCATATAAAACTTTCTTTGCCGCATATTCGCTAGCACGTTCCCCACGGGAAGAAGCCCCGCCAATTCCATCCGCAACAATATATAAACATCCGTTAGCTTGACGTTCTTTCGGATCTATTGGTTCAAAGAAAGTAACAAAATCTTCATTGTTACTGCGTCTGCGACCTTGGTCGCTCAACGAGGCGGACAAAATCTTTGGCATGTTCTCCTCCTAACAGGATAATATAAACTTAATCCAAATTATACGACTTCTAAAATCCTTCTGCCACATACTCACCCCATACGCCGCGCAAGGTATTGCAAATCTCGCCGAGCGTGAGGTTCATTCCAACTCGACGTGTTTCAACTGTTCCGCCAATAAAGGAATTCGAGTTTGGATCACATCCCAAATGATCTCATTGTCCAGCCCAAAATATTCGTGGGCGATCACGTTTCGCAAACCGACTGTCTCACGCCAAGGGATTTCAGGGTGCTCTTCACGAAACTTCTCCGGCATCTGACGCGCCGCTTCGCCGATGATTTCGATGCAATGAATCACTGCCATATAAGTACGGCGATCATTTTGCAAATCGTCTGCTGAATCCATGACTTGTGTGAAGTTCAGAATCAGTACTTCACGAAACAGATTTGAAATTATGCCTTTAGCGCGGACGCAAAAAATCAAGATTTTAACCGCCAGGTATGGCGGTCAAAGCTAAGAGAGATGCCGGATATGTGCAAAAATCTGGATATTGGATATTAAAAATCATAACGGCCAAGCAACAAGGTTTTCACTACGTTTTCGTGATCTACTGAGAATATCTTCACAGGCTTGCAAAATATCCTGAACGTAGAGCTTGCCATTACGAGACGACATACACCAAGTCTTTTTCGATAGATGGTTTTGCGGCGGGCTTCAATGCTTTGGACGTGACCAAGTCCACTTCGCGCCCGAGCAAATCTTCCAGATAAAATTTCAACCCAATATAATTTGCCCAAGTCGTCTTGTCGAACTGAACGAGAATGTCCACGTCGCTTCGTTTTCGCAACTTGTTTCTTGCCGCGGAACCGAACAAAGCCAGTGACTTCACGCTGTAACGCTTAAGCGCGCGGCGATTGGCTTTGATTTTGGAAACTACGCCATCACGAGTCGAAATCTGCATAACAAAATTATACCCTGACACTTGGCACTTGATACTTTATGGCTCTCCCGTTTTTAACGGGAAAGCCAAATCCTCAGCCACGAATTTCGCGAATTCGCACGAATTTTTTGGAGACATTCGCGACAATTCGTGGAATTCGTGGCAAAGAGCTGTTAAGTTTATTGCTCGTCCCGCTGGAAACGGTAGAGCCTACTTTATAAAACCCTTCCGCCACGTACTCTCCCCACAATCCGTGCAGGGTATTGCAAATCTCGCCGAACGTGAGGTTGTTCCTAAAATATTCGATGAGGATATGTGATAAGCTCATTTTATAGCCTCCCAATCACTTGTAGCTACGCCTTTGAATGGATTACGAAGTTTGACGGGTTTACCGCGCAACGGATATTTCTTTCCCTGCGTGGATTTCTTTTCAGCTTTCTTGCTCGATTTCTTTTTGCTGAGTTTGCTCTTAATGAGAGACATATTCTCCCTCCTGTTTACAAACTAAAATCAATTGCCCCATTTGGAGCGCAGGTTCTGCTGATATTTGATTGCGTCAATTTTTCGGCTTTTCCACGAACCAAAGGCGGTATGTTTTTTAAGCGAACGCGGCTTTGTGACTTGCGTGACCGTTATATGCTGCTGTAAGAACGCGATGAAGTCCAAGACCTCGCGCTGTTTTTCAGGAGGCAACGTGTTCAATTGCTTTTCGATTTGTTCTGAAAGAGTCATGGCAACCTCCAAGTCTTCATTGATTATAATCAAATGCTTGACACCTGACACTTGGCACTTGATACTTTTAAAACCCTTCCGCCACATACTCTCCCCACACGCCGCGCAGAGTATTGCAGATTTCGCCGAGCGTCAGGTTATTTTCCACACATTCAATAAAGAGCGGCATCATATTCTGTGTGCCTTGTGCCGCGGCGATCAACTTTCCGCGCAACTGCTCCACGATTCTCCGATCTCTATTCTCTCTGAACTTCTTCAAACGTTCACGCGCCGCAATCTCGATGGCGGGATCAATCTTCAATTTATCCAGCGCAATCGTCTCTTCAGTTTGGAATTGATTGACGCCGACCACGATCTGCTCTTTCTTTTCAATGGCCTGCTGCGCTTCATACGCCGCGTTCTGGATTTCACTTTGCATGAAGCCGCGCTCGATGGCAGTCAATGCGCCGCCCATCTCGTCAATCTTGAAGATGTATTCGGTCGCGCCTTGTTCGATTTGATCGGTCAGATATTCGATCAGATACGAGCCTGCCAGCGGATCCACCGAATCAGCCACGCCCGATTCGAACGCGATGATTTGTTGTGTCCGCAGCGCGACGCGCACGGATTTTTCCGTTGGAAGCCAAAGCGCTTCATCCATCGAATTGGTGTGTAAACTTTGTGTTCCGCCGAGGACGGCGGAAAGAGCTTGCAGAGTCACGCGCACGACATTGTTCTCTGGCTGCTGCGCGGTGAGTGTCGAACCGGCGGTCTGCGTGTGGAAGCGCAGTTGCCACGACGCGGGCTTCTGCGCTTTGAAGCGATCGCGCATGACCTTTGCCCACAGCCGGCGTGCGGCGCGGAATTTGGCAACTTCTTCGAGCAGATTATTATGCGCGTTGAAGAAGAACGAAATCTGCGGCGCGAAATCGTCAACGGATAAACCCGCTTTGAGCGCCGCTTCCACGTAAGCGATTCCATTTGCGAGCGTGAACGCCACTTCCTGCACCGCAGTCGAACCGGCTTCACGGATGTGATAACCGGAAACTGAAATCGTGTTCCAATTTGGAACTTCGCGCGCACAAAACGAAAAGATGTCGGTGATGAGCCGCATCGAGGGCGCAGGCGGAAAGATATAGGTCCCACGCGCCACGTATTCTTTCAGGATATCATTTTGGATCGTGCCGCGCAGAGTCTTCATCTGCGCGCCTTGACGCTTCGCTACTGCGATATACATCGCCAGCAAAATTCCTGCGGGCGCGTTGATGGTCATCGAAGTCGAAACCTTGTCGAGCGGGATTCGATCGAAGAGCCGCGCCATGTCTTCGATGGTCGAGATCGAAACGCCGACCTTGCCCACTTCGCCGAGCGCCATTGCATCGTCCGCGTCGTAGCCGATTTGCGTCGGCAAGTCGAATGCAACGCTCAACCCAGTCTGCCCGTGCTGCAATAAATAGAGATAGCGCTGGTTGGTTTCTTCGGCGGTGGCAAAGCCCGCGTATTGGCGCATCGTCCAAAAGCGCGAACGATACATCGTCGGCTGAACGCCGCGCGTGAATGGGAACTCGCCGGGGAATCCAATCTTTTCTAAATATGATTCATCGGTGGGGGCGAGGTCCTCTCGCCCTTTATCAACAACACCATAAGGCAGCGCCACGCGCGGGACCTCGATCCCGGCTGTCGTCTCGAATTTCTTTTTCCGCTCCGGGAATCTATCCAACGATCTCTTGAGCGTATTCTCCTGCCATTTTTTGTATTGATCTTGGAGAGTCATATAGTCTGCCTCAGGATGTCATTGCAAGTGGCAATCTCAAATAACATACTTATGATTTCCTGATTTGCACGAGATCGCCGCGTCGTGGCGCCAAGGCGCCACTCCTCGCAATGACATTTGTATAAGTATACAGCCAAACTTTAACCCAAGCAGTGAACTGCGATGGATGGATTTAGATGGATGTTATTGATTATGGTGCTGGCGATGGCGATGATTCATCCGGATGGATCGGGATCGCGGGCGTCAGCGGAATATCGCCTCGAAGCATCTGTGCGGCTGCGCCGCCCAATCAGCCTGCTGCCTGGCTTTCGAAATTCAGATAAAAACAGGAAGAAATTGAGACAAATGTCATTTGCCCAGCGAAAACGAAAATGCTAGACTCTTCGTATACCTTCTTCAGGAGGCTTCGTCTCATGGGCAAAACCTTGTTATACATCGGCGCAGGAATCTTATTTCTCTTTGGCTTAGGCTTGGTTGTATTGGGCGGATTTTATGCGATCGGCTCCACCGCGCCGACAGGCAGCCAAAGCTGGCTCACATTCGGCCTCGGCTTTGGATGCGTGGGTGTCCTCTTCTTGGCAGGCGGCGCGGGATTGGTCTATGCCGGGATACGCGGACAAAAAACAGAAGTCGTCCAGCAGGTCACGATGAAAGTGGATTTGCCTGGCGACACCAAAATCTCGCAAGTCACCTGCCGGAATTGCGGCGGCGCATTGAAACCGGAGAACATCAAAATGGTAGCCGGAGCGCCGATGGTCGAATGTCCATTCTGCGGAACAACGTATCAGTTAACTGAAGAACCAAAGTGGTAATTCAATTGCGTTTTGCGGTATGCGTTTTGAATCAGTAAAACGCAAAACGTAAAGCGCGCGGAGGGTCCCATGCTTCGACGTATTTCCATTTTTCTATTCATTTTTTGGATTGGGCTGGCTCTGCCTGCCAGCGCACTGGCGCAAGGTTCGTATCTCTTCAGCGTGGACAAGGAAGTCGTCAACGTTTATTGGAATGCGGATGGCACCGAATCGCTGGAATACACGTTCAACTTCACGAACCAGCCTGGCGCGCATCCGATTGATTTTGTTGACGTGGGCATGCCGAACGGCAGCTTCAACATGAGTACCGTCACCGCGGACGTGAACGGCAATAACGTTGATGTTTCGCAAAGCGATTACCAGGGAAACGGTTCGGGCTTCGCCGTTGTGATGGGACAATACACCATCCAACCCGGCGCGAGCGGGTCAGTTCACGTTTACATTGGGAGCATCGCGGGCGTTTTGTATCCGGATACCAGCGACAACACGTACGCCAGCGCCGATTTCGCGCCGACCTATTTCGATTCGCATTCTGTGTCCGGTAATACCGATTTGACCGTTACGTTCCATCTGCCGCCGGGAGTCAAGCCAAACGAACCGCGCTGGCATTCATCGCCATCCGGATTCGCATCCCAGCCGCAGACTGGAATCGATTCGCAGAACCGCGTCACGTACACATGGCAATCAGCCGGCGCCAACGCATACACACAATACACATTCGGCGCGTCCTTCCCGAAAAGCTACGTGCCTGATTCCGCCATCGTGCAAACGTCAATCTTTGATGTGCTGGGCGGCATTTTCTCCTTCCTGATCGCCGGCCTCGGAAACATCCTTTGCTTTGGATTTTTCGCGTTCATGTTCATCGGCTTGCCGATCATTGGCGCCATTCAGGGACAGCGGCGCAAACTGCAATACATCCCGCCCAAAATTGGGATCGAGGGCCACGGCATCAAGCGCGGTTTGACCGCTGTCGAAGCCGCCATCTTGATGGAACAGCCGCTCGATAAGGTCATGACCATGATCCTGTTCGGCGCGATCAAGAAAGGCGCGGCCACCGTCGTTTCGCGCGATCCGCTCAACGTCAAGGTTACCGAACCGCAGCCCGAAGGTCTGCATGATTATGAAATCAGCTTCCTGAGCGCGTTCAAACTTGCCGACATCCGCGCTCGTCAGACCGCGCTGCAAAATATGACCATTGCGCTGGTCAAATCCGTCGGCGAAAAAATGAAGGGCTTCAGCCGCAGGGAGACGCAGGACTATTACAAGAACATCATGGAACAGGCCTGGTCGCAGGTTGAAACCGCGCAGACGCCCGAAGTGAAGGGGCAGCTGCTCGATCAGAATCTCGAATGGACGATGCTCGACCACGATTACGATCAACGCTCACGGCGTGTCTTCACCGGACCGATCTTTGTCCCGATGTGGTGGGGAAGCTACGACCCGATGTATCGTCCCGGCCCGGCAATGACCGGCGCCGCCGTGCCGGCCTCCATGCCAACTGGCGGACGATCTTCTTCTGCGCTGCCCGGCGCGGATTTCGCGGCATCCGTCGTCGGAGGAGTCCAAACCTTCTCGGGCAATGTGCTTGGCAACTTGAACTCCTTCACCAGCCGCGTGACCAATGCGACGAATCCTCCGCCTCCGCCCTCGACTGGCGGCTATCGCGGCGGCGGTGGCGGCGGCTGCGCCTGTGCCTGCGCGTGCGCCGGCTGCGCCTGCGCCTGCGCGGGGGGCGGACGATAATCAATTTACGATTTTAGATTGACGATTTATGATTGAAGGCGCGAGATGACTTTTATTGATTCGCTTAAAACAATCTGGACTCCATTCTCCATGACCCACGAACCATCCTCCGGTCTTTATCATTACACCCGCCAGGACGCGGACGAGAAATCGCGCATTCATCTCCGCGTTGATCCCGATGGCACCGGCACGTTGATCGTCAACGCCAACCGCGTCATGCACCTGAATCCGACTGCGGCTTTTATGGCATGGATGATTTTGGAGGGAAAGCGTGATGACGAGATTCTCAAGAACTGCTCCAAAAAGTGGAAAGTGGAGAGCGGGCAGTTGCGAGACGATCTTTCTACTTTTCACTTTCAACTCACCGAATTGATTCGTCCCGACGGCGCCTGCCCCATCCACGAGCTTGATTTGGACACGACCATGCCGTTCAGCGCGCGGCCGTCCGCGCCATATCGAATGGATCTGGCCGTCACGTATCGCTGCAACAACGACTGCGCCCACTGCTACAACGCCCGCGAACGAAACTTCCCGGAACTGACGACGGAGCAATGGTTCAAGATCATTGACAAGCTCTGGGAGCTGGGCGTGCCGCACATCGTCTTCACCGGCGGCGAAGCGACGCTGAGAAATGACCTGCCGGAGTTGATTGCCCACGCCGAATCGAACGGACAGATCACAGGCTTGAACACCAACGCCCGCCGCCTGGCTGATGAAAAATATTTGCAGCAACTCATCGCCGCCGGACTCGATCATGTGCAGATCACGGTCGAATCCTGCGATGAGCAAATCCACGACGAGATGATGCGCGCAAAGGGTGCGTTCAAGCAAACCATTCGCGGACTCAAGAACGCGCTCGCCAGTCCGCTGTATGTGATGACCAACACCACGATGCTGAAAACCAATGTTCCCAAAATTCCTGACACCCTGGATTTCCTCGCCGACCTTGGCGTGCCGACCATTGGATTGAATGCGCTGATCTATTCCGGTCACGCTCTAACCGTTGGTACCGGACTCAAAGAAAACGAACTGCAACCCATCCTCGACATGGCCACGCGCAAAACCGCCGAACGCGGACAGAAACTCATCTGGTACACGCCGACGCAATATTGCCAGTTCGACCCCACGGCAAATAATCTCGGCGTCAAAGGCTGCACCGCCGCGCTGTACAGCATGTGCATCGAATCGAATGGAAATGTTTTGCCGTGCCAGTCTTATTATCATCCGCTTGGCAATATGCTGACCGATTCATGGGATTCGATTTGGAATCACAAACTATCGGTTCAACTGCGCGAGCGGCAGAATTTGCCTGCGAAGTGCAGTGGCTGTTCGCTCGCGCTGGAATGTGGCGGCGGATGCCCGTTGCAGTTTCAAGTTGAAGGTTTGCAAGCTGCAAGTCAAATTCCGTCCACAGCAGCAACCTTCAAACTTTGAACCTTCAAACCTTCAACCGGAGAGAACATGAGTCAACACGATTGGATCAAGGAATTCCCCGCGGCGGTCACCGTCTGCGATGCGGACGGCGTCATTCTCGAAATGAACGACAAGGCCGCCAAAACATACGAGAAAGGCGGCGGTTACGCATTGATCGGCAGGAACATTCGCGATTGTCACAAGGATAAAGAGGCAGCGCGCGAGAAAGTCGAACAATTGCTGGCTGCGCATGAGAAAAATGTTTACACCATCGAGAAGAATGGCGTGAAGAAAATGATCTTTCAATCGCCGTGGTTCAAAGACGGAAAATATGCCGGCTTCGTCGAACTGTCACTTGAGATTCCATTCGAGGTGCCGCACTTCGTTCGATCTTGATGATTTGATTACCGAACATGCCTTTGAAAAACGCTGAGATTTGCTACCTGCTGGCTTTCCCCGATCACGCGGAAGCATCCAACGAGCCGCCCGAACAGATTCGCGGCCTGAAGGACGCGCCGTACTTCCAGCCGGTGGACATCTCCGTCAGAACGCTCGAGCAGGCTAAAGTCGAGGCGAGAGGCGCACAAATTTCCGTCGCGCGGCAAAGGTACGATGACCGAATCCAAATGGTCGAATGCCGCTTCATGCTGGACGATGTGCTGAGTCTCGCGGCGATCCAGCAGCGCGCCTCCATCGAGAAATCCTTGCAGGAAAAATTCGTCCCCGCCGAGCATCGCGAAAGCGGCATGTTCGAGGAGTACTACATTCTTCTGCTCAAAAAAGCGACGCCGACGCCCGATAAATTTATTGACAAGAACGCGGCTGCGCTGGCGCGTTTCATCCGCTCACAGCGCGAGACGTTCGACCAGCGCGAGATAAAAGACATCCTCAGTTCTCAAGTGCGCTATTCGAAAGACGACCTGACGCTGGTAGATTGGCAGGCCGCGATCATCATCGCGCCGGACGGCGATTTTCAATCGGACATCGAATTGTTGAAGATCGGCAACTATCAGCTCATGCGTTATCGCAGGCTCGACCAGAACATCGAAAAGAGCTTGCGTGATCTCAACGAACAATTCCGCGCCGACCCGCGCCGCATCGGTCCGACGCGAAGCCAGATCCGCCGCATCGTCCAGCATCGCCTCGACTTGATGCTCGACTTCGAACACACCGAACAAAATCTGCTGTTGATCGGCGATTGGTACACGTCACAGCTTTATCACGCCATCCTCGAAGAATTTTATTTGAACGGATGGAAGGAAACGGTCAAAGGCAAACTCGATAATCTGGAAGGCATCATCCAAACCATTCAGGAAAATTTCTCGCTCACCTGGCAGGGCCTGATGGAGCGCGTCGAATTGGCGGGCTGGATCGTCCTGCTGATCGGCTATTTCATTTTGTTCTTTCTCGAATCCGGCATATTCCGATTACGTTGATGGAGGGCACCATGAAAAAACTCTTTACGAAAGTCCAACCGATTCAATCCGGCATTTATCATAAACAATCCGCGCCGCAGGAACAACCTCCCTACCGTATTCACCTGCGATTGCAGCCTGACAGCTCCGGCGTGTTGATCGTCAACGCCTCGACCGTTCTGCATCTGAATCCGACGGCGGCTGAGTTCGCCTATCACTTCATCAAAGGCGCTGCGCCCGAAGACGCGGCGAAGGAAGTCGCCTCGCGTTACCGAATCAAGAAAAGCATTGCATTGCAGGATTACAACGACTTCGCCGCGCGGATCCAAAGACTGGTGACCGCGACGGATTTGGATCCCGTCTCCTACCTCGACTTTGAGCGGGTCGCGCCCCATTCGACCGATCTCACCGCTCCCTTGCGACTCGACTGCGCGCTGACCTATCGCCTCCCCGCCGGGACGCAGGCCGATTACGCGCCGGCCAAACGCGTCGACCGCGAACTGACCACTGACGAATGGTGCGCCATCCTCGATAACGCCTGGAAGTTTGGAATCCCACACGTCACGTTTACCGGCGGCGAAGCGACTCTGCGTGACGACTTAACCGATCTGATCGCGTGCGCCGAGAAGAACGGCCAGGTCTGCGGGCTGCTGACCGATGGTTTGAAACTCGCCGATAAAAATTATCTCGAGTCGTTGTTGAAGACCGGACTTGATCATATTCTCTTCCTGCTCCAACCCGATAACAACGATTCCTGGAAAGCGCTCGAAACCATCATGCCCGAAGATATTTTTGTCACAGCGCATTTCACGCTGACGCCGCAAAACGCGCAAGGCGCGCAAGAGACTCTCAGCCGGTTATCCGAACTTGGCGTCAAGAGCCTTTCGTTGAGCGCATCCGACGCCTCACTGCATGACGCCATGCACGGTCTGCACAATACTGCCGCATCTCTTGGAATGACCCTCCGCTGGGATTTGCCGGTTCCGTATTCAGCGGAGAATCCGGTCGCGCATCAAACAGCGGAAGATGAAGTCCCGGCTGGAGCCGGAAAGGCGTGGTTATATGTCGAGCCGGATGGCGATGTCCTTCCGACACAGGGCGCGGCAGATAAAATTCTGGGCAACTTGTTGCGCGATCCATGGGGGAAGATTTATCAGAAGTAAGAGGCAGTATGAAAATGTCGAGCATTTTCGCTGGCTTTAAAAGATGGGAATATCGCGACGGCCAACCCAATACGTTGGCAAAAATACAAAATCGGTTCTGGGCAATCCTTCACTCGTCAGGGATATTACCTGAAAGCTTCGTCACGCTGGAAGTGGCGGGAAGAAAATCGGGGAAAATAATAAGTTTCCCGCTTGCGATGACATCAATGAACGGAGAAAGATATTTGGTGTCCATGCTGGGAGAGGAAGCAAATTGGGTACGAAATGTTAAAGCTGCGGGCGGCAGAGTGACGCTTCGACATGGAATAAGCGAACAGGTGATTCTAAAAGAAGTACCTGTCGAGGAGAGAGCGCCGATCTTGAAGGCGTATCTGCAGGTTGCGCCCGGAGCGCGTCCGCACATACCGGTGAGCAGGGATGCGCCGGTTTCCGAGTTCGAAAAAATAGCATCGGAATATCCGGTATTCAGGCTGGTAACAACAAACTAACATCATTTTCACAATTCGCGCAAAATCCAATCCGAAGGCATCCGGCGTTTTAAGGCTGGGCATCTTTCGATATTTCGTCAGGGAAAGATTCGCCCATTGCGAAATTTGACGGCCGGCAGGCTGTGGTCGCAACCAGGCTTATTCCAGCCTGACCAATTTAAGTTAGAATTTTGCGGACATGAAAACCAGATTGCCTATATGGGCAGCGCTCCTTATTTCGCTTGCGCTCATGATGCTGGTGTTGTTGAGCTTTATCGGTTCCATCCCAACGATACCCATTCAGCCAACAAATTCATTCCTCAGCCCAACACCCATTCCCGTCGCGCAAATATCCCCAACGCCGCCGCTTGTCTGCCCGGACGGAGATTGCGTGGACGCGTGCCTGGCGAAAATAAATTCCATCCTCCAAACCAATTCGGCGCTGCTATCGCCGCCGGAAGTCGCCGCGCCTCACGGCACGCAGACCCACGCCACAACGCTGGCAAGTTATTTGGTCCAGGGCGACCAGCTCAGCGCTCCAAGATTCGCTTCGAATATTCCGTCCGACCTGATTCCATACCAGCAGGATGCAGTTTCCCAGCAGCGCATCTGGAATTATTTCACCGCGATGGTTCCCGCGAACCAAAGAACGGAATTGACTGCTTTCATTCTTTCCACTGACGGCAAAGGCGGCATGCTCGCAAGCGTGGAGGAATCTTCCAACCAGCCTCAGCACTGGGCCTTGAATGTGGACCCCCTGGATGCCACGAAGCCCATCAATCTCACCTACACCCTCGCGCACGAATTCGGCCATTTGCTGACTCTGAATGGCACACAGGTCACGCCCGACCCGTTGTATCTCGCCAACCCGAGCCTGCAAGTGTATCAGCAGGAAGCCGCCAGTTGTCCGCAATACTTCACGACTGTCGGATGCAGCCATCCCAATTCGTACATCAACGAGTTCTTCCAGTTCTTTTGGGTCAAGTTGTTCAACGAGTGGAGCCAGGTCAACGCGGAAAGAGACCAAAAGAATTATTTCGCGAACCTGGCTCATTTTTATGAGCGGCACCCGACCCAATTCGTCAGCACGTACGCCGCCACCAGCCCGGAGGAAGACATCGCGGAAAGTTTTGCCCGCTTCATCCTGAATCCCAGGCCGCCCGCCGACAGTATCGCGCACGAGAAAATGCTGTTCTTCTACGAACTCCCCGACCTGGTGCAATTACGCATTCGAATGGTGAATGGAATTTGCAATTATGCTTCCGCATCCGGGCAATGAAACCGCCCCGCGAAAAGCGCTCGTTACAAATTGATATTGAGACAAGCCTCCATAGAAACGTTATGGTATCCTAACCGCATGGGACGCTCCCGCGTCATCTTGTTTGTGGTCCTCGTTCTCGCCTCGACTTTGGCCTGCCGCGCCGCCACGCGCCTGATCTCCGGCGATACGCCGGTCCCGCCCGCGCGATCTGCAGCGACGTTCCCCGCTCCCGCCTCGCCGACTGCGACCAGTCAGGCATCCGATTCGTGCCCGGCAGAAACATCCTCCATCCTCGACGCAGCCAACAACTCGACTTATCAAAGCAGTTTTCCCAGCGTGGACACCGGCGACCAGTCCGATATTCCGCTGGTCATCTACACCGTCAGCGGCAATGAGATCGCCAATCCGATTTTGGAAAAAGTCCCGCGCAATTTGATCAGGTATCAAGACGATTACAAGCTCCAGAAACAAAGCTGGGATTTGTTCGCGGCGATCATCCCGCCGGACCAACGCGCCATCGTGCGCCAATATGAGATCATCACCGACGGCCAGGGCGGCGTTCTCGGCGCGGTCGAACAATCTTCTTTCGATCCCAATTCATGGATGCTCGAAGTGGATATCGCCGATGCGCCCGATACCAAGGATCTCGTTTTCACCATGCTCCACGAATTCGGGCACCTGCTTACGCTCAATCCATCGCAGGTGCCGCCCGATCTGAAAGTGTTCGACAATCCAACGAACGATGATATCTACAACCAGGAAGTCAACGCCTGTTCAACGTATTTTCCAGGCGAAGGCTGCAGCCTGGCGAATTCCTACATCAATGTTTTCTTCGACCGTTTCTGGACGGACATTTACGCCGAATGGCAGAAAATTGATGACATCGAAAATGATCAAAAGCGCGAGAACCGGCTCGAGTCTTTTTACAGGAAGTATCGGGAGCAATTCATTGACGATTATGCCGTGACCGATCCATCGGAAGATATCGCGGAAACATGGGCATACTACATCTTGAGTCCCGAACCAAAAGGCAGCAGCATTGCCGATCAAAAAATAAAATTCTTTTACCAGTTTCCCGAACTCGTCCGACTGCGCCAGCAGATTTTGACAAACCTGTGCGCCGCAAATCCGTAGCGCGGAATGAATTCCGCGGCCAAAGGCGATATGAATATCGCGCTGCAAAATCTTCGTTGGCTTTCGCGGAGCAATACTATTATTACCGCGCAAGGTCAAGCAATCGTTCCCTGCCAATTCTCCCTCACCCTTTCCCTCTCCCAAAGGGAGAGGAGACTCCCTTCCCCATTCGGGGGAAGGGTTGGGGATGAGGGCGAAAACAGTAGGAAAGCCATGAGCAGAACCCTCAACGCTCTAACTTTGTGCTGCAACACTATGATGCGGAATAAATCATGAATTGGCACGAACGCTATACCCAGCAGGCGGCATGGACGCGCGATCTGCGGGAGTATCTTTTCCGGCAGGCGGGACTATCCGGCGCAAATTCCGTTCTTGAAGTCGGATGCGGGACGGGCGCGATTTTATCCTCGCTGCAAACGCCGGCGGCGCTGCACGGCCTCGACCTCGACGCGGGCGCGCTGGCCGGCTGCCGCTTCCGCGCATCGAACGCCCGCCTGACGCGCGGCGACGCGCGTGATCTTCCTTATCGAAGCGGAGGTTTCGATATCACCTACTGCCACTTTCTTTTGTTATGGATCAAAGAACCATTGAAGGCAATTTTTGAAATGAAACGCGTGACAAAACCCAAAGGTCACATCCTCGCGTTTGCCGAGCCGGATTACACGTCCCGCGAAGATCAACCCGGTCAACTTGCCGCGCTTGGAAAGTGGCAGACCGAAGCGTTGAAACGCCAGGGCGCGGACATCGGCCTCGGCGAGCGTTTGGCGGGACTGTTCCACCGGGCCGGAATCCAAATCGTCGAAACGGGAGCCATCCAACGTCGAAGCCCCGAAGCGATGGATCCTGGCGAATGGAAAAATGAATGGGCTGTGATCGAATCAGATCTATCGGGATTCGTCCCGCGGGAAGAAATCCAAAAGATGAAACATCTGGATGAGGAAGCGCGGGCGCGCGGCACACGCACCTTGAACGTGCCGACGTACTTCGCATGGGGTCAGGTATAATTAGGCAGAAATTTTTTGGAGGTATGTTGGAATCTTTACAACCACAAAGCCAGCCTGAACAGCCAGCCGGAGCGCAGGAAAATTTCGATTTCAAACGTTTCGTGCTGGACCTGTTCGAAACGATTGGGCTGGCGCTCGTATTGTTTCTAGCCATCAACGCGGTTTCGGCGCGCGTGCGCGTGGACGGCTTCAGCATGATGCCAACTTTGCACGACGGCGAATTCGTTCTGGTGAACAAGCTGGCGTATCAAACCGGCACGCCCACGCGCGGCGACATCATCGTGTTCCGTTCGGTCAACACCCCCGACCTCGATCTGATCAAACGCGTCATCGGCCTGCCCGGCGACAAGGTCGTCATTCGGGGCGGCAAAGTGATCGTCAATGGGCAGGCGCTCAACGAACCATACATCGCCGCCGCGCCAAATTACGATGGAGAGTGGCAGGTGCCAAGCGGCCATCTGTTCGTGCTGGGCGATAACCGCAACGATTCGTCGGACTCCCATGCGTGGGGCTACCTGCCTCTCCAAAATGTGATTGGCAAAGCCCTGTTGATCTACTGGCCGCCGCCGGAATGGGCGATGATTGATCACGTCAAGATTGCGCTGGCCGCGCCATAGAGGCTCACATGAGCGAAGAAAAATTACCTGAGTCAATGCCGTGCGACGAATGTCAGGCGGGTGTGATGAACCTGAGATTCATTACGTACTTTACGTGGCTGGGCGAAGAGCTGATCACGGTTCAAAATTTCCCGGCCTGGATTTGCGATGTGTGCGGACGCCGCGAGTACGATGAGAGCGCCATTTCGTGGCTGAGCATGTTATTGGATCCAAATGCAGGCAAACCCACTGGACACAAACCCGCTTCTCCACGCCGGATACCGGGGCGGTCTCCCCGGCCTTCGGCTGATCTCAGCTGACGAGGATTCCCATCATGGCCATGGACACGTCTCCGCGTACCTATCGCTTTTTGCCCGCTGATGTTTTGACATCCGGCTACCGTGTGGTTGGGAAGATCATGGTCACCAATACCGGCACGATAGGCATGTTGAACGATAACACGCGCTCGGTGCTCGAAATCCATGATGCGCGGCTGGCGCGGCTGCACATGCCGACCAAGCTGGTGGATCATTTCGAAATGACCCGCATGATGAAATCGCACGTGTATGCGGTCTGCATGGCGCGCCGCGAGGATTTGGGCCCGCAGGCTTTGGTGCGCGGCGGATATACGAACGTTGTCGAATATCCGATCCGCATCACAACGCAGATGTTCGAGATCGAGGGTATCATGGAATTGCCGGGCCGCCTCGACTTTGCATCTCTGATGACCGAGGGAACGCGCGATTTCATCCCGGTCTTCAATGCCACGCTGACAGCCATCCTTATCCCCAACCTGCGAATCGAAAGCGGCGGGATGTTGGTCAATCGCCGGCAGGTTGACTTGATCGCGCTGCTCAATCAACGCGTCAAAGCCGAAAGTTAATATCTTGATGTCATTGCGAGGAGAGCGTTCTACTCGACGAAGCAATCCCGTGTTTACAAGAGGAGATTGCCACACTGAGAGAACGCAGTGCTTCGTCGTGGCGCTGTTAGCGCCACTTCTCGCAATGGCATGTGCCGCAAATTGCTTGACCTGTACCATGGGGGATGATAAAATCCGCCCGCTTTGATATGGGCGGCTTCCTGCCGCCGCATATCAAACGGCTGACATGAGTCAGCGCGTACAGTCTGCCCCCATCGTCTAGAGGCCCAGGACGCGACCCTTTCAAGGTCAAAACTGGAGTTCGAATCTCCATGGGGGCACAAACAAAGCCCATCATTTATGATGGGCTTTTCTTTATAAGATGATATTCGAATCTACAAGACAATACCTTCGCCATTTGTGGGACAATTTGGCAAATTGTCCCTACGTTTGCCGCTCCCGATACCGCATTGGGGGAGTGCTCAAAGTTTGATACTGTTGGCGAATTCATTTTTCGCCTGTAAATGTGCGGCTGGAAACAGTTATACAAGCGCAATTTCTCGATTTCGCCAACAGTATCAAACTTTGATACTGTTGGCGAATTCCATGGGTGGTCCTCTGGGTAGGCAAAAGTGAGGGATAATCGGAAAAACGCCGATCTGGCGATAGGAAGTGAGCCCTACTTTAGAAGAGGAGTAGAAGATG
>JAJYLQ010000031.1 GCA_021787595.1 Chloroflexota bacterium | reverse complement strand
TATTTGCATTCAAGGTGCCGCCTCCGCCTTGGAAGCCGCCTGTTCGACGCGGCAGACCTTCGGCCGCTAGGCTTCACTCGATTCAACAATGGGCCACCTAACCACGCTTAACTGCGGTGACACCGAAGTCCCAGACCCGCTGCTTTTTGTTCACTTTCCCCGTGTCGGCGGCAAACAGTGTTTCCCCAGTTGGAACGTTGAAACTCGAAAAACTCTCGCTGGAGGTAGGTGGAGGATTGTTAACCGATATTGGTGCAGCTGCGGCCAAAGCCCGCTTGCATCGCGACCAGCCACAATTGGATTTCCAAGTTGTTGTCAGGAGTGGCAAGGGCGGTGGTGGCGCCTATATTCAGCTTCTCTCCAAGCCGGAAGGAATGAGCGACGCGCAAGCCATCCAGTTGATCCAGCAGGCTTCCATGGATGAAATTCCTGGAAACTGGCAGACCGATGTTGAACTGAGATAGGGGTGGTATCTGGTTGTCTGTGGAGGATAACCATCCTCCACAGACAGTTTTTCTTTCTCGTAAAGATTGATCTGAAAGGACGAAATGAACTCCGCACTTACAAATAGGCTTAGATTGGGGTGTCTCCTTGCCTTTACATTGATAGCTGGTTGTTCCGTGACGAATCAAACCCCTCCTACGGCCACAGCCAGTTCTACAACGGAGGCCACGGCTACTGTTCTGGTCTCTCCCACTATTGTCCCGGCTACAACATCCACACCGGAAGTACCGTTCACACCTACACCGATCCCTGCGACTTCGACTTACCTGCCAACGACAACTGACCGAGCCGCGTTTGTGAGTGAGAATTACCCTGATAACTCAACGCTCAAGCCAGGCGAGAAGTTCGACAAAACCTTCGAGCTAAAAAACATTGGCAACGCAACTTGGACGACATCGTATGCTCTCGTCTTGGACCCGGCTACCCCAAACGCGCTTGGCGGCCCTTCACAAATCAATCTTTCACAGGAAACGCCGCCCGGCCAAACCGTTAGCATTTCGGTCTCACTGACCGCGCCGACCACGCCAGGCACCTATACTGTCTATTGGTCTCTCAAGAACGAATATGGCGAAACCGTACAGGTAGGTGGAGGAAACAGTGTTTGGGTAAAAATCATGGTCTGCGACTCTGGTCAACCCTGCAATCTTGTGGCTGCCGGAGGCGGCGGTACAGCTAACGGCATCACGACTACATTGACGAGTTTCACGCACGATGCCCAGAGTGCCACGATAGATTTTTGCATGACGGTGCCTAATCGCTATTATTCGCTGGGGTCTCCTGCTCCGTCCTTGCTCATCGATCAAGAGCCAGCGCCTTTCCTAGATGGCGGGAGCATCCAACCTTGGGGCTGTTATTTCATGAAATATCAAGTTAGCGCGGCACAGCTCGAACAAGCTCAACATATCGTGCTCTCGATTGATACTGCCCTTCGCATGGCGCCTCCACCTGGTGCTCCGAATGATGCCTGCCAAGCCGCCAAACCCGGTCTCATCGCAAAATACCCCGGACTGGATTTCCAATGCAATTTCAGCGGGGCTGGGTATTACACCAATTTGCAACTGCCGGACGGGATGACGAGGGAGAAGGCTCAGCAAATCATTTTTGATACCATCGAACAGGCGATTTATGGCCCTTGGACGCTTACGATCAAATGATGGGGTTCCGGCAATGTTTCGCTTAGGTGTGCAATTCTTGAGGTTACTTATTGGTGGCGTATTCTGCTTGGCAGGAGTAGCTTGCTCTTCTCTTTCACCTGTTAGAGAGACTGCTTCCGGGTCGCCGGGCGGTATGTACAACCCCGCCCGTGAAGACCTTCAGGTTCAGATCGAGTGGACCTATCAAGACCAAAGTCGTTTTGCAATGGAGGTCTCGATTAAGCATTATCCCGTGCCGCGGGGATTCCGGTTGCGCTGCCCGCTCACCCAACTCGAAATCCAGAGCGCCGACAATAACTTGTTACTATATCGGAATCCCGATCAAATTGAGTTGAATGAGTTCTACGCGTTAACTCAAAATAACTATTGGTATTGCTCAAAACAGGCAGAAGGCGATGGCTTTGCAGATTATCTTTTCAGTCTGTCTCACTTTTATCAGGCTGGGTTGGCCCCTAAACTTAATGGACCGCTCAGCTTGAGCCTGGAACTGGGAGAAGTGAGGGCGACCAACTCTGTCTCTACAATAACGCTTCCAGCAGCGGGGGCTTACAATATCCCATTGCAATTCCAGCCGGCTGCCAAGAATTTAACCCGGTTTCCCTCCAGTGAGATCGAAGACCAGGCGGTCGCCGTACAGATCCAAAAAATAACCGTGAATCCATCCGTCACCTGGCTGGATGCCTGCTTGGAAACTCAGGATCATCATCTCTGGAGGCCCACGGCTGAATTGATCTATGATAGCCAGGAGGCTTACTCCACTGAGTGGCTGCCTACCTATCCCTTTCCCTTTGATCGCAATACGACTCTTCAGAGTACACATAGATGCTATTCCTTCACTATTCCTTTTGCTTTTCCGCTTGGTTCAGCGTCGTCGTTCCGCGCGGGGATCAACCAAGTGCAAATTGACAATACCGATTCTGGCTTGGTCACTATGCAGGACTGTGAAAGCGTGAAGCAAACTATGGAGGTTTTGCATCCGGGCCTCAAAATCCACTGCATCGAATTCAAATTGCGGGGTGAGCAACAACACTGGTTCGAGGTAATTTCCCGCCCATCTGACATGTCAGCAGAGGATGCTTATACGTTGGTGAAATCTGCCTTCATACGAACAATCGTTGGCTCGTGGTTTGTGGAAATCAGCTTAAAATAAGCTAATGGAAGAGGATGGACGTTTGGATGAGCGGGAGGCTATCCGGCGCTTGAAGCACGGCGAAGCCGTCGGGCTGGAGGTCTTAGTCCAAAACTATCAGGTCAGGGCTGTTCGCACGGCCTATTTAATAACCCATGACCTGCAACTGGCCGAGGACGTTGTGCAGGATGCCTTCCTCGGAGTTTATCATTCTATGCGTAGTTTCGATTCAGCACGGCCGTTCGGGCCCTGGTTTTTACAAGGTGTCGTACATGCCGCGGTGAGAGCGATGAAAAAGACTTTAAAAGAGGTTCAACTGGGGGATGATGGCACGGAAGAGGAGGCTTTCGCACAGTTGACCGCGCAGATGGAATCTGTGGAATCACAAGTGATGTCTCTCGAAAACAGCCAGCAGATTTGGGATGCAATGCAGAAGTTGTCACCGCGTCAGCGGGCAGTGATCGTGCAAAGGTACTTTCTGGAAATGAGTGAGAAAGAGATGGCGACAGAACTGAAGGCTGCTCCCGGCACAATCAAGTGGCTGCTAAATGCAGCGCGTGAACGCTTGCGTGTCCTGCTCGTGGATAAGGGCAGCAAAAGTGAATAACCACTTTATGAAAGACGCACTGGAAAGAATCGCTCGCCGCGGTGTGCCGGACGACATTGATTTATGGCCGCGCATCGAAGCGCGCTTGCAGAAAAGGAATTCTCTGATTTATGCACTTCGCGCCCGGCCAGCTCTGATCATACTCATGGTCGTCCTTATTCTTTTGTCGCTAACTGGTGTAGCCTACGCAGTAGGTAATATGCTCGGTTTTATCCCCGGCGTAGGCATTATTGAACGAGGCGCCCCATTGCGTGTCCTTGACCGACCTGTTACACAAACGCGCAATGGTGTCACAGTTACCGTTGAGCAAGTCGTATTGAGCACTGACAAAACTGTGGTGCTTTACAAGATCGAGGGCATTCCGGTGGATGCCTATTCTGCGAGCGAAGGCGTCCTCGGCTGCAACAAAACGCCTGAACTGCTTCTTCCAGATGGAACAAGCTTGTTGTTCTCCAGCGGCGGTGGCGGTTGGGGAACAGGATATGAAAGTAAGGCTGTTTTTTCTGCCATTCCTGCCAACGTTAACCAGGCTACTTTTGACCTGCCCTGCATTTCCGGCACGCTGCCGGATGTATTACCCGGAAGTTGGGCATTGCAGTTGCGCTTCATTCCTGCGCCAGCAAATCTGACCGTGATGCCAATCATAGAGATTTCGCCATCACCTGCATCGAGTGAAGGCGCGCCAAATTCGAGTTCCCGGCCTTTATCTTTGGACAAGATCATCGAAACACAGGACGGCTATATCTTGATTGGCAAATTCAATTCGACGGCATTACCTGCCAGCAGCATGACACTGGGTTCAATTTCACGAATAAGAATTACCGATGCAAATGGAAATGAAGTCTTCACAACTGTTCCCAACGATGTAGATGCCATTTCGAACCAGACGGGTGAGGCGACGTGGGCTTATGAAATCAAAGGCAGGCAGCAGGCGTGGCCACTGACTATCACAGTTGATTTTGTCAATGCCGGGTTGCCTTCAGTGGATGAGGTCAAACTGGATTTCAATACCGGCCCCAATCCGCAGATAAATCAAAATTGGATTCTGAACAAGGATCTTGTATCAAATGGTTATCATATAACGCTGTCGTCCATCCAGCGTTTGACGGATGGTTACAAGTTTAAGCTTAAGGCAGATCCGCGTGTCACTGGAGTGGGTGTATGGATCAAGGGGTTCAGTGCATCTGGTGGTGGCGGTGGAGGCGATGGAAAGGGAAATTTCAATCAGAGCAACGTTTTTGAGGGTGCTGTACCTTCGGGCAAATTGACGCTAGTTGTAGCGGTCCAGTCTGTTCGCATATCAGGCCCATGGTCGATTACATGGCAACCCAGCGTTTCGCCCGTTCCTGCTCCAGCAACAGCATCCGCGACGCCAAACATAGCTTGCCTGACGAGCACTACACTACAGAAGCTTGCGCCGATTCCAACCGGTTTGTCCGGCAAGGTATTGTCATACGAATCACTGGACGGTATAAATTGGGGTGTGTACCTTACCAATATCAATGGGGGCCAAAATCAAACTGTCGCGCTGCGAGGAAACTGGGCAGCCTTTTCTCCAGATGGCAAGGAAGTGGTTTATTCTGGTGCAGATAGCAATCTCCATATTGTGGACCTGGCCACTGACAAGGATGGGATATTGGCGGGTGCAACCGGATACGATCCACACATATCGCCGGATGGTGAACTCGTTGCGAATGTGGATAACAGGAACCTCAACATTATCGGTCTGGATGGCTCCAACCCACGACATATCCCAATCAACTCAATTACCTTCGCGCTGGCTGGTTGGTCACCTGATGGAGAAAAATTGTATATCGCAACACCTGACGCACGCGGTTTCACGTTGCAGGCGGTGGATGTTGCAACTGGTAAATTGCAGGATTTGTTCGTGCTCGAAGATTCGTCGCACAAAGCGCCCTATGCAACTGTCTCACCGGATGGAGCATGGGTTGCGTACCGGGACAGCGGGAATAGCAGTATCTACCTGATGCGTATAGATGGTTCTGAACGTCGTCTTGTTGTGGATAGACCGGCAGAGGCGATCTCCAGCATTGTCTGGAGCACAGATGGAAAGTGGTTGGGCGTGAGCCTGGCACAATCGAATACCGATGAACGCACTGTAGTAATCTTCCAACCTGAAAATTGTGAGGCTTTCATCTCGGCCGATGTACATGGAGAGATTCAAGGGCTGGTTGTGCCCTAAAGCACTGCTGTAGGTAGCCTGTGCGCCATGTTCTTTCAGTGCTGTGTTTAAATCAGTTCTTGCAATAGATTCATCCGTGTAATCCGCTTTCTTTATTTGCATCCAGCAAAACTTCGTTGAGCATTTCTTCAATTTTTCCTATGCGTTGGAGCGTCTGATGGAGGGTGGATTCCAAATCCTCGAGCGCGCCGCAAAAGAGCGGGCCAGGTAAGGACGCAAGATCTTGCGCCCTTACGCAATCTCCTTGTAAGAACTCGCAGATCATCGTTATCTATGCCTGCATAGGAGAGACATCATGGCGCGGAAAACAAGCGGCGACCTTTATAATTTGAAGCCTTCCTCCATCATGGTTTACGGCGCGGTCTGGTGCCCGGACTGCAAACGCGCCAAGAAATTCTTCGGCGAGCAGCGCGTTCAATACAACAATGTGGATATTGACGAAGATGCGAAGAGCGTGGCGTTCGTCGAAAAGATCAATGATGGAAAGCGTGTCATCCCGACCATTATTTTCCCCGACGGCGGGATTCTGGTCGAGCCGTCCAACGCGCAGCTTGCGCAAAAGCTTGGACTTAAAACCAGCGCCCGGCATTCTTATTATGACACGATCGTGATCGGCGGCGGACCGGCAGGTTTGACGTCCGCCTTGTATTTGGCGCGTGAAGGACTCGATGTGCTGGTCATCGAGAAGGCGGGACTCGGCGGGCAGGCCGGCATCACGCAAACGCTGGATAATTTTCCCGGCTTCGACGAAGGAATCTCCGGCGGAGAATTTGCCGAACGCCTCGGACGCCAGGCGCGCAAGTTCGGCGTGGAAATCTTGCAGGCGCAGGAAGTCAATGCGATTGACCATGACGGCCAGTATCATTTCGCTGAGACTGGCTCGGATGCGCATTATCACAGCAAAGCGATCTTGCTGGCGACCGGCGCGCGTTATCGCCGCATGAACATCCCCGGCGAAGACGAATTGATCGGTGTCAACGTGCATTTCTGCGCCACGTGCGACGGCGCCTTTTATAAAGGCAGGAAGATTCTGGTGGTCGGCGGCGGCAACAGCGGATTCGAGGAAGGCTTATTCCTGACCAAATTCGCATCGCAAGTGGACATCCTCGTCCATTCGCCGGAACCCAAAGCCAGCAAAATTCTGCGGGAAAAGGTCGCGGAAAAATCGAACATGCGCGTGATTCTGAATCACGCCATCCGCGAGCTGCGTGGCAAAAACAAGTTGGAAGCGGTTATCTTGAAAGACCTGTCAACCGGCGAAGAAAAAGAGGCTCATTACGATGGCGTCTTTGTTTTCATTGGTGTGATGCCCAACAATGATCTGCTCGAAGAAAAAGCTGAACTCGACGAACGCGGCTTCGTCAAAGCGCCGCACATGATGACGAGCATCCCCGGCGTGTTTGTGGCGGGCGACGTTCGCTCCGGCTCGACCAAGCAGGCGGCATCTGCAGCGGGCGAGGGAGCGTCGGCGGCGCTGGCAATCCGCGAATACCTGAAATCGCTCGGCGAATAGACTCAAACAATGACAAATGGCAGGGATCGAATCGTGCCATTTGTTTTTGCCTTCGCAGGCCGCTCATGCGATAATTCATTGCAGACACGCGGTCGAGCGAGATAATACCTCGCTCGACGCGCCTCACCCAAATAAACTCAAGCTAATTCCGCAGATTTTTTCTCCTGCGTGAATCTGTGTAATCTGCGGATGATTGCTCAACGAGGTCAACATGACAGATTGCTGCACTGATCGTCCAACTCAAATCGTAGTATATTCCGTAAAGTGGTGCCCCGACTGCAAACGCGCCAAAGCGTTCCTCGCGCAGAATCAAATTCCCCACATCAACATTGACATTGATGAAAACCTGCATGCCGCCGAATTCGTCAAACAGCTCAACGACGGCTTTCGCAGCGTTCCAACCATTCTATTTCCCGACGGTTCGAAAATGGTCGAGCCGTCATCGGATGAGCTAACCGCAAGATTCCAATCATGACGCGCGGGCATCAAGTCGTCCTTTGCGGCGCGGGCATTCTCGGTGTCAGCGCGGCGTATTATCTTGCCAGGGCCGGCGTCAAGGATATTTTATTGGTGGATGAACACGCGCCGCTTACGCTCACCAGCGACCGTTCCACGGAATGTTATCGCAACTGGTGGCCCGATGCCGGGATGCTGGCGCTGATGAATCGCTCGATTGATTTGATGGAGCAGCTCGCCGACGAAAGCGGGAATGTCTTCCACATGAACCGACGCGGCTATTTGTACGTGACCGCGGACGAAAGCAAAATCCCCAATTTGATCGAGCGTTCAAACCGGACCCTTCGACTCGCTCAGGGCGCCGCTCCAAGCTTGGGCGCGGGACAATTGAGAATTCATTTGTCGGACAATTCATCATACCAACCTGCGCGTCCCGAAGGTTTTCGTGACGAACCTCCCGGTGCGGACATTTTGCTTGGCGGCGAACTCATCCGAAAATATTTTCCTTATTTGACCGATAAAGCCGTTGCCGCGTTACACGCCCGACGCGCAGGCTGGCTGAGCGCTCAACAGATGGGCATGGTTCTCCTCGAAACGGCGCGCCGCCTCGGCGTCGAGTTTGAATCGGCGCGCGTGGATGGTGTTGATGTGACCAGCCATCGCGTCGCCGGTGTCAAGCTGAGCAATGGCGAACGCGTCGAATGTCCGATCTTTGTCAATGCCGCGGGGCCATATCTTAAACAAGTTGGCAAAATGCTCGGCGTTGAAATTCCTGTTTACACCGAATTGCATTTGAAGGTCGCGTTCAAAGATTCGCTTGGAATTGTTGGCCGCGATGCGCCGCTGTTGATTTGGGATGATCCGCAATTATTGCCATGGATGGATGATGAACGCGAAGCGCTTGCCAGCGACGACGAAACAAAATGGTTGACCGAGCCGTTTCCCGCGGGCGCGCACACACGTCCTGAAGGCGCGGGCGACAGCCAGACGATTTTGATGTTGTGGGAGTACAAGACGCGCCTCATCGAGCCGACGTTCCCGACGCCGCTCGACGATCAATATCCAGAGATTGCCATGCGCGGCATGTCAGCGATGCTGCCCGCGCTAAAACAGTATTTCAACAAGATGCCGAAGCCGCAACTCGACGGCGGCTATTACACCCGGACGCGCGAGAATCGTCTGTTGGTTGGGCCGCTGCCGGTCGAAGGTGCGTACGTGATCGGCGCGGCGTCCGGTTACGGGATCATGTCCGCGTGCGGGGCAGGGGATTTGCTCGCGGCTCACATCGCAGGGACGACATTGCCATCATACGCGGCCGCGTTTTCATTGGCGCGTTATGATGATCCCGAATATCAAAAGCAATTGGAATTTTTGGGCGAGAGCGGGCAGCTTTGATTACATATATGTCGCTGCGAGAGTGTTCTTCTCAAAGCAGTCTCCTGGTTTCACGGGAGATTGCTTCGTTGCGGCGCCTCCTCGCAATGACATTTGAATCTAGCTTTCGCGGCTCGCAATCACCAATCCAATTCCAATCAGCACGCCGCCGAATAAAAACAGCGGTGTGATTTTTTCTCCGAGAAAAATAGCCCCCAACAAAATCCCGACGACAGGCTGCGCGAAAAACGTCAGCGAGGCGACCGCCGCAGGCAATTCCGCAAACGCGTAATTCCAAAGGAACATCGCAATGGCGGTGGAGATGATTCCCAGGAACAAAATCCCGCCGATGATGCCGGGGGTGATCGAACCGATTCCCTGTGTTTTGATTTCCCACGCGCTGAACAAAATGCTCGATGGCAGTCCGCCTGCCAGCATGATCGCGGTTGGCGTGAAGACATCCGCCGTCTGCGTGACTTTGCGGACCAGCACCGAATACAATGCCCAGGTCAGCGCGGCGGCCAACAGCGACATGTTTCCCCAAAATAAAGCCGGCGATAATTCGGCTGTGCGCGGGTCAATCACTGCAGCCACGCCCAATGTGGAAATGATCAATGCAATCACGCGCCGCGCCGTTGGCTTTTCGTTCAGCAGAAAGGGAGCGAAAAGTAAAACGAAGGCTGGCGTGGCTGAAGTCACGAGCGAGCCGTTGGATGCGGTCGAAAGTTTCGTGCCGACGAATTGAAACGCGAGCGAGATTCCGTATCCCACCACACCGACCCCAAAAATATTCCAGATTTGTTGTCTTGTCAAAATGGGTTGGGGGCGAAACGCGATCACGATTCCAAGCGCAAGAATGCCGAGCAATAAACGCAGGGTCAACAGCGTGAATGGAGGAATCACGTCGAGCACCACTTTGCTCACAACGTACATTCCGCCCCAAATGGAAGCCGCCGCCAATCCAGAAAAAAGTCCGCGAAGAAATTGTCCGTTTGTCATCCGCCCGATTATATCTGACGCGTTGATCGAATTCGCAATCAGACACCTTCGCGCGTTTTGTAACGCGACCGCTTGATTTCTCCTCTGCGCTTTTTGATTTGAAGCCGCTTCTCTCTGGACGCCGCGGTCGGCCTCGTTTTTCGTCGAGGCTTTGGCTTCGTTGACGCTTTCCGCACCAGCTCGCTGAATCGCCGCATCGCATCCTCGCGGTTTTGTTCCTGCGTTCGAAAGCGTTTCGCTTCGATGAGCAGGATTCCGCCTGTTGTCGCGCGCTGGCCTGCGATCTTGGATAACCGCGCCTTGATCTCTGCCGGCAGTGATTCCGATCGCGCGATATCGAATCGCAGTTGGACGGCTGTCGCGACTTTGTTGACATTTTGCCCGCCCGGCCCGCTGGCGCGGACGAAGTCGAAGGTCAGCTCACGTTCGTCAATATGAAGTGAAGGCGTTATCTGGATCACAGCGCAAGTATAAAACAAGATGCCACACCCGGGCGTACGGCCATTGGTATAATATTTCCGGCCAATCTCGTTTGCTGATTTGGATTGGAGACAATATGAAAACTCGAAAGTTGTATTTGCCTGCCTGCGGTTTCTTCCTGGCAACAATCCTGGCTTGCAATATTGGAGCGCCACCCAGCGGCCCGGTGACCGCTGCAACGATGGTGATCGAAACATTCACCGCGCTGACTGCCCAGGCCGCGGCTTCTCAAGCCGCCATTACTCCGACGGAGACATTTACGCCCGCGCCTTCTCCGACAGATACGACAATACCAAGTCCGGCTGCCACCGCGCAAAATCCGCTGGTGATCCACGATACTTTATGCTGGCTGGGCCCTGGACCTGTCTATGTTGTATCGAGTGCTATCCGGACCGGTACGCGGGTAACTTTGCTTGGCAAGGGAAGCATTCCGGGCTGGTGGATCGTCAGTGACCCGATCTATCACGATCCATGCTGGATCTATCAGCAGGATCTGCAGATTGACCCGAACTATGATTTGTCCAATCTGCAAATTTTCAATCCGCCGCCGACGCCTACGCCGACGTTTACGCCCACGTCAACAATCACTCCATCGCCGACGCCATAGCTTAAAAAACAGGGCGCCTTCAACTGTGCGCCCTGTTTTTTTTTGACGGTTAGAACATCAAAGCGTTGACTTTGTCCATCATATCGGGAGCCGGCCGAAGGTCCGCGTCGCCGAGACGGTTGAGCGGAGCATCCACCAGGTTATACATTTCGGTCAGCGACGGTTTGCTCGTGTCCACGTAAAGCAATCCGGTCACGAGCCAACCATTGCGCTCGGCTTCTTCCATCACGCGCAAAGCCTCGAAGCGGCTGGTCGGATTATAGTCCTTGTCCAGATTCTTCAGGATGACCACCGAACCGTCGTGCATGGTCACTTCACGGACTTCGCCTTCCTTCATCTCTTCTTCGAGAATGATTTCATTGCGCGGGGCGACATAAGTGATATTGTGAAGTGGCTCCTCGTGATCCTTGCCCCAGGTGTAAGAATGGAAAGCGGTATCTTGATTGTTGAAGGTCACACACGGGCTGACGATGTCGAGCACGGCGAGGCCGTTATGCGAGAGCGCGGCCTTCAGCAATTCCTTGACCTGTTTTGGATTGCCTGCGAACGAACGCGCTACAAACGTTGCGTTGGAAGCAAGCGCCTCCATACAGATGTCAACCGGCATGTATTCGTTGGTTCCCTGCTTCTTCAACTTCAAACCCACTTCGGCAGTTGCGGAGAACTGGCCCTTGGTCAAGCCATACACGCCGTTGTTCTCGATAATGTAGACCATGTTGACATTGCGGCGGACGATATGTTTGAACTGTCCCATGCCGATGCTGGCCGAGTCGCCGTCGCCCGAAACGCCGATGCCTTTGAGAAATTGATCGCCGAACAATGCGCCCGTCGCGACGGACGGCATGCGTCCGTGCAGGCCGTTGAACCCGAATGAGCGATTCAGAAAATAGGTTGGCGATTTGCTCGAACAGCCGATGCCGCTGAATTTCACGACGTTTTCCGGCACCACATTCATTTCGAACAACGCGCTGATGATTTGATTCGCAATCGAGTTGTGCCCGCAGCCCTGGCACAGCGTTGTCGGCGCGCCTCGATAATCATTTTTGGCGAGACCTGCCAGGTTCACCTGGGCAGTTGTTCCAGCCATGGGGAGTGTCGTAGCCATTTTCATCTACTCCTATTTGCTTCTTGCTTCTTGCCTTTGGACGTTTTGCCCGCGGGCTTTGTTTTCGTCGCGGTTTTCTTCAGCTTCGCTTCTTTCCTGGACGCTTCGGCTTTGTTCAGCGCAGGTCTGGCAGCGGCTGCCGTTTTCGCGGCTTTCTTCGCCGCTGATGGTTTGACCGTTTCGAACTTCGCCAAAATCCCTTCGCGTACCCACCTGGCCGATGCAGGCATGCCGTCGCCGAACGCAACCGATTTGAATCGCATGGCGTGTTCAGGATATTCAATCGTAAGCAGTTGATTCAATTGTCCGTCCCGGTCCATTTCGACGACGAAGACTTCGTCGTATTGCTTGATGAACGCCTCGATTTCTTTCGTGAAAGGTACCGCGCGCACGCGCAGGAAGTCGGCTTTGATATTATGTTCCGCCGCCAATTGATGCTGCGCTTCGAGAATCGCGGCTTCCGTCGAACCGAATCCGATGATGCCAACGGTCGCGCCTTTCATCGGATGTAGCACCGGCTTTGGGACGTAGGCCCTTGCCGTGTTATATTTTTTCTTGAGCCGTTCCATGTTGCGATGCCAGACGGGCGCTTCTTCGCTGTATTTTGCGTATTCGTCGTGCCCGGTTCCGCGCGTGAAATAGGCGCTCAACGGACTCTTGTTGCCCGGCACGGTCCGGTAGGGAACTCCATCGCCGTCTTTATCGAGATAACGGCCCCAGTTGCCTTTAAGTTCTTCCAGGTCTTGCTCCCATATAACCTTGCCGCGATCCATCGGCGTTTTGGGATATTCGAATGGCCTGCTCATCCATTGGTTCATACCCATGTCGAGGTCGCTCAAAACGAACACCGGCGTTTGCATGTGTTCGGCCACATCGAAGGCGCGCCAGCCAAACTCGAAGCATTCGTTTACGTTGCCGGGCAGGAGAATGATTTGCTGCGTGTCGCCATGACCCATGAAGTTGACAAAGGTCAAATCGCCCTGGGATGTGCGCGTCGGCAAACCGGTGGACGGGCCGATGCGCTGCACATCCCAGACCACGATCGGGACTTCCGTGTAATAGGCCAGCCCTGCGAATTCGGTCATCAGGCTCAGGCCCGGACCCGAAGTGGACGTCATGGAGCGGAGTCCGCTCCAGCCCGCGCCGATGGCCATGCCAATGGCGGCCAGCTCGTCTTCCGCTTGAACGACGGCATACGTATGTTTGCCGTCTTCGCGCTTGCGGAGTTCAGGCAGGTATTCATTCAAAGATTCGGCCAATGAAGATGCGGGTGTGATCGGATACCACGCCGCGAATTGAATGCCTCCGAAGATCGAACCGATGGCGGCAGCGGTGTTGCCGTCGGCCATGATCATGCCTTCGGTCTTGTTCATTGCTTCGACGTGGAACGGATCTTTCTTTTCGAGATTGGCCTTTGCCCATTCCGCCGCGGCCTTCACCGTGTTGAAGTTCATGTCAATCGGTTTTTGTTTGCCTTTGAAATGGAAGTTCAATGCGGCTTGGATTGCGTCGAGGCTGATGCCGAGCATGGTCGCAAGCACACCGACGTAAACCATGTTGCCAACCAGGTCGCGGTAATCCGATGGAACATTGGGATCGCTTTTTACGATCTGTTTGACGGGCATTGGGTAGGCGGCAATGTCTGCGCGCGTGATGGGCTGCTTGATATCGTCAGCGTAGAAAAAAGCCCCGCCGGGCACGACCGAGGCCAGATCCCGCGCGAACGATGCGGGATTCATCGCCACCACGATTTCCTGCTCGTCGCGCCGGGCCGTGAATCCGTCCTTGCTGATACGGATCGTGTACCACGTCGGTAGGCCCTGGATGTTCGATGGGAAAAGATTCTTTCCCGAAACAGGGATGCCCATCTTGAAAAGCGCGCGCAGGATGGTGTTGTTGGCGGTGGAACTGCCGGAGCCGTTCACGGTGCCAACGATGATCGAAAAATCGTTTACCACTTTGCTAGCCATGATTCTCCTTTGGATTCAAGACGGACGCTGGGCAAGCAGATCAATGTGCTCGATGAGCGCCTGGCGTCCCGCCTCGTAATTTCCATTGCAGATGCTTTCGACCATCCGCGCGTGGTATCCCCATACCTCGTGCAGATAATCAATGCTGCCTGCGTACATGTTTAGCCCAACCGCTTCGTATGCATCCCAGTAAGCTTCAAGGATGCCGGCCACGAATGGATTGTTGAGCCGGCTATAGATCAATAAATGCAATTTGCGATGCTCTTCGTGGGGAACCTGCACCGGATTGTTGCGCAATTTTTCTGTTGCGCGCGCGATCAGCGTTTTGAGTTCGCCTTTGTCTTCTGCTGTTAATTTCCCGGCTGCTTCGTTCCAATATGCGGCTTCAAGGTGATTGCGTAATTCTGAAAACTTTTGGAAGTAGCCATCGTTGAGCGCCAATGCATAACGAAGACTCTGCCGGACGGCCGGCATGAACGTGTAGGAAAGGCGCCTCGTTCCGGTGCGCGGCCGGACTTCCACCAAACCGAGCGCGCGCGCAACTTCGAGCTGCTCCCGCAACGCGGCAACGCTGATGCCGAGTTCAGCCGCTAAATCCGATAAAGGCGGAAGCCCACCGTTGGCTTCCTGATGTGAAGCGAGGTAGTGAAGGAATTCTGAGATGTCGAAGGAAAGACGTTCGCGAAGCATACTGTCTGATTAATCTGATAATTCGTAGGAATGTAGTATAATACCGGAAAAAACGCGCGTCAAGGAATGATTTGCACAAGATACTATGACATACATCATGGTTGATATCGAATCGGATGGTCCGATTCCCGGCGATTACTCGATGATTTGTTTTGGCGCGGTCGCTGTGGATGCTCAACTCGACAAAACATGCTTCCGAAAATTGAAGCCAGTTTCTGATCGGTGGATTCCGGATGCGCTGAAAATTTCCGGCTATACGCGCGACGAAACATTGAAGTTTGATGATCCATCAGCCGTGATGTTTGGATTTAGAGATTGGTTGCATTCAATCACAAAAGAAAAACCAGTCTTTGTTTCTGATAACAATGGCTTTGACTGGAGTTTTATCAACTGGTATTTCCATCACTTTGTTGGCGGGAATCCCTTTGGACACAGTTCGATGAATCTTGGCTCGCTATATAAAGGCCTGGCCGCTGACACATCGAAAAATTTCAAGGGTTTGCGGAAGACTCGTCACACACATAACCCGCTTGATGATGCGATTGGGAATGCTGAAGCACTGTTGTATATGAAGGAACATCTAAAATTGAAGATAAAGTTATAAGGTAGTGTATAATTGCAAAGCACATTGGTGCACTCCACAGCAACAAGGACTCTATGGCAAGTAATTTTTCCTTACCAGCAGATTACTGGAAGAATCTCCAGGTCACGAAGCAAGACGTCGAATCCCTGCACACCCATTTGTTCGAACTCGAAACGCCGTTGACCGCGCATGATCTGGCGGCGGTGTTCGTCGCGACACGAGTCAAGTCCGAGCGCGATGCCCAGGCAAAACTGCGCCAGGCGGGCGGCAAGACCTATTTTCCAAAGGAGAAATATGTCGCAGGCGATGAGTTGGTGTTTCCTGCGTTGGATTGGCGGCCCGGAAAGGTGACCGCTGTTCGTCAGGGAGTGAATCCGGATATCGAATCGTTCGATGTTATTACCGTTTCGATGAAAGATGGCGCGCAGCGGATGTTTGCGTCTGGTTTGGCGCAGCACGCCTTGAACGATGAAAATGCGGCGGCCGCCGAAGATGAGAGTTTGGAGCCCGAAGTTATTTTGCATGAATTCGGAACGGACATCGAAAAGAAACTCGAAGCGGCCTTTGAGCATGACGAGGGCCTCGTCAAGATCGCGGGGAAATGGTTCCCGCGCGGTTTGCTGGTGGATGTCAACGAGGGCAACCTGAATCTGGCGGAAGCCGTCCTGGATATGGCGCAGGGCGAGCCGCAGCCCGTCTCGGTTTTGTTGAAGGATGTCGAACTGCCTTCTGGTGTCAATCCGAAGCTGGCCGAGTTTTCCATGAATTATGCCCTGCAGAGTGACAACCGCTTCGATGAAGTCGGCCCTGCCGGGCAGGTGCTTTGGTGTCTGCGCCGGCTTGAGCCGGATGGTGTGCGCGAAGTTCCAACTTTCCTTCGCTATTCGAAGGTTGATTACGACCCATCTGCATTGCTCGATTCGATGAGGAAACTCGAATTTCAACTGGACGATGAGTTGAGCGAAAGCGATAATGTCGAGCATAAAGATGTCAGGGAAGTTACGATCAGTTTGATTTACCCGCATTTGCGCGCCGGGACTCTTCCGCTCTCAGCCCGTACGCGGACTTTGTTCCCGACCGCGTATGAATCGCCGCGTGTCCGCTTCACGCTGGTGGACGCCAAATCCGGGTTGAAGATTCCGGGCTGGGTGGTGCGCGAGCAGCATTACGTTTTTGGCCTGCGCGAATGGTATAAGTCTCATCAATTGATGCCGGGAAGTCTGATTGCTGTCCGGCGCGGACAAAAGCCCGGCGAAGTCATCATCGAAGCCAAGACTCAAAAATCCGCAAAGGATTGGATTCGCACCCTGATCGTCGGCGCGGATGGCGGGCTGGTCTTTGCGATGCTCAAACAGCCCATTACCGCAGAATTCAATGACCGCATGGCGATTTATGTTTCTGATTTTAAAGTGCTCGACCCGCTTTGGGAAAAGAAGCGGCCTTTCGAGGAATTGGTCGTCTCGATGATGCGCGAATTAACGAAGTTAACTCCGCAGGGCCATGTCCACGCGCAGGAACTCTATGCGGCCATGAATCTGGTGCGCCGCGTTCCGCCTGCGCCGCTGTTCGCCCTGCTGGCCAGCCAGTCGCGCTTTGTCCATGTTGGCGATCTGCATTTCCGTCTGGAGAGTGAAAATGAGCCTGCTTAAACCGGGCATCCAGACGCCATTCCACATTGACTTTGCGTGGTGGGAAAAGAACGACCGCGATTGGCATGTTTATCTTCGCTCTTTGTTGTGCGCGGAACACCAGCAGGCGCTTGCAGATCTACAGGAAGGCGCAACGATTGACTGGGTTGATCCGCTGACCGCCGAAGTCAAGCCGGTGGACGGCATCCAACATGCCTTGATGAGTCATTGCGCGCTGCAGCCTGATTTTGTAACCGAACATACGACGGTGGTCGAGGCGGTCTTCCGCAATTTTCTTGTGAGTGGAAACCAGCCGATGAGCGCCGCGGATTTATCGAAGAAGCTCAACCGCCCGGCGGAGACCATTTTGAGAACCCTCACCGGCCCGCGCGTGTATCGAGGCTTGAGGCCGGTCACGGCCTCGAAACCGGAAGAGCGTGTGGATGCGGTCGCGGCATCCGAGGCCTGACCCGATGCCCCTGTAGCTCAACGGACAGAGCAACTGCCTTCTAAGCAGGAGGTTCCGAGTTCGAATCTCGGCAGGGGCGCTGAGGCAAGAAACAATTACTGGTTCAAAATAGGAGAGAATTATGACTACGGAAAGAGTTGGCTTGATCAAAGTTGGCGGCCGGGAGGCCACTGTGATCGGCAGCGATATCAAGGTCGGACAGACCGCGCCTGATTTTGCGGTTCATGCTTTGGATTGGTCGCTCAAGCGCGGGCTGGCGGATACCGAAGGGAAGGTCCGCATCCTTGCAGCGGTTCCATCGCTGGACACCGAAGTTTGCGACCGCGAAACACGCCGGTTCAATCAGGAAGCCGCCTCGTTGAGCAGGGATATTGCCATCGAAGTTATCAGCACCGATCTGCCTTTTGCTCAGAAACGCTGGTGCGGCGCGGCAGGCGTGGATCAGGTGATGACGCTCTCGGATCACATGAGCGCGGACTTTGGCGAGAAATACGGCGTGTTGATTAAGGAGCGGCGCATCCTGCGCCGCGCGGTATTCGTCGTTGATAAAAATAACAAGGTGACCTACGCGGCTTACATGCCGGCCCTCGGCGATGAGCCGAATTACGCGGAAGTTTTGGAAGCCGCAAAGAAAGCATTGAAGTGAACACACTGCGATGATTCCGATCATCGCAGTTCTTTCGTTACGAATAAGGAGCAAGCTATGACAACCGTGATAAGAAGATCCGAAACGGTGACGCTGACCGAACGGCGACGCGAAATCCTTCACGCGGTCAGTTGGCAGGTGAGCGCAGGCGTGTGGAGTCCGCCAACGGACATGTACGAGACCGGGAACGAATACGTTGTCCGCGTGGAAGCAGCCGGGATGCGCGAAGCCGATTTCGAGGTCGCGTTCGAGGGCGGGTTCCTGCTTGTAAACGGAGTCCGTCCCGATGTCGCGGAACGACGCGCTTATCATCAAATGGAAATTCGTTTTGGAAAATTCTCGACGGCGGTTGGCATCCCCGGTCCGGTTGACCTGGATGCGTCCACCGCGGAATATCACGACGGCTTCCTGACTGTGATCATGCCGAAACTAAAAACAACGGAAGCGAAGACGGAATAATGCCTGCAACGCGTTGGCAAACCAGCATGGCCGAGCTTTTCGAATGGATTGGCGCATCTGATGACGAGCTGAAGATGCTCGTGCCGTCGGTCTTTTCGCGATTCAACAAAAAGGACGAGCCGGTCGAGCGGGCCGAGTCGAAAGATGAAGCGCCAAAGTATCCGGATGTCCTGCCGATCCTGCCGCTGCGCGGGGTTGTGGTTTATCCGCAGACGGCTGTGCCGCTGACGGTGGGCCAGCCGCGTTCGGTCCGGCTCGTGGACGATGTGGTGGCTGCCGATAAACTGGTCGGACTCGTGGCCGCGACGAATCCCGATTTGGAATCGCCGGGGCCGGAGGATTTGTATAAAGTCGGCGTGATCGCAACGGTGCATCGTTTGCTGCGCGCGCCGGATGGAACGATTCGTTTATTGGTCCAAGGCATGGATCGTTTTCGGCTTGGCGAGTTTGTCGAAGAAGAACCGTATCTAAAAGCGAAGATCGAACTCGCGCCGGAAAAGATGGAAGAAGGTTTGGAGATCGACGCGCTGGCGCGCAACGCCCGCGATCAATTCCAGCAGATCACACAAATGATTCCTTCGTTCCCGGAGGAGCTGGTCAATTCGATCACGTCGCTCGAAGATCCGCTTCAAACCGTTTATACGATTGCCAATTTCCAGCGTATGGACTTGAAAGACTCGCAGGAACTTCTGGAGATCGATTCCGCCGGCGAGAAATTACGCAAGCTGATCGGCCTGCTCGTGCGCGAAGCGGAGGTTTTGTCGCTTGGGCAAAAGATCCAGAACGAAGCGCGCGGCGAGATCGAAAAGGTCCAGCGCGAATATTTCCTGCGCGAGCAGATGAAGGCCATCCAAAAGGAACTTGGCGAGAAGGATGAACAGGCTGCCGAGGTCGAAGATTTCCGCAGGAAGATTGACGAAGCGAAAATGCCGGAAGAGGCCGATAAGCAGGCGCGCCGCGAATTGGATCGGTTGTCGCGCCTGTCGAGCACGGCCGCGGAATATGGCGTGATCAGAACATATCTCGATTGGCTCGTTTCGGTGCCGTGGTCGAAGTCCACCGAAGATAATCTCGATATTTCTCATGCGCGCGAAATTTTGAACGCCGATCATTACGGCCTGGAAGATGTCAAGGATCGCATCCTCGAATTTCTGGCCGTTCGCAAATTGCGGCTGGATCGTAAGGATGAGGCAAAAGAAGCGCCCAAAGATCTGATCCGGCGCGAGCGCGAAGGCGTTATCTTATGCTTCATTGGTCCGCCCGGTGTGGGAAAAACATCGCTCGGTCAATCCATTGCGCGCGCCATGGGACGCAAGTTCATCCGCGCCTCGCTGGGCGGCGTGCGCGATGAAGCTGAAATCCGCGGGCATCGGCGCACGTACATCGGCGCGTTGCCGGGGCGTATTTTGCAATCCTTGAGGCGCATCGAATCCAAGAATCCTGTTTTCATGCTGGATGAAGTGGACAAGCTCACCTTCGATTATCACGGCGATCCGGCTTCGGCTTTGCTGGAAGTTCTCGATCCGGAACAGAACAGCGAATTCCGTGACAATTATCTGGAAGTCGCTTACGATCTTTCGCAGGTCTTCTTCATTACAACAGCCAATACCGCCGAAACGATTCCCGGCCCGCTGTATGACCGCATGGAAGTGATCTATCTTTCCGGTTACACGGACAGCGAAAAGATTGCGATTGCCAAGGGCTATCTCATCCCCCGGCAAATCCGTGAGAATGGTTTACACACGGACGAAGTCAGTTTCAGCGATGAGTCCCTGCAGAAGATCATCCGCGAATACACGCGTGAAGCAGGCGTCCGCAGTCTCGAGCGAAAGATCGGCGCAGTCTGCCGCAAGGTCGGGACGCGGATCGCGGAAGGCAAAGGCAAAAAGTTCGATATCACACCGGAGTTGGTCGAAGAATTTCTCGAGCATCCGATCTTCCTTGGGCCGGAAGAATTAAATGAACGCACTTCGCTTCCGGGAATTGTGCCGGGATTGGCATACACGCCGTTTGGCGGCGACGTTCTTTTCGTCGAAGCGACGCGCATGCCCGGCGGACGCGGCTTCCAGGTGACAGGTTCGGTCGGGAACGTGATGCAGGAGTCGGCGCGCGCCGCGCTTTCGTATGTCCGCTCGCGCGCCGAACAATTTGGCATCCCTGCCGAGTTCTTCGATAAGAACGATATTCACCTGCATATTCCCGCGGGCGCTTCGCCCAAAGATGGACCGTCCGCAGGCGTGACGATGGCCACCGCGCTGGTATCTTTGATCTTGGGGCGCAAGGTCAGGCCGCATTTGGGAATGACCGGCGAGATCACGCTGCGCGGCCAGGTTCTGCCGATCGGCGGACTCAAGGAAAAGGTATTGGCCGCGCATCGCAACGGACTTGAGACGGTGATTTTGCCGAAGCGCAACAAATATGACCTGGACGATGTGCCGGAGGAGATCAAGAAATCCATGCAGTTCGTTTTTGTCGAAACGGTGGATGATGTGTTGAATGCCGCGCTCGAAGCGCCGCCGCCCCATGGAGATGAAAAGGCCGCTGTAAGCAAGAAAGTCAAATCATCGAAGAAGGGCAGAGCAAATGGCAAAAGTCATGCTGGCGGAAGATGATCTCACCATGGTCAATCTGCTCACAACCCTGCTCAAGATGGATGGCTTCGAAGTGGTCTCACTGGATGCGGACGACGATGTCCCCGCGGCGGTCAGGCGCGATGGCCCCGATGTTTTGCTTTTGGATGTGCACCTGTCGAATCAGGATGGGCTTCAGATCATGGATTCGATTCGCCAATCGGATGAGATTCACGACACGCGCGTGATCATGATCTCCGGGATGAACGTTCGCGATGAATGCATGCGGCACGGCGCGGACGCGTTCCTGCTCAAGCCTTTCATGCCCGATGATCTGATCAGGCTTTTGAAACAGCCGCGCAAACCCCTCTCGCCGCCTTGATTCGAATTCGCGAATTTCTTTATCCCGCCGATTATTCGAAAGCAATCCAGCTTTGGCAGGGCATCGAGAAAGGCGTTAAAGTCGGTCGTTCTGATGCGCCGGAGCAGATCGAGAAAAAGCTTCGACGCGACCCCGACCTTTTTCTGGTGGCCGAGGCGGATGGCGAAATCATCGGCACGATCATTGGCGGATTCGATGGCCGGCGCGGATTGATCTATCACCTGGCAGTGGCCGCTCCCTTTCGCGGACAAGGAGTCGGCTCCCGTTTAATGGGCGAAGTCGAAACCCGATTGCGCGCCAAAGGCTGCATCCGCTGTTATCTGCACGTAATGGTTGATAATGACGAAGCAGTTGAATATTACGAAAAACGCGGCTGGAAGCGCATGGATCACGTTTATACGTACGGGAAGGATTTCGATTGACAGTTTTACGTTTCGCAGTATTGACGGTTTCAGATCGCTCCTCGCGCGGCGAGCGCGAAGATCAATCTGGCCCCGCGCTGGCGGCATTGATCAAGCAGCAGGGCTGGGATGTTCTGCGCCAATCCATTTTGCCGGACGACTTATCAACCCTGCGCAAAACGCTTGCCGATTGGTCAGACCGCGATGACGTGGATGTTATTCTCACAACGGGTGGGACGGGCTTTGCGCCGCGCGATGTCACACCCGAAGCGACTCGTTCTGTCATCGAACGCGAAGCGCCCGGCCTGGCGGAAGCCATGCGGATTGCCAGCGCGGCCAAATCGCCACACGCCATGCTCTCGCGCGCGGTCGCTGGCATCCGCGGAAAGGTTTTGATCATCAATTTGCCTGGCAGCCCAAAGGCGGCTGTTGAGAATCTGCAGGTTGTCATTCCCGCGTTGGAACATGCCGTCAGCCTTTTGCGCGAAGACCCGGAGGCCGAGGCGGGACATTAAAAGAAAGTGGCTAAAGTGCCAAGTTCCAAGTGCTAAGCAGGCCAACTTTAGACACCCGGCACTTCTAACTTTAGGCGCTTTCAGAAGATGTAGTATAATCGCCGCCGCTTGCAATTTTTGTAGAGCGGGATATTATCCCGCCTTGCGCTCCACAATTGGATTTTTGACTGAGGTGATTTTGTATGATTGATGTGAACGATCTCCGCAAAGGCGTGACCTTTGAATTGGACGGAACGCTTTTCAAAGTTTTGGAGTACAGCCACAACAAATCCGGGCGCGGCAATGCGTCCATTCGCATCAAGGCCCGCAACATGCTGACCGGCGCGAACATCGAAAAGACTTTCCAGTCCGGCGACCGCGTGCAGGATGCGCGGCTTGATTTCCATAACGTTCAGTATCTCTACGCGGATGGCGAGTTCTATTATTTCATGGATAACGACACCTTTGACCAGCATGCCATCAAAGCCGACATGCTGGGCGACAGCGCCGGGTATCTCAAGGCGAGCATGGAAGTAAAGCTGACTTTCTATAACGGCGAACCGCTGGATGTCGAACTTCCGACTTCGGTGGATCTCGAAGTCATGGAGGCGGAAGTGGCCGTGCGCGGCGATACCGCGACCGGCGTGACGAAGAAAGTCAAAACTGAAACCGGCCTCGAAGTCCAGTGCCCGCAATTCGTCAAAGTCGGCGACATCATCCGCGTCGACACGCGCACCGGCGAATATGTGACGCGTGTCTAATGTGTGCGGGTCGCAAAACATCAAAGGAAATGTTTGGGCGGGCGGCCTGTAATTAAATGGGCGCTCGCTCTTTCTTTAAAATAACAGCCTATGAAAACCCCTGCTGGAAAAGAATGTAAATATTTCTACGGAAATTATTTCCGCGGGCGCAGCGCGGAGGAATGCCGTTTGCTTCAGGCATCCGGCCAGCGTTGGTCCGCAGACTTGTGCCAAACGTGCCCCGTGCCTTCGATCTTGCAGGCAAATGCGTGCGAATTTCTGCAATTGAAAGGCACAGTCGCGCGCCCAATTACATCGCTCCTCCAACGCCGCGTTCGAGTCACGGCGTTTTGCGAGAAAGTCAATCGCGCGGTTGCCGAGCCGCACATTGGCTGCGGGGAATGCCATCCGCTTCCGCCAGAATTCGAAGTCAAAGAATAATCCGAGATTGCGCCTGTTAACTTTGGGCGCAAAATAAAACCGAATATGACACTCACGCTTCTCCTGGACCTCGACGATACGCTGCTCGACACGAACATGGACGCTTTCGTCCCTGCTTATTTTCAGGCATTGTCAAAGCATTTATCCAGCCGTGTTTCTCCGCAAGCCATGCTTCCGGCGTTGATGTCTGGCACGCAGTTGATGCTTGCCAGCGAAGATCCATCGCGCACGCTGCAGGATATATTCGAAGCCGGGTTCTATCCGAAGATCGGCGTGCCGAAGGAAGAACTTGGCGAAGCCATTGATGATTTTTACGATAATGTTTTTCCGGCGCTCAGTCATGTGACGAAAAAGCGCGAAGGCGCGCGTGAATTGGTCGAATGGGCATTGGCAAAAGATTACCGCGTCGCCATTGCCACCGATCCGCTGTTTCCGCGCAAGGCAACGGTTCATCGCGTGCGCTGGGCCGGGCTCGATCCTGAACAATTCGCATTGATCTCATCGTTCGAGACATTCCATTTTTCAAAATCGCATCCGGCTTATTTCGCGGAAGTTTTGGGTCGGCTTGGTTGGCCGGATGGCCCGGTGTTGATGGTGGGCAATGATGTCGAACGCGATTTGCTGCCCGCGCAAAAGCTTGGGCTGGCGACGTATCACATCGAGGACGCGCCCGCTTCAAGTCCCGGGCCGGAAGCGGATCGCCGCGGCAATCTGGTTGATCTTCGTTCGTGGCTCGAATCCGCCGACCTCGCAACGCTCGAGCCGTCTTATAAATCAATCGATTCGATCCTTGCCGTGATGGCTTCCACGCTGGGCATCCTGCAAAGTTTGATCTCTGGATTGGACCGCGTGGATTTATCTCATGAGCCGGCTCCAAATGATTGGGCATTGATCGAAGTGTTGTGCCATCTGCGCGACACGGAACGCGAAATTCATCGTCTGCAATTGGATGCGTTATCAAGCGAGGCTAATCCTTTTGTCCCGCGTCCCGATGGCGCGGTGTGGGCGAAAGAACGCAAGTATTTGAACGAGGATGGCACAGCTGCGCTGAACGAATTTACGACAGCGCGCCTCGAAATGTTGAACGGACTTAAAAGTTTGGATCGCAATATCTGGACGCGCAAAGCCCGTCACGCCATCTTTGGCCCGACCAGTTTCATGGAAGTCATCGGCTTCATGGCCGAACACGACCGCATGCACGTTCAGCAGGCGTGGAACATCATTAAATCCCTCTAATCGAGCGGGCGCATCGGATTTCGTTGGGTCGTGTTATAACTGCCAGAATTGCGCGGGACAAGGCGGCGAAATCTTGTCCCGTTTTTTCGCCGGCATGGTAAGGTCGTCGGCGCAAATGAACAGGCCTTTATAAATTGCGGAATCAAATTTATGAATCAATGCAGGAGGAGAACGGCATGAGGACTCGAGTCGTCGTAACCGGTTTGGGATGCGTCAGCCCGCTGGGTTTGAATGTAAAAGAAACCTGGGACGCATTGCTGGCCGGCAAGTCGGGCGCGGGGCCGATTACGCGTTTCGATGCAAGTCAGTATAAAACAAAGTTTGCCGCCGAGGTCAAGGGCTTCGACCCGGTTGCCCTGTTCGGCACGCGCGAGGCGCGTAAGATGGATCGCTTTACCCAGTTTGCAATCGCATCCGCTGAAGAAGCGCTGGCCCAATCTGGTTTGAAGATTGACGAATCGAATCGTGACCGCGTTGGAGCAGTGATCGGCACCGGCATCGGCGGCATTGCCACGATCATAGACAACTACGAAACATTGCGGGAACGCGGCCCGGAACGCGTCAGTCCGTTTTTGATCCCCATGATGATCTCCGACAGCGCTGCAGGGATTCTGGCAATCCGCACCGGGGGGCGCGGCCCGAACATGGCATTGGCAACTGCGTGCGCCACCGGGACGAATGCGATCGGCGAAGCCGCGGCGATGATTCGGCGCGGCGCGGCCGATGTGATGCTGGCCGGTTCGTCTGAGGCGGCTGTCATCCCTTTGACGATAGCGGGTTTGAATGTCATGACCGCCATGTCCACGCGCAACGACGCGCCGGAGAAGGCCTCGCGCCCCTTCGACAAAAATCGCGATGGGTTTATGATGGGCGAAGGCGCAGGCATGCTGGTGCTCGAATCGCTGGAGTTCGCGCAGAAGCGGGGCGCGAAAATCCTGTGCGAGTTCACAGGGTATGGCACATCAGACGATGCTTATCACATTTCCGCGCCGGCGGAGAACGGCGCCGGCGCGGCGCTTTCGATGCAGCGCGCGCTGGATGACGCGGGATTGAAAGCCGCCGACATTGATTACATCAACGCACACGGCACGTCCACGCAGTTGAACGACAAAAGCGAAACAGCCGCGATCAAGACGGTTTTTGGCGAGCAGGCTTACAAGGTTCCGGTCTCATCCACCAAATCCATGACCGGCCATTTGATGGGAGCCTCCGGTTCGCTCGAAGCCGTTTTCTGCACGAAGATACTGAACGAACATATTTTGCCGGCCACGATCAATTACGAAACCCCCGACCCGGAATGCGATCTGGATTACGTTCCCAACCAGCCGCGCAAGGCGGCGCCAAAACATATCATGTCCAATTCATTCGGCTTTGGCGGACATAATGCGGTGTTGATCCTGAGCCGGTTCGAGCCATAGAAAAGGAAGCTCTTATGCCCTACGCGCACATCACGGGATGGGGGATGGCTGTCCCTGAAAAAGTTCTGACCAATGACGACTTGTCCAGGATGATTGACACGAATGATGAGTGGATTCGGGATCACACCGGCATCCGCGAGCGGCACGTTGCGTGCGAAAACGAGTTCCCATCCACACTGGCGGTTGCCGCCGCGGTCAAAGCCCTGCAGGTTGCTAATCTCAAGCCGACCGATATTGATTTGATCATCTGCTCCACATCCAGCCCGGAACATATTTTCCCGGCTACGGCATGTTTGATTCAGGACCAACTTGGCGCGAGCAGAGCGGGCGCTTTCGATTTGTCGGCGGCCTGCACCGGGTTTATCTTTGCAATGAACATGGCGGCGCAGTCCATCCGCAGCGGCTCGATCAAAAACGCACTGGTGATCGGCGCGGAAACCCTGACCCGCTTCGTGGACTGGAATGACCGCAACACGTGCATCCTGTTCGGCGACGGCGCGGGCGCGTTCGTCTTGCAGGCCAGTGATCAGCCGGGCGGCGTCCTTTCCGCTGTGATGCACTCGGACGGTTCCGGCGGCGATTCGCTTTCACTGCCCGCAGGCGGCAGCCGCCTCCCGGCCAACGAAGCGACCGTCCACGAGGGCAAGCATTACATTCACATGGACGGCAGGGCCGTGTTCCGCTTTGCGACGCGCGTGATGGGTCATGCGGCCAAGGAGGCGCTCGAATTGGCGGGATTGACGACCGACGATGTGCAATGGATCATCCCTCATCAGGCCAATTATCGGATCATCGAGACCGCAGCCAAATACCTGAAACTGCCCCTCGACCGTTTCGTAATCAATGTGGATCGTTACGGCAACACATCCACCGCTTCGATACCGATTGCCACGGTGGAGGCAATCGAGAAGGGCCTGATCAAGAATGGCGACAAGATTGTTTTCGTCGGTTTCGGCGCGGGGTTGACGTGGGGCGCCTTGGCTGCTGATTGGACCGGGCCCCTGCCGACCGAACGGCGTGTCCATCCTGAAAGCTATCGCACCTGGGCGCGTGTCCGCTCGTGGCTGCGGCGTCTGGCGCGCCTCATCGAGGGCCTCATCTGGGGCCGCGAATCATGATGACTTAAAGAACTATGAGATTTATGACGACTGACATGGTCAATTTTTCTCGACTGTGGTAAAGTAAACGCCGAGGAGTTACTTATGTTCGATATTGGCGCACCTGAACTAATCATCATACTGATCATCATACTCTTGCTCTTTGGGCCTGGCCGCATCGGGCAGATCGGGGGCGAGCTCGGCAAAGGGATACGGAGTTTCCGGGATGGCCTCGGCGGCAAGGATGAAGCGCCGAAGCAGGAACCCCCAAAGGATGAAAATACAAAATCCTGAGAATGCAAAGGCTCTCCGCACGGAGAGCCTTTTACTTTTTATAGCTGCCGTTTGAGTTCCTCGACCGTATTGACCGGCTGTTTGCAAACAAAATTTTCGCAGACGTAAACTGTGACTTTTCCATCTTTGAGCGGACGATCTGCAAGCAGCGTCGGTGAATCTTTGGATGGGGGATAAGCGGACGCGGCCGCGACAACGCCGGGCCTGTATTCTGAACGAATGACATCGAGCAAATCCCGCGCGTTTTCCCTCGCTTCATACAGGACTGCAATCTGCCTGCCGTTATCGAGGGCATAATCCGCAGCTGACAGCCACCGCGCGAACGCGGTCGGATCGCGCATCGCTGAATCAACGACAAGCGTCAGGGATTTCTCTGCAAGATCGCGATATTCGCCTTTGCCGGTAAACGCGGCAAGTTTGAGCAGTGCTTCGCATGCCAAAGAATTTCCAGACGGTGCGGCATTGTCTTGAAGGTCTTTCGGGCGGATGAGCAATGACGTTTCGTCGTTTGGCGTGTCGAAGAAACCGCCATTTGAATCTGAAAACCGTACGATCATTTCATCAGCGAGGTCACGGGCTGCGCCAAACCAGCGGTTATCGAAATCAGTTTGATAAAGTTCCAGCAGACCGATGATGAGCGAAGCATAATCTTCCAAAAATACTTCATTCGACGCGATATTCTTTCGCCAGGCGCGGCTCAAATGTCCATTGGGGCGCAGGTTGTTCAGGAGGAAGTTTGCGTTGCGCGTAGCCACTTCAAGATATTGAGATGTTTTGTCTCGATCATCCAAAACTCGCGCGGACTCCGCGAAAGCCGCAAGCATCAATCCATTCCACGCGGCCAGGATTTTATCGTCCGTGGCGGGGCGGAGGCGCGAGGCGCGCGCCGCGAGAAGCCTGGAGTGGCACTCGGCTAATTTATCGGCGACCCGCTTCGGGTCCAGCTGGAAGCGGACGGCCAGTGACGCGTCATCCAGCGCGCGCTGTAATACAGTCTTCCCCTCCCAATTTCCCAGTTCTTTAATTCCATAAGCTGCTTCAAAAAACTCACTATTCTCTGGTAGCTGCTCTCTGATCTCTTTCTTCGTCCAAACGTAGAATTTGCCTTCTTCGCCTTCCGAGTCAGCATCGAGGGAAGAATAAAAGCCGCCGTCGGGGTGCGTCATTTCGCGCGCCACAAAATCGAGCGTCTCGATGACGACGCGCTTATAAAAAGGCTCACGCGTGATTTGCCAGGCATGCAAATAGGCGAACGCGAGCTGGGCGTTGTCATACAACATTTTTTCGAAATGCGGGATGCGCCATGAATTGTCGGTAGAATAGCGCGCGAATCCGCCGCCGACCACATCGTACATCCCGCCGCGCGCCATGGATTTGAGAGCGTGAGTTGCGGCCTTCAACATTTCTTCGCGCGGCGGCGAATCGGTCGCGGCCCGGCGCAATAAAAATTCAATCGTCATCGGCTGCGGAAATTTTGGCGCATCGCCCCAGCCGCCATAACCCCAATCATAAGAATCCAACAGGGATTTGGTGATTGCGTTCAACGCTTGCTGTGTAAAGACGTTTTTGTCCTGGCTGGGAACCATGGGCGCTTGAATGTGTTGGATGACCTGCCTGCCAACGCGCTCCGCTTCGCCTCGTTCTTCGTCCCACACTTTTGCAATGTTCGACAAAACTTCTTCGAATGACGGCATGTTGTAACGGCGGACAGGCGGGAAGTATGTGCCGGCGTAGAACGGAAGAAGATCGGGCGTGAGAAATACCGACATCGGCCAGCCGCCAGAACCGGTCAGGGCGTTCGTGGCCTGCATGTAAATGCTGTCGAGGTCGGGGCGTTCTTCGCGATCCACTTTGATATTGACGAAATTTTCATTCATCAAGGCTGCGATTTCGGGGTTCTCAAATGACTCGTGTTCCATTACATGACACCAGTGGCAGGCTGCATAGCCTATGCTCAAAAAGATGGGCTTGTTCTCGGTGCGAGCCTTGGTAAGAGCTTCTTCACCCCAGGGATACCAGTCCACGGGATTATTTGCGTGTTGGAGGAGGTAGGGGGAATTTTCTTTGATTAGATGGTTGGGCACGGATTACCTCTAGGGCAAATACGATAAAACCAATTCCCAAAATTATAGTCCAAGGATATATGGGTGTCGACAAGGGCATATTGCGGTTGCCATTGTGGTATTTTAGCATGTCCGCTTCAGGGATTTTCAATCACTAAAGAGCTTGTTACATTGATGAGTTGTAGGGTCAGTGTTGAGTCAAAAGTGGGAGAGGGCTAAACCTTTCGAATAACCCTGCCAATTTTGAAGCCAACTTCCTAACATGAAACCATGATCCGAAAGGCTAACATTAGTTTTCGGAGTGGTTAAAATTGGACTTTAGACAAAATTTGACAGCAGAGAGGAACTGCGTCAAACTGAGGGCATGAACAGCGAAGAACATGTCACGCAATTGATGCAGTTCCGGGAACAAGTGTACCAGAGCTTTAACAAGCGAGCCGATGCGCTCATGGAATTGCTGGATGCCTTGCCTGCGCCTGTGCCGCAGGTACAGGTGAGCAGTCAGGAGAGAGCGGGATCGGTGGTGGAACTCAGCCTGGAAAGCTGTTTTCGGCGAGAGCATACTTCCGTCTTCAAGGCGATTGCCTCCTATACACCAAAGTGGACGAGCCAAAGTCTGGCGCAACTAGCCTCGTCTTATCTTCCCCGTCCACAGCACAGGTCTTTTTGGGCGCTGGGAGTGAATACGACACCCCAGCCGCGTCCCTATGCTCAGACCCTGAAGGATCGGGGGTATGTGTATCAACCCGCCCTGCTGCAAAGCAATAAGCCGGTGACGATTGGTCACTCTACTCCGAGGTGGCATTACTGCCAGAGCCAGAGGGGCAACAGGGCAGTGCGTGGGTCATTCCATTGAGTTGTGAACGTGTCAGCAGTGCAGAGGATAAGGAACTGACGGGAGCCATCCAGATGAACGTTCTTCTGGATGACCCGAGCCTGCCGTTCCATCACCAGTTGTGTGTGGAAGTGGGCGATACCAGTTACAGCAAACCGAAATATCTTTTCGCCAATCGCCCAAAATCCGATCTGGTGAGTTTGGTACGCGTACGCAGTGCCCGCGCGTTCCATCGGAAAGCGAACCCTTCCGCTCGCCAGCCTGCCCACGGACACCCAGCTTGGTATGGTGCGGCTTTCTCTCTGCAGGACCCGCAGACCTGGCCGGCACCGGACGAAATCGCACACCCCCCCTAACCAGTTGTCGCGGACGGGTCTATCCGGTGAAGATCGAAGCCTGGCATGACCTGCTCATGCGCGGTAAGCGCAAACCCATCTACATCCCGATGCAGCGCTATCCATTTACCCTTGTACGGATTTGCCTGTGCAACGCCAACGGCGCTCTGGCTTACCCACAAGCGCTCTGGGTCATTGTGATGGGAAAGAACCGCGGCGCTCTCAACTTGCTGGATGTTTTCACGGCTTACCACCAACGTTATGATCTCGAACATTTCTTCCGTTTCGGGAAACAGAGGTTGCTGCTGGATGGTTTCCAAACTCCAGTGGTACAGCATGAAGAGAACTGGTGGGCGCTGGCTCACCTGGCTTACCTGCAATTATGGGTCGCCCGCCCCTACGCCGAAAATCATCCCCATCCTTGGGAAGGCTCACGGCCTGCCTCGAAAACACAGTCGCTTTCCCCGACCCGGGTCCAGCGGGATTTCAAACGAATTATTCGCCAGATTGGAACACCCGCCGCTCTGCCCAAACGCCGAGGTTATTCCCCGGGTCGCCCGAAAGGCACCCTTTGGACTCGCCGTCCACGTCTTTCGCCGGTTTTCAAAGGCTTCCCCTGACCAGAATCAACTCGTATGTTCAGTTTTTAATGTCCTTTTCTCGCCCATCAAAATATGGCCTATGTCTCTTTGTCTAAAGTCCAATTAAATCATTTCACATAATCTGCAGGAGAACCAAAGAACAATGGCAGATCACACGGTGATCCGTTATTTTCTCCAGTGAGACTATGGCTTGGAGATGGGCGGTGATCACGACCTCAAAGTTCTGGCAGAGAGATGTCAACTTCGTTCTGGGAGATAGAAAAATCAAGGGCGCGAACCATTCTGGGGAGATCCTCGAAAGTGCCATTCATCCTATGAATTGTATGATCTTCGATTAGGTATTCTTCCACAAAACGAATATACTTCAGTCCGCTTAACTAATCAAGGATGTTAATTATGTCGTCTACTAAGGAATTAACCGATGTAATCTATGAGTGGTCGGAAATCTTTATGCGCCGCTCGGGGCGCGACTTCAAACATTGCATGGATCAATCTAGATTGTCTTTCTCCCAGATCATTCTCCTGATGCGCCTCTATCACGGAGGCAGGAACGGTGTTTCGGGGATTGGCGAGCAGTTGGGAATCACCAACGCGGCTGCCAGCCAATCCATTGACCGGCTGGTGAATCTGGGTCTGATCGAACGAACCGAGGACCCCGAAGATCGACGCGCAAAGCAGCTTGTCCTTACCCGGCAAGGGCAGGCTCTGATTACGAAGAGCGTTAAAGCCCGAGGTCAATGGATAGAGCGCCTGACCAAAGCGCTGACATTAGAACAACAAAACATGGTCATCGCCGCGCTCGACTTGCTCACCAAGGCGGCCAGGAAGATGGACAGTTGATCGGTTACAATTTTCATCCGCCTCTTCACACTCACTTCACGAGTAAGCCGTATCCTTTTCTGATGAACACAAACTTTAAGGAGCCTACATCAACATGCTGCGTCTTGTCAAATATTTAAAACCTTATCTTTGGCTGATCCTGATCGCCGTTGCCTTGCTGTTCGTGCAGGCGAACGCCGATCTGGCTTTACCGGACTATATGTCCAACATCGTGAACTATGGTATCCAACAAGGCGGCGTTCAAAACGCTGTGCCGGTGGCGATCCGCCAGAGTGAAATGAATCGGCTGGCTCTCTTCATGAACGGCAGTGACAAAGACGCGGCGCTCAACGATTACAACCTGGTTGACAAGAACTCGCCGGAGTACGAACAATACGTCAAAGATTATCCGGCTTTGGCGAACGAGCCGGTCTATATTCTCAAATCGGTTGACCAAGCAGAGATCAATAAGTTGAATCCGATCATGGGGAAAGCCATCATCGTTGTTTCGTTCATTCAGCAGTTGACGGCTAATCCTTCCCAAGCGCCCGCTATGGGTCAAGGCTTGGGATTCGATTTATCCAAGATCCCGCCGGGGACGGATGTTTTTGCCCTATTAGCCAAACTTCCTCCTGCGACTCTTGCCCAGATGACAAATATTATCAATCAGAAATTTGCCACGCTCGGCGAAAGCATGATCGTTCAGATGGCTGTGGGTCCCGTCAAGGCGGAATACGCCGCGCTTGGCATGGACACCGGCAAAATCCAAACGGATTACATCGTCCACACCGGCATCTTCATGTTACTGGTGACCTTACTCTCGATAACCTGCACGATCGCAGTTGGATACCTCTCCGCGCAAACCGCCGCCGGTCTGGCGCGCGACCTGCGCCGAAATGTCTTCGAGCGAGTCGAAAGTTTTTCCAGCGTCGAATTCAATAAGTTCTCAACCGCCTCGTTGATCACGCGCTCCACAAACGATGTCACTCAGATTCAGATGGTGGTCATCATGGTGATGCGCATGGTGATTTACGCGCCGATCATTGGCGTAGGCGGTATCATCCGGGCATTGGGAAAATCCACTTCGATGTGGTGGATCATCGCACTAGGCGTGATAGTTCTGCTTGGATTAGTGCTGACCATTTTCTCAATCGCGCTGCCCAAATTCAAAATCATACAGAGTCTGATTGATAGGCTTAATTTAGTGACTCGCGAGAATCTTTCGGGCATGATGGTGATCCGCGCCTTCAACATGCAGGACTTCGAGGAAAAACGCTTCGATAAAGCCAACCAAGATGTGACATCGGTGAATCTATTTGTCAACCGCGTCATGGTGACGATGATGCCTGCAATGATGCTGTTGATGAACGGTCTGACCGTATTGATTATCTGGGTCGGCGCGCATCAAGTTGCCCAATCGCAAATGCAGGTGGGCGACATGATTGCCTTCATGCAATACGCCATGCAGATCGTCTTTTCCTTCCTGATGCTCTCGATGATGTTCATCATCCTGCCGCGCGCGGCCGTCTCAGCCGACCGCATTGCGGATGTGCTGGAGACTGAGCCGCTGATCAAGGACCCAGAGAATCCGCAGCGCTTTCCCGCTTCTTTCCACGGCGTGATCGAATTTCGCAACGTGAATTTCCGTTACCCCGGGGCGGAGGAGGACGTTTTGCATGATATCAGCTTTACAGCCAAACCCGGCGAAACTACCGCCTTTATAGGTACCACTGGCTCAGGAAAATCCACCATCGTCAGTTTGATCCCGCGCTTCTACGAAGTGACGTCCGGCTCCATCTCGATAGATGGCATAGATATTCGGGATGTCACGCAACACGATCTGCGCGAGAAAATCGGTTATGTTCCGCAGAAAGGCAACCTGTTCTCCGGCACGATCGAAAGCAATTTGTTATATGCTGATGAAAACGCGTCCGAAGAGGAATTGCAGTTGGCGGCCGATATTTCTCAGTCCAGTGAATTCATCAATGCCAAACCGGAAGGGATGCAAACTGAAATTGCACAGGGCGGAACGAACGTCTCCGGCGGCCAGAAACAGCGTCTTTCGATTGCGCGCGCATTGGTCAAGAAAGCGCCGATCTACATCTTCGACGACAGCTTTTCCGCGCTCGACTTCAAAACCGATGCGGCGTTACGGAAGTCGTTAGAGGAACATGCCGGTTCGAGTACCATACTGACGGTCACGCAACGGATCGCCACCATCAAGAACGCCGAGCAGATCATTGTCCTGGATGAAGGCAACGTGGTCGGCAAAGGAACCCACGAAGAGTTGATGGAATCCTGTGAAGTGTATCAAGGCATTGCGTTTTCGCAACTCAGCAAGGAGGAATTGGCATGAGCATGCAGCGCACAGACACACGTGCACAACAAGGCGGCCCCATGGGCGGTCGCGGCCGCGGCATGATGGGACATGGCGGTCCCATGGCAATGATGCGAGGCGAAAAGCCGCGCGACTTCAAAGGCACGATGAAGAAATTGATCCAATACCTTGGCTCATATAAGGTGGGGATCATCATCGTCATGGCTTTTGCAATGGCATCCACTATTTTCTCCATTGCCGGACCGATGCTGCTTGGCAACGCGACGACCAAACTGTTTGCCGGCGTTATGGGCATCATCGCCGGAAGCGGTTCGATTGATTTTGGCTATATCGCTCAAATGCTCTTGTGGACCTTGGGACTCTATCTCGCTTCCTCCTTGTTTGCCTATATTCAAGGCTGGATGATGTCCGGCATCTCCATGGACATCACGTACCGCTTCCGCAAGGATATTTCAGAGAAGATCAACCGAATGCCGTTTCGCTATTTCGACGGCACCACACACGGCGAAGTGCTCTCGCGCGTGACCAACGATGTGGACACCGTCAGCCAAACGCTCAACCAGAGTCTGTCACAGATTGTCACCTCGATCACGACTGTGGTCGGCGTGCTGGTCATGATGTTCACGATCAGCTGGCAGATGACTTTAGTTGCATTGGTGCTTGTGCCGATTGCAATGGGAATCATCGCGCTGGTGGTCAATCAATCCCAAAAATACTTTAAACAGCAGCAGGATTATTTGGGCCATTTGAACGGACACGTCGAAGAAATGTACGGCGGTCACGTTGTTATGAAAGCCTTCAACGGCGAGCGGAAAAGCGTTGAGCAATTCGATGAGATCAATACCACGCTCTTCTCTTCAGCATGGAGATCGCAGTTCTTATCAGGTTTGATGTTTCCCGTTATGAACTTTGTCGGCAACCTGGGTTACGTTGCCATCTGTATTCTTGGCGGTTATCTTGCCATCAGGGGGGTCATCACCATTGGCGACATCCAAGCTTTCATTCAATACGTCCGATCCTTTACGCAGCCGCTCATGCAGATTGCCAATGTCTCCAATATCTTCCAGCAGACTGCCGCTTCCGCGGAAAGAGTATTCCAATTCCTCGCTGAAGATGAAGAAGTCCCTGATACGACTTCGCCGGTCAAACTTCAGACCGTGGATGGGCGCGTGGACTTCCAGCATGTTCACTTCGGCTATAGCGACGATAAGATCATCATCCACGATTTTTCGTTCTATGCCGAGCCGGGTCAGAAGATCGCCATCGTCGGACCGACCGGTGCGGGCAAGACCACCATGGTCAAATTGTTGATGCGCTTCTACGATGTGAACGGAGGCGGAGCCATTCTGCTGGATAATCACAACATTAAGGATTTCAAACGTGCCGACCTACGCCAGATGTTTGGCATGGTGCTGCAGGACACCTGGCTTTACAACGGCCCGATCATGGAAAATATCCGCTATGGACGCTCGAGTGCCACGGATGCGGAAGTCATTGCGGCTGCCAAGACGGCTCATGCGGATCATTTCATCCGTACTTTACCGGACGGCTACAAAACCATCATCAATGAAGAGTCCAGCAACATCTCGCAGGGCCAGATGCAGCTTTTGACCATTGCACGCGCCATCCTGGCTGATCCTCGAATCCTCATTCTCGATGAAGCCACCAGTTCGGTAGATACGCGTACGGAAGTGTTGATTCAAAAAGCCATGGATACGTTGATGCAAGGACGGACCAGCTTTATCATCGCTCATCGCTTGTCCACCATCCGCGATGCCGATTGGATCTTGGTGATGAATAACGGTGATATCGTCGAGCAGGGCAAGCATGGAAAGCTGTTGGCGAAAAATGGATTCTATGCTGAACTTTATAATAGCCAGTTCGAAGGAAAAGAAATCTGAACGTAGAGGAATCGGCATGCCATGTTTTGTCCAGAGCTTGGTGAGATTCAAAGCAAAGAAAGACGATGATCCCTTCCTTAGCGCGTGTATGTCCATTGTATCGGAATATCCAACTATGCTCTTACTAAAAGGAAGCTATGAAAAAGACAGATGAAATCAGCCAGGGTACGTATACCTCTCCGCGCGCGGGCCTTGAGTACAAATGGATCGCGCTGAGCGTGACGACCATCGGCGCGTTGATGGCGGCGATTGACAGCACCATCGTCATTTTGGCGCTACCCGATATGATGCTGAAACTGCATGCGGATTTGATCGAGATGGTCTGGGTCATCATGGCGTATATCCTCATCAGCACGGTCTTCCTGCTGACTTTTGGACGCGTGGCTGATATGCTGGGGCGCGTGCGGATGTACAACCTTGGCTTTTTGGTCTTCACGGTTGGCTCGGCATTATGCGGCATCTCTCAGAGCGCTACGCAGTTGATCATTTTCAGGCTAGTGCAAGGTTCGGGCGCGGCGCTGATGATGGTCAACAGCGCGGCAATCATCACGGAAGTGTTTCCGCCCGATGAGCGCGGACGCGCATTGGGCATCAATGGCATTACATGGTCGCTGGGTGGGATTGCTGGTCCATTGCTAGGCGGCTTGATCCTCAGCACCGCGGACTGGCGCTGGATCTTCTACATCAACGTGCCAATTGGCCTTGTCGGAACGATATGGGGATATCGCGCCCTGCATGAGATGTCCAAGCCAAATAAAGGCGAAACGTTCGACACGGTAGGCGCGATCACCTTCAGCGTGGGCTTGGTCGCGCTGTTGATCGCATTGACCCTCGGCATCGAATACAGTTGGACTTCCCTGCCAATCCTTTCGCTCTTCGCCATATTCATCGTGATGCTGATTGCCTTTTTTGCTTGGGAACGCCGCGCCAATAATACATCTCCGGTACTTGATCTTTCTCTTTTCCGGAGCCGCGTCTATAACTTCTCGGTGCTGGCAGCCATGCTTCAGTCGTTGGCGATGTTCGCCGTGGACTTTTTGATCGTTTTCTATCTGCAAGGCGTACGCGGTTACAATCCATTGACAGCCGCCTTATTGCTTATCCCATTGCCGATTGTGAGCGCCATTGTTGGGCCGCTTAGTGAGTGTGCAAAAATAAGTTCCGATTCTTGCGAACCGGTCCGTGGAGCATGTAAAAGGAATGTCGAAGCTACTCGAGATATCAACTGAAACTTGGCCCGGGAATTTGGGTCAGTGCGTATAATAA
>JAJYLQ010000030.1 GCA_021787595.1 Chloroflexota bacterium | reverse complement strand
TTCAGCAATGTCTGTTCCTCTTCACTCAAGTCCACCATATATTTCTTCACCATGCCTGTCTCCTTTGTATGGAGACAGGATAATCCGAATCGCACTTATCAAAGCATGCTTGACACAGTACTAGGCTGGAACTTATCTGACGGTAAGGGAATAAAGCGCTCTCGAAGATTAAGATGAAAAAAATTATCCCAGCTAGTGGAAGCTGGCAGTAAGAAAAGCCTTTTTGGAGATCCTTATGACTGATACGATTGCACAACCAGTTGCTGCTGATAATCCCATGAAACGCGTGTTTGCGATACGCGACTTCCTTCTATTGTGGATGGGTCAAAGCACCTCATTACTTGGTGACCAATTCCATTTCATTGCCCTGTCATGGCTGGTGTTGAAAATGACGGGCGATCCGCTGGCGCTTGGTGGTGTCCTGGCATTAGGCGGGATTCCGCGCGCGGTCTTTACATTGGTCGGCGGCGCGGTCACGGATCGCATTTCACCGCGACGCGTGATGTTGATCTCCGATATCATCCGGCTCTTCATTTCGGCTTTGATTGCCGCGCAGGTTCTGACCGGCATTCTTCCGATTTGGATGATCTATGTTTATAGCTTCATCCTCGGAATTGTTTCGGGCGCGTTCCAACCGGCTTCGATGTCCATGACGCCGCATCTGGTTCCTTCCGATGATCTGCAAGCGGGTAACTCCGTGATGCAAGGAAGTATGTCACTGATCGGGTTTGTGGGACCCGCCGCAGCCGGGGTCATGATCGCCGCGTTTCGTGATGTAAAAATCGGTGTCGCATTGGCGATGGCATTCGACGCGTTCACTTTCGTTGTTTCCGTGATCACGTTATGGATGATGAAATCCTGTGGTGAGATCATCGCCGTGAATCAAACGAATGCAGCGAACGGCGTCTTGGAATCCATACGCGAGGGGATTGTATACATGTTCAAAGACCCGGCCTTGCGCGCCATGTTCATCCTGATTGCGGTCGCCAACTTCGCGTTTGGAGGACCGATCGAGGTCGGCGTGCCTCAACTCGCGAACACGCGTTTCCTCGAAGGCGCCGCGGCGTATGGATTGATCATCGCTGGTTACGCGGGCGGCAACTTGCTGGGCATCATTCTCTGCGGCGCGCTGCCGAAGTTGTCATTGCGATGGATGAAAGTCGTCATGGTTGTAACGTTCGCGGGATTTGGAATTGGGTTGAGCGCTTTGGCATGGATCAATATCACCTGGGTTGCCATGGCGGATATGTTCATCATGGGAATCTTGAATGGTTACATCAGCATCTTATTGATCACCGGCTTGCAGCGTAACACTGCCAAAGAAATGCTGGGACGTTTGATGAGCATGATCCTGCTCGCGAACCTGGGACTTATGCCGCTCTCGCAGGCGATTGGCGGTGTGATGCTGCATTGGAGCGTAACCCTGTTGTTCGTGATCGCGGGATTCATGCTATTGGCATGCGCCGTTTATTTGGCTGTGCCGAAAGTCAGCGCTCTGTTGGCTGAACGCTTCCTCAACGAATCTTCCGAAAACGCGTAACCTGAATCGGAGTAAAATATGCGAGTCCGAAGTCTCTTGACTTCGGACTCCTTTATCTTATTTATAACTAATTGCTCTCGGCGGTGAGGACGCCACCGAGGCTTGCACTGAGCCTGCCGTCTCGTGGCGCCATGGCGCCACCGCTATTGCTCGCGACACGAACGGTGTCGAAGTGACGGCGGTTCAAGCAGATAAATAAATCTTATGAGGTGAAAATGCAAGCGCAAACACAGAAAAAAACGCAACCCGGCGGCATGTTCGGCTTTAGCATTGTCTGGCTCGGACAGATTATCTCGGTGCTTGCCAGCGGGATGACCGAGTTTGCCTTCACCATTTATATGTGGCAGCAGACTCATTCCGCGACGGCGATGGGGCTCGTGCAGGTCTTTTATATCACGCCGTTCCTGATCATGTCGCCGATTGCGGGTGTGATGGTGGATCGTTATAACCGCAAACTGATGATGATGGTCAGCGACATCGGCGGGGGGCTGGCTTCGTTGATCGCGCTGATTCTATTCGCCACTGGCCATCTGCAGTTCTGGCATATTTATCTGATCAGTATCGTCAAAGGTTTGGGGACGACGTTCCAATGGCCCGCGTATTCCGCCGCGATCAGCATCATGATCCCGAAGGAACAGTATGGCCGCGCCAACGGGATGATGTCTTTGGTCGAAGCCGGTCCCGGAGTGGTCTCTCCAATTTTGGCTGGCGCGCTTCTGCCGTTTATTCAAATCACCGGCATCTTATCCTTCGACGTGATCACGTTTGCGATCGCGATCTTCGCGTTGATCCTCGTCTTCATCCCTCAGCCGCCGCGCACTGCGGAGGGACACGAAGCCGAAGGCAATATGTTGAAGCAGGCTGCATTCGGATTCAAATACATCTTCGCGCGCCCGAGTCTGCTCGGATTGCAGATGATTTTCTTCTTCGGTAACCTGTTTGCAGGAATTGGCTTCACGGTCCTGTCCCCGATGCTTTTGGCGCGCACCGGCCAAAACACGATCATCCTCGGTTCAGTCCAGTCGGCGGCCTCAATCGGCATGGTGGTCGGCGGCATTTTGATGAGCGCCTGGGGCGGATTCAAAAATCGCGTGCATGGCGTTCTGCTCGGCTGGCTTGTTTCCGCGATCTTCGGTGAGATCATCTTCAGCCTCGGGCGCGGACTTCCGGTTTGGGCTTCCGCGATGTTGTTGAGCGGGATTTTCATCCCGATTGTCAACGGTTCGAATCAGGCGATCTGGCAGGCGAAGGTCGCGCCCGATTTGCAAGGCCGCGTTTTTTCGGCGCGGCGTTTGATCGCGTGGTTTACGAATCCGATCTCGCCGATCATCGGCGGGACTCTATCGGACTTTGTGCTCGAGCCGGCGATGAAGAATCAAAGCAGTGGATTAGCAGGTTTATTTGGATCCACGTTCGGGTCCGGACCCGGAAGCGGCATGACGCTATTGATCTTCTTCTGCGGCCTGTGCATCCTGCTCGTCGGCGTCGCTGGATATTTCATTCCCGCCATCCGCGACGCAGAAGCTGTCCTTCCCGATCACGATGCATTGCCGAATGCGGAACCTGCAACAGCGTGATCCAAGAGACGTGACAGGTTTTCGCGAAGCGAACCTGTCACGTCTTGTAATTCAGTTTGAGAAGCAAAGGTCCGATCCAATCTTCCAGCCATCCAAAGGATAATTCCACCCACGGCGTGACGCCCAGCCAGCGCGGGATATAAATTACGCGTTTTGGATGCAGCCATAATTGCCAAATTCGCTGCGCAACGTGTTCTGCTGTCACGCCGATTTTTTCGGTTGGCACATGCCCGCTGTTTTCGCGCCCCAACGCTGTTTCGCAAAACTCGGTGAGAACCGGACCCACGCGCACCACACTCACGTTGACTTTCGTGCCGCGCGTCTCGCGATAAAGCGCGGTGGTGAATGAATCCAAAAAGGATTTGCTCGCGCCGTAGATCGCGGTGCCCTGGCTCGGAATGCTTCCCGAAATCGAGCCGATGTTGATGATATGTCCATGATTCTGTTTCTGCATTTCGGGCAGAAACAGCGATGTGAGATGGACGGCTGCGCCAACGTTTACTTGCAGCATTTCGAGTGCAGTCTTCCACGGCATTTCTTTGAAGTAACCATACCAGCCGAAGCCCGCATTATTGATCAGCACGTCTGCGCCGCCGTCCGCCTGCACCGACTCGAACACGCGAATGCGATCAACCTCGCGTGACAAATCTGCGACGATGACTTTTGCTCTTCCGCCCGCCGCCTCGATTTGTGTTTTTAGATTTTGCAATCGTTCCAGCCGCCGCGCAATCAGCGTTACGTGCAATCCAGCCACGGCCAGTCGTCGAGCGGTGGCTTCGCCAATTCCGCTCGATGCGCCGGTAATGACTGCAACGCTATCGTTCCGGTTCATATCTTTCCTCTTTCTTCTTTCATCGCTACGATGAAAGAAGAAAGATTTCTATTTCATTAGATCGCTTACCACTTCCAGCGGTACCACCGCCGCACCGACCACACCCGGCCCGGTATGGACTCCCAGCGCCGGCGAGATGCGCATTACTTCAAGTTTGGCGATGTTCAATCTTTCTTTGAGTTCTTTGGATAAGGTTTCAGCTTTATCCGCAAAACGACCGTGCAAAACCGTGACCCATAAAGGCGCGTTGGCATACACGTTGTAAAGATGTTCCGTGATGGCCGACATGCCTTTGCCAATCGTGCGCGCCGTCGTGACGGTGGTGTATTTGCCATCCGTGTCGACGCGGATCACGGGCTTCAGATGCAGGATCGCGCCCGCCATTGCCTTGACGCGCCCGATGCGCCCGCCGCGCATCAGGTAATCCAGCGTATCGAGCGTGTAAACCACCTCCGTTTTCTCACGGATTTTTGGCAGCCGTTCCTGGATGGCGCGCATCGTCCAGCCGGCCTTGGCGGCCAGCGCGGCACTGATCACCTGAAAGCGTTCGCCGCCGGACAGCGTGAGCGTATCCCAGAAATCAACGTTCGCTTCGGCTTTGGCTTCTTCGCCGCCCGCGCGCGCCGCGTTGATCGTTCCGCTCAAGCCGGACGAAATGTGGAGCGAAAAAATATTCTTATCGAATTTTGCGATCCTGCGATAAATCTCCGCGAAGAGTCCGCTGGACGGCATGGCGGTGGTCGGTACATTCGGCTTCATGGCTTCGAGTCGGTCATAGAACGCGTCGGCAGTGATATCCGCCGAGCTGACTTCGCCATCCGGGAATTGAATATAAAGCGGCGCTTGTTCGATGTCTAACTCTTTCAATTCCTCTGCGGACAGATCCGCCGCGCAATCGGTAACGATTTTCATTGATGTCTCCTTATTGAATATTTGAAAGAATTCGGAGTGCGGACTTCAGTCCGCTTCGATGCGGACTTCAGTCCGCTTCAATGCAGACTGAAGTCTGCCCTCCGTTAATGGACTCAATGATTGGCAAGTAACTGACGATTCTCAAAAAACCATTTCACGGTATCGGCAATGGTCTCATATAGATTGCGCGGACGGTAATCGAGTTCGCGCGTGGCTTTGGCGTGGCTGATGTTGCAATTGCTTTGCAGCACTTCCAATGAATACGGCGTAAAACGCGGGATGGCTTTTGACCTGCGGTAATACCACGGAGTAAATCGCGCCGCGAACTTTGCCAGGTCGAACGGGACTTTCATCTGGATGAAGGGATGGCCGGTGATCTCACGTACGGTTTCGAGCAAATATCGAACTGAAATTTTGTGGCCGGATAAAATATAACTTTCCCCGCGCCTGCCTTTCTCATACGCTGCGATCATTCCGTTGACAACATCGCGCACGTCCACAAAATCGTATGCGCCGTCCACATAAAGCGTTGGTTTTCTTTGTGCTGCGCCGCGGATGACATCACCCATCATCGAGCCGCGGAAATCGTACGGGCCGATGACTCCGGTGGGGCAAACGATCACCGCTTCCAGTCCCGCGTGGGCCGCTTTTTGAACTTCGAGCGTCGCCTCCGCTTTGGAACGGTCATATTCTCCGTACGGATTGTCCGGGTCGAACGGCAGGCTTTCGTCAATCATCCCATCTTCGATGCGCCGGATGGCGTGGATCGAACTCGTGTACACGACCTTTCCCACACGCATCTCTTTCGCGACCTTCATGACATTTCGCGTGCCTTCGACATTGACCTTGCGAACAAAAGGATTCGATCCGGGCATGATGGAGATGATTCCAGCGAGATGAAAGACTCCGCGCACGCCTCTGAATGCTTTGAATAAAGTTGATGTGTCGAGAACGTCACCTTCCACCGCTTCGACATTCAGACCCTGGAGCGGGGCGCGGCTTTCTCCGGGCAGAATCAGCACCCGGACCTTTTCACCGCGCTCGAGCAATTTGCGGACGAGGACATTTCCAATGTGCCCTGTCGCGCCGGTAACCAAAATCATTTGTATTTCCTCATTTCCTTATCAAACCGTTCACGACCAACGTTGTGCTTTCACGCGCCACCTTTTCCCATTTTGCGCCTTTCGGGTCGAGCAGACTTTGCAGCAGCAATCCCATCGCGGTCGAGACGATCAGGCGCGCGGCGATGTCAGGATTCACTTCGACGAACGAACCTTCGTCAATGCCTTTCTGGATGAGCGCCGCGAAATACTTTTGATAGCGGCGATATGGCGCGATGGCGGCTTGCCAGATTTTTTCATCCCGGCTGGCCTGCAGCCAGAATTCCATGAACATCGGAAGATGGTTGCCGGCTGACGCAAAGATGTACGGAAACGCTTCCGTCATTTGCATGAACGTTTCGGGCGCGGTTTTATCCTTCGAGGCTTCGACGGCATTGTCAATGGTTTGCAGCCAGCCATCGAGCAGCGCCAGGAAAAGCGCCTGCTTGCTTTCAAAGTGGTGATAGAACGCGCCTTTGCTGATTCCCGCATCCGAACAAATATCGTCCACGCTAGCGGCGTTGAACCCGCGGCTGGAGAATAGCTTGATCGCTGATTCGATGATCTTCGAACGTGTCTCTTCACTGCGCTGCTGCATTTCATCTCCTCTCCCTCTCCCAAAATGGGAGAGGGGGGGTGAGGGCTAAAAACCGACCAGTCGGTATGTTTTTACTCCTGTTCTATCGCACTGTCAATGGAAAGAAGCTAATAGTCTGGTTAAAAAGTTCGACGGCAGTCTGACTGCCGTCGAAAACTTTCTGCGTCTCATCTTTCTAGCAGCAACCGCCGCCGCAACAACCATCGCTGCAGTCGCAATCGCAACTTGAAAGCACCGGTAAATCAGTCATAGCTTCTCACCTCCTTTCCAAACAATAAATTCCATCATGATGGTTTATATGCTGTGATCTTTGCGCTGAAAACGGACTTGTATACTTTCTCACCCGAAAAGGTTGTGAGGTCAATTGAGTCTTTCATGTCGGCGAGCGCCGAGTCAACATCCTCCTGATCGAAGTAAACAGGCGTGATGGAAATATCCGTGAAGCCCACTGCCTTCATCATGCCAATGTAGTCATCGGCTTCGACCGCGCCGGCGATACAGCCAGCCCACGCGCTGAGACTTTTCTTGATCGCATCAGGCAGCGGCCCATCGGTGACGATATCGGACACCGCAAGTTTGCCGCCAGCCTTCAACACGCGAAACGCTTCGCTGAAGATTTTGGATTTATCGGGTGCGAGATTGATGACGCAGTTTGAAATGATGACGTCCACGCTGTTGGCTTGCACCGGCAAATCCTCGAGATAACCCTGACGGAATTCCACGTTATCGAGATTCATCCGCTTCGCGCTGGACCGGGCGCGGTCTATCATTTCGGGAGTCATGTCCACGCCGATCACGTGTCCCGCCGCGCCGACTTTTTTCGCGGCGAAGAAACAATCGAGTCCCGCGCCCGAACCGAGATCGAGCACGATCTGTCCGGGCTGCAAGGAGGCGAGCGTGATCGGGTCGCCGCATCCATAGCTGACGGCTGACTCGCCTTCGGAGAGGGTGGCAAGCAAATCTGCCGGGTAGAGTTTGCCCTCGGCGGTGGAGCCGCTATCAGGCGTCGCGTTGAGCGTGTCGAAGCGTCCGCAGCAGGAAGCGGAGTTCTTGATCCGTTCCGCATAATGCTCACGAACGATCTCGTGAATGGCATCGGAATTTTGGGTCATTTGGATCTCCTTATATAGATGATTGTCTATGCGTTTTGGCAAAAAGAAAGGATGCAGGGATCCACTGCATCCCGATCTTTAGCTGGATATGGTTTTTACGAGCTTTTCGGTCGTCTTCGTTTCGGGCGCAAATTTGATCATCAATTGCCCGCAGCAAAACGAGACGCGTTCCTGGTTGAGCGAGTAAAAAGTTTGTTTGCCTTCTTCGCGGACGGTAACCAAATCTGCTTCGCGCAGAATGGCAAGATGATGCGAGACGGTGGGCTGTGAGACGTCCAGCTTTTCGACGATCTCACTGACTGAGAGCGACTCGCAGCAGCAGATGTTCATGATCTTCTGGCGGGTCTCGTCGGCGATGGCTTTGGCGAACAGGACCGGATCGAATTTCATATTGATAACCTTCGATTTGTATTATATAGATATTTGTCTATTTGTCAAGAGGGATCGGAGCGGATGTCACTGCGAGGTTGTTCTTCCCGAAGCAGTCTCCTCGTTATCAGCAGGAGATTGCTTCGTGGCGCCCCCGCGTGTGCGGGATCTTCGACTTGGCGCCACTCGCAACGGCATGTGTAAGGCTGCTTCCTGCGCCGTCCTCGGCGCAGAATCGACTCGCAAAGCGCCGCCGCGGACGCTCGACCCTGAAAAACACAGGGCAAGCGAACGAAGTGCAGGCGGCGGCTTGATCTGCACATTTTACGGATGTTTCTTTCCCTGAAGAATCATAATCTCGTACAACGCCGGGCCGCGTTCTTTGGCTTGGACGTTTTTCAAGTTGATTTCCAATTCAAGCTCTGCATTGAAGCGGAAATAATACGGATTGCCGAATGGTCTTGCAATGACTTGCTGCCATTTTGGTAAAAGTAAAAGCAAACTTGCTGCTTCGATGATCTTCGGCTGGCGGAGGCGCAAGTGAGCGGTTTCATTCCCTGAATTCCAATCGAAATCCACTTCGCGCGGATAGCTGCGTCCGCCTGCATGTTTGAAGAAGTCGCGCGCCTGCATCGTCAGCGGTCCACCATCGCCAATGAGAATTTCGCTGCCTTTTGCCAGCATGAAGACGGGCATTCTTGTGTAACCAAAGGTCTTCGACGCAATCTGTTGAACATAGATCAAGGTGTAATCGCCGACGTGGGCGCGTCCCCAATACCAGTGGTCCATTACGTCGTTCAAGCCGACGTTGCCCCAGTTGTGATCGTGATAGCCTGTCCCTTTGACTTCGCGGGTTCGACCATCGTAGGTCAATGTGCCTTCGACGGTTCCGTAAGGGATGCTGGGAAGCCATGCAAAGTAATTGTCGAAACCGTCGAAGAAAGCTTTTCCGACGCCGGGCCGCCACGGCGGGACGAGACCGGTGAAGGTCAGGTTTGCGGCGATGCCATCCATCTCGGCGTGGACTTCGCAGCGGTGCAGATTGCCGCGTGTCCAGTTGGAAGCGATTTTCACGTCACAGGATTCTTTCGCGGCGCTGAATTGATCGGCTGGAAAGATCGGGATCTGCATGATCTTTGTTCCATCGGAACGTGTAATGGTCAACGACACATTTGGTTTCAGCGGACCGCTGCGTTCGAGCAAAGGTTTTGTGGCAAAGACAATGACCGCGGTCGAATGATCGTCGAAGTGTGCGTCGAAATACCACCACTCGAACGAGCCGCGGCCTGTATCCGCGCGCAAGCCGTCTTCCCAGACAGCAACGGTCTCCGTCAAGCCTTCGCGTGCTAGGAGTTCAGGGGAGGAAGATAGAAGAACAATTTTTGGCATGATGAGATTTTGTTATGCAATGTCATTGCGAACCGCCGACGCCCATAGGGTGCTTAGGCGGTGTGGCAATCTCAACTATTGACTTTCATAAAAATTGGTTAATATAAAGCAAGTGCTAAAGCCGCCGAGAGCATGGAGCATTAAACTAATATGAACATCAATAACATCTAACACGAAATTGCCACTCCTCGCAATGACACCTTTTATTTGAATCCCAAATTCTTCGCGATGATATTGTCCACTATGCGTTTGGGCAATAGCATTTGAACAATCCGGTTGAAGGCGCTGCCCGGCACCACGGAATATCGCACGCGCGGACGCGGCGTGGTCAGCGCGTGCCAAACCACCTCGCCAACTTTTTCGGGCGGATAGCCCCTTCGTCCGTCGCGGATCATATATTCCTGCACGCGTGTGGCGGCAGCCATATAGTCGGTACCCGCATAGGACGAAAGATCAACCTTCTCGGCCTTGTCCCAGATGGGGGTCGCGACCGAACCGGGGCCGACGATGATGACGTCAATCCCGTAAAGCATCAACTCGCGGCGCAGGCTTTCCGAGAATCCTTCCAATCCATGTTTGGATGCGGCGTACGCGCCGAGGAACGGTCCGCCGGCCCTGCCTCCAACCGAGCTGATGTTAATGATGCGTCCGGGCCCGCCCTGCAGCGAACGGTCACTGCCCAGCAGCGGAACGAAGGCCTGCGTGACGATCAGCTGGCCGATCAGGTTGACTTCCATTTGCTGGCGGAAATCCGCGATAGGTTGGTGGATGAGCGGCGCGGGCACAGCGATCCCCGCGTTGTTGACCAGCCCGAACAACGTCCCGCCGTTGAGCTGCTCGCGGACTCGCCGCGCGGCGGCCTGCACGCCGATTTCGTCCGTGACATCGAAAATCAGCGGGACAAAGTTCCCGCCGAATTCTTGGGAAAGCCGGTCGGCATCCTGTGCCTTTCGCACACTCCCAAAAACGCGGCAGCCTTTTTGAATGAGGACCTTTGTTGTTCCCCAACCGATTCCCGATGAAACGCCGGTGATGACAACACTTTGCATAAAATACTCCTGAACGATTTTGTTTCGGTTCATTCGCGGCGCGGAATTCATTCCTCAGCCAAAAGCGATATAAATATCGCGCCGCAAAATCTTCGCGGTTAATATGGTTTTCGTGGAGTAACACGATAGCCTATCATTACAGCGCAAAGTTAGAGCATTGAGGGTTCTGCTCACGGCTTTTCTACCGTTTTCGCCCTCATCCCCAACCCTTCCCCCGAATGGGGAAGGGAGTCTCCTCTCCCTTTGGGAGAGGGAAAGGGTGAGGGAGAATTGGCAGGGAACGATTGCTCGACCTTGCGCTGTAATACTATTGATGCTTACAAAAGTCAGTTAAGGGATGTCACTCTGAGGGAGCGCACTTCCCTGCACTTGCACGCAGGGCAAGTGTGCGACCGAAGAGTCTCGTATTTCGGACTAGAGACCCTTCGCTCGCCCCTTCACTCCGTTCAGGGCTTCGGCTCAGGGTGACATAAACCAATTTATATGAATGTCAATAGGCTGAATTATACATTGTGCCGCGAAATAGATCTCTTGCATATACTCAAAAAGGCGGCAACGGCTTCAGCCGTTGATTTGGTGATGGCAGGGCGACTGACCCGCAGGGCGCTTCGCGAAGTTGCTGCTGCGCTGCTTTTGCAGGAGGTCTAATATTTTCCCCGCAACGAACGCGCTCCCCTCGCGTCGCACCGGCGCAGACATTTCTTTCCGTCACGATCCTTTACTGCCATTCAACACGCGCATTCGTTCCTGTCTCCGAATCCGTTGATGAATCCTCCTTCACGCCGGACTTCAGCATCCTGTATAATCAAGCCATGGCAGTTACGAAACAGATGGTCTCAACTGATATGACGAATCCATTGAACTGCCTATTCTTTCTGCCGGTTGATGGAAAAAGGTAAAGGCTGAGTCCAGCGTACCATGACACTGCCCGTTTCGATAGAAAATGCTGAACATTACATTTGGGGAAATATTTGCGATGGCTGGCACCTGCTGAAACGGGATGACATCAGCATCCTCCAGGAGCGCGTTCCGGCTGGCGGGGTGGAGGTCACGCATTATCACAATGTCTCGCGGCAATTCTTTTATATCCTCGAAGGTGAAGGGACGATGATCTTGGAAAATCGTGAAGTCAAATTGCAAAAGGGAAATGGATTGGAAATCGCGCCAGGAGTTCATCACCAATTTTGTAACAGGTCACAAACCGATGTTCGCTTTTTAGTTGTCTCTATCCCAACCACGCGCGGGGATCGAATCGATTTATGAATCCAATTGTCATCTCAAAACAAACGGCCCGCCGCTTCGTGCTGGGACGTCAAGGTTTATGGCCTGGAAGAAGATGGAAGGGCAAGCGCGGCACGATTGACGCGCTCAATGTTTGCGAAGCAGTCCAACTTGATCCGCTCGCGGCCACTGCGCGTAGCCAGGATATTGTGTTGCACAGCCGTGTGCTAGATTACAAGCCTGCTCATTTATATAAAGTCGCCTATGATGAACGGCGGTTTTTTGATTATGGCATTTGGTTGGCGATGTATCCCATGCACGAATTACCGTATTGGCGCGTGCAGATGGAAGGGCGAGCCCATCAAAAGCGGGTGGAAAATTTTATCCTTGCCAATGCGGAATTATTCAACGCCGTCCGCGAGGAGTTACGCAAGCGCGGTCCACTCGGCAATGGCGACTTTGAAGGCAATCGCCTCACTTCGTGGAATTATCGCGGGCGCAAAGAAACATCTTTGGTTTTGTACGATATGTGGCTGACCGGAGAGTTGATGATGCATCATCGAGAAGGGTTCGATCGTGTGTATGATTTCCGCCAGAATATTGCTCCGCAGGAATATGATTACGTGGCGAGCGCCAAAGAGGCCGAAGAATTTTTCGTGCGGAAATCTATTGCGTTCATGGGCTTGAAACGCGAATCGACAATGCGCAGTCCTGAATTAAATAATTTTATGCGGCGCGATTATTCTGCGGCAGTAGTGAAGAAAATCCTCGAGGAGCAAAAAGCCGCCGGGGCGTTCGTGCAGGTTCAAGTCGAGGGCGGACGCGAAACATATCTGGTTTTATCAGAAGATGTTTCGGCGTTGGAGTCGCTCGAAAAAGGGAAAATCCCCAAAGGTTGGAATCCAAAAGAATCAACAACGCTCGATGAAGTCGCGTTTCTTTCGTCGCTGGATATCGTCAGCGCGCGCGGACGGGCGAAGAAACTCTTTGATTTCGATTACAAGTGGGAAGTGTATGTGCCCGCGAATAAACGCCGCTGGGGATATTACGTGTTGCCGATCCTGTACGGCGACGATCTGGTGGCGCGGCTCGACCCGAAGCTCGACCGCACGACGATGACGCTGCAGATCAAAGGTTTTTGGCATGAAGATGACGCGCCGGTCAGGGATTCTGCATTTGCATCTGCATTGGCACGCGGCCTGATTCGTTTTGCAGATTTTCTCGAAGCCAGGAAAATAGAAATTGGAACGATCCATCCGCCGCGTTTGCAAGCGGAGATCAGGAAAATCATAAAAGGCTCTTCGGAACTTGTGGTTAGATAAGATTTGTGCCGGCATAATCAAGATCAACCGCGAGGAACGCAAGGGCCGTGAAGATTTTTAAAGCATTTTCCCGGCGTTCTTTGCGAGTCTGGCGGTTCGGATTCCTTGCCGGGCATGGCTCTCCTGATAAAATAGGGGACAATCTGTTTGGCGGTCGCAGTTCCCGCCTCAACAAAACAAAGGAGCCTTATGACAACCGCATCTGATCTAAAAGACCTCACCCTGCTTGGACGAAAAGCGCAACCAGGCAAGAAACTCGAGGCGTTTCCCAATCACAACCCCGACCGTTATTACAAAGTGATATTGGAAACAAGTGAATTCACTTGTCTCTGTCCGGCAACGGGCCAGCCTGATTTTGCAGCTATCAAAGTGGATTACGTGCCGGATAAGAAAGTTGTTGAATCGAAATCGTTCAAACTTTATTTGTGGTCGTATCGCAACGAGGGAGTCTTCCACGAGCATGTGGTCAATACGATTTTGGATGACTTGGTCAAAGCATTGAATCCGCATTACATCAAAGTGACCGGCGCGTTCAATGTGCGCGGTGGGATCGGAATTACTGTCGAAGCGGAAAAGGTCAAGACGCCTGCGGCGAAGCGGGCAATCTCATGACGACTCGAACCCGGACCTATCGCTGGTTCCCGTTCGTGACAGCTTTGTTCGTCACGACGTTGGTTATTTCGAATATCATCGCCGTCAAACTGGTGAGTCTGTTTGGACTTTTTGTCCCGGCCGCGGTGATTCTATTTCCGGTCGCGTATATCTTCGGCGATGTGCTGACTGAAGTCTACGGCTATGCCCGCGCCCGCCAGGTGATTTGGACCGGCTTCTTCTGCAACCTGGTCGCGGTCATCGCGATTTGGATTGGCGGATTATTGCCCGCCGCGCCGTTTTGGTCCGCGGGAAGTTTTTCCACGCCTCAGACCGCGCAGCAGGCTTATCAAGCGATTCTTGGATTTACACCGCGCCTGTTGGCCGCGTCCTTTGCAGCTTATTTGATTGGCGAGTTTCTCAATTCGTTTGTCTTGGCAAAACTAAAAATCAAAACGGCTGGACGCTTTTTATGGATTCGAACAATTTCATCCACCATCGTTGGCGAGGGCGCGGACTCGGCGGTCTTCATCACGTTGGCGTTTGCGGGGATCATTCCAAACAGCGGATTGATCCAAGCCATTCTCTCACAATGGTTCCTGAAAACTGCCTATGAAACGATTGCCACGCCGCTGACGTATGTCGTGGTCAACGCGTTGAAGAAAGCTGAAAGCGAAGATTATTTCGATAGGGATACGGACTTCAATCCGTTCGCGGCTTCGTAAGTTGACGTAACCCTGCCAGTCAAAATTGGGAAGACATATCAGGAAAATAATCTATGCTATACTCTGAATGGCATGAGGATTTATCTTGATACTTGTTGTTTGAACCGTCCGTTTGACGATCAGCGTCAATCTCGCGTTCGGCTTGAATCGGAAGCAATAACTCTTATTCTTGAAAAAAACCATCGGCATGAATGGGAGTGGATCAGCAGTGGTGTTCTGATTTATGAAATCGAACAGAATGCGGACGCTGAACGCAAAGAACGATTAACGTTATCGGACTGGCTCGTTCGGACGAGTCGGCGGATGCCATAACAAAAGCCGGGGCCACGCCACTGCGCGCCTCGTTAGACGACGTTGACAGTCTCGAAAGAGGAGCCGGTGAATCTGACGGGGTTATCAATCTCGCTTTTAATCACGATTTCTCACAATTCTTCGCGTCTGCCCAGGCAGAATTAAAAGCCATCGAGACCATGGGCCAAGTGTTAAAGGGAACCAACCGTCCGTTTGTGATCGCTTCTGGTGGTCCCGTAATGAATGAAAGAATTCCATTCCCGCCTGACTCAAAGGCTCCCGCATCGCCGCGTACGGCAAGCGCGCTGGCGGCACTTGAGCTGGCAAAACAGAATGTGCGCTCTGTAGTTGTGCGGCTTGCGCCTTGCGTCCATGATGGGACACGACGCGGCTTTGTCGGCACGCTCGTAGACATCGCGCAGAAAACGGGAGTTTCCGGTTATGTCGGCGATGGGTCTAATCGCTGGTGTGCCGTACACCGCCTGGATGCGGCTCACCTGTTTTGCCTCGCGCTCGAAAAAGCCCCGGCAGGTTCGATCTTGCAAGGCGTAGCCGATGAAGGGATTCCTCTCAAAGAGATTGCCGAAAAAATCGGAGGATATCTTGATGTGCCTGTTGCTTCCATACCAAATGATAAAGCCGGCGATCATTTTGGCTGGTTAAGGACGGTCATCGGCGCAGATATTCCAGCCTCCAGCGCAATTACGCAGAAACTGCTTGGCTGGAAACCAACGCACCCCGGCTTGCTTGACGATCTCGAGCACGGTCACTTTTTCGATATTGTTCCCGTGCGATGAACGTATGGAAATACACGCACAATTAAACCTAATCCCTTGCCCCTTCCCTTATAGGGAAGGGGTTGGGAATAGGTCTGTAATGTTTAGCCCCTTGCTAGCACAGGGTCTTCGCGGAGCACGCTTTAGCGTTGACCCCGCGCCAGTATGTGAACCGCACGTTTCAACATTTCAAAGCGAGCGAGTTTACCAGAACTTCACACTCCGATAATGAAGGCATAACAGCATGGGCGTATGCTTAATGGTCGGAAAGGAAAATGAACATGATAGAGAAATCACTAATTGTTTTCATAGCCGCGTTGCTGCTCACAGCCTGTTCTCTGCCCGCCCAATCCACTAACCCGGTGAACTCCTCTGGCGGTAATGCGACGAGCGCTGTGACAATCGTTAGTCCCACAGCCGCCGCAACCGTGTTCGCATCTTCCGCAACGCCGAACTATGCCCGGAAATTTGCGCCTTTAAGCCCGGGTGATTACACGCGCCAGGTGCCGGGCTGGGACAACCGGCCGTACTCTCTGCATATCCCCGCGAATTATAATCCGGCGAATTCCTATCCGGTTGTCCTGGCTATCCATGGAGGAGGCGGCAGTAGTGATGCAATGGCTAAGCTCACTTGTCCGGCTGGCGATCCGAATGATCCTAATTGTCTTAATAAAATGGCTGACCGAAGAGGGCTTGTTATTGTTTATCCCAATGGCACCCCCAACCCCAATCCACGATTGGCAAAGCTCCGCACCTGGAATGCCGGCGGAGGGGATAAGGGTTTTTCCTGCGTGAGCGGCGTGGCATGCAAAAATAAAGTTGACGACATCGGTTATTTCAAAGCGCTTTTGGCCGACTTGGAGAACACGGTTAACGTGGATCAGAACCGCGTCTATGCGACCGGCATATCAAATGGCGCTGCCATGTGCCAGCGCTTGGCTTGCGAGCTTTCGGATAAAATCGCGGCGATCGCGCCTGTTTCTGGAGGCAATCAATTTTCCACTGTTGCAAACTGCAACCCTTCCCGGCCGGTGCCGGTCCTGGAAATCCACGGCACGGCTGATCCGGGCTGGCCTTATGATGGCGGTGAGAACGCAAAGAGCTTGTGGAATTACATTGGCGCGACACCGGGCAAGTTTATTTCCATCCCGCAGACCGTGGCGGATTGGGTAAAACGCAATGGCTGCAATTACAGCGAGGCGAAAGACGAAGCGCTTCCTGTCATAGTGAATGACGATACAACCGTAACAAAGACATCCTATCCCGCATGCAAAAATGGAGCGGATGTCGTTTTTTATAAGATCGAGAACGGCGGGCATACTTGGCCGGAAGGTTGGCAATATTTCCCGGTCTCCATGGTTGGTATAACATCCCGGAATCTGAATGCCAACGAGGTTATTCTGGATTTTTTCCAGGACCACCCAAAACAATGAAGCTGATAACTATGCTTCATGGTCGGAAAGGAAAATGAACATGATAGAGAAATCACTAATTGTTTTCATAGCCGCGCTGCTGCTCACAGCCTGTTCTCTGCCCGCCCGATCCACTAACCCGCTGAACTCGTCTGGCGGTAGTGCAACGAGCGCTGTGACAATCGCCAGTCCCACAGCCTCCGCAGCCGCCGGGTCTCTTCCCACCCAAACCGCTGATGCAACAGAAACTTACGGAGGCAATTTGGATAAAAGCGATTATCAATTTACGATAACATACCAAGGTATCGAAAGAAGATACAACGTCCATCTGCCAAAAAATTATGATAAAAATGTTCCAACCCCGGCGGTTATGTATTTGCACGGCGGGGGAGGAAGTTTGAAATCAGGATATTTGGACGGATTGGTAAAATATTCGGATAAGCATAATTTCATTTTAGTTCTTCCGGAAGGCACGGGACCGATTCCCGGCATCTTGCTTCAATGGAATATCGGCAAATATAAGGATTCGTATCCAACGAAACATAATATTGATGATGTCGGCTATATTTCCAAAGTAATTGACGATGTTTCCGTACACTTCAACCTGGATAAGACCAGAATTTATGCCACCGGAATTTCCAATGGGGCAGCTATGGCTGAACTGCTGGCTTGCCAGTTATCCGATAAAATTGCCGCCGTATCTTTAGTTGCTCCTTCCTGGAAATTTGACGATTGCGCCCCGGAAAGAAAGATTCCAGTTATGATCATAAGGGGAACCGCTGATCCCATCGCGCTGTATGATGGTGGGGTCAGGACAAATAGTCCTGTGGCAAATGGCGTGACTACCGATTCAGCCCAAGAAATTGTTGATTTCTGGAGAGAGAAAAATAATTGTTCCGCCGATTCTTCCATTGTGTACCAGAATGGCAGTGCGACCTGCCGTGATTACAAAGATGATCAGGGAAATCCCATGGTTGAATTCTGCTCCATTATCGGAGGCGGCCACACATGGCCCAGCGGCGACCAATACGCGCCGGCCAGTAAGGTAGGCCCCGTATCCTACGATATGTCCACAGATCAGATCTGGGATTTTTTTCAAAGATATTCATTGGGCGGATTCAAGTCATAAGTGAACGGAAGCAGTAGCAAGATTGGCTTACGGTAGTAACGGCTTCAGCCGTTGGTTTGCGGCAAAAAGCGACTGAAGTCGCCACTACATGTTAGGCAAGCAGGGTTAACCTAAATCATACCGGTAGACAACGATACGTTCCATTCTGCGCAGCGTGGGGTTGAGCTCCTGCACACGGAAAAGGGCCCGCACCCATAACGGGAATCGTGAAAACGCGACCAGTTCGCTTGGCCTGAATTCCTTGACCAGTTCAAGCTTCGGCTCAAGCTGCTGGATGTCCTGCGGATCGTCCAGTCCCCATTTGTAGGTCGCACCCGTGCCGCCGACGTTGGAGCCGGCTCGTTTCACAATCATCGAATTGCAGATGTCGAAGATCATCTGACCGCCGGGGAAGTGAGCGACCACGGCATTGAGCAGCGCTTTCACTTCCGTTTCGCTCAGATAGTGCAGCACCCCCTCCGCGATCAGCAGCCCGGGACGGTCGCGTGGAACCTCGTCCAGCCAGCGCAAATCCGAGAGCGGCGCACCGATCTGGTGATAAGTGCCTCGCTCGGGGAAGAGTTGGCGGCGCAGGTCAATCACATCGGGGTAATCCACGTCGAACCACTGGACACTGGCAGGTGGATCGACGCGGAAGACGCGGCTGTTCATGCCGCAGCCCACCTGGAGGACGACCGCGTCCGGGTGATCGGTCAGAAAGCGGTTCGTGAGCAGGTCAAAAGTCGCGGCGCGCGTGGCGATGATAGTGGGTCCGATATCTTTCCACAAGCTCCATGAAGCCACTCCTGTTAACTGCTTGCTCATATCGTAATCAATATGCTGCATCGCTTCTTCCGCCCAGGGATCGCGCAAGATGGGATTCTTCCATTGACTCTGAGTCGCTCGACCGCTCAGGGTCATGAGCATCGTTTCTTTTTCTTTGGTGAACTGGATCTTATCGTTTGTCATTGCTCTGCTCCTTGGTGCATTGTCTGCTTCATGTCCCTCGCCTGTTTAATCTGCTCTAGCTGTGCGCGTGCCGCTGCGGTAATCTGCCGGGTGACGGCTTTACCCGCCTCGCTGTTGCCGCCATCTGCTGGCCGCAATGCGCGATCCATGATATCGGCCAGCGCTTCCATGACCGCATCATAGGGCGGGAACTGGTCAGGCGGCTTGAAATCTCCGATCGTCAGCTGGCCCCATGACAGCATTTCGACGATGTGTTCGATCACAGCCGCATCGATATCCTGGCGAATCGCCCCCGCCGCTTGCAGCGCCTGAAAGTAAGCAAACGTGTTCACTCCTGACAGCATTTGTGAGAAGAGGTTGTCTCGCTTGCGCAGGTAATTGCCGACCACGCGCTGGTCGCGCCGCAGCATGGCGGCGATCAAGGGACGACTGTTCACAGCATGAAAGATCGCCCGGTAGAACCCACCAATCGTCCCGCCGCGCGGATCTGCCTCGATCTGCTCCAACCAGGTTTGGGCATATTGCATATATTCCCGGTAGAGGAGTTCTTCGAAAAGTTCCTCTTTGCCCTTGAAGTACAGGTAGACAGTCCTTCGACTCGTGCCTACCTCCTCGGCAATATCGCTCATGGTGGTTTTGTCATATCCCAGCCGAATGATGACGGCTGCGGCTGCATCGAGGATCTGTTTCTGGCGTTCGTCATTGTCGGACATTCACGGCCTCTCGTTCACACATTTTGCACATACTTCACATATTTTGATACTTTGTGCATTCTAGCATAGATGTGGACTTTGTCAAGGAAAAAATAGGAGATACACCCATGCGAATGAGTCAATCCCATGATTCGAGATGACCCATGTCAAGAGCTAGGCGATGATTTTTTTGACAGGAATATCCCGAAAACAACATCAAGCGACTGGTGAAGCGGATTAAAAAGCTGGGGTATCAAGTGATGCTACAACCCGTACAACCTCCGCCAACTGAATGCCCCCTCCGCCGCTAACGTGGCACCTCCCCCAAATTTTTTGAATTTGGGGGAGGTTGGGTGAGGGCTAACTACGCTGTTTCCAAATATCGTTCGATCTCGTAATCTGTTACATGGATGCGGTAATCGTCCCATTCCTGCTTCTTGGCGCTGACGAAAGCCTCGTAGGTCTCTTCGCCCAATCCAGCTTTCACAACCTCATCCTTTTCAAGTTCGCCCAGGGCTTCGATCAGTGAAGCCGGCAATTCCTTGACGCCCAGCTTCTTGCGTTCCTTTGGTTCGAGGTGATACAGGTTGATGTTGTTCAACGGCTTGGGCGCTTCCATATTATTATCAATGCCGTCCAGCGCGGCGGCCAGCATGACAGTAAATGCCAGATATGGATTCGAGGACGGATCGGGGAAGCGCAATTCGGCGCGCACGGCTTTATCGCGGCCTTCGGTATAGCGCGGGATGCGAATCAGTGCCGAACGATTCTGCTGTGCCCAGCCGATGTAAACCGGCGCTTCGTATCCGGGCACGAGGCGCTTGTACGAGTTGACCGTCGGGGCAACAACGGCAGCCAAAGCGCGTGCGTGCGCTAATTGTCCCGCGATGAACGAGTAAGCTATTTTGGAAAGATGGACTTCATCGTTCGCGTCGAAGAATAAGTTGGCGCCGGTCTTCTTGTCGAACATGGACTGGTGGCAGTGCATGCCCGAGCCGTTGATCCCGAAAACAGGCTTGGGCATGAACGATGCGGCCAATCCGTGCTGCGCGGCGATGGCCTTGACAGTGTATTTCAACGTCAACACGTTATCGGCGGTCTTGAGCGCGTTCGCAAAGCGGAAATCAATTTCGTGCTGGCCGAGAGCCACTTCGTGATGACCAACTTCCACTTCGAGTCCCATGCTGTCGAGCGCATCCATCAACGCGTTGCGGACAACGGCGGCTTCGTCGAACGAGGAGAAATCAAAATAGCCGCCCGCGTCGTGCGGAACCGGATGCACGCTGCCGTTGGTTCCTTTGAACAGGAAGAACTCCGGCTCCGGGCCGACGTTGTACACCCAGCCGCGCTCTTCGACTTTTGCCAGCATCCGCTTCAACGTCCCGCGCGGGTCGCCTTCGAATGGTTTGCCCTGCGGCGTAAAGATGTCGCAGAACACGCGGGCGCGCCGCAATTCAGCCGGTGTCCACGGCAGGACAGCGTATGTATCGGGGTCGAGCCGCAGGTGCATGTCGCTTTCCTGGATGCGGGCGAAACCTTCCACCGATGAGCCGTCGAACCAGATGCCGTCCTCCAGCGCGGCCTCCAGCCCGCTGACCGGCATGTCCACGCTCTTTACGGCTCCGGTCACATCCGAGAACTGCAATGAGATGAACTTGACGTTGTCTTCTTTCACACGTGCGATCAATTCTTTTGCATCCATTTCCTTTCTCTCCTTTATTCTGAATTTTTCCAACTGCGTCTGTTACGCAGGTTATGGACAAGGATTCTTCAATCGCCGACTTCAACTGGAACTGACTCCGCTTCTTTCTCTGACCCTTCGACAGGCTCAGGGCGGGCCTTGGGCGGGCGCGCGCTATTGATGAATATCACCGACCCGATGATGATGACCGCGGCCAGAATCGTCCGGCTTGTCAACGCTTCCTGTGCGATCAGATTTCCAAGAAACACCGCCACAATCGGATTGACATACGCGTAGGTTGCCACCAGCGAGACCGGCGCGTTTTGCAAGAGCCAGCCATAAGCCACGAAACCAATCAGCGAGCCGAATGCAATCAAATAGCCAAGACCCAACCAGGATGGCATTGATACGGCGGTAATGTTCAATTGATTCCAATCGCCTGCAAATCCTGCGAAGATGAACAGCGCCGCGCTTCCGCACAGCATTTCTGCGCCAGTCGCAACCAAAGATGATTTTGGCATGTCTGCGCTTTTGCTGTAGATCGAGCCGAGCGCCCAAAGGAACGAAGCTACAACCAATGCTCCCATTCCAAGCGGATCGAATCCTCCGCCGCCTTTGGTGAATTCAGCAGGTCCCACCAGCAAAAAGATTCCGCCGAAGCCGGCCAGCAAGCCGATGATGGCCCGCCAGCCGGGTTTGACCCCACCCGGACGTAGCGCTTCGATCAAGATCATCCACAACGGGACAGAGCCGACCATCAAAGCCGCGATGCCGGAAGGCACGCGTTGTTCTGCAAATGAAACTACGCCGTTTCCGCCGAGCAGGAGCAATGTTCCGGCGACAGCCGTCGAAAGCCATTGGCGCGGCGTGGGAAATTTGTCGCCGGCAGCGCGCCGCCAGATGAGCAGGATGGCTCCGGCAATCAAGAACCGCGTCCCCGCCAGAATAAATGGCGGAATGGTCTCGACGCCAAACCGAATCGCAAGATATGTCGAACCCCAGACGATGTAAACGGCCAATAACGCTGTCCAAACTTTTGTTTTCATTCTTCTCCAATGTTTCCCTCTCCCTATTTGGGAGAGGGTAGGGTGAGGGCGGCCTGTTCCCAGCCAAGCAATGCCATCTTGCGCGGCGCGCCGTAACGATAGCTGCCAAATTCGCCGACGCTGCGGATCACACGATGACACGGAATCAAGACTGCAATCGAATTGTGCCCAACCGCGGCGCCCACCGCGCGGGATGCAGTCGGTTGGCCGATCTGCGCCGCGAGACGCTGATAAGTCGTCACCGCGCCGGTTGGAACATTCAGCAGCGCTTCCCAGACTTTCAATTGAAAATTGGTGCCGCGCAGATGCAGATGCAAAGGTGTTTGCCCGCGCATGTTCAACAGAAAGATGGGCGCAACCAGCGGTGCTGTGACGCGATTGTCCTCGATCATCTTCGCCTCTTTCCAATCTGCAACCAACGCGTCGATTGCGTCACCTTCATCGGCCTGGACAAAGCTCAAATGGCAGATACCGCGATCCGTCGCGCCGATCAAACCTTTGCCAAATGGCGTCGGATGAATGCCGTAGCGGATGGTCAGGCCCGCGCCGCGCGATTTGTATTCGCCGGGAGTCATTGCCTCGGCTGTGACGAAAAGATCGTGGAGGCGGCCCAGACTCGAAAGTCCGACCTGAAGCGTGGTGTCCAGCAGATTCTCGGATTGGTCGAGCAGCTTCTTGGCGTTTTCCTTTGTCAAAAATTGCAGGAAACGCTTGGGGCTGATGCCCGCCCATTGCGTGAATGTCCGCTGAAGGTGAAATTCGCTGAGGCCGATGTTGGCGGCGATTTCTTCGAGCCCCGGCTGATCTTTATAATGCTTTTCAAGGTACAGGATTGCCTGCTCGATGCGCAGGTAATCTTCGGACAGTTCTTTGAAATCGGTGAGGGAAGTATTCATAAAATGTTCCTTTCTATCATTACCGCGCAAGGTCGAGCAATCGTTCCTTGCCAATTCTCCCTCACCCTTTCCCTCTCCCAAAGGGAGAGGAGACTCCCTTCCCCATTTGGGGGAAGGGTTGGGGATGAGGGCGAAAACGGTAGAAAAGCCATGAGCAGAACCCTCAAAGCTCTAACTTTGCGCTGTAATACTATTTTTGATATTTTATGAACCTCTCCGCATTCAAGCGACCCGATTCTTGCTCACTTCTTTACGACTTGCCGGCGACTTCATAATGGACGACGGTCGGCTCGAACTCAAGCAGGAAGTTTTTATCCTCGGGATAATATTTGGCAATGTTCAGATCCTGACCGGCGAAACCTTTTATGGATTCGAGATTATCCCAAAAGGTGAGCGTGATGAAGTGAGTGACATCGCCATCCTGCCGTTCAAGAACATAGACGCTGAGATTGCCCCTGACCGATTGGTAATCAGGAATGGCGCGTCCGTTGATGAACTCGCGATATTCCTTCGCTTTTGAAGTTGGAACTCGTCCATGCCATATTCTTGCGATCATTTTTCTCCTTGACTTGAGCAATTAAAAACAAAACAGACATGCGTGGGCATGTCTGTTAAATGCAGCCTGCAATTTAAAAAGACAGCCCTTCCAAACGCACACAAGCGGAATCCGTTTGTTCACTGCGTTCGCCCTGTCTCATACGTTGCCGCATGGTTTTCGGCGACGAGCAACAGGGTTTTTTTAAACCGTTGCTCCTGACGCTTGCTTTGGAAGGGAGAAGGGAGTCTGTGACAGGCTCCAGAGGCATCCGCTGATCTATCCGATTTTTGGACCTCACCCCGACCCTCTCCTGAAAGGAGAGGGGAAGTCCTTAGCGCGTCCCTCGCGGGACGGAACCTCCACCTCGTGATCCCGCTGATGGTTGAGTAGTGGTGTTTGTTCCACGTATCGAGACCACGCGAGATCCAGCCGCTAATTCTCCGTTATTCAGTTGTAACTTGGCCGTGATTTTACACGCGGGCCATGAACTCGTCAAGGCGGAATTAATTTGATTTGCACATTTAGGCTCTCCCGTTTTTGCTGGAAGACATCCGCAAAGTGCAGTGGGACTTTCCGCAGATTTAACAGCTCACCTTACGCAGCGAGCGGGGATAAATCCCCTGCTCAGGGCTTGGAAGCTGTCGCCACGGCGACGCCTGCGGGCTGGCGTAACGAGTGGCGCCTTGGCGCCACTTTCATGGACAGAGGCAGGGATTGATCCCGCCGAAACGAGCCGCTGCGTAACATCAGTTAACAGATTACGCAGAAAAAAATTTGCGGATTGGCCTTGATCCTTCCCGGTAAACGCCGAGGAACCCGCATTTAACAAGATGCCCCGCATGTGCCGTGTACTGCAAGGTTTTGAACCTGCTTTCGCAGGTGGACCCCGACCCAGAAACGCCGCCTTGGCTCAGGCCTATCGCGTGATTTCTGAAAGATGGAAGCCCGTTTTGTGAGTGTTGGCTCAAAACGTTGACGCAATAACGCGAACACCGCAGGGCAAAAAACTTATACCATAAATGGCAAAGGCACGGGAAGAGAAAGATTAAACATAATAGCATTGCGTTTCGCCGAGAATTGTGCTACCCTCAATTGGTTCAGCGGCTGACTCATGGGATTCTTAAATTGAATCTCGCAGTAAAACCCACAATAATGCAAAATTGATGATGAGGAGGATGCCATGGCTTATGTATTTGGTCTCGACATTTCAGGATACACAACGGTCAACAATTGGAGCGCCGTTGCCAATCAGGGAGTCAAATTCGTTTTCGTAAAAGCATCGGAGAACGGTTTTACTGATCCAATGTTCAACCAGCATTGGCAGGACGCAAAGAATGCCGGGATGCTGCGCAGTGCGTACCATTTTCTTCATCCCGAAGCGGATGCGGCTCACCAGGCGGACGTTTTCATCGCCGCGGTCGGCGCGGACAAAGGCGAGCTGCCCCCTGTCCTGGATTTGGAATCGGTTTACGTGAACGGGACGGCGATTGCGCTTCCGGCGGGCAACGCGATGGTGTCCATCGTCAAGGTTTGGCTGGATCGCGTCGAAAGCGCCTTTGGACGCAAACCGATGATTTATACAAGTTATGTATTCGTCAATTCGCAAAGGGTCAGCGCGCCGTGGCTGGTGAATTATCCGCTGTGGCTGGCTCAATATCCTTACCAGCCGGGCACGACTCAGGAATATAAAAACCCGCAGAATGTGCCGACACCGAATCAGTATATGCCGCAGCAGCCATCCGGATTTCAGCCGTGGACGTTCTGGCAGTATTCATCGAAGGGACAGATGTCTGGTTTCGGTCCCGGCCAATTATTGGACTTCGATTATTTTAACGGCACGATGGATGACCTTAACAAATTTGCCACCGGTTCGACTTCTTCGACTCCGCCCGCGGCGACAACGTATACCGTTCAGGCTGGCGATACGCTGGCTTCCATCGCGCAAAAATTGAATGTGGATTTGGCTCAACTGACGAACCTGAATAACGCCGCGCTGATTCAGCCCGGTGAAGTGTTGAAGGTTCCGGGGCAATCCGCTTCATCGTCCGGACCGGGCGGCGGCGGAACTCCGCCTGCTCCGACGCGCACGTACACCGTCAAAGCGGGTGATACGCTTTACGCGATTGCGGTCAAGTATGGAACAACCGTCCAGGCCATCGCGGCGGCGAACAATATTTCAAACCCAAATTTGATTTCCGTTGGACAAGTGCTGAAAATTCCGTAAAGACAAAGTAGGGGCACAGCGTCGCTGTGCCCCTACATATTTTATTACGGCATCAATTGCAAATGCCCTTCGGTGGATGCGATCACGGCCTGCTGATCCCATAACATCGAATAATATTTGATGTTGACCCACAGCGGAACCATGTCATCGTAGTGCGGATCGTACGCGTGACCCGACTCGCCGGTGGTATGAACCGTGACCGAGTTGTTCAAGTTGCTCATGTCCACGATCATACGCATGGACGGCAGCCAGTTGGTTTGGTAACCGTCAATCACGGACCAGCCGGTTGCGTCCACAACCGCTTCGCTACCGCCGACCGGATACGGGCCGCGGTTGAACAAGCCTTCGATCAAGCCGACGCCCGATGTGCCGAGCGTCTGGTTTTGGAATGTGGCTGCGTGCATGTCGCCCCAATTCCACTTGGACATGTCGCTGCCGAATCGTCCTTCGAGTTCGTTGACTGCGTCCGTTAAAGATTTCTTCAAAATGTCGTCGCGGGTTTCGACAATGTTCTTGGTGGTCTTATCGTCCCAGAATGGATCGTTTGGATTTTTTACCAGATTGCGTACGACTTCGTTCCAGCGCGAGCCGCCGTCGGGCCAGTACGCTTTCGGCAGTTCATCGTCGAACGTATTTTGCAAAAGATGACGCCAGAACGATTCGAAGATGGCCGCAGGCGCAGAATTGGCTGTCGTCTGGCCATCCCATTTCGTGAGCAGATTGAGAGCCGCCGCGTCATTGCCGGTAAACTGACTGCTCAAATTCTCCAGCAGCGGCACGAGCGTTGCGGCATTGGCGTCGTACTTGTCGCCTTCCATTTTTTGAATATAGGAAATATCAATCTTGCCTGGCGCGTTCTTGATCATATTCACGATTTGGTTGGCGCGGTAGCCATAATCCCAATCGGTCGTGATCAAATATTTGTAATTCTGCGGCGAGACGACTTCGTTGTTGGCGGTCACGATGTAACCATCCGACGGGTTGAATGTGTACGGCAACTGATCGAACGGAATGTAACCGGTCCAATCGTATTGATCGGTCCAGCCGGGGACGGGGAAGCGGCCATCGCCGCTTTTGCGGATGGGAACATCGCCGGGCATTTGATAGCCGATGTTGCCCTGCGTATCCGCGTAGACCAGGTTCTGGGCAGGGACGTGGAAGCTTTGCGCGGCCTGCCGGAACTCATCCCAGTTCTGGGCTTTGTTGAATCCCCAGATCGCCTCGAAGGGGCTGGACGGTTTGAGCGCCGTCCATGCCAGCGCAATGACATAATTGCCCGGCAGCGGCACTCCGGCTTTGTCTTTGAACGGGATGAAATCTGGAGCGTTATCTTTGTTGACATCTTCCAGCGGGCCATAAGTATCCGAGATGACCGGGCCATGCCGCGTCGAGCGGACGGTGATCGTCACGGGGCTGCCGCCGGACACGTTGATGGTTTCGGTGCGCGTGTCGAAGTTGAGCCATTGCCCGTTGAATTCGTATTGATTTGGATTATCGGGGTTTACCTTCTCGATATATAGATCCATCACATCGGGACCGGTGTTGGTGAAGCCCCAGGCGATCTTGTCATTGTGTCCGATGATGACGCCCGGCACGCCCGCAAACGAAAAGCCCGCGACTTCATACGGACATTGGTCGCTCTTCGGCATACAGTGCATGTCAACCTGATACCAGATGGACGGCATTTGGATTCCGAGATGCGGATCGTTGGCGAGCAAAGGTTGTCCCGTTGTGGTCAGTTTGCCGGAGATGACCCAGGAGTTGGAACCAATCCCGTCGCCGTGCGGCCCCAGCGCGGCGTCCAGTAAGGATGCGTTCTGCTGAAGCGCGGTAAGAACTTCGGTTGGAAGGTTCAAAGTTTGAAGGCTTGCACTGAGCGCAGTCGAAGTGTTGGAAGGTTCATCCGTTGAAGGGCCATTTCCGATTTTATTGACGATGACCGGATGATCGGAAGGATACGGCGGGTAAAGCTGGTCAACTTGCTGCGGCGTCAGCGTTTTGAGCAGAACCGCGCGCTGGATTTCTTCATCGAGATTGCTTCGCAAATCCCAAGCCATCGCTTTGCCCCACGTGAGACTGTTGACCGGCGTCCACGGTGCGATCTTGTAATCGGGGCTGAGCAAACCCAGCACTGCGTACTCGAGGCTGACAGCGGTCCCGCTGTGATCTTTGAGATACGCGTTGACGCCATCCGTATACGCGTTCAGGATGGCTTTTGACTCTGGCCCCATGCCGTCCCATTCAGCTTGCGCGACTTCACGCCAGCCGAGCGTGCGGAGAAACGCGTCGGTCGAGACTTCGCCGGAGCCGAACATCTCCGAGAGCGTGCCGGAGCCGATGTGACGCCAGGCGTCCATCTGCCAGAAGCGATCCTGCGCGTGGACATAGCCTTGCGCGAAAAACAAATCATGCAAGGTTGTGGCGTAAATGTGCGGAATGCCCATCTTGTCGCGGTAGATATCCACCGTGCCATCGAGACCTTGCAAATGAATCGCACCGGAAATCTGCGGGAACGATTGCGGCGCGACTGTGTTGGGGAGGTAGCTTTTGAAATAATACAATGCGGCTGCCGTAAGCAGTAGGGCGATGATGACCACCCCGATCAACAACCTGCCCAGAATCCTTCCAAGTTTCTTCATGAATCCTCCAAGGCGACATCGTGCTATACTGAACACGGGCATAAATTGCGCTTTTGTTCAACGGGATTCGGCAAGCAAGGGATAAATCCCCGCCTCAGCGCATGAAAGTGGCGCCAGTCCGAAGGCGTCGCCGTGGCGCCATGGCGACAACTTTCACGTACTGAGCAGGTGGCTTCAGCCCCGCGAATCAAGCGGTAGAAAACCGCAATTTGTGACCGTGCCTGGTATAGAAGAGCAAAATTTTGGAGATTATACAACTGATGGGGGAAACAAAAAAGAAAAGAAATGTTTATAAAAACGTCTCCTTCCGAAAGCAAGAAGGGAACGATCATCAAGTCTGATTGTGATCATGTAAACTCCTTGTCTGCGCCTTCGTCATAGTTTGATCTCATCATCAAACTTGAATGCGGCTTTGGCTTTCTGCACTTGGGCAATCAATTGCTCTATCTTGGGACGGCGTTTTCATCTACTTCCTTTACTTCCTTGTCATCGTCGGAGAAAATGCTTTCGATAGAAAGCGTGTGTTTGCCCTTGCGACCTTTGACCAATTCGAATTTTTCAAGTTGAGTGATATGGATGCGCCAATCCGGGGAATATTCCAGAACTTCGCCGCCAAACGAAATAACAGCAGCGTCATTGAGCTTAATCGCAGTCATTTTTTATCTCCATCGAATCTTCTTATCGAATCTGCGTACTCAAGTATGGCAAGGATTTCTTGTACGGGTATCATACGAAGGTCACGTTAGGCGCGACCGGAATGGTAAAATCAGAAAACGATGTGGACAAAAAGAGACCTGACGCGCGACGATTGGGGTCATTTGATTTTTGGCTTGACCCTACTCCTGGCTGTGCTCCTGCGAATCTTTCCCGGACTGATGACGAACTTTCCGATCAACGATGGCGGCATGTTCTACCAGATGGCGCGCGATCTGCGCGCCAACGGTTCTCTCATTCCAGCTTTTACCAGCTATACCAGGCACGGTCACAAATTGCGGTTTTCTACCGCTTGATTCGCGGGGCTGAAGCCACCTGCTCAGTACGTGAAAGTTGTCGCCATGGCGCCACGGCGACGCCTTCGGACTGGCGCAACGAGTGGCGCCACTTTCATGGACTGAGGCGGGGATTTATCCCTTGCCGAATCCCGTTGAACAAAAGCGCAATTTATGCCCGTGTTCAGTAGACAACAATTATGGAATCCCGTTCGCGTATCCGCCGTTGGGATTTTATGCCGCCGCTTTGTTGATAGCGCTCGGAATTTCGGGAATAGCCGTTGTTCATTGGCTGCCGATACTCGTAAGTTGCGCGGCAGTTATTGCATTTTATTTCTTGGCGAATGCCGTGCTCAACGATAAGCCGCGTGCCGCGGTGGCGACGATGATCTTCTCGATGATCCCCGGCAATTTCGATATGCAAATCATGGGCGGCGGTCTGACGCGTTCATTCGGAGTTCTCTTTTATATCCTTGCGATCTACGCGGTTTACAGGCTTTTCGAGGACGATTCCTGGAAGAATGTCATTCTGGCAGGTTTGTTTTGTTCGTTGGCAGTCCTGAGTCATCCCGAAGTTGTGCTCGCCACGGCGACAGGCTGCGCGTTGGTCTGGGTTCTCTATGGCCGAACGTGGAGGAAGACGTTTCATGCTTTCCTGGTTGCAATTGCCACGGTCATTCTGACTGCGCCATGGTGGGGAAGCGTCATCGCTCAACATGGACTCGCTCCGTTCTTTTCCGCGCTCAACACTGGCGCGTATGTGGCATCGCCTTTTACGTCTTTATATGAAAACTTCCTGGCCCCCGCGTCGCTGTTTACACTGGCAGGCTTGCTTCAACTCGGCGGAATCATTTGGAACGTGTGGAAGAAGCAATTCTTTTTAATCGCATGGATATTGATGCCGTATTTCGTCGAGCCGCGCAGCGCTGCCGGGATTGCTGCCTTTCCGGCCGCGATGATTATGGCATTGTGCCTGACGGATGTCGTCCCGGCTTTGTATGAGTTGGTCCGTAGACGTTTAAGGCAAACATCAATTCCGCGTGATTTCACTCGATACGCGTGGCTGAACATTGCCTTGCTCGCTCTGATATTTTATTTCTTCATTGCCGGAGCTTTGCACGATTTCGCGTTGATAAACACCACGCTCAAATTGCCGGACGCGCAAATCATGATGGATTGGGTTGCACGGAACACGCCGCCCTCCAGCCAGTTTGTGATCCTGACTGGAAGCACAGGCATCGCAACTGATCCGATTCAGGAATGGTTCCCGGTATTCACGGAACGCCGAAGCCAGACCACATCTCAAGGCTTGGAATGGAAGCTCGGAACCGGCTTCTTCAGATTATTGGGTCAACTGATCACGCTGCAAAAATGCGAGGATGTTGCCTGCGTGGAGAGCTGGTCTGCTCAAACCGGGTTGGGTTACACGGATGTGATTGTTGAGAGAAACAGCCTGATGCAAAGTCTGATTGATTCGCTAAATCATGATGAGAGTTACAGCTTGATTTATCGAAGCGCAAAATATCTGGTTTATCAGAAATAGAGCAGGTTCGGATCCTCTTTCGTGCAAACGGTTACTTCACCACTCCCAACAACCTCGGGAACCAATACCACAATAAATCCGCGGCGGGCTTGCCATGCACGGATGCAGATTTGTCCTGCAGCGCGGCGGGCGGATAAAAGCCGCGGCTGACGATGCCTCCGACCCACGGGCGCGTGTTGATGGCGTTCAGCATGGCTTCGTAGAGATCAGATTGTCCCTGCAAATCAACGGATGCAGATGGAGGATTATTGGGCTGGCTCAACGCCGTCCAATCGAGGCAGCCGCCGTGACCGTTGCTGACGCAGTTGGTTGTCACGCCTGTTGCAGAGGGATAAGACAAAGCCAGAATGATTGACTTGTTGAGATTGGATATGAATGGCTCGACATCATTATCCAGCAATTGACCGGCGTGATTGATCATGTCTGCTTTGGACGCGCCGGGCTGGGCCGCGAGTCCCGTATTCCACAACAAATAAATTCCATCCACGGATTTCAAAAAGCTGTACGCAGTTTGAGATTTGCCGGGTGTATACGGCATGGCCCACAAAAGATTTCCACTGTAATGCTGGCGCACTTCGGCGATGATGGCTTGCCAGCGCGCTTCCGCGTCAGCAGGCACGCCGGAAGAAGAGCCGTCGCTCAACGTGCCGTTCGGCATGGCGGGATCAATCCAGCCTCCGCCGCCGAGGATCAACGCCTGCGATCCGCTTTGCGCGGCGAGGTCGGCATAATTGATTGCGAAGGCGCGGTAAAAGTCGAACCAGCTTTGCCACCAGCCTGCGTCATGCGGCGCATTCTTCCAGAAGTCATCAATGTTCATGTCGAAGCGCGGGATCGGGAAAATTCCGACGTTCAGATTCGATGCGCGGGCTTGAGCGATCATGATTGCGGAGTCAAGCCAGAACGGATCGTCGCCGGGAACCAATCCAAACGCCAGCGGCGCGGCGCGGCTGTATGTCCAACTTGGAGTGTAGATCAGCCAATTTGCGCCGATTGCCTTGACGCTCTGGATCGCCCGCGGGTTGTAGTAAGTCCAATTGGGCTGATACGTTGACTGAAACTCGACTCCGCTCACAAATCCGGTTGGACGCGCTGTGATCGTCGCGCCGGTCAGCGTGGACGGCTGCGTATTGTTGAGCCACGCCCAGCCGGTCACGGTATCCTGAATATCCTGGCCAACCAGACTCGTCTCGACCTGCCGGCCTGTGGCGTTATTACCGGCGGTCGCGATATCGTCGGCGCTTCCGCATTGCCCGTTGCGGCAATAGCGATAATGGAACGTGCCCAGCATGTTGAGCGGGCTGTAAAGTTTATAGATCCATTTGTTGGCGCTCACCGGCCACATCGGGATTGGTTCGGTCCAACCATACGGATTGAATTGAATGTAAATGATGTCGTTGACCGGCGTGGTGGATGGCACGCTGACTTCGAATAAGATCGGGGACGAATTGCCGGCCTGCCACGTTTCGACCGAATCCTGCACGACGACATCTTGCGGCGGCACGATCATCTCGCGCAGCACGAAGGAACCGTCGGCATGATGTTCGGCATTCCAGAAGCCATCGCCCAACGTGTATTTGTATTGAACGTACGCGCCGGCAGGCAGGCTGACTGTCGCGGTGTAATGACCGTCGGGTTGGAGAGTCATGCTGGGCATTCGATCCGCGACCGTGCTGAGTCCGCCCTGGAGGTCGGCGAACGTGTCCCCCAGCTCGAGCAGATTTCCCGCGATGCGCACCGGCGCGCCGCGCACGTCGTTCGGCGCGGTGACGTTGAACGTCACGTGCACGAGCGGCGCAGCTTTCACTTTGATATCCACCGCGGTGGTCAGGTTCGCTGCGATGGTCGCGCCTTGTTCGAAAGTGCTGTATGAACCGTCGAGCGCGTACGCGACCAGTGTATGCGTGCCCACCGGAAGCGCGTCCAATTCAAATCGTCCGGCAGAATCGGTGAAAGCCTGCTCGCCGCCCGCGGTCACGAGAATGTTCGGGATCGGCGCGCCAGTGTCTGTATTCAAGACGCGGCCTTCGATGTTTCCAACCGGCGGGCTGTATTTCTTGTCGCTCCAACTCGCAATGATGTCGCGCACTTCGCCCTGTCCCGCGACGTAATCCATGCGATACCGGATCGGGTCGCCAAGCGTGGTATCTTCCAGAATTTGATTGCCGCTGCGGATGCGAATGTAACGATATTTGACGACCGCGTTATAAGGCAGCGCCAGCGTCGCGGTATATGTCAAATTGTCCTTGGCTTGCATCGGATATGTCTGCAGGTTGAGCGCCAGTCCGGTGACCTCGTCCACCACACTCAAGGCGAGGCTTTCGCCGCCGATGAGCGGTTCGGGCAAAATGGCAGTGAAGACTGTTTGAGCGCGCGGCAGTTGCGTCGGCGTGGGAGTGACCGGCGCAGGCGCCTGCGTTGGGCCAAGCGAAAGATTTGGAAGCTGGAGCAGGGAAATCGTACAGGATAAACTGGTCGCTGTCAGAATGGATAAGAAAACGAAGACCGCCCTTCTGGTTTTCAAATTCATTTAGCGGCCTCCTGCGCCGTTTTTTGTTCTGCTGGTTTCCCGCGCCCGGCGTATGCGATGTAGCTAAGCCCGATGCTGATCAGGTACAGACCGATCATGGGCAACATGGTGAGGAACATGCTGAGTGCGTCCACAGTCGGCCCGAGGGCAGCGATAATGGCAATGACGACGATCGCGATGCGCCACTGCCGCGCGAGCACCTGCGGTTTGACCAGACCCATGGCGGTCAACACATAGATGACCAGCGGGAATTCGAAGCACACGCCGATCCAGAACATCAGGCCGGTCACGAACGAAAAATACGACTGAGGGCGCAACTGCGCGTGGAAACCGAGCAGGCCCACCAGATAGGGCAGGGCAGCGGGCAGCAATATGTAATACGTGAAGGCCATGCCGCTGATAAAAAAGATGACTGCCAGCGGAATGCCGACGAGTCCATACCAGCGTTCGCGCGGCCGCAGGCCAGGCGCGGCAAAAGCCCACAGCTCGAACGCGATGTAGGGGATGGCAATGGCAAATCCGGCCAGCAGGGTGACTTTCATGTAGATGCTGAATGGCTCGGTCACTTCGATCGCCACCAGCTTGTCCAACCCGCCAATCGGCATGGAGAGGAAATCCACCAACTGCTGGGTAAATACGAAGGCAATCACAACGCCCACAAGGATGGCTAACATGGCGCGCAGGAGATGATGCCGAAAGGCTTCGACTTGGTTCCAGAACAACTGGCGGGCCTGCGGATTCTGCGCCAGGTCCGAGAACACTTCGCCCAGCGGGTGTTCTTCCGGTTCGGTGTTCATGAAAGCCTTGGCGGCGCGAAGCCCGCGTGCCGGTAACGTAATGACGAGCCAGATGGATCGGAAAAATTTACGCATTTTTTTCTTCGTCTGCGGATGGCGGCGTGGATGGCGGCGGAGGCGAAGACAGGATCACGTTTTGCGGCGCGGCCGGATCCGCTGGTTTGGGCGGATCGCCCCAGGCTGGCAGCGGCGGCCGCGTGTTTTCGCGGACTGCGTCCGCAGTCTGTTTCAAATCGCCCTTGATCTCGTTGCCGACGTTTTTCAGTTCATCGAACTGGGCCTCGCGCATCAGGCGGTTGGGCAGAGTCTGGATTTCGCGCGAGGTCTGTTGAAAAAGTTTCCAGCCGTCAGACATGACTATTTGGCGCAGCCATTTGCCGATCAAGCGCCCGGTCTTTTGTAAGTCGTTTGGTCCGAAGAGGATCAAGACAAGAATGATGATCAGCAGCAGCTCTTGGGGACCAATTCCTAGAATTTCCATTCGTTAACCTTTAGACTGCACAGACTCCGAGTTGAGCAGGGATGAACTTGCGCTCTTGAGTCGTTGTTCGATTTCGTGCTGGTGTTCGGCGAGGCTTCCCAGCACGCCGTTGACGAAACGCGGCGCGCTGTCGGAGCCGTACATCTTCGCCAGTTCCACCGCCTCGTTGATCGCGACCTTGACCGGCGTCTCGCCTTTGGCCGCGAATTCCCAGCAGGCCACGCGCAGGATGTTGCGGTCAATCGCCGCGATCTGATCGAGCGGCCATTCGGGCGCGTACCTGGCGATGATTTGATCGAGATCATGAGCAAGGGGAAGAACGCCGAAAATGATCTGCCGTGCAAATTCGGCCAGATCATCTGGAAGCGGTTCCTCCTCCAGCCGCTCTCTTAATACCTCGGCTGGAGGATGGTTTGCCATATCAATTTCGTAAAGTGCCTGCAGGGCCAGGCCGCGCGCCCTGGTTCGTGACTTCATAAGATGTCAGGCCTCGTTCGCCTCGTAGTCAATGTTTTCGATGTGGATGTCAACCTGCGCCACATCCATGCCGACCATTTCCTGGATGGCGCGTGCCACCTGCTGCTGGACGTTGCGCCCGACTTCGCGGATGTTGACATCCTCTTTTACGATGAGATAAATATCCGCGGTCACGGTATTTTCGCGCAGGATGATCCGCACACCTTCGTCCGCGCCGTGACGGAAGAGGCGGTTCACGCCGCCGGAAACCGGCGCCATGCCCTTGACTCCCGGCACGCCCAGCGCGGCCATGCGCGCGATGGTGGTCAGCACTTCGGGAGAGACAGTGGTTTTGCCCGGCGGGCGATTGTAGTCATCTGACATTCTTTCTCCTTGCGCCCTCACCTTTTTCCTCTCCCAGTGGGAGAGGGTAGGTGAGGGAAAATCACATCATCGCCATGCCGCCGTCCACGCCGAGAACCTGACCGGTGATGTACGCGGCCTGGTCCGAAGCCAGGAATGCAACCGCATAGGCAATCTCTTCCGGCTTGCCCTTCCGGCCCAGGGGCACCATTTTCACAGCAGCTTCCAGCGTTTCCGGAGCCATCGCCTTGAGGATATCAGTATCCACGAAGCCGGGTGCAATGGCATTCACTGTGATATTTCGCGAAGCCACTTCGCGCGCCAGGGATTTTGTGAATCCGATGATGCCGGCTTTGGAGGCGGAATAATTTGTCTGCCCGGCGTTGCCCATTTGTCCTGCGACGGAGGCGACGCTGATAACGCGGCCATAGCGCTTGCGGATCATATGCTTAATGGCGGCCTTCGAACAGTTGAACGTGCTCTTCAGGTTGACCCTGAGCACGGCATCCCAATCTTCTTCCGACATGCTCAAAAGCAACCCATCGCGCGTAATGCCGGCGTTGTTCACGAGAATGTGCAGGTCTCCAAAAGTTTCGACGGTGAACTTGATCAGCTCCTGCGCCTGGCTAAAGTCCGAGACGTCAGCCTTGAAACAGTCCGCTTTTCCGCCGGCGTCGTTGATTTCGCTGCATACGACGCTCTCGCCGGATTTGTCGTTGATGACGACGCACGCGCCGCGGCGGGCCAGTTCGTGGGAAATGGCCCGACCGATGCCGCGCCCTCCCCCTGTCACAACTGCGACGCGATTTTCAAGTGAAAGCAAATCAGGCATGTTGTTTGACTCCTATCCAAGGAATTATACATCATGGAATCATGGCGGCACAGCGAATATTCGATGATCTTGATGAGAGATCGTTAAGCAGCGCCCCTGCGTTTTAACCCAAATGCGAGTCCAGCCGCGACCGATGCGGAAATGATCCCGATGTATAAAACCGCGTCCTCCCAAAACTTGAGCGGATACAAACGGATCAATGTATCGGAATATTCGAACAGCCACGAATTGCCTTGGAAGAACAAGCCGTGGAAGTCGGAGAAGAACGCCCAGAATACATCGCCGGAGCCCATCGAGCCGAACGTGGCGATGACGCCGACGACGACCGCGATGCCGAGCGTGAGCCACCCGCCTCGCCTCCATCCCTGACGGTAAGCGGCCAGCCATTTCCCGCGCCACGCCCAAACCCCAAGCAGGATCAAGATCACAAGGTCCGCGTACCAGATGCGAAAGAATCCCTGCGTCACACCTTTGACATCGCGCATGTGACTCAATTCGCGCTCGGTGAAAAGCGGCGAACCATCGGGAAATTTCAAATCGCCGAGATAGGAAATATCCGCGTTGTTGAGCAGGTAATTGATTCCGTACATGCCCCAATGCAGACGGTCTTGCGTGGTGAAGCCGTATTCATCGGGCGGAAAATCGGGCAGGCGATATTCGATGTTTGGAAACAGCGGCGTGAGCAGAACGCGCACACCGAGGCCGACAATGGCCAATGGAATGAGGAGAGTGATGAGCCAGGAAATAATAGTAACCAAACGTGTGTTCATTTTTATTATTACCATTTGCATCTTTGCAGAGATTCTTTAAGGTATTGAAGCCAGTTTTGAAGCCTACGTGTGTATATGATAACTCTGCGTTTGGGATAGTAGGATGGATTGTAACCGAAAGGAGCAGCCTGGGTATGTCTTTCCTGCCGCATTTCACAGCCCGGGAGCTGGAGGTGATTCAGTTTCTTGTTCGTGGAATGAGCAATGGCCAGATTGCTTTGCAACTCAGCGTTTCTACCCGCGCCATTGAGCAGCATCTAACTCATATCTACGAAAAGTTGGGAGTTTCTTCGCGGGCGCAGGCGATCGTAAAATTGCTCTCCGCGCTCAAGAAACAATAACCTTCGGGAATCCGTAGTTGACAGGGTGCTAAACTCGTTCTATTATGGAATTGGATTACCAGAGAGTTTTCATATGCCACGTAACAGCAAAGCCCAATAGTAAAGGAGGAATAATTTTATGTTGCGAATTGCCAAACGATTGAAGTTTCCGTTTCTGATTGTGGCCCCTTTTATTACTTTATTGTTTTTGGCTTTAGGTATAGGATTATACAGTGTATTTGCTTACCATCTATCACAGATCTTCCCTTCATTGGCTCCCACACGGTCACTTGTTCTTGGCATGAGGATTGCTCGACAAGCCCTCCAAGCCCAGGTAGCGGAATTGATTTTGCGATGAACTATGGTGAAACGATATATGCCGCTGGTCCGGGCACAGTATACTTCAGTGGTTGGAATAGTGCTGGTTGGGGCTATGAGGTTGTCCTCCAACATCCAGATGGCAGTGGCGGCTGGTACTACACACGTTATGCACATCTGGTCTATTATTTTCCTGTCACGGGCGCAGTAGTGGGGAATGGCTCGCCCATCGGCTATGCGGATAACACGGGGAACTCCTCAGGAAACCACCTCCATTTTGAAATGTATCACAACGGCCTAACTTCTGGTTATAGCATTCACTTTACACCGATTTACGGCGTGAGGAGCAACGGGACAACCTACGACGACTCGTATTTTGATGTTGGGGACTCAGTGAATCATGATTACTTTGACGGAACCACGCCTACCATAGATGACCGAGACTCCGGATTCTCGACCGTAAGCTCATGGTGGACGGCTGCATATGGATTTGACCGAGGTGGCCTGAGCAATGCATTTACCCACTGGACATATAGTAATGGCAATACAGTCGATAGCAGGGCTTACTGGCAACCTAATTTACCTTCGAATCGCAACTATGCTGTCTACGTGTTTGTACCGAACAACTATGGCACTACAACAAACGCCCATTATGTAATTAAGTCCGGTACTACGTACACCAATAAGTATGTTAATCAAAACGCCAATAACAACGATTGGGTATTATTAGGTACATACGCCGGACAAAGGGGAGTCGGTTACCTAACTGTAGAACTCCGAGACGATACCGGTGAAACGAGCACAACGTACATCGCTGCAGACGCTATAATGTTTGTGCCGAATTAGGACTCTGGTAAAGGTTTTCAGGAGATTAAAATATGTTGAATCTAAAATGCATGAAACCTCGCGCGCGTATTCCTTCTCGTTCCTTTATGGTTTGGCGTCCGTCATCGGTCATTGTTGTGTTAGTCGCCTTGCCTTTGATTGTGCTTAGTGGCGTCTGGGCTCAATTTGGGGCTGCTGATTTTGCAAGGCCGCAAACCCCGGTAGGCGCATGGCAAACCTACCAACAATCCTTCATACTTAAGGACAAAGAGATTCGTTTCTCGTTCGCATATCCTCAGGGATGGGACATTACTGCCCATCCTGACGGTTACCTAATCCATGTGCAAAATGTTGCCCCTTTTAATAACCCAGCAAGCTTGCCCGGAGGTCTGCCGGCTGGTTTTGTCAAGATCAGTTTCATGGTGGATCCAAAGGCTGATCTTTCACAATCTCTTCAGGGCACCGCTGTTTCGATCAACGGCGTTTCTTGGAAACAGGCAACTGACTCTGGGGGGATATCCGGGGATCGCTCCATGACTTTGGAAACAGTACGTGATGGAGTAGTATTCCGAATCTACGCCTACATCGTTGGTACCGGAGGCAAGGGATCGCTTTTTGAAGGTCATCTCGCAACTCTAAATCAAATGATTGACAGCCTGACTTTTCAACCGACGATTCCACTAGAACAGCCGCCAGATGCGCCGCCTCCGCCAGTCAATGGCAAACCAGTGGCACCGTAATGGGAGGCAACTCTCAAGCTCCACATACCACGGGCAAAAACAAAAGTAGCGGCGGAGAGGCTACCGCTACTTTTTTGTATGTGCCGACACAGTAGAAAAGGTGTCACCATGATAAAACGATTGCTTGCCTCTGCAGTAGTGCTTATTGTAATGACGTTCACCGCTTGTACATTATCTATCTCTCCGGTTGAGGGAAAAGCTACGCCATCGCCACTGTCACAGAAGCCAACAGGTGGAACCCTTACCCCGATTCCAACCCTAGGTGCCGAGACGGCTTGGCTTGAACCCCAGTCCCGACAATCACTAATTTTCGAACGACCTTCTCCCTCGGGCGGGCAAGACCTCTACCGTCTACCGCCTGACGGCAGTTCTCCTATAAAGCTGACCAATATACAAGAAGAGTTATTCTACGTCTCTGCCTCTCCCGATGGCAAATTTCTGGCCATCCAGACCAGACCGCCGGCAGGAGTGAATCACGATGTGCTCTCTCTACTCTCCTTATCAGACCTTCGCTTAAGCCCCGTGGTTAAAGAAACTTGGATCACCACGATAGCGTGGTCGCCTGCTGGCGACGCATTGGTTTTTTCTGAATGGACAGAGAACGGAGTGTCAATTGTTTACTATGATTTGACAAGCAAGCAAATCCGTACGATTATTATATTGCACGAGGCTGGGCCCTGGTCAATTGTTAGCTGGGCCCTAGTACTGTGTCAAGCATGCTTTGATAAGTGCGATTCGGATTATCCTGTCTCCATACAAAGGAGACAGGCATGGTGAAGAAATATATGGTGGACTTGAGTGAAGAGGAACAGACATTGCTGAAC
>JAJYLQ010000008.1 GCA_021787595.1 Chloroflexota bacterium | reverse complement strand
TTGCGGTCTCACCCAGAGTTCCTCGGTGAGGTAGATGGCTGTTGCCCAATCCCAGAGATGCGGCCCACAAAGTCGCCTTGTATCACCGTTTGTTTATTCAATTTTCAAGGTGCAAAAGTCGAGTTAAATCTTTTGTTTTCCACGCCAATGAATCTCCAATCTCCATATTCAGATTGTCACCCAAATCTTTTAACCCAATAGCTTTCCATACTTCATGATTTTTGTTGATTGCCACTGGAACATTATTCACAACCAAGAATGAATACTCAATACCATTGATTTGTTTTGTTTGCGTAAATGAATTAGGGCTTGTTTTGATTACATCTGTTAATTGGCTAGCATCCATATCGGTTCCATTAACAGCAACTTTGCCGCCATAGGCATTAACATATTGGTCAATCCAAGTTGGCAAGTCACTTGCGTCAGCGAGATTTTCAGGTGCAAGCGTTGGCGTGGCAGTCGGAGGTAATGGTGTGTTAGTAGGTGGAACAATTGTTGAAGTGGGGACAACAGCCGTAACAGTTGCGGCAGGAGCACAAGCTGACAGAAATAAGGCAAAGAGCAAAAATAGATTTGTATGTTTCATAATATTTTCCTTCATCTCAGCAATCCATGAAAGCCAATCAATGAAATTCAAATAGCAATAGGTTTTCCGCTTTGCGCCGATTCAAGCAGCGCCAAAATCGTTGCGATATTTCCGCGGCTGTCACAGTTGCTGATGTTGATTGGCGCGTCGCAAGAACAACGACAAGTGCAAGAAAAGGAAGATCATTTCAAAGGCTCAATTCGATGCAAGGATTGATTCTTTGAAGCTAGTTCCCACAATTCAAGCAATTCATTTTGGTGTTGTAGCGTCCATTCGACGACCATGCCTAACACACGCGGCGGTAATTCTCCCTGAATGATCGCCAATCCTTGAATATCTATTTGCGCTTTAAACTCTCCATACTCGGCGTGAAAATGCGGCGGAAGATGATCGCCGAAAAACATCTTGATGCTGATGCCAAAAAAGCGGCTGATCTCAGGCATGTGTTACTTGACGAAGTTTTGGCAATATATCTTCGGGCTTTTTGCTGGTAAGTTTCAAATAGATTCCCAACCCATCCATATCCACTTCTTCGTTCCAAACCAATTCACCGCTTGCGCCAATCTCAACTTTCTCAAACTGGCTGTAATCATTCCACAAAGCAAAAACGCCTTTGCCTGCAAAATTGGATAGATTAACCACGCCTTGCACCCCATCTGAGAATTTAACTTGCAGGTGGTAGTTCTTAAGCGGCTTGACTTCCAATAGAACAGGAATTTTTTCTTCCATAATTTTATTTTACCACTTCCTGATTCTCGAATACTGCTTAGCGAATAGGTTCAATCAAATACGCTTTTCCGCCTTGCGCCGATTCAAGCAACGCCAAGATCGTCTCGACATTGCTGCGGCTGTCATCCAAATTCACGCGCGGCGATGGAATCAATCTCCCAAACGCTTCTCAATTGCGGACAACCAAGTTCCAAGCGCTTTACGCGCAACTTCCAATCGTTCCCTTATTCTTTCCATAAAATGCCCTCGCTTTCCACGCGCTGGAGAAATGACTCGTCGGTCTCGCTCAAATCCACAACGTCCACGTTGCGAACAATATCGCTTTCTTCCAGCAGTTCTCGAACATCCGATAAAGTTCGCACCGGTAACGGCTGAAGCGGCAGGATCGCAATGTCAATATCCGAATATAAGCGCGCGCTGCCCGTCGCCTGTGAACCGAACAACCAAACCTTGACGCGGTAATCCGTCAAATTTTCCAAAACGATCTTGCGCGCGGTTTCAAGGTCATGAGCCAGAACAGGAGTGAGCATCATCGCTATTATACTCAATTGGAAAAAACGTCTCGCGGACGACATTACGCAAAAAAATCAAAAAGATTTTTCGTATCAACCAAATCTCTGGCAATTTTCTCCAATTGTATGTATGATAGAATAAGATACTCTTGGAGCCAAAATGATAGAAGTAACGATTGACAGCGTGCGAGTAAATCTCATGTCGCCGCAAAGGCTCGTCATCCTGCGCGAAACCGGCGGCGACCGGTACCTGCCCATCTGGGTCGGCACGTATGAAGCGGAAGCGATTACAGTTGGTCTGCAGGAAGTCGAAATGAACCGTCCGCTGACCCATGACCTGTTGAAGAGCGTCTTTACCACCTTCAACGCAAAGATCAAACGCATCGAGATCATCTCCCTCAAAGAAGACATTTTTTACGGGAACATCGTGGCTGATGTCAATGGCAAGGAAGTGAACGTCGATTCTCGTCCATCGGATGCCATCGCATTGGCGGTGCGCGCACACGTCCCGATCATGGTGGACGAAGGCGTGATGAAGAACGCGGGGATCACGCCCGAAATGGATATGGGAACGTCGGCCATCGCGCCCGCTCAAAGTCAGGGTTCGACGCGGCCGGCTCCCGCTCCGGACGTCAGCAGCGAGCGGCTGTCCGTCTTCGAAGATTTTCTTGGCAAGCTCGATCTCGATAAACTGGACAGCAAAGACAAGCCCGACGATGAAGACAAAGGCGATAAACCTGACAAGCCAGATAAACCCAGTAAGCCGAGCAAGCCCAAGAAGAAATGACCGATTACATTCCTCCCGAAGAAACCACCGCCCCCGCCGCGCCAACGATCCCGCACAGCCGAGAAGCCGAAGAAGCCGTTGTAGGGGCGGTTCTCATTAACCCTGAAGTGTATTACGATGTCGCCCAATTTTTGCAGGCCGACGATTTTTACATTCACCGCAATAAATGGATTTGGGAGGCGTTCACGAGCCTGCACGAACAGCGCATCCCGATTGACCTGCTGACGCTCACTGAAGAGCTCGATCGCAAAGGCCAATTGGCCGAGATCGGTGGGCCGGCTTATTTGACGTCGCTCGTCAATCAGGTGCCGACTTCGCTCAACGCCGAATCCTACGGACACATCGTCGAGAGTCATTCGATTCGACGCAGGATGATCACCGCCGCGAATTCCATCGCGTCAATGGCATACAACGAAGATTCAACAATTGACAATGTGATGGATGAGGCCGAAAAAGCGGTGTTCACCGTGAGCGAGCGCCGCCTCAAGCATGACGTCGAGCCGATTTCCGTTGTATTGAGCGAATACTACGACCGGATTGATGATCTCGCCAAACGCGACGAGGAAATCTTCGGCGTGCCGACGGGCTTCATTGACCTCGATAAATTGCTCAGCGGCTTACAGCCGTCGGATTTATTGATCATCGCGGGGCGACCGGGCCAGGGCAAGACCGGATTCTTACTTTCAGTTGCGAAGAACGCAGCGCTGACTCATAAAAAACACGTCGCGATTTTCTCGCTCGAAATGTCCAACGAGCAGGTTGTTCAACGTTTGATCGCGCAGGAGACCGGAATCGATTCGCAGCGACTGCGGACGGGCAAACTGCAGGAGAACGAATGGCCGTTGTTCACGCACGCGGTCGAAGTAATGTCAGATACGCACATCTTCCTCGATGACACGCCCGCCATCACGCCGCTTCAACTGCGGACGAAGTGCCGCCGCCTGCATCTTGAGCATCATCTCGATCTGATTATTTTGGACTATCTTCAATTGATGGGCGGCGATACGCGTACCGACAACCGCGTGCAGGAAGTTTCTTATATCTCGCGCAACTTGAAAGTGCTGGCGCGCGAATTGAATGTGCCGGTCCTTGCCGCGGCACAGTTGAGCCGCGCTGTCGAACAACGGTCGGATAAACGGCCTGTGCTTTCGGATTTGAGAGAATCGGGGAGTCTTGAGCAGGATGCCGACATCGTGATGTTCATCTATCGCCCCGACCAGTACGAAAAAGATACCGTCAAACAGAACGTGGCGGAGATCATTGTCTCCAAACATCGCAATGGGCCCGTTGGAACTGTCGAATTGGTCTTCCGCAACGCGCTGGCGAAATTCGAGAACGCCGCGACGAAGATGTTCAATCCGAATGAATGATCAATCGTAGGAGCACAGCGTGACGATGTGCAATCGCGGTCGTTCGACCTTTCCGCTGTGCCCCTACGCAATAACATGAAAACGTTCAAAGGCTTTACCGACTCTGAGACTTTCACCGAGCTCCCCGACTCGTTCTTTCGTCAGTTGTTGAACGAAATCACGGACGCGGACGAGTTGAAGGTTACGTTGTATGCCATCTGGCGCATCGCGCATATAGACGGGCCATTCCGTGCCATGTGCCAGACCGATTTCGACGCCAAAGATTTGGGCCTCGCGGCGGACGAGGTCGCTTCGGGATTGGAAAAAGCTGTCCGGCGCGGGAGCCTGCTGAAGCGCCGCCCTGAGCCTGTCGAAGGGTCCGCACATGAGGCGGAAAGTCCGCCGCATTTAGCGGACACGTTTTATTTCCTGAATTCGCCGCGCGGACGCGCCGCCGCTGAAGCGTTCGCAAAAGGCAACTGGCGCGAGTCCGCAAAGATCATGTCCACGCCGCCGGTCGAACGTCCGAACATTTTCAAATTGTACGAAGAAAATATTGGTCCGCTCACACCGTTGATCGCGGATAGGTTACGCGAGGCCGAGAAGGAATATCCCAACGCGTGGTTCGAGGAGGCGTTCGAGATTGCGGTGACACGTAATGTGCGAAACTGGAAATACGTGGAGGCGATCTTAAAACGGTGGAAGGAAAAAGGGAAAGATGAAAGAAAAAATCAGCAAGACGCTGGCAAAGATTTCAAGCGATACAGTGAAGGCGAGTTCGCCGACTACTTCAAACGAGATTAGAACGACGCTCGGCGACCCAAACTGCCCGCATTGCCACGGCGCAGGTTACATACGCTACGAAGTTCCGATGAGCGACCCGCGCTTTGGCCGCTTGGAGCCGTGCGTATGCAGGAGTGGTGAAATCGCTGAGAGTGCGCGTCAGCGCCTTTTCGAATTGAGCCGTCTCAACCAGTTAAGTCATTTGAGCTTTGAAAACTTCAGCGTGGTCGGAAATAAAAAAGCCATGTTCATGACACCTAAGGAAATAGAGAGCCTGCAGCACGCATTTGACGTATGTCAAGAGTTCGCACGATCCCCTCAAGGCTGGCTGCTACTGGAAGGTGGATATGGCTGCGGCAAGACTCATCTCGCCGCAGCCATTGCCAATTTTGCAGTCAGCGTTGGCAGGCCAACGCTTTTCATCACTGTACCGGATTTGTTGGATACTTTACGCTTCGCATTCAGTGACCCAGAGACAAGTTTCGAGGTGCGCTTCGAGGAGGTCCGCAATGCCAGCCTGCTCGTACTTGATGACTTTGGCACGCAAAACGCTACAGGTTGGGCACAAGAAAAACTGTTTCAGATCATCAATTACCGCTATACCAATAAATTACCGACAGTTATCACAACAAATCTTATGCTTGACGAAATTGAGAGCCGCATCCGTTCGCGTCTGCAGGATGATGAATTTTTAACGCACATTCGGATTACGGCGCCTGATTATCGCCGTCCAGAGAAGACAAGTAATCCCGGCGTATCAATGCTATCATGGCCGGATATTGTTGCAATGACCTTTGAGACATTTAATGGTCGCGAAGATGATTTGAACAAGGAAATTGTAACAACAGTCACTGTTGAAAAAGATACCGGGTACAGGAATAAGTATAAAGAAAGAGTAGTCACTAGACGAACAGTAACACAAAGCGATCTTAAAACATTACATGCCGCCTTCAAGGCTGCAATCAATTTTGCAAAGGATGCAAATGGCTGGTTGGTCCTGTTGGGAGAGTCCTACTGCGGCAAAACTCATTTGGCCGCCGCCATAGGACATGATTATGTTTCTTTCAAAGGGCAGGCCATTCTTGTCGACATGTCCACGCTGTTGGATTACTTAAAACAAACTTTCGAAAAAGAATCCGATGTTTCATTCAATCGAAGAATCAATGAAATACGCAATGTACCGCTGCTACTCCTCGATGATATCAAGGAAAGCCAGAAAGCGTCTGTTTGGGCAGAAGACAAATTGCATAGCATATTGAACTATCGCTACTATACACATCTGCCCACAGTAATAACATCTGCTCTCCTGCCTGACTCTTTTGCGGCGAGTTATCCGGGCCTGTGGAATAAACTCCTTGACACATCCAGATGCAAAATCTGTGTAATTGACATGCCGCCGTACCGAAGAACGACGAAGGACGAGAAATCCATGGGACACAAAAAAGCGCGCTAAAAAAATTTTTCTCTATCGGCGTTCATCTGCGTTTAACGCCCTGCGCCCCAAGCCCTTTGCTCTCTGAGGGTTCAGGGTCTGGGGTCAAAACTGCCGCCTTATGGTTTTCTCAAGAAAGCTTGACAGATTTCCATCTCTGTGTTGCCGAGGCACAAATTATTCGTGAAACCGCAAGATCCAGAGCATCTGTCGACTTCTGAAGCCTGAAAATTGGTTCTTGAGAAAACCATGACTGCCGCCTATTTTTTCATTCCCAATTCCGCAACCCCATGTTAGACTTTTCCAAGGTCAGCCTTATGGCTGATCTTTTTATAACACAAGGAATGGAGACTTTTCATGAGCTTTATTCAAACCGTCTTACTGGGCGCTGTCGCAGGTTTTACCATTTATCTCGGATTGCCCTTGGGGAGAATCAAAAAAATTTCGGAGGCAACCCGCACCTTCCTTTCGATGACTTCGGCGGGCATCCTGCTTTTCCTCCTGTTCGACATTTTGTCCAAACTATCCGAGCCCATTGAAGCAGCCATCACAGGAACTAAAAACTTTACCGAGTTCTATGTTTTGCTGGGCGTCTTCATCGTTGGATTTGGAGTCGGCCTGCTCGGCTTGATCGCATTCGAACAGCGCTTTATGCGATTGAACAGTCAATCCAATCGGATATTGTCGCCGACGCGTTTGGCGTTGATGATCGCGACCGGGATCGGGCTGCATAATTTTTCCGAAGGACTGGCCATCGGCCAATCCGCGGGGCGCGGGGAAATTGCCTTCGCCGCGCTCTTGATTATCGGCTTTGGACTGCACAACGCGACCGAAGGCTTCGGCATCGTCGGTCCGCTTATCGGAGAGAATCGACCCTCGTGGGGATTCATCGGTCTCGCGGGATTGATCGGCGGCGGCCCAACCTTCCTCGGCACGATGGTTGGGTATTATCTTATTTCCGATGCGATGTCCGTCCTCTTCCTGTCGCTGGCGGCAGGCGCATTGATTTACATCATCGGCGAACTGCTCAACTTGAATCGCCGACCCGGCATGAAATTCTACGCGGGCTGGGGATTGTTCATCGGCTTTTTGTTTGGTTACCTGACAGATTTGATTCTCACCCTCGCGGGCGTCTGATTCAAAAGTTCTGCAATAGAACTTTTAATTTACGGTTCCTTCACTCAAAGGAACCGTAATTTTTTATACATTTGCACGTCCACGAAAGTGATAATTTGATGAGAAATCGTAACAGTGCGGGAACGAATTCGTCATGCAATAAGGAGTTGCGTGACATCCCATCCAATGTTTCCGCACCGCAAAAAACACATGAACAAACCGATAAAAATAATGTGGTTCAGCCTCGCGTCGATTGCGACGCTGCTCTTCGCGTGGGCCTGCTCACCGATCAGCACAACGACCCCGATTCCGCCAGCGGCTGTATCGTCCGTCAGCGGGCCAACAACAGCGGCCGGTTCAACCCCGGTCAGCATAACTCAGCCATCCCAACCAAACCCGCAGAACGCGGCAACGGCAAGACCCGCGGCTGCCGATAAGAATCAATCTGCTCCGCCGGCCAGCGGTCCGCTCGCGCTTCGCGTCGTCTCGCCGCAAGACGGAGCAATCGTCAGCGCGCCGCAAATCCAGGTCAATGGTTTGGCTGCACCCGGCGAAGTTGTGACCGTCAATGACAACATCCTTCTTGTCGGGTCGGATGGCCGATTCCAAACAACTATTTCGCTGGATCAAGGACCGAATCTGATCGAAGTTATTGCCAGCAACAACGCGGGGGCTGAAACAAGCGTTGAGTTAACAGTAACGTATCAACCCTGAAAGGAACCCAAGCATGAAAAGAATCTTCTTGTTCGCAGCTTTGACACTTGTCGCCAGCCTGTCACTTATCACGACACAGGTTCTGGCCAGCCCCTTGAATGTTGTTAGCGCAAAAGGACATCCAACCGGAACACCCGGCCCTCAACACACTCCGGGCGTTCCGCCAGTAACTCCCGGCGCGCAGGCAACTGAACACGCCAATACGAACGGAAGGCCGCAGGTCTTTCACGGAACCATCAGCGCGGTTGACTCATCCAGCTTGACGCTCACGCTCACGGATGGCTCATCGAAAACTTTCAGCCTGAATAACCAAACGCGCATAAACATCCCTGGACCGAACGGCTCTGGCGCAGCACTGCAAGTTGGCATGAGGGCTGTGGTCATGGCCTTCACGGATCAGAATAACAATCTCGTTGCGCGGGCCGTTATGGCAATCCCCGGCCAGCCGCTTCGTGTGCATCGCGTGGGCTGGGTCACAGCCTATACTGCCGGATCGAGCATCACGATCAGGGCAATGGATGGCAGCACCAGCACATTGGCTTTGACCGGCAACACAAAAATTCTACCAGCCAATTCAGCAAATCAACTGGCTGTCGGTTCGTTCGTCACGATCATTGCGCCGCGCGTTCCATCAGCGATGGGTTGGACAGCCATCGGAATCGTAGTTCATCCAACCAACGCTGGACAAGGCAGCCGGACGCCCACAGCAACACCCACGCCATAAGACAAATCAATGTCCGCGTTCGATTGGATTGAAAAAAAGCCGGGATATGGATCCCGGCTTTTTTGCCTTGCAAAACCAAACCAAGCGATTACAATCACCGACATGACAAATCTTCCCATCCCCTCTTTTTTCGACGCGCAAAAAGTCGGCGAGGTTTGGCGCGTACCGTATGAAGAACGCGCAAAGCAGGCGGGCGACTGGGCGCGTCAACACGGACTTGAAGCGGCCGCGGCCTCGAAGCGCCGCATCTGGCTCCTGCTCGTGGACGTGCAGAACACATTCTGCATCCCAGAGTTCGAACTGTTCGTGGCGGGCCGCAGCGGACGCGGCGCGGTCGAAGACAATGCGCGCTTGTGTCAATTCATCTACCGCAATCTCGGCGTCATCACGCATATCTCCGCCACGATGGACACCCATTTATCGCAGCAGGTTTTCCACGCCATTTTCTTGGTTGATAAAGACGGCAGCCATCCCGCGCCATACACAAATATCCAGGCCGGTGAATTGAAATCCGGCCAATGGAAGTTCAATCCCGCCCTCGCGCCGCGCTTTGGTATCACGCCCGACTACGGCCAGCAGATGATGATCCATTATGCAGACGAGCTGGAGAAAAAAGGCAAGTACGCGCTGACGATTTGGCCGTATCACGCCATGCTTGGCGGAATCGGCCACGCGCTGGTTTCGTCGGTTGAAGAAGCCATCTTCTTCCACGCGATGGCGCGGCTGACTCAGCCGGAGTTCGAAGTCAAAGGCGACCGACCGTTCACGGAACATTACTCCGTTATCGGTCCGGAAGTGACGCGTGGGCCAAAGGGTGAGGTGCTTGGCGAACGCAATTCCAAATTCATCGAAACGCTCAAGCAGGTGGATGCCGTCATCATCGCGGGTCAGGCCAAATCGCATTGCGTGGCGTGGACGATTTCCGATCTGCTCGAAGATATTCAAGCGGAGGACAAATCGCTTGCAAATAAAGTTTACCTGCTCGAAGATTGCACCTCGCCCGTTGTCGTCCCCGGCGCGGACTATACCAATGCCGGGAACGAAGCCTTCGATAAATTTGCAAAAGCGGGCATGCATCGCGTAAAATCAACGGAGTTCGAGATTCGATAATTCGATATTCGAATGTCGAGCATCGAATATCGTTCATCGGCAAAGGAAATCATGTCCATTTTCGACGGCAAACGTCTCACCAACGAAACATTCAAATTGGATATCGAGCGCATGAGGCGCGGCTGGTATTCGGATAAATACTTCGAGAACATCGGACGCATGCTCGCCGCGCTTTCTGCTGAAGATTACACGTACGCGGGCCACCATCACAACCTGCCTGCCGGTATTTCTCAGGAGGATATTTCGGTCGGCGACATCGAAGTCGAGATGCAGTGGTTCACGCGCCGGATCGGGGATACCATCGTGGTCGGCGTGGATAAATCGCTTGAAATGCTCAGGCACTGCACCGGCTATTTCGACGGCGATCAATTCACCGACACTTCGGACAAGCTCGAAGTTTGGGCAATTCAGGATGGATCAACGGTGACATACGATGGCGACCCGGCCAATGTTCTGCCTGTGATCAAAGTGCGCGGATGCTATCGAAATTTCGCTTTGCTCGAAACGCCGACGCTCGGCATTTTGACGCGTTCGAGCCGCGTGGCAACCAACGTGTACGAGACGTTCGTGGCAGCGCGCGGCAAACCGGTTCTGTTCTTCCCCGCCCGCTTTGATCTGCACGAAGTGCAGGCCGCGGATGGATACGCCTACAACATTGCGGTCCAGCGTTTCAATCTCGATCATGAAAAGGACCTTGGCCCGTTCATTTCGACCGATGCCCAAGGCGATTGGTGGGGCGGCGCGGGCGGCGGAACGGTGGCTCATGCCGCCATCGCTTCGTTCCTCGGCGACACTGCGGAAGCCATGATGCAATTTGCGCGCGTCCTGCCAGCGTCCATTCCGCGCATCGCGCTGGTGGATTTCAACAACGATTCGGTCCGTGATTCTCTGCGCGTGCTGGATACTATGTTTGCGAAATACCGTGAACTGAAAGACGCGGGCCAAAATACCGAGGCGGAAAAATATAAACTTTACGGCGTGCGCCTCGACACAGCGGGAAACATCCGCGATGTTTCCGTCCCGCCGCTGGGCGATCCGGGCCTCGACTTGGGCGTCACACCGCGACTGGTGTTCAACGTCCGTGAGGGATTGGATTCGGCCTGGGAGCGCTGGGACCTGCCAACGTCGTGGGAAGAAGCGGCAAAGGAATTTTGTCGCAATGTGAAGATCGTCGTCTCAGGCGGATTCAATCCGGATCGGATTCGCAAGTTCGAACGATTGGATGTTCCGGTTGATATTTATGCAGTCGGTTCGTATCTGTTCAACAACAATGGTTTGACCGTCACCGATTTCACCGCGGACGTGGTGCGCGTGAAAGTTCACGGCCAATGGGTGGATATGGCAAAGGTTGGCCGCAAGCCATGTGACAATCCCGACCTCGAACGCGTCTGGTAATGTGTAAGTAGGGGCACAGCGCTTGCCCTGACTGGCAAAGCCGTGTCGAAGGACCGCTGTGCCCCTACCAAATTTACAAAGAATTTACAACGGGGTAATCAACGGGTCAAATTCCAATCCTACAATGACGCCGAGGTGCTGATATGACAATCTCGCGTCGTGACTTTATAAAAACATCCGGCGTGTTCGCGGCCTTTGCCGCGCTTTCCGCCTGCACGCCGCAACTGCCAACCGCCGCAAAAATTACCGGTCACTCCTCCGGCACAAGCAGCGTTGGAACGGTTCCGCTGACAATCGCGAATTCGGTGACAGCCGATGATCCCTTAACGGTTTTGACTCTCAACCGAATCAGCTTCGGCCCAACGCCGGAGATGTACGCCCGCGTCAACCAGATCGGACTCGATGCGTTCATTGACGAACAGCTTGATCCGCAAAGCATCAATGATGATGCGACCGATCAGCTTATGACTCGCTTCCCGACTCTGACGATGACGCCGGCGCAGCGCCTGCAGCTTCCGCAATTCAGCCAGCCCATTCAAGAACTTATCGCCGCGACGATTCTGCGCCAATGGCACAGCAACCGCCAGCTCAACGAAGTCATGGTTGATTTCTGGTCGAATCATTTCAATATTTACATCGGCAAAACTCTGTGCCGCGTGTTAAAAACCGATGACGATCTAAAAGTGATTCGCCCGAACGCCTTCGCGAAATTTGGAGACATTCTGAACGCGTCCGCGCACAGCCCGGCGATGTTGATCTTCCTCGATAACGCCGAAAGCCAGAAATCCGCGCCCAACGAAAATTACGGACGCGAGTTGATGGAGCTTCACACGATCAGCGTCAACGGCGGTTACACACAAAAGGATGTCACCGAAGTGGCGCGCGCTTTCACCGGCTGGACGATTTACGGTCCCAAAAGCATCTTCGGCGAATTCGGAACATACCAATTTGCGGAGCGGATCCATGATACAGGCGAAAAACACATTCTCGATTTGGATATTCCCGCGGGCGGCCGCGAAGATGATGGCGTAAAAGTATTGGACATGCTGGCGCACCATCCCATGGCCGCGCAATTCATCAGCACCAAACTCGCCCGCCGCTTCGTCTCCGACAACCCGGACCCGGCGCTGGTCAGCGCGCTGGCAAATGTCTTCACCCAGTCTGACGGCGATACGCGCGCGGTGCTCAAAGCCATTTTCCAGTCTGATCAATTCAAGAATTCTGCCGGGCAAAAATTCAAGCGGCCGCTTGAGTTTCTTGCGTCCACATTGCGTCTCACGGGCGCGACGCTGGCCGGCCAATCACAACAACTTGTCAATCATGTGAAGCTTCTTGGACAGATTCCATTCGATTGGCAATTCCCAAATGGCTTTCCAGACACGGCTGGATTTTGGGCAACGACCAGCGGCCTGCTCGAACGCTGGAACTTCGGCAACCTGCTGACATCCAACAAGATCAACGGCGTCCGCGTGGATGTGAAATCGCTGACCGCCGACGCGCAATCCGCGCAGGATGTCGTAGATGTTTTGAGTCAGCGATTCCTCGGATCAAAATTTCCGGATGATGCGCGCAGCATTTTGCTCGACTTTGCCTCGAGCGGCGATCTTGGAAGCAAGCTCGCCAGCATCGCCGGGTTGATCCTCGGCTCGCCGCATTTTCAAGTTCGTTAATATGTCATTGATTCGTGGCGCCTTTGGCGCCACGAATCAATCTCCCAAAACAGCTTTATTGGTTTTACAGGAGATTGCTTCGGCAAAGAACGCCTCGCAACGACATACAAACAAAAGGAGAATCTTATGGATACAAAATTTTCCCGCCGTGATTTCATGAAGGTTGCAGCAACCAGTATGGGCGGCTGGGCCGTTTCCTCCGCCCTGCCATCCTGGATGCCGCGCATGGCCTTCGCGCCGGACGGCGTCGAACCGCCCGGCGATTTATTGGTCGTCATCTTCCAGCGCGGCGGTATGGACGGTTTGAACGCGGTCATTCCGCATGGCGATGCGGATTATTATCATCTGCGAACCAGCCTGGCAATTGCCGAGCCTTCGGCGGGCAGCGACAAGACCGGCATTGACCTGGATGGATTCTTTGGCTTGCATCCATCGCTTCAACCGCTGAAAGATCTGTGGGACGAAAAAGCATTGGCGATTGTCCACGCCGCTGGCTCGCCCGACCCGACCCATTCCCACTTCGACGCGATGGACTACATGGAACGCGGCACACCCGGCGAGAAAACCATCGAGACGGGCTGGATTGGCCGCCACTTGCAGTCCGCGCCGTGGCAGAATACGTCGCCATTCCGAGCCATCGGCATGGGAGGCATCATGCAGGCCTCGTTGCGCGGCCCCATCCCGGTCACCACGCTTCAATCCATCGCGGATTTTCACTTGCAAGGCGACACGAGTCAACTGGCCGAAATTCGCAAACGGCTCGAATCGCTTTACAGCCTTGGCGGCAGTTTGGACGCAGACGCAAAAGACACATTCGACGCCGTTGACTTGCTTTCGAAAATTGACATCTCGCATTACACGCCGACCGGCAACGCACAATATCCGCAGACCGAATACGGCATGGCACTGAAACAGATCGCGCAAATATCCAAAGCCGATATCGGACTCGAGGTCGCCTGTGTGGACATCGGCGGTTGGGATACGCACAACGCCGAAGGCGCGACCGATGGCGACATGCCAAAATTGCTGAATGAATTAGGCTCCGGGCTGGCCGCGCTTTATACCGACATGGGCGGCCTCGCCAGGAAGATGACCATCGTGACGATGTCCGAGTTCGGGCGGCGCGCGCAGGAAAACGGTTCGGGCGGCACCGATCACGGACACGGCAACTGTATGTTCATCGTCGGCGGAGGCGTCAACGGCGGCAAGGTTTACACTCAATGGCCCGGGCTCGCCCCCAATCAACTTTATGGCCCCGGCGATCTCAACGTCACGACGGATTACCGCGATGTGTTGGCTGAGATCGTCCAAAAGCGCGTCAAGAACCCGAACCTGACCCAGGTCTTTCCCGATTACACAGAAGCCAAAACGCTGGGCATTGTTCAAGGATAATGATGTAGGGGCGCAGCGACCCTTCGACACAGCTTCGCCGGTCAGGGCAGGCGCTGTGCCCCTACGATTCATTTCAATAAATTGGGAATTTTCTCCAGCATCTCGTCTCGCACCTGACGGAAAACGGCCAGCCGTTCCTCATCCATTCCCTCCGCTTTGGCCGGATCGCGGAATCCCTCGTGGACGCGTTTCCCCTTCCCCAGCCAAACGGGACACTCCTCGTTGGCATCGTCGCAAACCGTAACAACAAGATCGAAATCATCCTTGCGAAACTGCTCGACGCTTTTCGATTCGCCGCGATGTTCGATCCCAATCTCGCGCAGGGCTTGAAGCGTCATCGGATGGACAAAACCGGTTGGCCGCGTCCCCGCGGAAAATGCGCGCCATTCGTTCGGGTAATGGGCATTGACAATTGCCTCCGCCATTTGTGATCGGCAGGAATTGCCCGCGCAAAGAAACAACACTTTTCTATTCATGTTTATGCGGATGCCAGAATTCGCTGTCGGTATCGGTGATCTCGGTCAATTCGCCGGTGGCGATAAAGACCGTGCGCTCGCAGATGTTGGTCACGCGGTCGGCAAAGCGTTCGAGATTGTGCGCCACCCACAACAACCAGTTGGCGCGCTCGATGGTAGTCGGGTCGGCGATCACGAACGTCATCAGCTCTCGATAAACCTGGTTGTAGAGCGCATCCACTTCATCATCTTCGACCGGGATCTTGCGCGCCGCTTCGATGTCTTCATTGACAAAGGCGGTCAGGGCGCGATGCAGCATATCCACGCCTTTTTCTGCCATGCGCGGCACGTCAATCAGCGGTTTGAGCAGAGGCTCGTCGCCCATGCGAATGTTGATGTTGGCGATGCCTTTGGCGTAATCGCCCATGCGCTCCAACTCCGAAATGATTTCCATGATCGAAGCCAGCAGGCGCAGATCGTGCGCCATCGGTTGCTGAGTCGCAATCAAAATCATCAACTGACTTTCGATCTCGAATCGTTTCTTGTTGATAAGGCGATCACCTTCCAGGATCTTCTGCGCGGCTTTCAAGTCGCGCTTCTTCAACGCGTCCACCGAACCGATGATGGATTGCTCGACCATGCTGCCGAGCAGGAGCACATCATCTTTTACCTGTTTGATTTCCAATTCAAATGTCTTGCGTAACATAGTGCCTCACTTGCGGACTGAAGTCCGCGTTCCGTTTTCGATGGAGATCGCGGACCTTAGCCCGCCGCCTGCTTTTCATTATATCTTTACCCGAACCTGCCGGTCACATAATCTTCGGTGCGCTTGTCCTTCGGGTTGGTGAAGATCACCTGCGTCTCGTTGAATTCGACCAATCTTCCCGCGCGGTGTTCGTCAATCATCATCATGGCGGTGGAATCGGAAACGCGCGCGGCCTGCTGCATGTTGTGCGTCACGATGATGATCGTGTAATCCTTGACGAGGTCGTGCATCAACTCCTCGATGCGGAGAGTCGAGATGGGGTCGAGGGCGGAAGCGGGTTCGTCCATCAGAATCACTTCCGGTTCGACAGCCAGTGCGCGCGCAATGCACAATCGCTGCTGCTGCCCGCCGGATAAAGAGAACCCGCTTTGATGCAGCTTATCCTTCACTTCATCCCAAAGCGCGGCCTGCTGAAGGGACTTCTCCACGATTTCATCCAAATCGTTTTTACGCCGAATCCCATATAAACGCGGACCAAACGCCACGTTGTCGTAAATGCTTTTCGGGAACGGATTCGGGCGCTGAAAAACCATCCCAACCCGGCGGCGGACGTCTACCACGTCCACGCCGGATGCGTTGATGTTCTCGCCATCCAAAATGATTTCACCTTCCATGCGCGCGTTGGGCGTCAGGTCGTTCATCCGGTTGAACGAACGCAGCAAGGTTGACTTTCCGCAGCCGGACGGGCCGATGATGGCGGTGATCTGATTGGATTGAACGGCAATGTTGATTTCGGCTAACGCGCGGAATTTTCCATAGTAAACGGAAAGGTTCTTTACAGCAACCTTGATTTCAGATATTGCTTCTGCGGTTGCAGCTTTCGACACAGAAATTTTGGTTTGCATGTTTTATCCCTGCAGGGCGCGTTTGCGGGCTTCGATCCACAACCGGGCAGCGATCTCGATCAACAGCACAAGGATCATCAGCACCAACGCCACGCCCCACGATTGATCAATTCGTTCCTGGTACGGCTGCATGGCATACGTCCAGAGTGTGAGGGGCAGAGAGTCAATAGGTTGGTTGACAATGCGCCCTATAATGGAAAAGAGGCTTTGATGCGCCTGTATGCCGCCCTGGATGATCGCACCAATATCAAATCGCTCATTGCCCAGGGCGGTGAATAACAAGGGTGCTGTTTCGCCGGTGGCACGGGCAATCGCAAGCAGGAAGCCGGTGATGATTCCGTCAAACGCAGCCGGGAAGGCAACGCTCAAATTTGTTTTCCACTCCGGCGCGCCCAGGCCCAAAGAACCCTCGCGTAAAGTATGCGGGACAAGCTTCAGCATTTCCTCCGTTGTGCGGATTATCGTTGGCAGCATCAGGATACTCAACGCCAGCCCGCCCGCGAAGCCCGAAAAGTGTTTCATCGGAACAACAACCAGGCCGTAAATAAAGAGTCCCATCACAATGGATGGAACACCCGCCAATACATCCGTGCTAAAACGCAAAGCGATCCCAAGCGGTGTGTTTGGATTGCGCGCCGCGTAAAAGGCTGCCAATACACCGGGCGGAATGGCAAACAGACAGGCCAGGACTGCGAGCACGACAGTACCTTCAATGGCAAACAAAACGCCACCGCCGTGCATTCCAACCGGACGAGCAAGCTGTGTAAAGAAATTCACGTTGAGGACTGGCGCGCCGCGATAGATCACGTAACCAATGATCCAAAACAACGGCACGAGAGCCATCAGCGTCAACAAGCCGGTCAACGAGAGCATCGCAGCGTTGACGACCCGGCGACGACGGCTGCGCCTTGCCTCATTCACGGCGATCAATTGCTGGAAACGGGTCATGCGCGCGCCTCCTGCGGAGTCCGCCGCGCCACCTGCCAGACGAGGAAGCGGGCGAAAAGATTCAAAATGAGTGTAATGGCAAACAACGTGAAACCAAGCTCGATCATCGCCTCGGTATGCAGGGGAGTGACTGCTTCTTTGAATTGCAAAGCAAGCAGGCTGGCCATGGTGTAACCGGCTTTCAGAAGGGAACCGGTTGCCTCATTGGCATTGCCCATCACCATCGTGACCGCCATTGTCTCGCCGAGGGCGCGCCCCAAGCCGAGAATGACCGCGCCCAGAATCCCCGAAAGACCATAAGGCAGTAAGACCTGCCAGATCATTTCCCAGCGCGTCGAGCCCAACCCCATAGCGGCCTCGCGCTGGCTGTTGGGGATTGCCAACAATACATCGCGGCTGATGGCTGTGATGGTTGGAATCACCATGATGGTCAAGATCAAGCCTGCCGCCAAGCGGGATGTACCGTCTTCCGAAATGGGTCCCGTAAAGAGCGTTCCGGTAAATCCCGGCAAAACACTGAGATGGGAAAGAAACTCACCTACCGGAGTAACGACCGCTGGAAGAAAAACAAAGATTCCCCATAAACCGTAAACCACGCTTGGGATGGCTGCCAGCATTTCGATCATCCAATTGAGTGGCAGGCGCAAGCGCTCCGGGCAGAGTTCCGCCAGGAAAACAGCAATGCCCAGGCTGATTGGCACCGCGAGAACGATCGCCACCAATGATGTGATCAATGTGCCATAGATGAAGGGCCAGGCTTGATAAATATCCTTCGCTGGATTCCACGTCGCATCCAGCGTGGGGCGAAAGAAATCCCATCCGATCTTGGCGCGCGCATCCGCCGATTGCGTCCAGAGCATCCAGGCGATGGCGATCACAACTACGAGCGTAAGGATTGCCATGGCGCCGATCAACAGCGACCATGGAATATCCCCGTGCCGCGTAAAACGATTCAGCCTTTCCTGCCACGTATTTCTTTTTGAAATAGATATATTTTTCATCTCGGTCCCTTTATCGGTTCCGACAAGCGCGGGCAATTTTTGCCGCCGTGTAGTCCCGACACAATGGCAAAAATTTCCTGGCTTGCCGTAATTTATAAAGTCAATGGAGGGCCACTCAATTTATACCATGAGGGCCCTCCGGGGACTAGGGGAGTTGTCGAGTTATTTTACCAATGAACGGGCTGGCCGCTGCAAGTAACCTTGCCCAGTGTATCGAGAACTTTCTGCTGAACCGCATTGGGCAGAGGAATGAAGCCCAAGTCGGTTGCATATTTGACCGCGGCAGGGTTGGTCAAGATCCAATGAATATACTCGACCAGTTTCTGGGCTTTGACGCAATCGGTCATGCTGGTTTGGTGAATGATAATGTAGGTGTAACCAGCGATGGGCCAGGAGTTGGCTCCGGGAGCATCCACAATCACAGCGGTCAACTGCGGCGTGAAAGCGTTGGCAAAGTCGGTCATCGCAGCCTTGGTGCTGTCGGGAGATGCGGTAACGACGTTGCCAGCTTTGTTGACCATTTGAGCAAAGGGCAGATTGTTCTGGACCGCGTAAGCATATTCCACATAACCAAGCGAATATTGATTCTTTGCAATTTCAGCGGTCACGCCGGGATTGCCATTGCCGCCTTTGCCTGTTCCAGCTTTATCGGTGGGCCAATCAATAACCGTGCCATGACCGGCAGTCCAATCAGAACTGAAGGCGGTCAGGGCATTGGTGAAGATTTCGGTCGTGCCTGAACCGTCCGCACGATGCACTGTGAAGATCGGCTGAGCGGGAAGTTTGCTGGCGATTTTTGGATTGAGAGCCGCGATGGCCGGATCGTTCCACTTCGTGATCTTGCCCATATAGATGTCGGCAAGTGTCTTCCCGTCTAAAATCAGTTTCGGATCATTCTTGGGATCGAGGCTGGGGAGGTTGTATGCGATCACGGTCGCGCCTGCCAGGAACGGATAGATTTGCAGGTCTTTGCCCGCAGTAATTTCATCGGGGTTGAGAACCGCGTCGGAGCCGGCAAAATCAACGGTTCCATCAATGATCGCTTTCTTTCCGGCGCCCGAACCGGTGCCCGTATAGTTGATCACAACGGCGGGGTCAACACCCGGGAAAAATTCCGCGTAAGCCTGCTCAGCAGGGAATTGGAAAGTGCTGCCTGTGCCTGTCAAGGTAACGGAACCCGGAGCGAGCGGCGTAGGCGTCGCGGCTGAAGCGGGCGCGGACGTGGCGGCGGGTGCCTGAGTTGCAGGCATCGCCTCGGTCGCGGTGGGAACGGCGCTTGTCCCACAAGCCGCCAGCAGGAAACTGAACGCGACTGCAACAAATACAAACGAACGGAAGAACTTAGACATTTCTTTATCTTCTCCTTTTGAATTTTATACAAACCAATGATAACCATCGGCGTTTAATACCAATGGAAGAACAAGTTAACGTCTTGTTAAATAAATTGCCCGCCAGCCAAAGGCGTGAACGGGCAGTGTCTCCACGAAGAGACTTAAGGAGAAGAACGCGTTAAGCTTTTTGATCCTGCAATTGCAATTCAAAGAAAGGGATGGCGGTGTTTTCATCCCAATCCCATGTGTTGAGGTCCGTCATCATGCGATACGCGGTGAGGTCCAAGTGCAGAGGCGTGACGGAGACATAGCCCTCCGCCAGCGCGCCGATGTCAGTGCCGCGTTCTGCCACACCGGTCGGCGCATCGCCGCCGATCCAATAATAGGGACGCCCGCGTGGATCAATCCGTTCATCAAGGCGGCTGTGATAGACACGCAATCCCTGACGCGTCAGGCGAAAGCCGCGGATCTCTTCATCGCGCAAATACGGCACATTGACGTTCAATAAAATTTCTTGGGGCAATCCGTTTTCGAGCGCGTGGCGGACAACTTTTTCCGCTGCGCGCGCGGCGGGACCGAAATCCATTTCACCTGTATGCGTTTCAGGAATCTCCAACGAAACCGCGATGCCGGGAATGCCGGCGATTACCGCTTCCATCGCAGCAGTGACCGTTCCCGAATACGTGACATCGTGTCCGAGATTCGCACCCACATTGATTCCTGAGACAACCAAATCAATCGGCTCTTTAAAATATCCGAGCGCGGCGAGCGCCACGCAGTCGGACGGCGCGCCATCGCTGGCATACGCGATTGTTCCGTCCGCGAGGCGATATTCTTTGACGCGCAAGGCGCGATCCAATGTTTTCACATGCCCGCCGCCGGACCAGTTGCGATCCGGCGCGAGGATGCTGACCTTTCCGAGTTTACGCACTTCCTGCGTGAGCGCCAACAATCCTGGCGCAAGCACGCCGTCATCGTTCGTTACTAAAATATGCTTATCCATCAAATTTCCTGTTCCTTCAGATATTGATTCCGCTTTTGCGAAGCATCCACGCCGAAGACAATCAGCGTCAGGATCATCGTTACAGCCAAGAAAATAAGATTCATTCTTGCATGCTCCTTTGCTTTCCCATGTATCTTATTCCCTGTTCTTTAAAATCCACCTAAGAAGCGGTTAACGTTTGGTAAATATATTTTTTGTAAGGATGTCATTGCGAGGAGCACATTCGCTTCGCTCAGTGTAAACTCCGCGACGTGGCAATCTCCTGTTTAATAAGCGAGCTGAGATTGCCACACTGAAAGAACCCAGTGCAGGCGCGGCGCTAAATCGCCGCTCGCAATGACATTGGTACGTTAAACACAAGAACCCGGGAGGAGGCCGGGTTCCTGCGCAAAGGAGGAGAAAGATTCTAGTGGATCATCAGCGTGCCGCACCGCGCTGACGACGGACGAAGTCTCGCCGCTTCTGTCTTGCGATCACCGTTGCGATCACGCTCAAAGCCAGAAACACATCCACGCATTTAAGATAGCACAAATCATTCTGATCGTGCTTTAGAACGGCCTAACAAGTTCAATACAATTATGAAAACTCAAACCCTTCGACACAGCTTCGCTAGTAGGGCAGGCTTTTCGGAATCGTAAAGTAAAACGTGCTTCCCTGACCTTCGAGGCTGTCCACCCAAATCTTTCCCCGATGCGCCTCGACGATGTGACGCGCAATGGATAATCCCAATCCTGTTCCGCCCCCGGCGCGCGACTTGTCGACGCGATAGAATCGTTCGAAGATGCGCGAGACATCATCGGATGGGATTCCGATCCCCGTATCTTTGACTCCGAATCGGACTCCGCCGTCAATGGACTCCGCTAAAAGGGTGATCTCTCCGCCTGGGCGCGTGAACTTGACCGCGTTATGGATCAAGTTGACCAGCACTTGTTCGAGCCGCGCCTGATCCGCACGAACGTTCGGTAAATCGTTGGGACATTCGACATGCAAACTTAAACTTGCGCGTTCGGCTTGTAATTTCATGCGATCACTTGCAGAGAGCAATAATTCCTTCGGAGAAATCGAAGCGAGGTTCAATTCCACTTGCCCCGATTCGATGCGCGAGAGATCGAGCAACTCCTGCGTCATCTGGGTCAGCGCATCCACTTCGGTGACAATCCGATTCAGAAAACGCGGACCCGCTTCGGGGTCGGAAAGAGCGCCGTCCTGCAAAGTCTCGGTCAAGGCTTTGAGGGATGCCAAAGGCGTTCGCAATTCATGTGAGATGTTGGAAATAAAATCGCGGCGTACCGTTTCGAGGCGGTGGACGCGGGTCAAATCTTGAACAAGCAAAAGGCTTCCGCCTGTGTTGTTATCTGGAATGACGATCAACTGAAGGAATTGCCGGCGCGTCGGTATTTCGATGGATTCGCTTTGCAATTCGTTGGTCTGTTGCGAATGCCGCCACGCCTCGACTAATTGATGATGCCGGACGACTTCGGCGATGGTGTGGTCAACCGGATTGGTTGTCTCAAATAATTTTTTGGAAGCTGGGTTTGCAAATATAATCTTGCCTTGCGAATCAGCCATCAACACGCCGTCGGTCATTTGATCGAGCACCGCCGCGAGACGAGCGCGTTCGGAGTTAAAAGCTGAAAGTTGGAGGTTGAGATTCTTGGCGAGATTGTTTTGCTTATCAAGTTGTTGACGCGAATCATAATAGCGCCATCCGAAGAACAAAGTGAGAAGAAAAAAGATAAGAAGAACAATGCCAAGTGCGAGCGACATCAGAACCTGCAACCTTCAACAGAGTGTTTTTAAATTCAAATCTGCCACAGATAAACACCGATGAACTCAGATTTTTTGATGTACTTGCCAGTGATCTCACCTTGTTTATCAACCATCAGCGTTTATCCGCGTTCATCTGTGGCTGTTTTCAGAATACCTTCTAAAACCTTCAACCTTCGAACCGATATCCGCCGCCGCGCACAGTGATAATTCGCGTTGGCTTCGCCGCATCGGCTTCGATTTTTTGCCTAAGCCATCTCACATGCACATCCACCGTGCGGCTGTCGCCGATGAAATCCCAGCCCCAGACGCGTTCGAGGACGAATTCGCGCGAAAGCATTTGACCATGATGCTCCGCGAGAAAAAGAAGCAATTCATATTCCTTCGGCTTGAGTTGCAACGGCTGATCGTTCAACGTCACTTCGCGGCGCGTGAGATTGATGACGAGATTATCGAATGTTAGAGTTTCATGTGGAGGGGCAGAAGCATTCGTCTTCTCCATTTCCTCGCGCAGCATACGCGTCCGTCGCAATTGGGCTTTGACGCGTGCCAATAATTCACGCATGGAAAATGGTTTGGTCAGGTAATCGTCCGCGCCGACTTCGAGTCCGACCACGCGGTCAATTTCATCGTCGCGGGCGGTCAGCATCAGGATAGCAGTGGTCATTTCTTTGCGGAGAATGCGGGCCACCTCGAAGCCATCGAGTTTTGGAAGCATGATGTCCAGGACGATCAGATCGGGTTTCAAACGACGCGCCGCTTCGAGGGCGGAACGGCCGTCGCCGACCGCCTCGACGGCATAACCCTCCTTTTTCAGGTTATACGTCAACGTATCCTGCAAAGACGGTTCGTCTTCGACAACTAGAACAACTTCGCTCATCATCCTATTTCCACCTGTTCGATTATAAGCGAGGCAAACACGATTCCTTTTAACACGAGGTTAACATCAATACTTTCGCCATTTGTGGGACAATTTGCCAAATTGTCCCTACGTTCGCCGCTCCCGATACCGCATTGGCGAAGGTATTGTAACATCTGTTGCATTTCAAACGGCGGATAAATGTATAAAAGCAGGGGCACGTCTGAGACTTGCCCCTGCAAATTCATTTCAATTCCAATTCCGTTCTCACGGTTCCAGCGCGTTCGTGGCGCGCGACAATTTTTACCTTCCCGCCTTTCGGCGCGCGGACAATCCATTCGACCTTCACCCGATCCGGCGTGCCCTCGGAATCCAGCAAAGCGCCCTTGTATGCGCGTCCTTCCAACTGACCGGGTTCTTCGCGCGGCTTGCCCATTTCGAGCTTCGCGCCTTTCGGCAATTCGATCTCGCAGACCAGCCCGCGCGTCTTTCTCTCGAGCGCTTTCTTCGTGACATAACTGGGAAGCCAGCCCGTATTTTCAACCACAATTCGGATGCGATATGCGCCCTTGCCCAAATCCGTTACGCGCTGCTCGCGCAGGTTCAGCTTCGGTGAGATCAACGCGTGCCAGATCAACCAGGCGGGAAATGGTTTGATTTCCTTCTCCAAAAATTCGCCGGGCGGATTCGTCCACGTGTGCAAATAGTCCCAGCCGCCCAGTTCGACTTTGCCCAATTGCGGATGATCGAACTCATACCAATCCACATAACTTTCGCCCTTGAGTTTTGTATCGCTCCATTTGAGAATCTTCAAATCATCGGCGACCGAATGCTCGCGGAACCAATCAATGTATTTATAATTTTTGATTCCCGCTCGCGCGATCGGACTCCATAGCTCGACCGTCCAGGCGAAGATGCCAAGATGATCGTACATCCACGTGTCGGACGCGCCGGTGGTCACAGACTTGGGATGATATTTGAAATCGTGAAAGACTGAAATATTTGGATAGCCCGTCAGCTTCGTGCCTTCATCGCCGATTTTTTTGTACGTCCACAAATCTTCGGCAGGGAATTCATCGTCGGAGCGGTCATCATACGGACGCATGATCGTCGCGGCAAACGTGTGGAACGAAACCGATCCAGTGATGTTTTTATGTTTGACAACGAAATCAATCATGTTATGAACTTCCGGCTCGCTCGATGGATACGGTCCCGCGCCTTGCTGTTCTGATTCTGTCCGCCACGCAATCGGGAAATTGCGATTCAAATCCAGGCCTTCTTTTGGACTACGCAATTCAATCGTCGCGCCATCATAATTTTTGAGAAAACCTTCAGGCAGCACGCGATAATATTTGCCGCCGGTTTCCGCGGGGTCGCGTCGGACGAGAAGACGGGGTTCCTTCGGATGCCGCTTCCAGGCCCCGTTTGGATCGGGCACGCGCATTAAGAGAATCCGCCCATCGCCGTCAACATCTTCTTCGAGCAATCCGTCCACCGGCTCTTCGTCATACGGATAAGGCCGCGTGCTCGAACGGATCACTTTGGGCTTATCGGCCAGCGCCCATTCCGCGCCATCGGGATTGAGGCGCGGAACGACATAAAACGCGCGCGTGTCGAGCGCGGCTGTGACTTGTTTATCTTTTCCATATTTCGTCGCGAGCGTGTGGATGAAATACAAACAGGCCGCAGACGCTGTGACCTCCGACGCGTGGATGTTGCCATCCACCCAAAAAGCAGGTTTGTCCGCATCCTCCCCGGACTTGAAGTTGGTCGCGGTGATCAGCCAAACATCGCGGCCCTCGTGGCTTTTGCCAATGCTTTCCAGTTTGAAAAGCTTTGGATATTCCTTTGCATAGGCTTTCAAAAGTTTTGTGAGTTCGTCGTAGCGATGGAATTTATTGAAGCGGGGTCTGGGCATGATGGTTTCCTCCGGGCAAGATGGTTTATTTTAGCACTCAACCTGATTTCGATTTTCGCCCCGAGTTCCGAATAATTGTGGTAAACTCCATCCGTTCTTGAAAAAGAGCCCGTGTTCTGGGAAATTGTTTTGATCACTCTGAATAAAGTCCCGACGCAATTTGTCGGGCTTTTTTGTTGGGCGGGTTTATCTGCAAAGATAAACTTTGGTTGGCAAGAAGGAAGTTAGGCGGAGTCATCAGAACAATCTATGTGTCATTGCGAGGGCGTACTTTGCCCGAAGCAATCTCCTTATATCGGAGATTGCCACACTCGCTTCGCCCGCTCGCAATGACAGAAATAAAAGGATAGGATGACAACCGAATTTACTTCTCTCAACCTGCGTCCCGAGTTGATGCAGGCCATTACCGAACTTGGCTACACCGAGCCAACGCCGATTCAAGCGGGCATGATTCCGCTCATGCTCACCGGTGCGGACGTGATCGGACAGGCGCAAACCGGCACAGGCAAGACCGCCGCGTTCGCCCTCCCCATTCTCAACAACTTCACACACGAACGTCACGTGCAAAGCCTGATCCTCGCACCGACGCGTGAACTTGCATTGCAAGTTGCTGATTCCATCACTGAATATGGAAAGCATCTCAACGTGCGCGTGCTTGCCGTCTACGGCGGGCAACCGTACGGCCCGCAAATTTCAAGTCTCAATCGCGGCGTGGATATTGTCGTTGGCACGCCGGGACGTTTGCTGGATTTGATTGAACGAAACGCGCTAAACATCAAACACGTCCACACGGTTGTATTGGATGAAGCCGATGAGATGCTCAACATGGGCTTCATTGAAGATGTAGAAAAGATTTTGAGCGAGACGCCCGTCGAACGGCAAACGGCGTTATTCAGCGCGACATTGCCACAGCGGATCCGCTCCCTCGCCAGCCGCTTCATGCGCGACCCGCAAGCGGTCACCATTAAACGAGACACGCTCACCCTGACCACAACCGAACAACGCTATTACCTCGTCCACGAAAATGACAAGACCAACGCGCTGACGCGTCTCTTCGAGATCGAACCCATCCACAGCGCACTGATCTTCGCCCGCACGCGCGCAGAGACGAGTCAACTCGCAAACGAACTCGTCGTGCGCGGCATTCCTGCCGAAGCCATCCACGGAGATTTGGATCAGCAGGCGCGCGAACGCGTCCTCGGGCGATTCAGAGCGAACCAACTCAAGGTGCTGGTCGCGACCGATGTCGCCGCGCGCGGACTCGATATCGAAGATATCTCTCATGTGTTCAACTATCATCTGCCTGATGATGCTGAAGTGTATGTCCATCGCGTTGGACGAACCGGACGCGCAGGCAAAGCTGGCATCGCCATCACATTGATTTCGCCGCGCGAGAAACGCCGTCTGCGTGAAGTGGAAGCGCTGACCAAGCAAAACATCGCGAAGATGGAGCTTCCGACCATCGAAGATATCACTCGTCACCGCGAAGCGCAGGTGGTCGAGAACATGAAAATCTGGCTGGGACGCGGACGTTACAAGCGCGAACTTGAAATGGTTCAGCAACTCATTGATGCCGGGCATGATCCGTTGAACATCGCTGCCGCGGCGCTCAAGATCGCGCGCGCGGATGAGAAGCAGCGCCCCATCGCCGAGATCGCAGACGTCAAAGCGGAAGCCGCCCACAAGTCGGGGAAAGATTTCGAGCGCAATCCGCGCGGGTCAGGCAAACGTGACTTTGGGAAGTCCCGCCGCGTTTCGCACGAAGAAGGAATGATCCGCTTGAAGATCAGCAAAGGCAAAGCCAACGGCATCCGCCCGAACGACATCGTCGGCACGATTGCGTTTCATGCGAACATCCCCGGCCACGTGATCGGAAAGATTCACATCGAAGAAAAATTTACGTTTGTGGACATTCCTGAAGATTTGGTGGAACAGGTGCTCAAACACAACGGCAATTACCGCGCCGGAAAGGAAAAATTCAGTCTGGTGAAAGCGTAGCGCGGAATTCATTCCACAGCCAAAAGCGATATACATATCGCGCCACAAATCTTCGCGGTTGATATGATGTTCGCGGAGCAATGCCATGGGGCTTCTTTACCGCCGCCCGGCCTGGATTCCCTCGCCTTGCATTCAGGCATCCTGTTTGTTTCTAACCCTTTTCGAGCTTTGCAATCGTCACACCTGCACCGCCCTCGCTCTCATGCGCCTCTTCGAATGATTTGACGTACGGGCTGTCTTTCAACGCAGATCGCACCGCTTCGCGCATCTTGCCCGTCCCTTTGCCATGCACGATGCGGACGAACGGCAACCCTGCTGAATAGGCTTTCTCCAGATATTTGTCCAGCTCGTCGAGTCCGTCTTCGACCAATTTGCCGCGCAGGCTGATTTCCATGCCGGGGGAAGTTGCCGGCGACGTGTGACGAGTAGCAAGTGACGAGTGATGCGTGATGCGTGACTGATCACTGCTGACCGATAACTGATCGCTGCTGACTGATGACTGACCACTGGCCTTTCTCTCCAAATCATTGAACTTCGCCCTGACGCGTAACGTGCCAATCTGAACCTCCGCCTCGGACTCGCTCAAAGCGGTCACGATGCCCTCTGATTTTAGCGAGGCGACGATGACTCGCTCGCCCAACTTTAAAGACGGTTGACCATAGACCGTAGACCGTCCACCGTCCACCGTCAACTGTCTTTCAATTGGCATCTGCGTTTTCTCTTCAATCGCCTCGACTTTTTCTTCCAACTCTTTGATGGCCTGTAACGGCTGGCGCGCTTTCTTCAATTGTTGTTTCAGTGACTCGATGTTTTGTTTCAGCACCGCGACTTCGAGTTCGCCTTCGGCGCGCGCTTTGGCTAAAACCTCGCGGCGCTCGTCCTCGATTTTGTCCAATCGTTTTTCGAGACTGCGAGTCTGTTCTTCGAGTCTGGCGCGGGCTTTCTCCAATTTTTCCCTTTCGCGCGAAGTGCGATTGCGTTCCTTGCGGATATCGTCGAGCAGTTTGTCGGCGCGCAGATCGTCGGGGTTGATCTCGCTCTTTGCCGCGGCGACCAGCTGCGGGTCCAGGCCGAGGCGCTGAGCGATGGCTAATGCATTGGATCGTCCCGGCAATCCGATGGTCAAATGATAGGTCGGGCGTAGAGTCTGAACATCGAATTCAAGCGAAGCATTGACCACGCCTTCGGTCGAATGCGCGAACGTTTTGAGTTCAGGATAATGCGTCGCAACGAACGTCGTGATGCCGCGTTCGATGAGATGCCTCAATATAGCGCGCGCCAGCGCCGCGCCTTCCTGCGGATCCGTGCCGGCGCCGAGTTCATCGAGGATGACAAGGCAACGCTCATCGGCTTTCTTCAAGATGTGGATGATATTGGTGATGTGCGATGAAAACGTGCTGAGCGATTGCTCGATGGATTGTTCGTCGCCAATATCGGCGAAGACATCATGGAAGCATGGGAGTTCCGAGCCGCTTTGCGCCGGGATGTGCAATCCGCTTTGAGCCATGAGCGCCAGCAAACCGACGGTTTTGAGCGAAACCGTTTTGCCGCCGGTGTTCGGGCCGGTGATGACGAGGGCGCGCGTTCCTTCTCTTGGATTGATATCAATTGGCACCACAGTATTTGGATCGAGCAGTGGGTGGCGGGAGTGAAGCAAGATGATGGTTAATGGATCATGGTTAATGGTTTTGCCATGATCCATTAACCATGATCCATGATCCATCTTGTGCATCACTGGTTCACTCGCATGAATCTCTTCCGCGTATTTTGCCTTTGCAAATGCAAGATCAAGGATGGCAAGATTTTCGATTCCATATTTGAGTTCGACCGCGTGCGCGCCGATGAGACCAGAGAGTTCAGCAAGAATTCTTCGCTCTTCATCGCGTTCGGCAAGTTCAAGCTCACGGACTTGATTGTTGAGTTCGACGACCGGCAGTGGTTCAACGAACAATGTTGCACCGGATGACGATTGATCGTGGACAATAGCTTTAATACTGCTTTTGAATTCAGCACGCAATGGAATCACATAGCGTCCATCGCGTTGGGTGATGATCGGCTCCTGCAACTTGGAAGCGGACTCCGTTAAATATTTTTGCAGACGCGACATCAGACGGTCACGCGCCACACGCACCTCGCGGCGAATGCTTGCTAATTTATCCGAAGCTGAATCCAAGACTTCACCGCGTTCCGACAGCACGCGCGTGATCGCATCAACGATACCGAATGATTCAGGGAGTCCAACCGCGATCTGCGCGAGGCGAGGGGTTTTTTCTGCGGAATGTGCGAGAGATTTCTTTAAGTCGCGGCAGGCCATCAGCGTGGATTTGATCTCAAGCATTTGTTGCGGGTCAATCACGCCGCCGCGCGCCGCGAGGTCGGCGGAGGCGCGGATGTCGTGCGAGCCGCCGATGGTCAGGTCATGAGTCGAAAGCAGATAGCGCGCTTCGGTCGTCTCGGCAAGCAGACGCGTCACTTCATCAAAATGGTTGGAAGGCTGGAGCGCGCGCCCCAAATTCGCCGAAGCGGAGAAATCACAAAAGCCCGCCAGCTGGGCGAGGATCTTGTCGTACTCGAGAACACGCAGAGTCCTGGAATCCATTGCGAAAGAATTATAAACCACAGACACCTGCCCTTGTGCCAGGCACAAGATGAACACTGGCGTACGCAGATACCCCACAGATGCGAGTGACGATAATAAAGTGACGGCTTATGTGTAAAGGAAGTGCCGTGAAGCGGCAAACTTTCGGCGTGGAATTTCCAGGCAGTAAACCCGCCCTCCCGACCCGCGTAATATCACTGATTGATCTTCGAGAACGACTTTCGTCATAACCATTTGGCCCTGGGATATAAGGCCATCCTACGCTGCAAATAAATCCACGCTTCGAAGCTTGGGATTATGATACAGGAGTGTCGTAACAAGTTGAAGTTGGAATGCAAACACGAGGAAGACCAATGAAGAATTATTTCAACCGATTCAGGATTATCCTCCCGATTCTTTTGCTGGCTGCCTGTGCCCCATCCACGACAGCCCTCCCCGCGACTATTGCGCCTACACAAACAATCGTCCATAATCCCTCTCCCGCGATCACACCGGCTATATTCCCAACAAAACCAGCGTCCGGGCTAAGCATCGCGACCTATGAAATCAAAGGCGATCCAACGCTTCAACTTGACCCGCTCCAGGTTCAAACTGTTCAAGGACTCTGGTACACGCGGCCCAATTCCCTGGTATTTCCACCGGGTAGACCTTTTACAGACATTCCGGAATTCAGCTATTCTCCCCTGCTTTCCATACAGGTTAATTTTGGCGGCCAAGAACTTGTCGCACGAGAAGAATATAACAACGATGGCACTAAAGGCAACGTAATTGTCACGGAAGACGGGCAGGAAATCTATCGTATTGCAATCGGGGCCGGCAGCCCTCTCAATGCCTTGCGCCGCTTATGGACATACGATAATCATTGGGTACTGGAGACCGCTTATGTTTCAGGAAATGCCGATGAACCTGTTCGCGGCCAAATTACGGAAGACGGCGTCCTGCTCAATGACAAATATGGTTACGAAGAAGCCTTCGGCTTTCAAACCATCAATGACAGACCGTTTTACTTTTTCAAGCGCGACCAAAAAATCAACGCCTGGTATGATGAACAAGAGATTCCACTTGGATACGACCGGATCCCCCACTATGGCTGTTGCAGCTACGCTGAACTTAATCCTTCCGCGTGGCAAAACAGAGTGGATTTCTTCGGTTTGCGCGATAAGACTTGGTATCTCGTGCAAATCGGATCGCCGGACGCCATCATCGTCAACCCGTGAATCAAGAGTGAATTCGTTTTTCCGCCAACCTCAAATACTCCTCATTCGTTTCGTATCCTACATAATGCCGTCCGGATTTCAACGCCGCCAGCGCAATTTGGCCCATCAAATTTTTACCGGAGTGTAATGTCACTGAGCAAGAGATTGAAGACGAATCATCAAATATGCAAACAGATCATCGCGTGTGTCTTATTCTTTTCGCTGGCCGCATGTAGTGGTCAAGTTAATATAACGCCGCCATCCCTTACAACCACCGTATCTGCTCAGATCGCAACGACGCGCACCTCTCCTACTTCAGGCGCATTACTTACTCACAACACGCCTACTCCAAACCCCCTGCCCCTTCCACCGCAACCCACGCCAGCGAATATTATCGGCGGAGATACTATACAAAATGGCCCCTTTACGTTTTTCCTCTGGCTCTTCCGGGACCCGACAATGAATCAACACCCGGATATTACATCACTATATAGTGATTTAAATGGATTCGGTATCTATAAGTGCTGGGTTTACCAGGGCTCTGACCTCAGCGGACCTGTGCATTTTTACTGGGGCGCTGTACCTCAACTAAACGAGGTTATGGAATACCCAGCTGTGGAAGAACAATATAGTTTGTACTGGCACAATAAAGTTGTTTACTGAGCATAGTACTCGCTCAAAATTGTAATGGCAAAATGTGGACATAGCGCCCGAATTTATAATCTTCAAACTACATGTTGGGCCTGCGTCCACGTCCAGTAAAGAACTTTATTGTTTTGAATTGAACCTCTCAAGGAATCGGAGGCTGGCTCCAGTAAAGAACTTTATTTCCAAAAATTGAGTAAAACAAGCTTCAAAACTTCGCTGTAGTAAAGAACTATTTTGTGCTTCTACACCAGCGCTTACGGATGGACAGGGCGACGGAGGATCCGGAGGAATTTTGTTGCCAGGAGGCTCCTTTATGCCGGGGAGGAGTAAGTCAGGCGACGAGGTACAAGTGGCAATGGAAGTAGTCACACCGCAGGGAGAGTATGGGGCTATGCTTATTTTCACTCTGCAACAAGGTGCTGATGGTTTTGAACCCACAAACATCAAGGTAACATTGTTACCGCTTGGAATTGCCCCGACGCCATGAAATCGATTCGGTGACTGCTATTAAGGAGCACGAGATACTTGTCTAACAACCTCGAATAATTCCCAGGAAAAAAACTGGTATTAATTCCAGTGACAAATGATCCGGAAGGGAGTAGAGTGAAAGTGGCGATTGGAAATTTCACTTAGGATGTCGGGGCTACGAAAAGCCACGGCATCAACTCTCGAAAGGAGTTTGCGATGAAACACAATTTGAGATGGTTCAAGTTTTTCACGATCTTGGTGTTGCTGGCGTTTACAGCAAGTTTCACTCCAAGAATAGCGAAGGCACAACGCGGAAATCCGCCAAGCGCTACACCAAGTCCGACGGTGGTAGTGACCGTTGAAAAGAATCATGTATTTGAGGACAAGGATTGGCCCATTATTCGGACGGAGACCCAACAGATCAAGGATCCCGATACCGGCGAGATCCACACCATTACTATAACAATTCGTAAGGCTCCTAAAGACGCAGTGCCACCCTCAAGTAATGGTTGTGCAATTAAGAACACCTCTACCACTACAAATATTGCTGCAAGCGGCTGCACCTACCTGGGACAATACTCTGACGATGGCGAAGATGTTCGCTTGGGTGGTGTTGTATCGCATGCAAAACATTATTATTACAGGTATTGTTACAACTCTCTATGCGACGTATATCAACCATATAAGCTTGTGGAATGGTGGACAAGAAGCGATGCAAACTGGACGGTTCAAAATGCATACACACATTGGGGTAGCGATGGGAGCTGGCTTAGGTGTACTACTGACACATACTACAGTTACATTTATGCAGATGGACCCTTTACTCCGTCGTGGAATGGCAACACAAGTGTCTATCACATTTTTAACGGTAATTGGCCGCAAATGCAACCAACCGTTGAATATCCTCTAACTGCTACCATTGCTTCTGATGGTTACTACTATGACAGCTATGATGGCAGTATGGGGGTAGCCTTCACCTACTACCCGTAAGCGCAGTATTATCAAGGTTTAGCAATCGAGTCTCCTCTGGAGTATAGATGAATAAACGGCTCAGCATTGAATTCGTGCTTCTAATGTGTTTGGTGTCCGCTTGCAATTCTCAGGCTGCTGGAATTGGCGGGCAAGAGACTACAACATCTATGCCGAGGGTAGCAATCACGGTGGAGGAGGTGCCGCCAGAGTTGTATCCCTCGCCAACGCCAGTGATCTGTACCTCCATTCCCCAAGGCATGACTCTAACAGCTAAGCCTGTGTCAGCCACAGCAGTGCAACTTGAGATCACGGGGCTTCAACCCGGTGAACATTTAACCTACATTCTCCGCGCACAAAGCGATGGACATATTCTACGAATGGAAGGCCATCCCGTCTTGACTGCCGACTCGAATGGCCGTTATGTCGAAGTGGTGAACAGTCTCCCACCTGAGATGAAACACTGGATGATCCAAGTAATCCACTCAGGCGGCGTGGCTTGCACAGAGGTTGATCTACCGTAAAGGTTTCACGCGATCACATAGTAATTGAGTCCAGTCAAATTACTCGCCGACTGGACTCAATTCACTCTATAATTACGATCGATCCCGCGTTTCGCTTATACGCTTCTCTGCCAGCTTCAAATACTCTTCGTTCGTTTCATAATCCACATAATGCCTTCCAGCCTTCAACGCCGCCAGCGCGGTTTGACCCGATCCCATGAATGGATCGAGCACAATTTCGTTCGAGAATGTATAAAGTTGAATCAAGCGATACGGTAGTTCAATTGGAAACGGCGCGGGATGTCCGATCTTCTTTGCGGATTCCGCCGCAAAGTTCCAAACGGATTTTGTGAATTCCGAAAATTCTTCTTTGGAGATCGTAGGAGCACGGCCATCAACTTTTTCGCGGCGAAAGTTTCCCTTTGAGAAAACCAAAATATATTCATGCGTATCGCGCAGAGTCGGGTTCGATGCCGATTGCCACGATCCCCACGCGGTGGATTGACTAGCCGAAGCGCCTTTATCCCATATAATCTCGCCGCGCAGCAAACGGTGAATGTCTCTTTACGCAAGAGCAATTCGAAAGAGTACATCGCTGGCGAGAAACTGCTGGGAAAAAGTTGGAAAGCCTAACGGAGCGCGAACGGGAATTATTGAAACTATTAGCGGATGGATCAAGCAATGCAGATATAGCGCAAGCGACGAATGTAACATCCAAGACGGTTTCCTATCACGTCAGCAATATTTTGAAGAAGCTAGAGGTGCATTCGCGCCAGGAAGCCGCGGCTTGGGCGCATAGATATTTGTCTGACAACCTCGAATAATTCCCAGGGAAAAAACTGGTATTAATTCCAGTGACAAATGACTCCAAAAGGTGTAGAGTGAAAGTAGTGGTTGTACATTTCTATTCAAAAGGAGAATACAAAATGAGAAGACTAACAACTTTTCCTGTTGCGCTGGCACTGAAGCGAATTAGCAGGCTTGGATATTATGTGAGTACCAGCATTCTAACCCTCCTGGTACTTATCTTAATATTCCAATATGCTACACCAGTTTCTGCCGCACAGACCACGCCCCCTCCGTATGCGCATGCCTGGTACATTAAATTTCCCGACTCGAGTTCGATGTACACTCTCGGTCAGAACGATGGAACCCGGGATAACTCCAACTGTACAAATGCCGCGGTAATGCTGGACTTCGGTCAGGTATATTACCAAGGCGGAGTGTATGGGGTCTCTGATTTCAACAATGGCACATTCGTTTCGGATGGAGTTGTAGAGCAAGCCGCGGAAAATTACGCGGCGGGATGGTATAACAAAACAGGAACTTGCCCAAAACTTAAAATAACCATTGGTGTCAACAACTACGATCAATGCCGTTCCGGAGGAACGTGTACTCCTTATGCCGCTGCTCAGCAATGGGGCAATGTAGTAAATGATGTGCAAACATGGTTGAAGAATAGTGGTTACTCATGGCAAATCACCGCTTGGGGTGGTGATGATATGGAACAACCTTATAATGATCCAACTGGCAAATGGTGGGATTGCCCAACGAAAACTCGGAACTTTGTAGATGGCTTCAATTCGAATGATCCTTCGAGCGCCCTCTTCATAGACTACGGTTCTGCCAACGTGCCAGCTGCATGCCTGGCATACAACGATAGAGGTTGGATAGCCAGCGATGTGTACTATGTTGCCTATGGTGCAGGCGTGCCAGAGTATCCGCAACCTGAAATTTACAATCAGGGTAACTTGAACAGTTGGATGAATTTGGGATACTATATGTTTTACAAAGGCGTACTGGCGGACTGCAACCAATCCGATCCTATCACTGGCACTTATTGTGCAGGCTCGTCAACGGCATGGACCCCGACTTACGCTTGGCAGCAACTTTGGAATCAGGTCAGTAGTCAAGGCACACTTGACTATGCCACAAATATCAAATATCAAGGTCAGTAGCTAAGGATCAATTGACGATGCTACAAAAATCGAATACCAAAAGTAGGAGCAAACTATGAATAAACGGATTTCCATCTTGGTCATATCGGTATTAATAGTGGCGATGGTCAGCATCTTTACCATTGCCCGCGCGAACACAACGCCGTTTGTAGAACCACCTGCCAAACAAACATTCGAAGCCGTGCAGACACAATTGCAAGCAACTGCTGAAACAGGACCGCATGCCCCAAAATCTGATCTCAGCCTACCAACAGCAACCAAGCCTGCCTCATGTCCGTTCCCGGGTCCGGGAGCGACCTACGTTGCTACCCCAGGTCCGGATACTGGCGCACCTCCTTTCGATGCGCGGGAATTCATCATTACCACCAAGGCGATTGCAGCATTTGGAGGGAACTACTATACGATATGGGTTGGTGCGCCAACCAATGAACCAAATCAGGGATTGATCCGAGTCTTGGTAGATTCTGCCGATCCCTGTGCCAGCCATAGACTTGGTACGACGACACCGTCAACGATGACTGATTACACTACCTCAAAAGGGCCTTTGACCGCGACAAAGGTTGAAGGCAACATCCTTTTCTTCAGCACTGAAGGCGGAGGCACCGGGCAATTCAACTTCGTGACCGGACAATTTCTGCCATAGAATTGCTCTGCGATTGCACAGAAATTGAGTGCCATCAATGACCTTTTGATGGCACTCAATTAATTGAATAACTCGGTTGATGGTTATAATCAATCTCGCCATGTGTTTATACGGCTTCTTGCCAACTTCAAATACTCTTCGTTCGTTTCATAACCCACATAATGCCTTCCAGCCTTCAACGCCGCCAGCGCGGTTTGACCCGATCCCATGAACGGATCGAGAATAATTTCATTTGAGAAGGTATAAAGTTGAATCAAGCGATACGGTAGTTCAATTGGAAACGGCGCGGGATGTCCGATCTTCTTTGCGGATTCCGCCGCAAAGTTCCAAACGGATTTGGTGAATTCAAGGAATTCTTCTTTGGTGATTGTATCGCTTCTTCCATCTAATTTCTCGCGTCGAAAATTTCCTTTCGAGAAAACCAAAATATATTCATGCGTATCGCGCAGAGTCGGATTCGATGCCGATTGCCACGATCCCCACGCGGTGGATTGACTCGCCGAAGCGCCTTTATCCCAAATGATTTCGCCGCGCATCAGGAATCCAAGTTCGATCATGTCGCGCATGATGAACGCGTGGAGCGGAATGTAGGGCTTGCGTCCGAGATTCGCGACGTTGATGCAAGCGCGCCCGCCGGGGACAAGCACGCGATACGTCCCCGCCCAGACGCGTTTCAGGAAGGCAAGATATTCCTCCAGCGACAAATCTTCATCGTAATCCTTGCCCACGTTATACGGCGGCGATGTGACCATCAAATGCACAGAGTCATTCGGCAGTTCGCGCATGGATTCGGACGATGTATTGAAGATCGTGTCCAGCGTTTCAGCGGGAATCGGATTTTCGTGATATTCCAAATCCGCGGATTGCGGCTGGTCTTCATACAAGCGCATCGAATAAAAAGCCGACGCGTCATGCCCGGCGCGGCCAGGCGAACCGAACGAGGACGTTTTTGTTTTTTTACGCGGCATGGTCGGATGAAAGATCGCGGAACAAAGCCAGCAATCCGGGAGAGAAACTTCGCGTGGTGGCATCGAATTCGTAACGCGTCCGTTTGGTCGCGGCCCGCAAAGCATACTCGAACAGCGGCCCGCGTTCGGCAGAATCCAGGTTCATCCACGCGTGCGAATCGCGCGGCAGGAATGGAATGACCAGTTTTCTCAACGGGCGAACGAAGGCCAGCGCCTCCAGCGGATAATAGATTCTTCCAGAACGCAATGCCGGACTCTCGATCAACACATCGTCCAGCGGCTCGATCTCGGACGGCGCCGGCTTCAAGCCATCGGGCTGGAAGGACAGCCATAAATCCACGTAATTGCTGTGGGAATAAAAATCCTGCGCGGTGTGCGTCAACTTTCCAAAAGCACGCCATGCCGTTTCGACATCGCCGTTTTCCAAAGCGGGCGCGATCAAGGCGCGCTGGTCTTCGAGGAAGGCGCGGGATTTTTCAAAAGCATTGTTGTCGAAATGATATTCCTCGTGGCCGATCTGGCCCGTCAAAAAATCGTCCTGTCCAAGATTGGAAGCGATGATCGCATCGAGCGCGCGCGGGCCGAACTCCGAACCGACCGCGCTTCGCAGCATTTCGGCATGGATGCGACGCAGCATTTATTTCAGCCCTTTGAGTTCGTAAATCTCAGCCGCCTGTTCGCGGCCCTTGACCATGATCGGCGCAAGCGGAACCGCCTTCACGCGATCCGCGATAATGTCGTAGGTTGATTTGTGAATCAGAATCTGTCCGCGCTCGGCGGAGGCCTGCAAACGCTGTGCAAGATTCACAACGTCACCAATGGCTGTGTAATTAAATAATTCTTCTGTGCCCACGTTGCCGACAATCGCCGGGCCGGTCGTAATGCCGATGCGAAAGACCATGTGCTGTGCCGGGTCTTTGAATCTCTTGTGCGCCTCCATCGAACGCTGGATGATGTTGCACGCCGCGCACGCGGCGCGCAGCGCATGATCCTCCTGCTGGTCGGGGCTGTTCCAGATCGCAAGCACCGCGTCGCCCATGAATTTATCCAGCGTGCCTTCCTGTTCGAGAATGGCCTGCGCCGCCAATGAAAGATATTCATTGAGCACGCTGAATGTTGTTTCAGGATCGTGCTTCTCGCTGTACGGCGTGAAGCCGTTCAAGTCGGCAAAGAGAATCGTCACGACTTTTTTGACGCCGTCCAATTCGAGATTGCCGGGGTCGGCCAGCAGCCGGTCGCGGACGCGCGGCGCGACGACGCGTCCAAACGTCCGGCGGATGCGCTCGCGCTCGGCCTCGACCTTGCGCTGTTCGGTCAAATCTTCGAAGACGAACGTCGCGCCCTTTGTGCTGAGATGCGCGTCGCGCAGTGGCGAGACGGATAATCGCAAATACAAATCGCCTCGCTCCGGGACTTTTTGGCTTAGCTCGGTGCTGAAAACCGATTCTCCCTTTTTGAGCGTGTTCGCGGCGACGTTCGCCATCTCCTCGCCCAGCACCGGGACAGCTTTTGCAAGCGACTTGCCGATGGCTTTTTTCACCGGCACGCCGAGAATGTTTTCCGCGGCGCGATTCAACAGTGTGATGCGCCGCTTCAAATCCGTTGTGATGATTCCCGCCGCCACGGACGAAAAAATATCGTCCATGAGATTCTTCATTTCCATCGTCTGGTCGAGCGTGCGGCGCAGATTCGCAAACAGGCGCGCGTTCTCCAATGCCAGCGTGGATTGCGCCGCAACCGCCGCGAGGAAATCGAGGTCATCGCTTGTATAAAGATCGCCGGAACGGCGCGGGCCAAGCGACATGAAGCCGATCATCTTCCCTTCATAATGAAGCGGCACAAAAGTGAATCCCATCAATCGCTGATGGGAAGCAGCGGAATCCTGCAAAGGCGGCGGCAAAGGCCCGTTTGACGGAATCCAGATCGGCGTCCGGGAAGAGGCGAGAAGATGAATCAGCGGGTCTTCGACTTCATACGCCGGCGCAGAATCATCCTTTGTCGCGTTCGGGAAATATTGTCCCAGATCATCGTTGTAAAGATAGATGATGAACTTCTCCGGTGAGAGCGCCTGCGTGATCTGCTCTTCGAGCGTATGAAGGGTCTGCGTGAGATCGGGCGTGATGACGAGGCTGCGCGAAAGGCTGGAGAGGGCGCGGCGATAATCGGCAGGCGAGCGATAGAAGAGGCGGTCAATGCCGTGCTGGGTCAATTCGCGCAGCGGATTGAAACCAATGACCAGCAAAATCAGATACGCGACGATCACCAGCGGGTCGCTGGCCCGTACGACTTTCTGAAGAATAATGGTAAAAAGGGCCAGCAAACCATAGAAAACAATCATCGCCGCGCCGATGGCGATGACATAAGCCAGCGCCCGCGAGAAAAAGCGATCCACATCGAGCAGGCGGTAACGGAGAATGGCGTACGTGATGGACAGCGGGAAGATCACGAGCGCGGGAAAGACCAGCCAGGCATAGAACTGCGTAAAGATCCCGAAGGCCAGCGGCGCAATGTAATACAGCGAAGGCATGAAGGCAATGATCGCGCCAAAAATGATGATGCGGCTTTGCTGCCGGACGAACGGAAGCTCGCTTTTGAAGACGCGATAGATCAACGTGCCGAGGAAAAGAATGACCGCCAGCGTAATGAATAAATAGCCCCACTGCCACGTGTTAATGTAAAAATATGGATCGGGCGGCAGGGCAATGGCCAGGGTGGTGGGAATCGCAAGCAGGAGGAAAATCAGCCACGGCACGAAACGCAGGCGCTGCCATTTCGAAACAAAGCGCATCGGCTGCGGAAAGACCAGCGAAAGATGCGCCAGGCTTGCGCCGGTCACGCCGAGCGCCAGCGCCCACAACAGGACCACATGCCGCGTCGTATCCATGTCGAGGAACCCGGAGGTCAGGATGCTCAGCCCCGAAGTAAACATCAACAGGACGCGGCTGGCGCGCAAATCGCTGCGTAATGTGTAGGTCCAGATTCCGATTCCCAAAAACGCAAGGCTGACCAGGTATGGAATGATGAAGAACGTCAATAAATCGCTGAATGGCGGATGAGCCAGCGGCGTAATCGTAAATCGAAAAATCCCGCCAGAACGGCGCGAAACCGCAACCTGCACCGGCTTCGTTCCATTTTGCTGCAGGAACGATTCCACTGCGTCCGCGCCGGGCATGGGCCGACCGTTCAAAGTCAAAAGCTGGTCGGCAAAGATCACGCCGTTATCGCGCGCCGGCCAATTCGATCCGCTGAGCTGGCTGACCACGTTGTTCGGCTCCAGCACCATTCCCAGAAACGGCGTTCGATACCATTGTGCCGCCCAAAACGGGGTCAATGCCAGCATCAATAAGGCAATGGCCGCGATGAACAGCACCGGGGCATGTGATAACCAATCGCGTTCAGATGGGGTTTGCATCTCTCTCAGGTGAAATTATAATCCAGCCATGTCTTTCTACACCCGCAAAGGCGATGACGGCACGACCGGACTGCTCGGCGAAGGACGCGTGGCGAAATATCATGCCCGCATCGAAGCGCTGGGGACGCTGGACGAATCATCTGCGGCGCTGGGCGCGGCGCGCGCCTCGACGCGTGATCCGCGCTGCGGGCCGCTCCTGCTCGAAGCGCAGCGGGACTTATACCGGCTCATGGCCGAGGTGGGAGCCTTGCCCGACAACGCAAACCAGTTCCACTTCGATGCAAAGCGCATCGAATGGCTGGAAAAAGAAACGGACGCATTGAGCAAAACCGTCGAGATGCCAAAGGAGTTCATCCTACCGGGGGATACCGCCTCCGGCGCGGCATTGTCGCTGGCACGCGCGGTCGTCCGGCGTGCGGAACGGCGCGTGGTCGAGCTTTTCGATGCGAAGGAAATTACCAATCCAGCCTTGCAGCAATACCTGAATCGTCTATCTTCGCTGTTGTTTGTGCTGGAGTTGATCGAGAATCAAACGGCGGGGAAGGAAACCACAAAAGCAAAGGAATGAAACTCACCACAGAGACACGGAGCGCACAAAGTTCCTTTCTCTGTCTTTGCGGTTTTTGTGTTTAATCCAAGTTGCCGCCATGAGCTTGATGTTTCAATTAATCAAGTTCTTTGCCACAAATTACGCGAATTTTTGGCAGCGGTATTGTGATAAGTGACGTGGCACAGGATGGCATCTTGCGCCACGGACAACATTACTTCAATTTGACCATTACCGAATTTTTTTACCTCTTCGTGTGAATTTGTGGAGTTCGCGGCAAAAATAAATTTTTGGAGAATCTGTGACCGGCACTTTTCTCAATATTGGAACCATATTGCTTGGAGGAACATTGGGATTGATCTTCGGGGCGCGCGTGCCCGAACGCTTGAAAGCCACCGTCGTGGCGGGCATGGGATTATTCACCGCGGCCATCGGCATCCAGATGTTCCTCAAGACAGAAAACTCGCTGATCGTTTTGGGCGCGCTTTTGATCGGCGCGTTGCTGGGCGAGTGGTGGAAGATCGAAGATCGCCTGCAATCGCTTGGGCAAATGCTCGAGAAACGGTTTTCAAAAAGCGACGATTTGTCAGAATCGGCAGGCGAAAATGTTTCGAGCAAATTCGTGCGCGGATTCCTGACGTCGTCCCTGCTCTTTTGCATCGGGCCGCTGGCCATCCTCGGCTCGATCCAGGACGGACTGACCGGCGATTACAAATTGCTGGCCGTCAAGTCCGTGTTGGACGGTTTCGCGTCGCTGGCTTTTTCGTCTTCGCTCGGCGTGGGCGTGTTGTTCTCGTCGCTGGTGATCCTGGTTTATCAAGGCGGCATCAGCCTGCTGGCGGCCCAATTGAACGCGATCGTCACACAGTCCATGATGAACGAGATGACCGCCGCAGGCGGCGTCATCCTGATGGGACTCGCAATCAGCAGTCTGCTCGAGATCAAAAAAATCCGCGCCGGAAATTTCCTGCCCGCGCTGGTCATCGCGCCGTTGATCGTTTGGATTTTGTCTTTGTTTGGAAGGTGACCTCAGAATCGCGCGATCCGGGGGACGCGGACCCTGAACCCTGGAGAACGCAGGGCAGGCGGGCGCAGGGCGTTCAACGCAGAGGACGCGGATTTTTATTTTGCATCAGCGCAAATCCGCATCCAATTTAAATTGGCGATACTCATGTTGTCAAACGAAAAGACGCGGCCATGGGCCGCGTCTTTTTTTATCAAATCAATTTATTGCGCGCCCGCTGCTTTCAAAGCCTGATCGAGCGCCGTTTGGAAAGCGCTGAACGGCTGCGCACCGTCCAGCGTGGTCGTGACGGGCTGGGTTTGGCCTTTGGGCGTGTACGTGACGACAAAGAACGGCGTGCCGGTGATCTTCGCCGCCTGTGCGTCCTGGAAATCCTGATTCACCTGGTTCAAATATTTCTGGCTGTTGAAACAGGAATTATAGGCGTTCATATCCAGGCCGATGCTCTGGGCAATCGCCTGCAAGCGCCGCGGCGCGAACGACCCGGCATCTTCGCCGATCACATTGGTAAAGAGCGCGTCGTGCATTTGCCAGTATTTGTTCTGGTCGGCGGCGCAATACGCCGCCATGGCTGAATCCTGCGACTCGGTGCTGGCTGTCCCGCCTTGGCTGGCGGCAATATTGCCGCTCACCCAATTGCCTGCAGAACGATCGGTGTAAAACACCTTGCCCGTTTTGACGTAAGCATCAATAACCTGCGCCTCGGTATCCTGCCAATACTGCCTGCAATAGGGACATTGGAAATCAGAGAACTCCACCAGTTTGACGGGCGCGTTCGGGTCACCCGTGGAATTGCGGTTCACATTCGGACGCGCCTCCGGTGTCGCAGATTGTATCGCGGCAACGGGTTTGAGCTGCGGATAAACCAAAAACAACGCGGCCAGCACTGCTCCAATGATGATCAACCCGATCCAAACCAAACGACTGCGCTGTTCAGCGCGCCGTCGTTTCTCACGGAACTCCTGACGTTTGCTCATACCTTCCCGGTCTTTTTTGCTCATTCGTCACCTCATAATAGACTTCTTGCAAAAGTCGATAAATCGCTCGGCTCGAGGCGGCATCCTCGCCGCCGGGGACGGCAGCGAGAGCACTTATGCAAGAGGTCCAATGTTTGGGTCTTGGCGGGAGATTTTCCCATGTTCGAGACCTTTTGTCCAGAACATAATATAAAGTCTTATGTTCTTTTTATATGAGGTCGAATCAAAAAGGATGCAGAAAAGTCTGCATCCTTTCGACTTGAACCCTGTATTTTATCGTGCGCCCGCCGCGCTCAAAGCCTTGTCGAATGCCTGCTGGAAGGCGCTGAACGGCTGCGCACCATCCAGCGTGGTCGTGACCGGCTGCGTCTGGCCTTTGGGAATATAGCTGATAACAAAGAAAGGCGTGCCCTGCATACCTGCGGCTTCTGCATCCTTCAAATCCTGATTGACCTGGCTCAAATATTTATGGCTGTCGAAGCAGGAATTATAGGCGTTCATATCCAGCCCGATGCTTTGGGCAATGGCCTGCAGACGGCGCGCCGTAAAGGAGATTCCATCCGCCTCGCCAAGCACGTTGGTGAAGAGCGCATCGTGCATCTGCCAGTATTTGTTTTGGTCCGCAGCGCAAAGGGCCGCCGTCGCCGAATCCTGCGATTCGGTGTCGTTCCCGCCGTTCGCCTTGTTGGCATTATCGCTAATAAAGTTGCCCGCCGAATGATCGGTATAATACACTTTGCCCGTTTTGACGTAAGCCGCAATAATCTGCGGCTCGGTCGTCTGCCAGAATTGTTTGCAGTATGGACATTGAAAATCGGAGAATTCCCCCAGCTTGACGGGCGCGTTCGGGTCGCCCGTCGAATTGCGATTCACACTGGGACGCGTCTCCGCTGCCGCAGGCTGGATCGCCGCGATCGGTTTGATCTGCGGGTAGATCAAAAAGAACGCCACCAGCAGCGCGCCGGCGATAATCAAGCCGATCCAAATCAGGCGGTTGCGTTGTTCGGCGCGCCGGCGTTTCTCACGGAATTCCTGGCGCTTGCTCGTGCCTTCCCGGTCTTTTTTGCTCATCGAATCTCCTTGTTGTGTTTTATCTGTAATTTGGAAGCGGGATGCAGGGCTTTACTTTTTCAATCGCGCATTCATCCAGTCAATCATCACTTTGAGGACTTCGGCCTTTTCCGGCTCGTTATGGATTTCGTGATAAAGGCCGTCCCACGCACGCCACGTGACATTCCTTCCGCCGCGCTCTGCAAACTGGCGGCTCGCCTCGGCCGAGGTCAGGCGGTCCGCTGTGCCGTGCATCAACAAAAGAGGAAGCGGAAACTCCGCGGCATGGTCCAACGCCCACGATCCGGATTCATACATCGCGACGAAAAGCCGCGCCGAGATCTTATCATGCACCAGCGGATCAGCCTCGTAGGCCTTCACAACATTTGGATCATGCGAAAGCGCGGCCGTTTCCAACCCGGACTTTTGCGTAAATCCCGGTGCGATGTTGTTCATCATGCGTCCCAGCGTGACCTGCATGGCAGGCGGCTCGAACGCCAGCTTCAGCCACGGGCCGGTGGCAATCACGCCGGGCAAATCCGGTTTGCGGCGCAGCGCATAATTGATCACCTCATTCCCGCCCATGCTGTGACCGTACAAAAATCGCGGCAAGCCGGGATAACGCGCATCCATTTGCCCCAGGAAATCGGCAATGTCATCCATCAAGGCATCGTAGGACGGCGTGTGACCGCGCTGGCCGCCGGACTTTCCATGTCCGCGCGCATCAAAGCCGGCAAGAACATAACCCGCTTTGGTAAAAGCTTCTCCCACGCGGGCAAAGCGTCCCACATGTTCGCCGTGTCCATGAACAAGGCAAACGACAGCCCTGGGTTTTGTATCCGGCTCCCAGCCAAGCACATGGAACTTTATGCCATCCCGGCTCTGCCAGCCAGACTCGAACGTTTTCATGATGAACCTCCCACAGTGATTTTGAATTCGCAATCGCGGGCGCCTGCCGCGCGGCAGGATGTTTCTTCGATATCGTACTCCTTCCCCGCCGCCCAATAAAGCGCCTCACGGATCAATCCAAGTGTGACATAACAAATCGAAGTGGAATCTTTCTGGCCCAAAGTTGCCGGGCTTGCGTGATCCGCCAGCAAAAAATCCAGGTCGAGGGTATGGACAGTAACGTCTCCCTTTCGAGCGCTCATCAAGCCGGCGAGAAGTTCGAGCGCAGGTTTGTGCCGCGCAGGCATGGGAAGTCCATGCACCAGCGCGGCTTGCGCCTTCGCGCCAAAAGCGGCATCGTTCAGCAAACGATTCCACATCTTGCTCCCGATGCGGATGAGAGTCCCGCGGGCGCCGCGCCCGTAATAAGTCCGCAAAGCCGATTGCAGTCCGGCATAGACTTCGGCGGAATGTTCTTCATCCAGCGAAGATAAATGAGCAGGATCGGTCCAATCGGTTGGCAGGCCATCCTTTTCCAGCACCGCGGTCAAATTTCGCCGTCCAATATCTGCCGAAAGGGTTTCGACGAACACGAGCAGAAAACGGGATGGAACAAAAGCCTCATTCACCGGCTGTTGCCTCGCCGACTTCAAAGCGGCAATAAGGATCGCCTTTTGCCATGCAATGCGTCTCGATGATTTCGTGCGGCCTGCCGGCTGCCCATTGCACCGCCTCGCCAATCGAACCAACGTAGAGATGGCAAATCGGTCCCGCACTTTTGCGCCCGTGGCAGATCGCGCAAGTCGACTCGAGATATGCAATTTTGCCGCCGCTTTCATCCACCCATGCTTCCACCTGCGCGTTGGTTTTCTTGAGCGCGCCGACCATGCTGTTCAAAATAAATTTGATGCGCTGTTTTTCCGGCAGCAGCTTCAATGCCGCGCCTGCAATGCCCAGCAAAGCGGCCTGCTCGCGCACCGCATATTGGAACGAAGCCTTGCCGATGCGCCTCAACATGCCGCGTCCGCCGCGGCCGTAAAAATCTTCGATGGCTTGGTTGAACCGGGCGTATTGGCTGGCTTGAATTGAAGGATTCAAATCGTCCGGCGGAAAGTTCCCCACAAAACGTTCCAGGCCGCTCGAGCGCAGGACCGCATTCAAACCATTTTCGCCCATGACTTCCTGCGCTGAAACCAGCGCCTGCCTCACCAATGTATTGACAATCACCGCGTCATCCCGTTGAGTCACGTTCACTCCACCTGAACCGAATAAACCGGGTATTGCTCTCCCGTGCGGCGAAAGCCGAGCTTTTGATATAAGGCCAGCGAGACAGTGTTGTTTCCCTGCGTGTTGACGGTGATGTGAGTCGCGCCTCCGTTTTGCATTCGGACGATCAGGTCATTGACCAGTACTGCGCCGATGCCCAGACCCTGCGCCTCAGGCCGGACGGCAAGCCGGGCGAGGTGCGCCCCAAGCGGACTCCACGTCGCCAGCTGGTACCCGACCATGCCCGACGCGTTTTCCACGACCGAAGCATAAACCGCCTGCGAAAATGCCTTGCTCAGCGCTGGCAATGAATTTCGCCAAAGTGAATCAAAGGCCGCCGCGTCCACTTCGACGACGCGCGGCAGATCATCGAACTTCATGCTTCGGATGCTAAAACCGGCGGGAATCGAATAACGCGTTACAGGCTGGTCATTCCATTCGAGCAAAACAATGTGATGTGCCAGGGCAAATCCGCTTTCGATCAAAAGCGAATCCATCCAGCGTTCCATGGCAATGGCCGCCACAATGACACGGCCGTGTTGGGTCAGTTCGCTGCACGCCGCCGTCCATAACGGCGACCAGGCTTCGAGTCCGGAAAGATGCGAGGCATGGACAAAAAGCCGGAGCCAGGCAATTGCTTCCGGGTCCGGCGGACAGGCCAGCGCAGCCACGACGCGTCCATCTTCTTCGAGCACCCAATACGGTGAATATCCCAGCCACTCGAGGGGCGTGCGCCAATCGAGGTGACGATGAACGTGTCCCTCGAAAAAGATCAGGTCGGAAATTTGTTGATAATCCGTGTGGACCGCCGGGCGGATTCGCTGACCAGCCTTGAGCGCCGGAGGGTGGACTGAGATCATCGCACTACGAGACGAACGATAAACCTGAGGAGGCGGTCGAAGATGGATGGCTTTTCCTTGGCTTCGAGCGAGCCAACCATCTTGACGGCGGAGTCGGCAACCTTGCCGCGTTTGAGTTTGATGCCCGCCGCAGATTTGAGCACCATGGAACGCAGATCGCCTTCATGCGCGTCGGCAAAGATTTGAGCCGATCTTTCGTAAGCGCCCAGCGCCTCGTCGGAACGCTTGAGAGCTTCGAGCGCGGAGGCCTGGTTGCCCACCGCCATTCCCTGGCGTTTAAGATCTTTGGCTTCGGCAAATACCGCGTCGGTGCCGGATACCGTGTCGAGTGCCTCCTGCGGCTTCCCCAATTTCAGAAGCGTGACGCTCAGGTTATTTTTCATTTCGGCTTCGTTGACGCGGTCATCGAGCGAAGCATAACCTTTTGCCGCGTTTCCGAACATGTCCGCGGCGGTTTCATAGTTGCCAGCTTCGAAGGCAAGCTTTCCCTCTTCGGCCAACTTTTTGAGTTCAGAGTCTGTGGTCATGGAATTTTCCTGCCGCGCAAGAATTTACAACGTGATATCGAGCAAACCTTCGGCCACCGAACGAAGTTTATCTGTGGACATGGAGCTGAGCTTCACCGCCAATTCGATGTACGGACGATTGACAGGCTGGCAGACAAAGCTTTGCAATTCCTTGGGCAGATCGAGGAACTGCTTCATGGCATTCTGGTCGTTCATCCATTGGCCGATCGGCCCGCTCTGATCGAAGAAGGTGTCAACCCGCGCTCCCAACGCGGTGAGCAATGCTTCGAGTTCAGGCAGCGGGATGGGACGTTCGCCCAATTCATACGCTTTGATGCGCGCGCCGGAAATTCCGGTTTCCTGGGTCAGCGCTTTGATGGACAAGCTGGCGTTGTTGCGTTCCTGACGAAGCAGCGCGCCGATCATGCGCTGGCGCACCTCGACGAGGCGCGGCAGGTTGAGCGGTTCGGTCGGCGGCGCATCGTCCGAGATGGACGATTGGCCCCAGAAATGATGGATTGGGAGTTTCAGATAATACACAAGCGTTTCAAGTTCGGGAAGCGAGGGCGCGCGGTTTCCCTCTTCGTAGGAACGGAAGACGCCTTTCGTCACGCCAACGGCCCTGGCACATTCATCAATGTTCCGGCGCGCCGCGAGGCGGGCATCCCGGATCAGGACGCCTAATTTTTTGGTGCGAAGTGTGATCTGAGAGCGAGTGTCCATGCAAGCCTCGTTGGCTGAATTATACTGCGTGTTGCTGATAAACCTCGCAGGCAGTTGACGGCTCCCTGGGTGCCGCCGCAATCCCGTACGCGGATAAGACGGGACAGCGCGAATTTACGCGGAAAAAACTTTGAATGTCCGCCTCCAAAAGATTTCGGCACGACAATCTGTGAAGCCGCAGGTCACGCTGAGGGCGACCTGCATTTTCTGATTTTGATTCACCGCCGCTGGCGGCTGTTCAACCTGTCTGCAATCGAGGTTCCAAAGATTTCCGCGCCAAGCTTGTAACCGGCGGTTTCCAGACGCGCCGAGAACATGGGACGGATGCCGGTGGCTTTCAGTTCGCCAAGCACTTTGCCGCCTTCGCCGATCCCGGTCTGCTCGAACTTGAACACATCGGTCAAAACGATGGTATCGCCTTCCATGCCGGCGACCTCCGTGACGGCTGTCACCTTGCGCGCACCGTCTTTGAGGCGCGTCTGCTGGACGATGAGGTCCACCGCGGATGAAATCTGCTGGCGCACCACTTTGATCGGCAAATCCATGCCCGCCATCAGCACCAGCGTCTCGAGACGCGACAGCGCGTCGCGCGGGGAATTGGCATGGAGCGTAGTCAGCGAACCATCATGGCCGGTGTTCATGGCTTGCAGCATGTCCAGCGCTTCGCCGCCGCGGCATTCGCCAACCACAATCCGGTCGGGGCGCATACGCAGCGAGTTGCGGACCAGGTCACGGATCGTCGTCGCGCCGCCGCCGTCCACGTTGGCTGGTTTGGTTTCGAGTCGCAATACGTGATCCTGTTGAAGCTGCAGCTCCGCCGCGTCTTCGATGGTGAGGATGCGCTCGTTTTCCGGGATGAAGCCGGACAGCACGTTAAGCAGCGTGGTCTTGCCCGAACCAGTCCCGCCTGAAATGACGATGTTCAAACGCGCCATCACGCAAGCCTGCAAAAACTCGGCCATGCTCTGCGTGAGCGAACCGTATTCGACAAGCTGGGCAATCTGGAGTTTGTCCTTGCGGAATTTGCGGATGGTGATCGAAGGCCCGTCAATCGCCACCGGCGGGACGACCGCGTTGACGCGCGAGCCGTCGGGCAGGCGCGCGTCAACGGTGGGGCTGTCAGGGTCCACGCGCCGGCCAAGGGGCAGGATGATGCGGTCAATGATCCGCAGGACATGCGCGTCGTCGTCGAACGTCACATTGGTGCGCGTCAATTGTCCCTTCTTTTCGATATAAACTTTCTTTGGCCCGTTGACCATCACTTCGCTGACATCCGGGTCGTCGAGCAGCGGCTGGATCGGGCCATACCCCATCATATCGTTCAACACATCCTGAAAGACCGCGCGCTGAATGTCCTCCGGCAGGCTCACATGCGCCTGTTCATAAACGCCCCTCAAATGCTGTTTGATGAAAGGCGCGCGCTGGTCGAATGCGATCCCTTCGCTCTCGATCCCGCGCGAAAGGGCGTCGATCAGGAAACGTTTTAGTTTGGCAAGGTCGGAAGAGGAAAAACGCGCGGAATTCGGTGATGCGGGCTGGGTCATTTATTCCTTCGCCTCGTCGTCGCTGGGCATCACCCACACGATTTGAGAGCGGCGTACCGCCAGGAAGGGGGCCGTGAACAAAACCTGGCCGTCTGCTCCCAGGATGGACGCCCCGGTCATGGCGAGGAAGAGTTCATCGCGGTCCAATTCATCCTTCAGACGCTCGCCCTGCCGCACGTGGACCTTGCCGCGCACCAACTGGCTTGTCGTCTGGATGGTGGCACTCACCGCGATCTTGGTCACCACGTCGGTGAAGAATTTTCCCTTTTCATCATATTCGATCGTCATGGAACGCCTCGTTTTCTATCCTGAATGCAGGCGTCTCGCCAGATTCGCCATCTGCTGTGACGCATCTTTCAAGACAATAGCCGCCGTATCGTTCGGGAATTTGACCGTGATCGGCTGATGCAGATTGTTCGCCAGTGCGAAGTTCCCGCCGAGGTAGGGCATGGCTGTTTTGATTTCGATGCCAATGATCTTTTCCGCTTCGGCCTTGGTCGATCCTTCCAGACCCACAGCGCGATTCAAGATCGGGTAAACGGATGAAGCCTGTAAACCTTTGGTCTTCAAATAATCCCAGACTGTTTTTGTGAGTGTCACGGTGCTCAAATCCGTGCTGACGATCATCACGATCAGGTCGGCGCTTTCGATCAATGGCAGGCTGATGCGTGAAAGCGAGCGGCCCAGATCGAGAAAGACAAAGTCGTAGGCGAGCTTCAGCGAATGGACGATATCGCCGATCCTCCCGACGTTGAGCTGGTTCCCGCTTTCGGGGTCGGGCGAACCCGCCAGCAAGTGAAAATGCCAGTTGGTCATTTCGGTCAGGCCTTTACGGAAGAAATCAGGCGTTGTCTCTGAAGATGGCATCCCGGTAACTGTCACCAGATTTTGGTCGCCTGCGTAGCCGACGATCTCAGCGATTGAGCCAATCGGCAGGACCATGTCCGCCACGGCGACACGCACCTCAGGTTGGTTTGCGACAAAGTTCATGGCAATATTGGCGCACAGGGATGATGTGCCAGTCCCGCCTTTGGCGCTCAAGAACACGATCAACAAGCCGCCCTCTTTGGTAACTGAGACTGCCGTTCTGGCCAAACGGCCAATCGCTGCCACTAGGACAGGGACCACCTGCGCCGTCTTCACCAGGTATTCATTGAATCCCGCATCCATGCAGGAATGAGAGCGCGATTGAGCGGGATCGCTGCTGAGTGCGACGAGCGGGGTTTTGGATGTGCGGGCATCGGATCGCAGGCGGACGGCGAAATCCTCCCCTTTCAAATCGGCCATCACGGGATCCATCACGATGATGTCGGGATGATCCCGCCAGGCAACGACCAGACCCTCCCTGCCCGAAGCGGCCTGCAGAACGCGATGACCCACTTCGCTCAGAGCTGCCGAAACGTAGTTTAGACTGGCAGCATCTGAATCAACAACGAGGATCGTATTCCCGGCCATAAATCCCTCAGGACTCGAGCGGCGGCATCAAATAGCCAAGCCCGGAACGTGTGACAATGTGGTGCGGGTTGTGTGGATCGCCCTCCAGTTTTTGTCTCAGGCGGGCGATGCTCACCCACAGGATTTCCTTGTCCAGTTTATATTCGGGACCCCACACGCTGGTCAGCAAATCCTCCGAGGTCAAGATCGAACCAACGCTGTGAGCAAATTGCAGGAGCAGCCTGTATTCCGTGGCAGACAGTGAAACGGGTTGGTCGTCCCTCCAGACTTCGGCGCGGGCAAAATCAATCTTCAGATTGCTGTGCGTGAAGAAGCGTTCCTGCCCATGTTCGGTGGGAGGCTGGGCGCGGCGCAGAACGGCGCGCACGCGCGCCAGAAGTTCGGTTGCCGAAAAAGGCTTGACGAGGTAGTCATCCGCCCCGAGGTCCAGGCCCTTGACGCGGTCCTGTTCCTCGCCTTTGGCGGTCAGCATGATGATCGGCACATTGGAAAACTCGCGTATGCGCTGGCAGGCGCCAAAGCCGTCCAGTCGCGGCATCATGATATCCAACAGAATCAAGTCAACGGGCTGCGCAGAGAAAGTGTCCACGGCCTGAATGCCATCCGATGCGGTGATAACAGTGTATCCCTCTGTTTTCAAATTGGCCTCCAGCAAACGGAGGTAACGAGGTTCGTCATCCACGATCAATATTTTCTTGGACATGATGCCTCCTTCAAGGAAAACAGGGTTACATATCAGGTTCGATGGGCAGTTCGATAAAGAAGGTGGTGCCTTCGTCCAAAATGGACTCTGCCCAAATCTTACCATGATGCGCAAGAATTATCTGCCTGCAAATATAGAGTCCGAGGCCGGTGCCGGTAACGGTGCCCTGGCCCGGGACCCGGTAGAAACGTTCGAAGATGAAGGGAAGATAATCTTCGGGGATGCCGGGGCCGCGATCTGCAAATGTCACCCGCAATGTTTTGACGGATCGGCGGATGGTGATCCTGATCGGCGATTCCGGGGCATACTTCATGGCATTGCTGAACAGGTTTTCGAAGACCTGCGATATGCGTACTCCATCGCCGAGGATGGGAGGAACATTTTCAGAGTCGAAGTTAACCTGCAATTCGGGATGATGCGTATGGATGCGGGTGGCAACATCCCGAATCAAAGCATCGAGCCTGAGCGGCTGGAATTTGAACTGGAGAGTCTTGGTTTGCAGGCGCGCCGACTCGAGCATGTTCTCGATGAGATGGGTCAGACGGTCGGCTTCGTCGTCAATGATGGCCAGGAATTCGCGCTGCGTCTTTTCGTCCCACTTGGTATCTTCCCGCAGCAGGCTGGTGCTGTAACCCTTGATAAAACCAAGCGGCGTGCGAAGCTCATGCGAAATGGTCGAAACAAAATCGTCCTGCAGGCGCATCTGCTTCTGTACCGATTCCAAATCCGTACGCGCCTCCTGCAAAGCCTTGGAGGCCAGCAATGATCCCACGGTCATCGCGATCAACTCCGCCATGCGGACATGGATCGTGGAATACCCCGGCCCGCCAAATCGGACGAAGACCAGGGCGCCGGTTAATCGCCCGGCTGTGAACAGCGGCAGACCGATCAGATAAGGAAGGTCGAGCCGGTCGGTGCGCGGATTATGAACCGGCTCGCGCAGGATCATTTCCCGTTTGGCGATGACTTCACCGGCGACCCCCTCACCCCAGTTTACATCTGCCTCGGCATTTTTCCCGCGCCCGACCGCGCGCGCATAAATAATATCCAGCCCGGTGCCAGAATCACGGATATAGACGGCCACGTTGTCATACACAAATTCGTCACGCAGGGAAGCCAGCAGTGTGTCCAGGGCAGCCTTCCAATCGGCTTTTGCGTTCACGGCTTGCAGGATGGAATATAAATAATCGAGCGTTTGCGGATCCACTGACATGGTCTATGTTGGCCGTTTCTGCTTCTTTTCTTCTGTCACCGCCAGGAGCGGGAACTTGAATGTGGAACCGCGGCCTTCGATGGAATTCACATCCAGCAGCGAGCCGTGCGCCTCGATGATCTGGCGAACCAGCGAAAGGCCCAAGCCGGTGCCGCCTGCTTTTCGTGTGGATGAACCGTCGAGCTGGTGGAATGGTTCGAAGATCTCGTTCAAGCGGCTGGGCGGGATGCCAATGCCGGTGTCCGCTATGGCAACCATGACGAGGTTCGCGCCTTCTTCCTTCAGGTTGACGATCACGCGCCCGCCGGATGGCGTAAACTTGACGGCGTTATCAAGCAATTGATTGAGCGCCCAGCTGATCTTCTCCGGGTCGCCCTGGACAAAAGGCAGGTTCTCGTCAGCGAGAACATCCACTGTAACGCCGCGTTCCTCCGCCTTCTGGCCGGCAGACTTGGCCGACAGATTGGCCAGGCGGCGAATATCGAACGCCTCCTGTTTCATGCTCATTTCGCCGCGCGAGGCCAGCGAGAACATGATCAAATCTTCGATCAAATTCTCCAGGCGATCCGATGATTTCTGGCTGACTTGCAGCGCATGGCGCTGTTCCGAAGTGAGCGGCCCCAATGATTCGGTCACCATCAATTCAAGATAACCTTTGATGTGTGTCAACGGCGTGCGTAATTCATGGGAAATATTGGCAACGAAATTTGCCTTCATCTGGCTGAGTTCCGAAAGCCGCTCGAGCGCTTCCTGTAATTCCGCGGTCCGCTCCTGAACGCGCTGTTCGAGCGTACGGTTGGCTGCCTGTAATGCCGAGCGCAACTGGATGATCTGTTCGGTAACTGCCTGATCCAGCGCGGAACGGTCGAGCAGCTTCAGGTCCAGCAGTGCCTGGCCGAGCAGATAAGTCCTGCCTTGCGCAAGTTGTTCCTGCTGATAAGCCAGGGCTTTTTGCAAATCCAATTCAGTAATATGTCCGCCGCGTACCAGCGCTTCGCCCAGTCTCGGCACGAGCATTTCAGGGGTCAGGTGAGGCAGGGGTTTGGTGTTTGTCATACAACATTCTCCGCAAACCGTATCAACCTTATAAAACGCAATCCATCACTTCTGGATATAAACCCACTCCCCACCGACCATTGTAGCAGAAGATTGAAAATCTTTCACTTCCTGCGGATCGGTTTTGAACGGGTCGCTTTCCAGGACGATCAAATCGGCGAGGAAGCCCGGAGCCAGTCTGCCCTGACGGTTTTCTGCGTACGCCGCGTAGGCCGCGCCGGTTGTGAATCCTTCGATTGCTTCCTGCATCGTGAGTCGCTGTCCGGGATGCCAGCCGCCGAGTCCCGGCGAACCATCTGCGCGCCGGCGCGTGACCGCCGCGTGGATTCCCCAAAACGGATTCGGCGATTCGACCGGCGCATCGGACCCAAATGCAACGCGCCCGCCCGCATCAAGCTGAGTCCGCCAGGCATAAGCCAGTGAGGAACGCGCCCCCCAATATTTGTCGGCCATCAACATATCCGACGTGGCATGGATTGGCTGCATGGACGCGATCACATTCAATTCCGCGAGCCGCGTTGCATCGTCGGGATGAAGGACCTGCACGTGTTCGATGCGGTGCCGCAAATGAGGCAGGCCCTTTTCCGCTTCATACGCGCGCAACTGCCGGTACGCGTTCAATACTTCGTGATTGGCACGGTCGCCGATGGCATGAACAGCCATGCCAAGTCCGACGTCCGCGGCGCGGCGGCCAACTTCAAAAAGCTGTTCGGCGTCCATGGTGAGGATGCCTTTGTTCTCCGGTTCGCCCTCGTATGGCTGGAACATCGCCGCGGTGCGCGGGCCGAGCGCGCCATCCATAAAAACTTTGACCGAACCAAGGCGGAGCCAATCATCGCCGAAGCCGGTGCGAAGCCCGAGTTCAAACGCCTGATCGAGCAAATCAACGGGAAGGTTTTTTGTCACGCGTAATTTCAATTTATTTTGTAAATGCAAAATTTGCAAAGCCATGAACGAATCGCGGCGGTCAAAATCGTGGACACCGGTCAATCCCATCTTCCACAAAATCGGCTGAGCCTTTTCGATGGCAGAGGCAATTTCATCCACAGTTGGCGCGGGAAGCGCTCGATTAATCAACTCCATCGCGGACTCGAGCAGGATTCCAGTCAAGGCGCCGCGTGAATCGCGTTGGAGCCGGCCGTTGACCGGGTCCGGTGAGGAGGCGGTGACATCCGCCAGTTTCAACGCGGCGGAATTTGCCCATCCGGCATGTAATGATTTCGCCGTCAGATAAACGGGATTGTTCGGCGCGATTTGATCGAGGTTGGTTGCATTCGGCCAGCCCTCACCCCCGACCCCTCTCCCGCTGGGAGAGGGGCGAAGGGGCGAGGGAAACCAGACATTTTGATTCCAGCCGTGGCCCAAAATCCATTCGCCGGGCCTGGCTTTTTGCGCGCGTTCGTCTACACGCCGCAAACATTCATCAAGCGTGTCAGTCTCGCAATCAATTTTTTGCAGACCAAGCGAATAATATTGAAGATGCAAATGTGCGTCGGTGAGGCCCGGCAGAACCACGCGGCCGCGCAAATCTTCTTTTTCGGCGCGGTCGAATTCGCGCAGAAGTTCATCGCCGCCAACCGCGATGACTTCGCCGCGATCCATTGCGATGGCCGATGCAGTTGGCTTCGATTGATCGAGCGTATAAATTTTTGCGTTGTGAAGAATCTTCATAAGAGTTTTTCGAGCAGCGCATCCAGTTCTTCATCGGAATAATAATGGATGGTGACCGTGCCGCCTTTCCTGCCGTGCTTCAACGCGACTTTCGTGCCGAGGCTGGCGCGCAGGCGGCGTTCGATGTCGCTCACGTTCGGATTTCGGGCCGGCTTCTTTTTCGACGCGAGTTTCTGCCCTCCGAGTTTTCGCACCAACGCCTCGGCTTGACGAACGCTCAAATCGAGATTGGCAACCGTTCGCAGCGCGGCTTCCTGGGCTTTGGCAGAATTCAGCGCAAGCAGCGCGCGCGCGTGGCCTTCGGAAATTTTTCCATCCACCAAAGCTTGTTTGACCGCGGACGACGCATCGAGCAGACGAATCGTGTTGGTCACAGCCACGCGGCTCTTGCCAACGCTCGCGGCGACCTTGTCGTGTGAAAGCCCAAACTCTTTGACAAGGTGCTGGAACGCCTCGGCTTCTTCGATGGCATTCAAGTCTGCGCGCTGGACATTTTCGATCAAAGCCAGCTCGAGCAATTGCTGGTCGCTGGCGCTGCGAATGACGACCGGAACGGTTCTCAATCCCGCGCGGCGCGCGGCCTGCCAGCGCCGCTCTCCTGCAACGAGTGTGTACGTTCCGTTGGACGCGGGCGAAACGATCAGCGGCTGGATCACGCCATGCTCGCGAATGGACGCGGCCAGTTCATCCAGTTCATCTTCCCTGAACGTTTGGCGCGGCTGGCGCGGGTTGCGCTGGATCGAATCGATGGCGACTTGCGCCGCGCCGCCTTCGCCCGCCGCAGATGATCCGCCGGGGATGAGGGCATCGAGTCCCTTTCCGAGTCCTGAACGTGGAGGCATATTGGCTCCTGATTAACCCGTAGGGGCGCAGCGTGCGCTTTGCATGCTTCGCTAGTTGTGCCCCTGCACATTTTATTGACTATGAATCCTTACGCCATCACCTTTGAGCAATTCCCTGGTCAATGCTTCATACGCTTGCGCGCCCACCGACGAAGGCGCATAAACCGAAATGGGAAGTCCGTACGAGGGCGCTTCGGCGAGACGCACGCTGCGCGGCACGATGGATTTGAAAACCTGTCCGGGAAAGTGGCGATTGACTTCCTTGACCACATCGGTCGCGAGATTCGTGCGCGGGTCGAACATCGTCAGGATCACGCCGCGCACTTTCAATTCCGGGAAGAGAGCCGAGCGGACGCGCTGGATCGTCTGCGTGAGCTGGCCGAGTCCTTCCAGCGCGAGATATTCGCATTGAACGGGAACCAGCACGCCATCCCGCGCGGCGACCAGGCCATTGATGGTCAACAAGCCCAGGGAAGGCGGACAGTCAACCAAAATGTAATCGTAGCGGTCAATCAATGGTTCGAGCGCCTTCTTGAGCCGCGTCTCGCGCGCCAGCTCTTCGACCAGTTCCACTTCCGCGCCTGCCAGCGAAGGAGACGAGGGCAAAAGCGAAAGTTTTAGACGCTCATTCAGAAGCACGAATGGCAGTGCCGCGCCGCCGAGCAAAGCCTCGTACGTTCCGCCGGTGACCGTGGCTTTATCAACGCCAACGCAGGAAGTTGCATTGGCCTGCGGATCGAGATCAACAACCAAAACGCGCTGGCCGAATTGCGCGAGGTACGCACCGACGTTGATGGCCGTGGTCGTCTTGCCCACGCCGCCTTTTTGATTGACGAGCGTATAAATGCGAGCCACTAGAAAACCTCCATGAGGCATTCTTCGATTTCGGTTTGGGTCGGGATCCCATCCAGGCCGGGACGTGTGACGGAACGCGCCGCGAGTTGAGTTGCGAAGCGCGCCGCCTCCCACGGATCACGCGTGGAAAACAGTCGGATGAAAAACGCCGCGGCATAAATGTCGCCCGCGCCGGTCGCGTCCGCTTCTTCGACTTCGGGTGCGCGGAAACGACGGCGGTCGCCGTTCCAATAAAGCACGGAACCCGCTGAAGATTCGGTCACGGCCAAAACGCGCGTCTGACGCGCCATCTCCTCGATCAATTCCTCGTCGCCGCCCGCATCTTCGCGGCTGATGACCACCGCGCCTGCCTGCGGCAATAAAGTTTCTGACGATTCCCATTTGCCATGCGCGACATGACCATCTCGATTCCACGTTCGCATCCAGCCTTGAGGCGTGATCCCGATCATCGAACCGGAAAAATCCTTCGGCAATTCGCCGCTGATTTCCTGCGCCACCGGGCCGAGATGAACGATGGACGCTTTGCGCCAGACATCCGGCACATTTTCGAATGAAATCACCGCGGCTCGATGGTGAAGGATTTGTTTTCGTCCATCATCCGCATGAATATTTTCAAATGTTGTGGTGTGCTGCGAAGGAATGTTTACAACCGAAATCCCCTCCAAAACTTTCAATGAAGTTTTATTGCCCACCGCCGTGACGACTCCCACGCGCATTCCCAACGCGCGCGCGGTCAGCGATGAGAACGTCGCCGTGCCTCCGGGCCGCGGACCGGCGGGCGTGATGTCTTCCGTGATATGGCCGATGACCAGATAATCCACAGGCTCAGGATGCGCGAGGTCAAACATGAGCAGATTATACCGTGATAAAAAGTAAGGGCAGGTCTCAGACCCGCCCTTACGAGCATACTATTCTTTCGGCAAAATCGTGACTTTGCGATGCGGCTCATCGCCCGTGCTTTGCGTGGTCACCGCGGGATGGTCGCGCAATTCCATGTGGATGATGCGGCGCTCCGCGGCAGGCATCGGCTCGAGCGTCAGCTTACGGCCCGATTTGGTCACCTGTTCGGCCATGCGCCGCGCAAGCTGCCGCAGTTGGCGCTCGCGGCGGTCGCGGTGGCCCTCCACGTCCACGATCAATTGAGCAAATTGATTCGTCTCTTTGCCAACCATCAGAGATGCGACATATTGAAAAGCGTTCAACGTTTCGCCGCGCCGGCCAATCAAAACGCCAAGGTCGCCGCCGCGAATATCCACCATGATCGGGCGGCGGTCTTCGCGCGCTTCGCCATAATGCGCCGAGACCTGGGCCTGCATGCCCATGTGAAAAAGCAGTTTCGAAATAATGGCTTCGGTTTTGTCGAGGACCGGATCGTGTCCATCGGGAACGGATGGCGAATCCGCCCTTTTGGCAGGCTCTATTTTTTTGATGGGTTCAGGCTTCCCGACAGGTTCCGCTTTCGAAACGGGAGCCGCCTCTTTCTCCCGCTTTGAAGCGGGCGCGGCCGGTTTGGCTGGTTCCTCGCCGGGAACATTCACCGTCAATCGCACGCGCACCTGGCGTCCGCCCAGGCCGAACAAACCTTTGTTGCCGGCGTCCAGCACTTCGACCGATACCGCTTCCGCGGGCAGGCCAAGCTGGGCCAGTCCCTGAGCCAATGCTTCTTCCACAGTTGGAGCGATGATTTCCAACGTCGTTCGTTCGGTCATGGAGACCTCCCTGAATTTATTTCTTCTTTGCCGGAGCGGGTTTCCCGCCTCCCGGCAAAACATTGCGCCAGTTGACGCGCCCCATCATGGCATATTGCACGATGCCCAGCACGTTGCTGGTGACGAAGTAAACCGCCAGTCCCGATGCGTAATTGAGCACCAGCCATCCGAGGAACAATGGCATGTAGATGCTCATCATGCTGTTCATGGCCGCGGTCTGGTCGCCGGGATTGGTGGAGGGCGGCATCGTCAGCTTGGTTTGAAGATAAGTGGTCAACGCAACGATGATCGCCAGTGTTGGAAAGCCATACGGCAAAAAAGAAAGTGTGAACCCGCCCGGGAACGGAATGCCTTCGGGGCGGCCGAGATCCATCCACAGGAATCTGCTGTTGAGCGGGATCAATGTCGCGATGTTCAGGAACGGGCTCAGCCACGAAACCTGATACACACTGCGCGCCAGTTGAAGCAGTCCAAGCGGAGAGGCGGCCAGCGCGCGGATGATGCTTTGATACAAGCCGATGATGATCGGGAATTGAATCAAAGTGGGCAGGCAGGATGCGAATGGATTGATGCCGCGGTCCTTGTAGATCCGCATTTGTTCCTGTGCCAGTTTCTCGCGGTCCTTGGCATATTTCTTCTGGATGTCCTGCCACTCTTTATCGTTCTGCAGATCCTGCATGGCTTTGGCGCCTTTCAATTGCTGGGCGTTGAGCGGCCATGTAATACCGCGGATCAGCATCGTGAATAAAATGATCGAAACGCCGAACGCGTTTCCGCCGTGGCCAAGAAAGTTGTAAATCAAAAGCAGGACATTGGTAAACAGACTGACAAATTGATCCCAGATAGCTCCCATAGTTGCTTCCTTTATTTGCCTGTAAACTTCCAAAGGATCTGCTTGCCATCGTTGGACACGCCGGCAAGCATGAAATCGGCGTTCAACGGCGCGACAAGGATCAGATTGCCCGATGCGACCGGCGACGTATAAATGTTTCCGCCCACGCCGATATTCCACAACGAGGCGCCATGCGGATCAAACGCATAAACGAATCCAGATTCGGTCGCGACCGCCACGCCATTTTGAATCGCAAGCGGGCTTCCCGTGACCGGCCCATCCGGCTGGACGACCGGCCAGGCATTCTTGCCATTGACCGCGCCAATGGAGTAAACATTGCCGCTGATATCCGAAGCGAAAAGCGTGTCGCCGCTGAGAGCGGGCGCGTTCCAAACCCAATCGGTAGTATTCGCCGTCCATTGGATCGAGCCGGTCGTCGTATCCAACGCGAACAGCTTCTTTGCAGACGAACTCACGTAGACGGTCTTCCCATCTGCGCTGACGACGGGCGAGCCGGCCGCCGCGCCGCCGAGGTCGGCTTTCCATGCAATCTTTTGGGCTTGAGGATCCACCGCATAGAGGAAATGATCCAATGACGGGACGAAGATCAGTTTGCCGTCTGTGGCCGGCGTGCCCCACAGCGAATGACCCAGCGGCAAAGACCATCGCTTCCCGCCTGTGGCAAGGTTGAGCGCATAAAGCGTCCCATTGTTGTTGGGCGCGTAGATCGTATTCTGAAGCACCAAAGGGGAAGCGATCCAATGATCCGGGCCGGTAAAGGGCGCGCTCCATTTGTCTTTTCCGGTGGCCGGATCGATGCTGTACAAGCCGTTATCGCTGCCCGCGCTTCCAGCCAGCAATTGTCCGTCTGGTGTAAGAACCGGGCTGGCATCGAAGACCTGCGAACCGCCCGAAGCCGGATACTGCCAAACCTTCGAGCCATCGCTCAAGCGAACAGCGTACACGAACTGGCCTTTGGCGAGGTACGCGTGATTGGCGTCCGCGGACAAGCCGGGCCAACTGATGCTTTGGGCGGCAGCCGAACACGCGCTCAAAAGGATTCCGCCAAGCAAAACAAGAGAGATCAAAGCAAAACGTTTCATCGAAAGAATTCAAGCTCCTATGGAACGGGGTCGTATCCCCCGGGATTGAATGGATTACAACGAAGCACACGCCAGGCCGCCATGAACGAACCCCTGAATGCGCCGTGTTTATAGATCGCCTGATATCCATAATGGGAACACGACGGATAAAAACGGCACGTGCCTTCAGGCATGGCGTGCGAAAGCGTCATTTGATAGAAACGGATCAAAGCCAGCAGTGAAATGCGGAGCCAGTTCTGCGGCGTACGCGGCAAATCCCGCAGGCGCGGTTCACTTGGATATTCATGCGGCAAATAAAATTCAGGCTGCATCGGTCGGGGAAACCAGTTTGGCGCGGCGCAAAAGAATCAGCAGGGCCTCGCGGATTTCGGTCAAAGTGGAAGATAAAAGCACGGGACGGGCGATCAGGACCAGGTCCCAGCCGGAGGCGATGTTTGGGACGAGAGGCCGCATCGCTTCGCGCATCAGACGTTTGGCGCGGTTCCGTTTCACAGCCGTTCCCACCGTCCGGCCGGCGGCCACGCCCACGCGCAGTTGAGCTTCGTCATTCGTCTGAGCTATCAACACGACAAGCGGGTGGGCATAAGACTTGCCAAAACGCCGCACCCGCTTGAAATCTTCCGACCGGGTCAGGCGGAATTTGCGCTGCACCCGTACCTCGTTGGGAAAGGAAGTCCGCGTATTTCGTCACACCGCTCAAGGCTTACCAGCGAGTCCGCTTCACGTGCTCGTTCGACCTGGTGGTCAGCTTGTAGCGCCCGCGCAGGCGGCGGCGCTTCAGCACCGCGCGTCCGTCGGCGGTTGCCATGCGCGCCCGAAAGCCATGCACACGCACGCGGCGGCGGATCTTGGGTTGATACGTTCGCTTGGTCATGATGATCGTTCCTCACTTACTGTTGATGATTGCAAGTTCCATTGCTGCTGATGAAATCCATTTTGGGGAACCGGCTGTCGAATTAGAGAAGCACGGTATTATACCGTAAAGATTTGGATTCGGTCAATTTTAGATCGGCGGCTTGTCCTTCAGCTCGCGCTTCGGATAAACCGGATGCGCCAGCAATTCGGCCAGCGTTTTGGCGCCTTCGGGACTGGCAATCGCCACAATTTCGTCGCCTTCCTGGAAAATGCTGTCGCCGCGCGGCAGGGTCATCTTGCCGTCACGGATGATGGCGGCGATGACGCATTGTTCTTCGAACTGGATGTCTTTCAACGCCATGCCGATGCCCTTGGCGCCCGGCGGGATCTTTTCCTCGACAACCGAATAGTTGCCGCGGCGAAGTTTGAGCAGCGTCATCATGTCGCCCAGCGACATTTCCTCCGCGACCAGCTGCGCGAGAATCTCGGCCTGATTGAGAAACACGTCCACACCCATTTCCGCATTGAACAACCAGGCGTTCTTCGGATTATTGACACGCGCGATCACGCGCGGGACATTGAACTCGAAACGCGCCAGCGAGGTAATGACCAGATTGGTATCGTCCGAGCCGGTTACGGCCGCCAGCGCGTTGGCCTGCATAACTCCCGCTTTCTCCAAGACAGTTGGCGAACTGCCATCGCCTTCGATAATCGATTCCGCCGGTAATTCCTGCTTGAGCTTTTCGAGCAGGGTAGCGCGTTCTTCGATCACTTTGACCTGGTGCCCGGCATCCAGCAAAACCCTGGCAAGGTGGGAACCGGTATTTCCGCCTCCAACGACGATCACGATCATGGCTACATCCTCCCTTCCATGCCGATCATTTGCTCGAGGCGTTCCATCGCCGAGGAAACCACAGAAAGATAGATGCGGTCGCCATCCTGAAATGCCGACCCGGTCACCGGGATGAACGCCTGGCCATCGCGGACGATGCTTACCACCGAAATCTCGCCCGGAACATTCAAGTGATTCGCAGTACGCCCGGCCAGTTGCGGCGGCGCTTCGATCACGACCAGCGAAGCTTCGCCGCGGCCAAACGTGTAAATCACATCCAGGTCGGTGTGCGCGACCACTTCGCAGATGCGCTCCGCCCCCCAATTCGTGGTCGAGACCGTGATCAGGCCAAGCCGCTGATAAATTTCGGCGCGCGGCGGATCATACAGACGCGCCACCACGCGCGGCACGTGGAAAATTTTGCGCGCAATCCGCGCCGCGACGATGTTGGCGTTATCGGAGGAACTGGCTGCGACGAAACCCTCCGCTTTTTCGACCCCCGCCTCCGTCAGGACACTGCGATCGAACCCAAGTCCGCGCACCACCTTCCCTTTGAAGTTCGGGCCCAGCTTGGCGATGGCATTGGCATCGTGATCAATCACGGTCACGTCATGGCCCTGGCTCACCAGCATCCGGCTCACCTGAAGCCCGACGCGCCCGCAGCCCATCACTATGACTCTCATATCACACACCTCCTCTCAAAGTTATCCGCGCGGCGGGTCTCCGCGCACACGATCCATACGACGGCCGATTGCTTTACGTATCCACTCCAGCGAGTATAGCACGAGCGGATACAAAAGGAATCCCAGCCAGTAACGCGGCGGCAGTGGAACATGATTGAACGCGTGCGCAAGAAATGGAACATAGATCAGCACAAGGATTCCCAGAATTTCGATCAAGACTCCCAGCAGGAGATCACGATTCTTGAGCCATCCCAGATGTGAGCTTCGTATTTTCGAAGAGCGGCAGGCGAACGCGTTGCCGACCTGCGACATGACCACACCGGCATGAAAGACTGTGATCGCGACTCCATAAACCCGGTCAGGCCCAAGGATAAAACTCAGGGCTGAAGGCACCGAGATGGAAGCCAGGAGCGGCATTTGCAGGACCGCGGCATTCCCCGAGAACAAATAGACCGCGAAGAAGCCGGCATAACAAAGCGCGGCTTCGATGGATCCCAGCCAGAGGGCACGCCCGAGCACGCCGCGATCCAGCAGCGGCTTGCTGCGCGGGCGGGGTTTGCGCTGCATCACATCCGGTTCGGGTCTTTCCATGCCGAGCGCAAGAGCGGGAAAAAGATCGGTGCCGAGGTCAATCGCAAGAATCTGCCGGACGGTCAGCGCGGGTGGAATCGTCGGAACCGAAGCCGTCACAAGGAACGGAAGGATTTCGGGGATGTTGCTCGAAAAGATGTAGGTGATGAATTTTCGGATGTTATCGAAGACCGCGCGGCCCTCTTCGATGGCGGCGATGATCGCACCGAAATTATCGGTCGTCAGGATAATATCCGCGGCCTCTTTGGCGACATCCGTTCCAATCATGCCCATCGAGATTCCCACGTCTGCTTTGCGGAGCGCGGGCGCGTCATTGACGCCGTCACCGGTTACCGCCACCACGTCGCCGCGGGATTGGAACGCGGAGACCAGCCGCAGTTTATGTTCAGGGGCCATGCGCGCGAAAATAACTTCCTGCTGAAGGAGCCTTTGTAATTCAGCATCGTTCATGGCATCCAGTTCAGCGCCGGTCAAAATGACCGGATTGGGCGTGGAGATCATGCCCACGCGCCGCGCGATGGATTCGGCGGTCAAGCCGTAATCGCCGGTGATCATCGCGATGCGGATGCCCGCCTGACGGCAAACCTGGATGGCCTTCTCGACTTCGGGGCGCGGCGGGTCCATCATCGCCATCAGGCCGAGAAATGTCAGATCGCGTTCCACATTCTCGATAGTGTATGGGCCTGAACGCAGAGGCAGTTCGCGGCGCGCCAAAGCCAGCACGCGCAGCGCGCCGCGCGCATAATCGTCATTGGCCGAAAGGATTTCCGCGCGCAGTGCGTCATCGAGCGGAATGATATTTCCATTGATCGAAATTTGCGAACAAAGCTGGAGAATTTCGCGCGGCGCGCCCTTGACAAAAGCCACCTCGTGATCCGCCAACCGATGGATCGTTGTCATGCGTTTTCGGCGCGCATCGAAGGGGATTTCATGGATGCGCGGGCACGCGCTCGATAAATCGTTTTCCTTCAATCCCGCCTTCAATGCGGCAGCTTTCATCGCGGCCTCGGTCTGATCGCCCAAACTGGTCCAATGCGGATGTTCGGGCGAAGGCGGGTTGATGCGGGCGTTGTTGCAGGAAAAAGCGGCCTGCAATAATTGCGTCCAGTCTTCTCGATACGGCTGGTCCAAGGGCGAAGGCGAAAAATCACCTCTCGGCTCATAGCCGGCGCCAGACACTTTGATGCGCTGGCGCGCTGCCCAAATTTCGCGGACGGTCATTTGATTCTGCGTCAGCGTTCCGCTTTTATCGGTGCAGACGACCGAGACCGAACCCAGTGTCTCCACGATGGACAGTTTTTTCGCCAGCACGTTTCTCTGCGCGAGACGTTGAACGGCCATCGCCATCGAAAGCGTCAACGTGGCCTGCAAGCCTTCCGGGATGGCCGCCACGATGATTCCCAGCGTGAGAAAGATCAACGCCCGATAATTCATGTGCATCTGGAAGAATCCAACCGCGGCGACCACGGCGCCGATGCCCAATGCCAATATCGTTGTCCGGCGGCTGAGACGCGTCAACTCGATTTGAAACGGCGTTGATTCTTCCTGGACGGTTTGCGTCAACTGTGCGATGCGCCCGAACTGGGTCAACATGCCGGTCGCGTAAATTACCGCGCGTCCTGTCCCGGATGCGACCGAGGTGCCGGCAAAAATCAAATTGGGGCGTTCCAGGTCGCTCATCCCGGTTGGAATCGAAGGATCGGATGTCTTGCGCGCGGGGACGGCTTCGCCTGTCAACGTCGCGTTGTTGGCGCGTAACCCGAATTCCTCCACCACGCGCGCATCCGCGGAAATGTTATCGCCCTCGGCCAGGATCAAAACGTCACCGGGGACGAGCTCACTCGCAGGCAGATGCACATCCTTCCCGTCCCGAACGACGCGGGCGTAAGCTGGGAGGATTTGCCGCAGTTTTTCGATTGCCTGTTCCGCGCGGTATTCGCGCCAGAATGAAAATCCAAGATTGGCCAGCACCAGAATCCAAATGACGATTCCCAGGACCGGATCGCCGGAAAAGAACATGAGCGCGCCCGCGGCGATCAAAACCAGCGCCAGAGGATGAATGAGCTGGACGGCCAATCTCTCCAATACCGAAACTCGTTTTTGTTCGGAGAGCAGGTTGAGGCCGTATAAGGAACGCCGCGCTTCAGCCTCTGAACTGGAAAGACCCTCGGGCGAAGTCTCGAGGGCCTTGTAAACATCTGCGGCGCGCAAGCTGTAAATCGGTGTGGTGCCCATGACTGCATAAAAACGGGAGACGTAGATCTCCCGTTCAGGCTTATTCTTCGCGGCCCTCTTCGTTCCCGGGTGCAGTCTCTTTGGGCGCGCCGCCCGCCTTGGGCTGGCGCGGCTTGCTTTCGAGATATTGTTCGAGAAGCGATGGAGCGTCCGGGTGGTCCACGTGCAAAGCGCCGTTGTAATCCCCGGCAGGAATCGGTTCTGGTTCATAACGAATCGGTCGGCGCACGCCGAACAGCTCAAAGAACTGGCTTACGCGCATCAGAACTTGCCCGCGTAATGAGTGCCGATATTCCTGCATACGCAGAGACTGCCATTCCACAATGGAGGCCATCGAACCCTGAACGCGCGCCTTTTCGCGCACGATCCGGTGGATCTGTTTAGGCTCGCGATATCCCACTGGAGAAATCAGCAGGGTATTGGCTGCGATCACCAGAATGCTGAAAGAAATCAACACCACCCAGCCGCCTTCCGTCCATTTGCCCACGATCTGGCCGATAAAAACAATCCCCGAAAGCACGCCGGCAAATCCGGCGGCAAAGGCGCCCCATTTTCGCGCCGCGCCCTTGAAAGTTTCCAGGATATGTTTGCGAATGGCGAAGCCCATTACCATGATCGGCATGAATACGCCCACGCCATAAAATGGAACCGCTGCGCTCGTATTAGCGCGCACGAGCAGTTGAATGATCACTGTGACGATAAAACCAATGGTGATCGAGCGGGTAAATGTTCCCTGCGAGTTGCGATAGACAATAATCTCGGGCAGTTCGCCGATTGCAACATCACGCCACTCGGTCGCTTGCAGATCTTGAAAAGCAGTCATCGAAGCGGCAGCCAGCAGGCCGACAGCCAGAACCTGATATACCCAATACAATATTTCTCCCCCAGGTACTTGCGTAAAGCCAATGTAAGACAAGTTGGCCACCAGCGATCGCCCCAGCGTTCCGTCGAAGACATTGAAATGCGCGGCAAAGTAAGCCAGCAAAGCGGTTGTGACCCCGCCGTAGAACAAAAAGGAAGTTTGAACAAAGCGCCCAATTCCCGCCTTTCCACTGTAGAAATTCCAAACCCCTTGTAATCTCGGCAAATGTGCCTTTCCCCATTTGACGATCCCGGCATCTTCGTTGATCACGAACTGGATGCCATTGGACATTGCCTCCAAACCGGTAAGAGCTACCAGGCCCTTCATGGAAGCCGTCAACATGTGATATACGGCCTGCCAAATCGTGGCGGACTGCACCGGTTCGGTATAAGGCACAGGGGGAACCCCCTTTATCTTCGCAATGAACAGGCCAATGGTCATCACAAGCGTCATGAAGCCAAAAATGCCCAGTCCGGTGAACACCACCCTGGCCGACTCTCCGCGTCCGCGAATGGTCAAGTACCAGGTGACCGCGGCCAGCAAAGCGCCCAGTACGAAACGCCAAACCCATAAAGTATTGTAGGCACTGGTAATGGAAAGTAATTGGTCCACGCCAGACAGGCTGGAGACAACAATGGTGAAGATATAATCCTGGATGAGGACAACTGCCACAACCAAACTGAGTCCCGGGGAAAGATAGCGCATGGAAGCTGTGTACGAGCCGCCGCCCTCGTTGAAGATCCCCAGCGAATACATGTACAGGAATCCAAACACAGCATTTGTAAAAGCGATGATGATGACAACGATCCAGGCTTTATCCTGCAAGCCATACGGATGCAGGGCGCTCATCAACTCGCCTGTGGCATAGTAATAGGAAGTAAAGTAGTCCACGCCGAAAAGCGCCAGCGCGGCCAGCAAGCCGATCTGTCCTGCACCGTGGATGTGCGCGTGCTCCGCCTTCTCAACCGGCGCGATCTTGAAGGAAACATAAATAATAACCAGCAGCAAACCAATCGAAAACAGCATTTTCTTACCTGAGGGGAAAATTATTCTTCGGAAGTCTTGAAAGCTTCCTCCAGCATTTGAAGTTCGTTCAATAAGTGTTTGCGCGTGGAGGAACTGAAACGCGTATCCTGGGCAATCTTCGCCTGTTCTTCACGCGCAGCGCGCACCACAAAAGCCGGGACGAACATGATGCGCCCGGCAGGGATGACCACAAAATTGTGATTCACAACGGCAAGGTCCTGATCGTCAAAATAGGGAAGGCGCAGGCTCAAACCGCGATTCAAACTTTGCGCCTCGGCGCGCGCCCTGACTGTCTGGATAATATCGGCGGTCATAAAGCGCGCCAGTGAGCGTCCCTGATTGATCAACTGGCCGAGCATTCCATAACGTTTGATCTCGTATTCATCATCCGCGACCATGTACGGCGCTAGCGAACGCGCTGCAAACAACACGTTCATGAATCGCTGCATGGACTTGATGTGCGCTTCGGCTTCGTTCACGGAATTGACCAGCAATTTATCCTTGTCATCGAACGCGACCCATTGCGGCAGGTAGAACCTGCGCGCCGCGGGAACATACGGGACGAGCAGATCGCCGCGGCCCTCTTCGGCCCCGCCTTCCTCCGCAATCGCATCCGTTGTCGCCGTGATCGCAGACTCGGGTTCCATTCCGTCGCTGGCGGGAATCGTTGGAATATCTTCATCTTCAGCCGCGACATAATTGACGTGCCGTCCCGACGGCAGCATGTTGTAGATCATGTGCGCGGCCGCGGAATAACGGATCAGACTCGAACTCGCGGCGATGGCCGGTTCATTGGATTGATCCAGCTCGGCCAGCCGCTGACGCAGCAGCATGTGGACATCCCGCCCGCCTGCCCGATCCATCAACGTGCCGATATGTTGTTCGCGCTGGGTCTGCGGAACCGGGGCAGGCTGCGCCGCGCCGTCCGCTTTGCAAACGACGCGGTCAGGCAAAGTAAAGCGGAGACGGTGAGCGCGCTCGACGTAAGCCTCCGCGATCTGCCGCGCCTGCGTCTCGAGAAAGCGCTGGACGATGAGCGGCTGCGCGTTGAACAACGCCTGTTGTTGCCGATGCTCTTCATTCAACGCATCGAAGCGCGCATCAGAACGATCGTGTATTTGCATGCTCTCATTCATGGCAACTTCCCTTTGGACAAGGTGGCAATCATACCACGATTGCTTTCGACAGAACGCCGCGGCGCTCCCAACTCAGGCCGCAGCTTTGTTTTCCTTCGGCTGCGTGAGCGGAATCAACAAATGGAATGTGCTGCCCTTTCCAGGCTGACTCTCCACCCAGACGCGCCCGCCGTGACTTTCCGCAATCGAACGGACGATGGCGAGTCCAAGCCCGGAGCCGTGCTGGGCACGCGCTTCACGCTGCTTGCCTCGATAGAATTTTTCGAACAGGCGCGGCATATCATCCGGCTCGATGCCAATGCCGGTATCCTGAATTTCGAAGATCAAATCATTCTTCCCGGTCCGCGTTCGGACGGTGACACTGCCCTTTTCCGGCGTGTACTTGATGGCATTCTCGACAAGATTATAAATCGCCTGATGCAATAAAGCCTGATCCGCCTCAATGGCGTGCGGCATGTCTTTGGGAATCTCAAGATCGAAAACGATATTCTTCTGGCTGGCCTGCAATTGCAGCGCGCTGGTCACGCGTTCCAAAATATCCAGCACCGACACATTTTCGACCTGCAGGCCGACGCCCAGTTCGATGCGCCCCAGATCGAGCAGCGTGTTGACCAGCCGCGTCATGTTCTCGACGCCGGTCACGATCTTCTTCACGTAGCTTTGCTGCTGCTCGTTCAATTCGCCGACCATTTCGAGCATCGTGGCGTAACCGCGCATCAGCGTCAGCGGCGAGCGCAAATCATGGCTGACCGTGGCGACGAACTCGGATTTCATCGTGTCGAGTTCTTTGAAGCTGGTCACGTCGCGCAAGATGCAGACTCTTCCAAAGAGATGTCCCTCGGCGATCACCGACGACGCCGTGGCAAGATAAGTCCGTTTATCCGGCAATATTACTTCGACCGATTTCTTTTCGCCGGATGCCTGCAATAAATCGAGCAACGGTTTCTGATGGACAATTTTTTCAATGGATTGTCCGCCTGCTTTATAAACGTCAATATCGAGGGACTGCCCTGCGGCGGGGTTTGCCAGCAGGACGCGGTTATGCTGGTCAATGACCAGCACCGGGTCGGGAGTCGAATCGAGGATCGCCTCCAATTGGCGGCGCGCCACTTCCACGTTCAAATACAGGCGCGCGTTGGCAACCGCCAGCGCGGCCTGACCAGCCAGCGTCGTCACAAAGCGCACATCCGATTCGGAGAAATTACGCGCCTGTTCGTACGCGGCCCACACCGCGCCGTAATAACGATTCTCGTGACGCAGGGCGACCGCCAGCAAAGCTCCAGGCTGCGGACGCTTCGGGTCGAAGGTCAGCTCGCGGGTCCGGGAAAGATTCGGGAAAACGATGCGCTCCTGGCGCTGCGCCATATTCAGGATTTGTTCATCGAGATACGCGTACGCATCCTTCGCCGGGCCGACCGCGAATCGAGTCGGCAATTCGATGGGCGTCTCGGGAAGAATCGCGGGCAGCAAAACGACGCGTACCGCGTTGGCTCCGCTGGTCATCACCGCCTCGAGCACCGGCTTGACCGTGTCCTGCATTTCGAGGCTGGATGCCACGCCCTGACTCACCACCAGCAGCCGATTCAATTCATCGAGCCGCGCCGCCAAACTGATTCGCATCTGCTCGAAGGCGCGCCGCAGTTGTCCGACTTCGTCCACGCCGGTTACTTGCAGCGGATGATCGAGCTTGCCCTGCGCGATGCGGTTGGCTTCCACCGCCAGATTTTGCAGCGAGCGCGTGATGACGCGCAAACCGAATCGCAAAGAGATCAACGCGATGACCGCCAGCACGATGATCATCATGAACAACGGCATGGCAATGTCGAGCGCAAGCTGCTGCGTTTGCTGCGCGGGCACGGTCATCACGATGGACCACGGACGCGCCACCACCGGCCGGAAATAAACCAGTTGGCGCGTGCCGTCCGACGCGGTGGCCGAATAAAAGACTGGCGTGTCGCCGCCGGGACCATCATAAGCGGACGGGACATTGGTCTTCGAGAACGCGTAGAGGATCTGGCGATTCTCGTCGAGCAGCATTCCAGTGCCGTTCAAATCGCTGATGCTTTGAAGACTCTTGATCAATGGCTGAGTGAGCGGATTGGTCAACAGCGTCGTCCGCCCGATCAACACGCGCTGGACGTGTCCGGCAGGGCCGACGATTCCGATCATGAATGAAACATGCGCGGAGCCATCCGGTGACAGGGATGGGATCGAATAAATCTGAGTCAGCACCCCGCTGGCCGCCAGCTGCATCCCGGTGCTTTCCTGCGGATACAGTAAAAACCCCTGGCGCGCGGATGCCGGATACGCGCCCAATAATGAACCGGTTGCTGTATCCAAAACAAGAAGCTGGTCGAAATACGGCGCGGCCTGCATGTGCTGGCCGAGGATCGCGGAAAGTTCCGGGCCGGCGGCCTGCAAAAGGCGCGGTTCCGCCGCGGTTTGCGCGGCCAGGTTTTGTCCCGTTTCGAGAAAGAACGGCACGGTCTGCGCGGCGGATTCTGCCGTGCTGCTCAATCGCTTTTCGATCATGTCGCTGGCTTTGTTGCCGGCCACGATCCAATCGCCGATCAACAAAACCAGGAGCAGGATCATGATGAACGAGCCGGTTCCAAAAAGGAATCGCGTCTCGAGACTTTGTTCCGTTGGCGACGGCTGCAATTGCTCCTTCGCTCCCCACGCGGACGGGAAGGCGGCTGCCGCTAATTGGGCAACGATCCCGGCGAGGATCATTTCGCCGCTAAACGCCAGCGCGGAAATGCCCGCGTTGCTGATGGCAAAATCCAGGCGCGCCGCGGCCGGGACGGAGGCCGTCGTGCTGAAAAATTCCGCGATCACATACAGGATGACGTGCGCCGGGATCAAAATCAACGCGCTGACGACTGGCTGGCGCGTAATCTGATAAATCGTCGTGCGAAATCGCTGGCGAACGCTGATCGAAAACAACACGCCCAGCAGGGAAAATTCCAGGAGCGTGAAAAAGTTATAGGTATCCCAGACGCCGCGCAAAAGTCCCGCGAGAGCGCCGACCAGCGCTGCGCCCAGCGGTCCGAGCAGGCCGCCCGCCAGCATCCACGGGATCGCGGAAAAGAGCATCAGCGAGGAACCAGGCGCGTGATCCGATGGAAAATTGGGCAGAGGCAAAGCCGAACCGGCTGGCAGTTGAATCCCAATGAATAAACTGGCAAATGGAACGGCGATCAGCAAGATAACAAAAATTCCCCATTCGCGGGCTTTCCACGCCGATTGGCTTCGACGCCCGCGGTACAACAAAAAAATGACCAGGCTCAGCAGGAGAAGCCAAACCAGCCATCCCGCCAGCGTTGGCAGAATGGGGTAGGGAAATCCCGCCAAAAGAGTAAAGATGAAACTCATGATCGCTCTTCGATTATAGCCCAACCTATCGGAAGCACTTAAACGACAACGACTTTACAAGATGGAAAGCCGGATATTCAAATTGTGGTTCTCCCATGTTTGGCAGGAAAGCGCTCAAACACGAAGGTTTGAAACGGTTTTCCTTTGTGTGCCTTCGTGGTTAAATCCTTTTTAGTTCCAGCTTGTCCGAGTTAGGAAGGTCCTTCCGTAAAAACGGGGAGACTAACATTACAGCGCAAAGTTAGAGCATTGAGGGTTCTGCTCATGGCTTTTCTACCGTTTTCGCCCTCATCCCCAACCCTTCCCCCGAATGGGGAAGGGAGTCTCCTCTCCCTTTGGGAGAGGTCGCGAAGCACGCCGAAGGCGATTAGGGTGAGGGAGAATTGGCAGGGAACGATTGCTCGACCTTGCGCGGTAATACTAAATCGTTTACTGAATTGGAAAAATCGCGGAATCCGCGTAAACGCCGCGGTATTCCGGCGGAAGAAGCCCGGCAATGTGACTCATGATCCGGTCCGCGCCGCGCTGGCGCACCTCGCGCCGCTCTTCGCCCCGGCCTTCGATTGGCGGCAGGCGAATCGGTTTCCCGATGCGGATTTCGACCGTCGGGCGCTCGAAGCGCAGACCTTTTTCCAGCAGATCGTCGGTCGTGCCAACGATACCCACTGGTATGACCGGCACGCGGGCTTCGTCGAGAATGTAAGCGATGCCCGGCTTGGCGCGCCGCATGGCGACCGCGTGCGAACGCCCGCCTTCGGGCGCGATCAACAGCCGATGATCCGAACGCAGCATTGCCAGAATCGTCTCAAGCAATTCGCGGTCATATTCGCCGCGATGAACTGGAACCGCCCCGAACATTCTCAACAATTGACCAAAGCCCGGACGATTGAACATATCCGTGGCGCCAATGGCTTCCAAACTTTCGGGCCAAAATGACAGGATCAGCGGCGGATCGAAAATCGAAATGTGATTGGCCGCGACAACGTAAACCTGGCCGCGCGGAATATTTTCAAGCCCGCTGATTTTGACCCGCCCGCCCAGCAGAAATATCAAACGCGCCGCCGTGTTCAGCATCCGGCGCTGTAATTTCAGAAGCACGGAGGGATGATATGCCTGCTTATTCACATAACTTCCTGGCGCGTTCGAAAACCTCGTCGGCATTCAAGCGATCCGAATCGATGACCACCGCATCGGCCGCGACTTTGAGCGGCGCGACATCGCGCGTCGAATCGATCCGGTCGCGCTCGATCACCTTCGTCAGAACGTCATCATAATTTGCCGTTTCGCCGCGCGCTTCGATCTCATCGTGGCGGCGGTGCGCGCGTTCCTCCGCGGACGCATCGAGATAGATCTTCAAATCCGCTTCGGGCAAAACGACTGTGCCGATGTCGCGCCCCACCATCACGACTTTTCCGCGCTGGCCGATGCGCCGCTGCTGCCCGCTCATGGCGCGGCGAACACCACGATAAGCCGAAACAATCGAAACATTTGCATCCACTTTGGGACGGCGAATCTCCCACGTAATATCCCTGCCTTCGACAATCACATCGTACGCGCGTCCATCGGATTTGGACGCGGGCAAAACGTCAATCGTTGTCGCTTCGGCCAAAGCGGTGACCGCCGCCTCGTCCCGGATATCGATTCCGCGTTGAAGCGTCAATAAAGTAACGGCGCGGTACATCACGCCGGTGTCGAAAAACAAATAACCGAGAGAATCGGCCAGCCGCCGTCCAAGCGTGGATTTGCCCGATGCCGCCGGCCCGTCAATTGCGATGATGTTGGGTTTGGGTTTTGCCATGAAATGAATCCGCCGGTATTACAAAGATAAACGGAGACTTTCCTTCATCTCCGTTTGTCCATTTATATCACGGCTTGGGCGTTGCCGAGTCGAGGAACAAATCATCCCGCACCCAGACGATGATCGTCTCCGAGTTTTGCGGCATCCGGCGGTACGCCAGCCAGTTCATCCAATCAATCAATTGGGCCTGATTCCACAACGGCGTCTGCCGCCAGACGAAACTTTGGCCGCGATAGCCCGCAGCCAGCTTTGGATTATTCTGATTTGCGGTAACAACGATCGGCGGCGAAGCCGAAGCGTCCAACCCGTCTGCCACGTCCACTGGATGCCCGCGCAAGAGCCATTGCAGCGCGGGCGAGCTGATCCCGTCAATCATCACGGATTGCGAATCGATGTTTTTGTCGCTCCAATCCGACATCTGATCAACCGTCGTCAGCAACAGATTGGCTTGAGGCACGGCGCTTCCGGGACTCCACATTTCAGCCGTGGGGAAAATGCGCAATCCCGCCGCGCCGGTCATCGCGCTGAACGAATAAATTCCCAGCGCCGCCACCAATCCCCACACCGCTCCCAGCTTCGCCGAACTGATGGACCATCCAACGGCCACCAACAAAATGCTGATGACCAGCAGAAAGAAAGAACCAAACAAGAGCCACGAACGCAGCGCTGCCTGGTCGGCTGCGCCAGCCGTCTGAAGCAGCGATGTGAAATCGAGCCACATGAAAACGAGGATCAGCACGCACAGCGCGACCACACCCAACACTTCGCGGCGTTCCTCCGGGAAGACCTGCAGGCTGCGCGCCAATTCCAACGCGGCCAGCGACCACAGCGGAATCAGCATCCACGCCAGGTCGCTGACCTGATGCGCGGGATAAAACAATGCGACCAATAAAGCCACCAGCATCCACAAACTCAAACGCACCGCGCGCCGGCTTCGATAGATCCAGCCGCGCGCCAATGCGATCAGTCCCAGGATCACGGCCAGCGGTTGATACGCGGCCAGCGAGAACAATATCATGCCCGAAGATACGCCGGATGGCCGGCCCCACCCGCGCAGATATTCGGGCAATGACGATAACCACGCGCTCAATCCGTTTGGAGCCAGGAAAAATAATGTGCCGACGACGATGATCGTTCCGAGGCCGAACCATAACGCGTTCAGCCATTCGCTCCGCGTTGGATGTTCAGCGGATTCCGTTTTCAAGCCGTGTTCCATACCCTGACGGATCAGCCACGTCAATCCCAAGCCGAGCAGGCCTTCCCACAACGATGAACCGGAAAGCAATGCCATGCCCGCGAAGACTCCGGCCCAACGCGAATGTCTGTGATCCCAGAGTCCCCACGCGAGGAAAAGAAACGTCAGCGCGAGGATCGGACTCCCGGCCTGGCGCGATAGCGCAACCAGACCCGGGTCGAGTGCAAGGAAAAAGGCGAGGATCAGGCTTGGCCGGGGTTTGAGGCGCTCGCGAAATAAATACGGAACGAGGACCAGCGCGCTCCCGGTCAATGCAGGAATCAATCGCGCCAAAAAATTCGTCCCGCCGCCGTAGGCAAAAAACAAAATGGAGGTCAAAAGAATGTACGCGGGCTGCGAGCCATTCGCTGCGCTTGCAGGATGAGTCCCCTGCGCGACGCCGAGCGCCTGCAGCGCCCAGCGCGCTTCGGCATCGGTCAGCGGCGTCGCGCCCAGTTTGGTCAGACGGACGGCCAGCGCGATGATGAAAGCAAATAAATACAGGAGGGATTCGCGGCGGAATGATTTCATCGTTACTATTTTACTTGATGCGGCAGTAGTTCTTCATGCGGACTAAAGTCCGCAATCCGAAGAGAAAGAACAAGCGGAGCGCAGACTTCAGTCTGCAACTTTAGTCTGCAGTATCTCATGGAACCTCTTGCTCAAGCGCCGTCCCCGGCGCAAGCAACGCGTTCATGGAACCTCATAGATCGTCACGACGCCTTGTTGAAAAACCCGAACGAGGTTGTTTCGGAATTTTTCTTCCTGAACCGGATACGTCGAACGTTCGAGAGCGCCGATATACACATAACGAATATTATATCGTTTCAAAATACCGAGGGCCGTCTGCCAGTTGGATGTGCTGTAGAGTAATTTAATGTCCGCTTCACGCGTGCCCTGCGGCGCGCTCGTGCCGCGCCATTGCGTTTCATGGTCATACCAATCCAGTACGGTGGGCAGGCCGGTGTACGTGGAAATGCGTCCGTAGCTCGTGTAGCCTCCGCCCACAGCTTCGGCAACGATGCCATACGGCGCGGATCGCAGCCATTCAATCGCCGCGGCCTCATTTGGATCGGAACGCTGAATGCGCGTGAAATCATTCAGCGTCCAGCCAAGAGGCGGATTGAAATTATTCGTCTTGTTTGGAATGGCCAGCGCGGGATACGTCAAGGACATGAACAGTAGAACGACAAGGCCAACGCGGAAGATCCAATCCCACGCGCCGCGCAGGTTTTGCAAAAGAACCGCGGTCCCAAATGCGGCGGCGATGCTCCACAACAGCCACGCCTGATAATAGAACTTGAAAATCGTATTCATGCGCGTGCCAAACTGGTCGCGGAGGTAAACGAATTCGGGGGCGATGACGAGAATGGATGCAAGAGCGATAAGAAGAAAGATGAAAGGTGGAGAATGGGAGATGGAGGATGGAGGATGGGAGACGGAGGATGGAGGATGGAGGATGGAGGATGGAGGATGGAGGATGGAGGATGATGGCTCGTCGGTAGTCTGTCGTTTGGGGTCTGTGGTTAGAAACGCAACCGCCGGTATGAGGATAATGACCAGCGTCAGCAACCCGCCAATGGAAACGAAGCGGCGCGACATCGCTGCGTCGAAAAACGCGCTGACATCCGCCACACCCTGCGAGGCGAGATATTGCTGTGCAAAGGCCGGGTCTTTCAGGAAGGCAAACCAGCCCATTGTCCACGAGAAGGCCCAAAGCAGAATGATGAAGCCGATCACTAACACAAGCGATAACGCCCAATTGCCAGCTTGTTTCTGTTTGAAAATCAGATAGCCGAAATATGCCAGCACCGGGATGAAGAACGGCGCGAACATGACCCATAATTGCGCACCGCGTGTCGGGTTGATGAGATTGGGAAGGATGCCGCCCGCCTGCGATGAAAATCCAAAATAGAATGGAAGATAAAGTATGAAAGCGGATAAGCCGAGAGGTACGCCGAGGACGAAAACATCTTCGAGACGCGACCACGACCAGCCGTCCTCGCGGACGCGAAAAAGAATATACGCGCCCACGATCAGCGCCGCGCCGACGAGGATGTCCCACGTGTTGAGGAAGGCGAGTCCGCCCAACGTCAACGCGGCGGCGAAGAATCCGATCTTGCTGATATGCAGCCGGTAGCCGAACAAGTCAATTTCGCCGCGCCAGCCGCCGAGGAAAACATTCAACGCGATGGCAACCGCCAGCAAATTAAATGGAATTGCCAGCACGTGCGGATGAAGATCTCCAAGGAGAAAAGAGAAAAATGGGAATTCGTCAATCACTTCCTGGAAATGATGTGTGAGATCAAAATCAGAAATCACGCGCGAAGCGCGCCACCACCACAAATAACGATCTGGAATCCATTGATAAGGCTGTGCTGGAGGCTGATTCAATTCCTGGATTCCCAGCCACGTCCAAAAGTTGGATGGATTGGAATTCCAGAATATGCCGCGCGTGTGCAGGACTTCGAGAAAGCCGCCGAGGTTGCTGACAAGCAATAGAAAGAATGGCGCGAGGAGAGGCAGGCCGTAGACCGAGGACGATGGACGGTCCACGGTCTGCCGGCTACGGTCTGGCAGCAGAGCCAACAGGTTGTACAAAATCCCGTACGCGCCAATCGCGGCCAGCCCGAAGATCAATGCCGTCATTAGATTATGTGCCACACTGCCAATGAGACCGGTCAGCTTGGCAAGCATGGCCGTCATCACGTAGCCAAAGTAATAATAGGAAATGGCGTAACCCGACAGCCACGAGTCGTGCGGAGGAAAAGTCGGCGAGCGCAGGATGGAGTTGATGAACATCAATTCCATCGGGCGTTCCGTGCCATCCAATTCGGGGTTGCCCGCGCGGAGAAGAGCGAGAAAAGCAAAAGCAGTGAAAAATAGAACTTCGACTGTGATAACGAGGCGGAGATTGGATTTCAACCACTGGATCATGGATGATGAAGCATGGTTCGTGGTCTGTCGTCCGCGGTCTATTGTCACAAAAGCCCACACACTTAGACCAATCAAAACACATAATGCGAATAAAATCCCGCCGACGGTATTGCGCGTCAATCCAAGCGAAGTGAACAGCCAGAAAACGTAACCCCAAATCAACAAACCAGCGACGCGTGAAAGGCTGTACCCGCGGTCAGCCAGCGCGGGGAAAAGAAGATAGACCAGCGGGAAGGTCAATAATCCCAGCAAAGTGATGATGATGTACCACGAAAGAAATGCGAGAATGGAATTCACGCCAATTCCTTGACCATGCGATGATAACCGCTTTCACCGTTAAGTTTGCCGCTAAAAACAATCTTATAACCAAGTCGTTGATAAAGCCGGATCGCGCCGTCATTATGTTCATCCACGATGAGCGAACATTTCTTCAAATTCGATTTTCGGGCCTGCCCTTCGGCAAAAGTCAAAAGGCGCGTGCCGTAACCGTTTCCTTGAAAATCGGGCAGGACGCTAACATTGCTGATGTAATACTCGCCGCGTTCCACTTCATGAACATTCATCATTGGCGACATTCTTTTTGTGAAATGAATCATTGCACGGATGCCAAGGATGGAAAGCAAATTGCGACCAGTGATCAGATCAAGCACTATCATCTTTGACGCGGGATATGACATCAATAATCCGATAGCTGAATTATCCACTTCGATCATTGTTCCGACCTGATAACTAAATCGTCCGCTGCTGCAAGCAAATAATGTGGAAATAAGTTTTTCAGAAGTCCATCCCGATTCGACATCCGCAAACAAATCCGCGGACTTGCCCATGGTGAGGCGGATCAGCGACGCGGCGATCCTCGCGTCGTCGGGCCGCGCGGGACGGATCGAGACGCGCGAAGTCATGCCAGCGCGGGCAGGACAAACTTTCCATCCGCGGACGGCTCGAAGTCCACGGCGCGGACGACGGCATCGAGATTGATCGGGCCATAAATGTGCGGGAACAGTTCGGAGGAATCAACTCCAGGCGGAGGCGCGCCGTCAAATGGCGGCTCCCACTTCAAGTCGGAGGAAAGACGCGCTGGGTCAATCACGAGAAGCACGAGTCCGGTCTGTCCTTTGTAAAATTTTTCGGCAACGGATGAAACCTGAGTCGAAGTCGAGCAATGGATAAATCCTTCGGATGACAGACTCGGCGCGGTATATGCACCGGCCTTCTGCGCGTCGGACCAGGCTTTGCGGGATGTGATATGCAAAATAAGATTCATGGATTCACCTTATAGATTGCCGTGCTGCCCTGACGATAAACCGAATCCCACAACTGCCCGTTGTATTGATCGAATTTGTCGAGGCCGGGACCGGGATATTCGGCGCGTTCGAGCTGACCGACAATGATGTATTGAACGTTATATTTTTTCAAGAAGCTGACCGCGGCCTGCGGATCGGTGGTGGTATAGAACGCCGCGATCTCGGCGATTCGATTCTCGACCAGCTGCGGAGTCAGCGTGCGCTGCTGGCGCTCGTGCCAGTTCCAGCCGACCACGCCGGGCAGGCCGGTATAAATCGTGAAGCGCGTGCACCAATGATATTCGGGACAGTTCGCTTCGACGATGACCGGCGAACCCTGAACGTTATCCTGCATCCAGCGGATGGCCTGATAATCCTGATTCAGATTCATCGTCACGCCGAAATCGGCGTACTGCGCGTATTTCATGTACGTGATGCTGTCGAGCGTGAGCGGGACGTTCGGTGCCATGCGGTCGCCGATTTTATCCAGCGTCGCGGAAACAGTGTACATCGCCGCGCCCGCCAGCAAAAGAGTCACGCCGCCCTGGAAAATATTGCGCCAGGCCGGACGCCACTTGTGAACGTCAGCCAGCGTCCACACAAACGCCGCGCCCGCGGAAACGGAAAGCATGGCCCACGCCTGCAGATAAAATTTGAAGATCGTGTTCATGCGTCCGATGTCGCCGCGTACCACGACAATCTCAACAACAATCGTGATGAGCATGGACGTGCCGACGAGAAACAACACGAATCGTTTAACGTCGGATTGATCCGGTCTCAAAATAAGCAGGCCGGCCCAGACTGCCAGCGGAAGCGCCACCCAACCGATCTCCACCTGACGATACATCAGGTAAAGCAAAGCCACGAGGAAGAAGGCGATGCCCGCTTCGATCAGGACTTGATACGGGCGTAGTTTGTTCAACGATGAAACCGGCGTGGACGCCATCCATTCGTGAGTCTCCCACGCCAGCCAGCAGGTGATGATGAAGAGGAACACGCCCCAATGCGCCAGATACGACCAGATCGGCGTCTGCGAAGCGGTCCACGGATCGAGGGCGCTGTAGCCCTGACTGTACGCGGCGTGATACGGCCAATACAAAACGTACGAGAACAGGGCCAGGAACGCCGCGCTGCCGAGGATCAAAATCAATTTCTTGGCGGCGTCGGGCAGTTCGATCTTCCAGCGGGTCGAAGCGTCCGAACGCCAGAGGACATACCCGACCGCGACAATTCCAATCGGCAGGTATGTGTAAATATCCGAAAGGTTGGTGGGATACAACGCACCGATAACCAGCGCGCCGATCAAAAGCTGGAATAGAGAAACGCGCCGGCTTTTGATAACCGCCAGCGCCCACGCCAATGCCAGCAGCGCCAGCGGCATCGCCAGCATGTGCGCGTGCAGGTCGCTGTAAAGGAAAGTGAAGAACGGGAATTCGGTGATCTCGTTGCCGGGTCCCGGCGGGATGATGCGGCTTGGGTCCCAGTACCAATCGCCCTGTCCGTACGGAAGCGGCTGGCCTGTCAAAGATTTTATAAAACCTTCCGATGCCCAAACCCAGCGCTGCGGGATACTGACATTATCAATATTTCCGCCCGGCGCGGCCATGCGCTCGAAGCCCTGATACAACATCCGCATCGTGCCGAGGTTGCCAAGCACGACCATTAATAACGCGGCGAGTAAACCGGCCACAAAACGACCGTCGACGATGGACCGTTGACCGTCTACGGTCGACCGTCTACCGTCTATCAAATTCCATCCCACGCAGAACGCGCCCATCGCCACGATCGAGAAGAGCGTCGGCAAAATAAAGTTGTACGCAATCGTCGGGACGATGCCAAGCAGTTTCACCGGCGTTGCCACCAGCACGAATCCGTAATAGTAATAATTGATGTAGCCGCCCGCGAACCACGGATCATACGGCGGGAACGTTGTGCTTTTCAAAATCGCGCTGAAGAACGAGAAGTCCATCGGGCGCTCGCCGCCCTTTGCCGGATGCCACAGATCAGGATTGCCGATTCGAATCAGCAGATCGAAAAGGAAGAACGCAAGGAACAAGCCTTCCACCATCAGGAAGAATGTCTTGTGCGACTTCCATTCTTCGGCCAATTCTTTTCGCCGCATCCAACCCAGACCCAAACCGGCTCCCGCTAAAACGACAAAGATCACAGCGATAGTTGTCCGCGTATAAGGCACGCCGACGGAGCCTCCGAGCCACGCAAGATAACCGAGAATCACCAATCCAAGCGCGCGCGAAATGGGATAGCCGTTCACGCCCAGGCCGGGAAATGCAAATCGAACAATTGGATACGTGATGACGCCGAGAATAAAAATGAACAGATACCAAATGATCAATCCAACGGCCGGATATTGATTTTGAATCCAGTTGTAGTTGAACAACCGCGACCACGTTCCGCCCGCCTGCTGCTGGGCGAGCGCGGTCGGCGGGAGCATTAACGATTTGTAACTGCTGGCCTGCTTGGGCGTGAGATGGACAACGTTGCTGATATCCACCGCGCCGAGAATGGCCTGGACTTTGGCCGCGCTGAAATCCGGCTGTTTCTGGAAGATCAGCACCTTCGGATGATCGTAAACCGTGAAAGCCTCTTCCGCAGACTGATCGTTGATCTGCCATGTCCCGATGCCGGGAATGTTCAGCGTTGGAAACGATTCAAAGACCGCGACCAGTTTGTATCCGAGCTGGCCCTGGAACATGCCCGGCGTGGCAACGTTGTAACACCAGATCACATCTTTATCCGGCGGGCAGCCCACGAGCGCGCGGTAATATGCGGTGGTCAGTGGATAACGTTCAGGCAGACGCGTCACCGAAGCCCATTGGCGGTTGGATGACATGAAAATGTAATCGCCCTGACCCAACGTGCTGACAAAACGCGTCAGCTTATCGGCATTATCATCGAAATAAATTTGCAGATTGAGTCCGCTCTGGTACAAGCCGCCGTAGCCGTCGTAACCTTGCGGGCCGAGGCGCAGAGGCAGGCCATCGTCCCAGTCCGATTCGTTGATCGGCGCCGCGCCGACCATCGTCACCGCGCCGGTGGTCGTGATATGCAAAAGATATGTTTGGCCCTTTTGGATCATCACCGCGCGGTCAAGTTGGAGTGTAAATTCCTTCCCGCGCGGATCCGTGGACGGCACAAAGTCAGATGTGAGCGAAGCTGATGCAAGCTCTTGCCCGGGAGCCAAACCGCTTTGAGGCGTCACGGAAACGCCGAAAGTCTGGGAGGCCGCATCGCCCTTCGCGGCGATATGCGGAAAATAAATCTGGTTCAACGCGCCGCTGGCGTTGGCCGTGAATGGAACGTCATACGGCGCGTTGCTCTGAATGATCCCGCCGGCTGGGAACGGCAGCGGCTGTTGATAGACGGATCCCCCCGCGGTTTGGATTCGCAGGTTGATCGCGGCAGGAACATTCTGATAAATCCAATAGGTCGCGGCGACGCGCGTCACAGGCCGGGTGTAGATGCGCGTGAAAGCGTAAGCCCAAGCTAAAGCCAAGATGAGAACCGTAACACCAATGACAACGGACGACACACGATAGACCACGGTCAATAGTCTGCGGTCTACGGCCTTGGCTTGATCCCAAAGATGAATCACGAACCATCCCGCCATCATGCCCAGCAGCGGATAGATCGGCAGTTGATAGCGCATGGTCGGATTGAAAGCCAGCGACTGCCACGTGAAGAAGATCGCCGTCCAGCCCCACAGCAGCGCGTGACGGAGTTCGCCTTTGAAGATGCGCCACGCCATCCACAGAAAGCCCAGCCAGGCAAGGATGCCGAGCGGCAGTCCAAGCCCCCAGACCGTCAGGTTCGTGAACGAATAAAGGTGCGTGCGCCGCGCCCATTGCAGCGCGAACGGAACGTCTGCATCGCCGCTGGATTGGGCGATCAACTGCTGCATGGTGGAGATCCAGGAAGGACTCAGCCCAAGCCCGCGAAAGGCGTATGGCATGAAAACGCGGAAAGAGAGGATCGAAGCAACCGCGCCGGCAGCCAGGTAAACAAAAATCAGCGTCCAGTAATCCGTGGACAGCGGTGGGCGCGCAGTGGATGATGGATCATGTTCACCGGCCATCGCTTTGCGATCTATGGTCAGGTAGCGCACGAGGAACGCGCCCGGCAGGACGATCGCGAGCGGAGCCGCGTCCAGCTTGGAGGCTGTTGCCACCCCCAGCGAAACGCCGAAGCCGAGGCTCAGGAGAAAGAAGGGATCCCTGACAAGGCGTGAAACGTACTTCGCGATCCGGGATTCGGCGTTCGATGCCCGGCCTTCGTCCATTAAATAGCGAGCGTCGAAGGTGGGTTCCTGGCGGATGAGGATTTCCACCGCAAAATAAATTGCCAGGTACATAAACATGATGCCAAACGTATCCACCGTAAAGAAATGCGATTGCTGAATCTGCAGGACGGCCAGCGCGGAGAACGCCGCGGAGAGCAAAGCCACGCGGCGGTTATACAAACGCGCCACGATGATGTAGAGCAATAAGATCGTCAGCAGGTCCGCGAGCGCGGAGACTTGCCGTCCGATCAGGTATACCTGATCGTAGCCAACCTGCCCGGTCCACTCGGCCAGGTAGCGCACCACGATCGTCGGCAAATCGCCATAAACGAAAAACGCGTAACCTTGATTCTCCGGGTTGAGCGTCGAGGTGGCTGTGTTGAAATAATCGCCCAGTCCAAGCCATTGCACTTGATCGGGGGGACAATTCTGCAAAGTAGTGTTCGGGGCCGCGCACTTCCTGACTTGCAGCGCGCTTTCCACCATCGTCATGAATCGTTCGTCGGGATGCAGATGCTGGTTATCGTCCCAGTTCAAACCGATGACGCGTAGATAAGTCCCGATGGCCAGTACAAGGATCAGGAGCAGGTCATAAACCCAGGCGTGTTTTTCGTTCGTCATAGCGGATAACAATTTATCATGAAAAACTTAATCCGCGCTAAGTATACTTTTCCGTCCACGAATTTAAGCTAATCGTTGCTTGAGCCGCCGCCTGCACTTCGTTCTTTGAGTGTCCTCGGCGGCGGGACATGGCTCATCCATGGCGCCATGCGACACCGCCTCGAGCAAAGTTTTCTATGGCGTAGTTGGCGCAGGCACAAAATAAATCCAAAAATCATGATCGGGCACAGACGATTTGTGCAAGCTCAGCGTCCCTTGCGGATACAACTGCTTCAGCGTATCAAGACTCTTTTGATCATTTGCTTCCGGGTTGCTCAGGCTCGCTTTCACGATGAACAACTTCGGTCCCGCGATTTGCGCCGTGCCTGCCAGTTGGTCGGACGGCATGGCAAAGTCGCGGTTCGGGATCCCGGCCCAAACTCCGGGCAGGCGCGTGTCCACCCAATACGGGAACGGCACGATCCAAACCGTGTTCGTCTCGCCGTAGACCAGGCCGAACTCCCTGATGACGGCGCCCATTTCCGACGAGTTCCACGCGCCGAGGCGGTAGTTCGCATCGAATTGATGGAAGACGATATCGAAGTTTTGCGAAGACGACCAGATCAACAGGAAGCCGGTCACCAGCGATGCCAAAACCACCCGCCTCTTTTCGGACCCGAAAGCGGAGATGAAACCATCGAGCGCCATCGCTGCGACGATGAACACCGGCACGAACGCGCCGCTGGCGCGGTTCAGAGCCGGATTCTCATCCGGGAAACCGAGCGAAAGAATCGAGGGCAGCAAAAGGATCGGGATCGAGAGCAAAAGGAACAAGTCCAGCCAGTTGCGTTTTTGAATGTAACGCGCAACCAGCAACACGATCCCAATCAAGAACAGCGCGCCCGAAACAATATCCAGCGCGGGACGATGCGGCAGCGAATTGACCCAGATGTTGCCGTTGTCCCAGTTGAACATCTTGAACGCATTCCATACGTTCGAGAAGAAAACACTCAGCACCGGGCCGGGAATGGCTTGCCCTTCTCCGAGCCGCGAAAAAGCGCGATACGAAAATGTGCCGGGATTTTCGGTGGCGTAACGCATCAGCGGCAAAAAGATGAAGAACGAAACAAGCCCGACAACTGCCAGCCAGACCAGCGCGTCACGCGTCGACGTTTTGGATCGAATATGCAGCGCGAACAAAATCATCGCCGCGATGACGAGGAACGGCACAATGCGATATGGAGTATAACCGTTCAGTCCGAGGCCAAGAAAAATTCCCGCGAGGATGAATTGATTGCGGTCGCCGGTGCGAAGACCGCGAATCAGATAAAGCATCATCGGCGCGACGAACAGTGGATAAAGCGGAAAGCGCAATCCGATGCGCGAGATGACGTTCGGCCAGTATGCGATCCCGGCGAGGAAAAAAGCCAGCAGGCCGACGCGCTTGTTCGCAATCTCTTTGCCAAGCAAATAAATGTAAGGCAGGGTGACCAGTCCCATCGAGATGGTCGCGATCTTGGTCGTGAGAAATGAAAGGCCGGTATTGAAAATCCAACCGATCAACACGATCCAATACATGCCAATGGCCTCGCGGCCTGTATTGCGCGGAAAGAAAATATGCGGCTGTCCGTGAAGAATATCGTAGATGTCGAGGATCTTTTCGGCGTGATCGCTGAACGGCTCGGATGGCGTCTGCTGGATGTGATAAACGCGGAAGAAGAAAACAACAATTGCCGCGGCAATCAGAAGTAATGCCCAGCGGCTGAGGTTGATTTGCCAGTTTTTGCGCGCAAGAAAATTGCGAGTGCGCTGCCGCAGCGATGGTTTGTTTGGATCAAGAATCCACAACGACCAAACGAATAATCCGGTTGCAACCAGCCAGGTCGTCAGGTTGAATAGGTTGAATAAATTTCCGCTGAACAGAAAAAACGAAATTATCGCCAGCGGCAAGGAAATCAAAAACGCGCTGCGGCGAAACGTCATCGGATCGCTGTTTGCCGTTGACTCCACCAGCGGGGCCAGTGTCCACTCGCCGCGCAAAACTGCGATCAGTAACAATCCCAATGCGGCAATATAAAAAGTGATGCCGGGTATTGCCGAAGAAACCGGCGGTTCGAACAGGCGCTGGGCGAAAAGCGCGATTCCCAGCGCGATGAGTGAAATCCACGGAAACGGTTGGGATGGCGAAGGTTCCTCGACCGGTTGTGGCTGCGGCTCCGGCCCGGCCTTTTCCTCTGCAAGCTGCGTGGGAATTTCGACGCTTTGTCCGCGCCAAAAGAAAAGTTTTGATTTTACATAATCGAGCACGCTCGGCTCGTCTAAGTTACGATTTTCGTCGCTCATACTCCTCACTGCACACTGATCACTGATTACTGATTACTGAACACTGATTACTGAACACTGTCCACTGATTACTGTTTCTTTGCAATCACGATAATACTCTCGCCCCAACGCACAGGCAAAAAAACAAAACCAGTTGTCGCCTGGAAACCGCCAAGCGAACCAAACAACAATTTTTGAATCGCATTTGGGATTCGCGGAATGTAAGGCACGTTCCAAAATCCATCCGCAAATATTTTAAGCGGGCTGAAGTTCGCGCTTCGAATCAAATCAAGCCATTCATCCGGCCGCTTGAGCGAAATGTGAGTCGGGTCGAGATAACCAATCCATTGATCGCCCTTCAAAGGCTTGAGAAGTGAATCCAGATTCGGTGTGGCGAGGATCAGGATTCCGTTTGGTTCGAGGACGCGGCTGATTTCGCGGATCGCCCGCGCCGGGTCCGGCAGGTGTTCGACGATGTGTTTGATGAGGACCACGCCAAAAGTCGAATCACCAAACGGAAGCTCCTGCGCGCTGGCTGTCTGCAATTGAGTCCGCTTCGTCTCGGACTTCGAGCGGGCGACCGCCCAATGATTCAAATCCAGCCCGAAGGTGTCGAAGTCATCCTCCAACTGGCCGACGAGGTGTCCAAGCCCCGAACCGATCTCGAGCAGACGCGAACCGCGCCGTCCATAGCGGCGCGCCAGCATCGCAAAGAATCGATTCGACCACCAATACTGGCTGAACCTGGCAAAGGAAATGTTTTGATAAGTGTGTGTGGAAAAATATTTTTCGTCGAAGGACATGGGGATCCGAAATTCGTTATTCGATACTCGATGTTCGAATTATCGAATATCGTTTACCGTTTTCTCGCAATATAAAAAGTAAAGGTTCCGTTCTCGATGGGCTGCGGCGACGCGTACTTTTTTACAAAGCGTTCGGTCAGCCACAGATTCCATTTCGTCGGTGCGATGATCCAGCGGCCCGTGAGCACGCGCGCAACCACCGATGGGACACCAAAATAGTGTCCCCATTCTAACACGCGCATCGAGGCAGGCGAAAAATAATGCCACCAGCGCACAAGTTCAAAGCCCGCGTTCTCCAAACGTTTTTTCCAGACGTCTGGCTCATCGGCATGGGAGACGCGCGAGATTTTGCGAAACCATTCCGTGTAATTTTTTCCAAGCACACGTGAGATCGAAAGCTCGGAAAGATAACGCGTGTTCGGCACACAGAAATAAAACGGCGCGCCTTTCTTTAAAACGCGGGCGGTCTCGGCCAACACCGCGTCGATATGCGGAATGTGTTCCAGCACCGAGTTGCTGAATCCGCTCGCAAAATAATTCGACGGAAATGGCGAGCGCGCGCCGTCGGCTTCGACCAATGATCTATACGCGCCGTGAGTTTTGGCTTCGTGAATCGGTCCGTGCCACGGATCGAGGCCGACATCAATCTTCTGCCCGAACGTCAGCGAGGCAAAATGTCCGTCACCGCAGCCCACGTCATAGACCGGCGCGGGCAGAGGCAAATCCTGATAATACGTCGATTCGACCGCGCGCAGGAACGCGCGGAAATAAGGCAGGTCGCGTAATTGAAAAAAAAGAAAATCTTTCGATGCCCGATGTTCGACATTCGACGTTCGATATTCGATGTTCGATTTACGTTTTACGTTTTGCGTTTTGAGATCGCTCATTTCTTCCCCATCAAACTCTCGAACAATTTTTCATATTCTTCTGCGACGGTATCGGGGTCATATTGTTTTGCAATCGCCGCCGGGTCGCCGCAGAATTTTTTCGGGTCATCTAAAATTTCCAGAATCGATTCGGCCAGGCTTTTCGAATCGCCGATCTGTGCCACGCGTCCCATGCCGTGCATCTGGACGGGCATTCGCACACCGGGCAATGCCGATGCAACACACGGCACGCCATTCATCATGGCTTCGATTTGTACAAGTCCGAACGCTTCGGTCGAATTCAAGGATGGCACGACCAGCACATCGAGATTGGGATAGAACGCGGCCATTCGAGTCGGATCGAGATTACCGAGGAATTTCCAATGACCTTGAGCCTCATATTCACGAATACGCGGCATCAGACGATCAAAGTAAGCCTGCTCGCCCATCACATCTTGATAGGTGCCCGCGAACAGAACCAGCGCGTTCGGATATTTCTCCAAGATGAAGGGCAGCGCGTCGAGCAGGACCTCGACTCCCTTTTCAGCGGCGAAGCGGGCCGCCATACCGATGGCCGGCTTACGTCCGGAAAGATGCGCCTCTGCAAACTCCCGGGTCGCGGCCCGGTTCGCAGCGGGCAATTCAACGGGCGGAAGGATCGTCCGCAGTTTGAATTTATAGCGCGAGAGATAAGCGGAATGATCGGCGTAATCCTGGGTGTACGTCACGATCTGATTCGACAACACAGCCGCCATGTTGTTCTGCCACTGGACGACGAGATTGACGAGGCGATTGAACAACCCGGGCGGAAGTTTGATGTCGCAGTGATATGTCAGGATGGCGGGCCTGCCGAAGAGCCGTCCGCGAAAAGCCACGCCGGGCGCGTCGAACTGCGGGAGGTGCATCTGGACCACATCGTGTTCCGCAACCAGCCTGGTCGCGACCCAGCCAAACGTCGGCGCGATGACGCCTTTGCTCAAACGAAACGCCACCGGCACGCGCAGGACTTTCACGCCATCCATCATTTCTTCGCGCGGCAAGGACTTGTCGTATTGCGTGGTCATCACCGTGACCTGATGTCCGCGCTGAATGAAAGCGCGGGCCAGCCGTTCGGCATAAATCGTCAGACCGGATGTGTGGGGCCGGTAATAAGTCAAGACAGTAAGGATTTTCATAAAGCGGGGAGATTATAACGCACAGGTGAAGAAGCAAACGTGCAATTCCGGGCCGCTATCCTGTATAATCCCCCAATGGGAAGCGGTCGCGGAAATATTTTGAACGTGCAAAGGCCCTTTACGATCACGACCAAGGAAGGAAAAGACCAGCAGAAATGATCAATATTTTTTGGCGGAGAGCGAGCAATTGGCTTTTGAGCTTGCCCATCATGATCTGGGTGTCTCTCGGCTTTTTCATTACTTTTATCCTCTTCTTCATGCGTCCTATTTTTTTTGACCCCTCCCTGACGATGCAGTTCCGCCAATATCTTCCTGTTATTACTCCGATAGGCCACGATTTCAGGGTCATTGCATCTTTAGCCACTTATTGGGTTTATACCGGTAAAGCCCTGCCAACCCTTTATCCCCCATTCACGCTCTTCTTTTTTTCCCCGTTCGCATATCTGAGCAGCAAAGTCGGTTACGAGGTCATCACATTCGTCACTCTGGGCTGTTATATCTTAAGTACTTTGGCGCTGCCCCGGCTGATTAATAATTCAAGGGAAATAGATGCTTTCACTCTGTTGATCTTTATCTCCGGGATTATCTCATACGGCTTCCAATTTGAGCTGGAGCGGGGCCAGTGGAACACCATCGCCATGATGTTTTGCCTGGCTTCCATTTATCTGTTTCACCGCCGGCCAAAATACAGATGGCTCGCATACTTGTTGTTCTCCATTTCAGTGCAATTGAAGCTCTTTCCCGCCATTTTTGCCCTTGTGCTGGTGGAAGATTGGCACAGCTGGAAACAAAATATCAAGCGGCTCATTGGACTGGGGCTCTTCAATATCCTCGCTTTGTTTATTTTAGGAACAAGCCCAATCCTGAGTACAATGAATTCACTAAATTCAAATAGCGCTAGTATCGGCGGCGTACCCTTTAATCTCTCCACCCAATCCTTCACATTGTTTTTCCTGACGACCAGATCGCTCACTTATCCGTTTCTCGACAGGCGCATGGTATCAATATTACTTGCTCATAGCTGGATACTTCAGTCGCTGTTCGTAACGGTTTTTGTTCTTTGCTTTATCATAGTTCTCTGGCAGGCATATAGAAAGAACTCGAAGGGCTTTGATGCCTATGTTTTTTTGACATGCGCAATCGGAGCTTATATACTTCCCACAATTAGCTTTGACTACAAATTGTCCTTTTTTCCTGCGTGCATTATTTTCTCTGTGCCCAATATTCTTCCCCTCAAAGAAGGGAAAAACAGCATCCTTATTATGATGTCCGCTTTTATCCTTTCGATTGCCTATTCCTCAACTTTATATTCTTACGAGAACAAGCCGCCCATCATACAAAACAACCTCCCTGCATTATTGGTCATACTGGTGATATCAACAGCATTGTCGTGTGTCAGGACAGATGACAGCAAGGAAAACCTGGCGGTATGATATTTCAGCAGTCTGTAACGGAATTTCATGATTTTGTTCCCCAACGCACGCAACTCCATTGCTCAATTTTGCTTCTTGCGTACATCAATCTGCGAGGTGTGGGCAATAAACGACCTGTCAAGCTTTCACAGCAGACTCATTTGGGCAAAAGAATGGAAACATCTTTTGACGACCAAGCTTCGTTATACTGAACATGTTCAACTTGAAGATTACTTACTGACTTGTTAGAAACAACCAAGATTGCACACGGAACGAATTCAGGGAAGCTGCCATATTTTACAGCTGAAACATTATTGACGTTGACATCTTCGATAAGCACGTTGTTCCCGATTTCCTGTCGCAATAATGCCCAAAAAGGGTACTCCCAGTCATTCTCGCTTAGATATAGGCCGATATGGTCGCATCGATAATTTGTCAATTGGTACACTGTTCTGGGGTAGGACATTTCGATTGATGGCTGACTTGAAAAATATTGCTGATCCCGATCGATTCTAAAAATATTTTGAGGGCCAAAGAAAGGGCGTGTTTGATTGAAAAACACCCACGGTAGCGCCCCAAAAAGCAGCAGTGATATGATGGCGACCCTGGTTGTTTCCTTTCGAAATTCAGAGATTAATGTTCCGATCATGGGGGACCACAAGATGAATAGCGGCAGCTGCCAGCGACTTTCCCAAGGATGCCATCTTAGCACAAGACTGTAGAGTAAAAAGGCAACCAGTAGGGAAAGCAAATATGAGGCCGTTTTCCTTCTAAATTCAGGCTGAAACGGCACAAGAACAAGAGCGATCATCATCAGCAAAATATCGAGGGGATCGCCGGCGTTACCCTCGTACAATGACATTCTCTGTATGGAAAATGTCATTCCAGACCAGGTTGTTCGTGGGTCACTGGAAGAAATACCTATTATTTTGTGGAATTGGTTGACAGCCGTGTTAAGGATGCGATTTGCATTGTCGAATGGAGTACCAAAGTGAACAGCGATGTTTCGAACGACATTCGATGACAATTCGGGGATTGAAAAGATATCATTTGAATATTGATCTGAGATTGTATAAATTCCCGGGGAGATTTCCTGCCGTACGCCCAACGGATTGCCAAACAGGTCATAGTTGCGAAGATAAGCGCCAAGGTTGATCAATAAAACGAACAAAGCAACAAATGCCAGGAGCTTGACACCTTCACCGCGATATGTTTTTAGGATCGAAAAACTCATCCATACCAAGAAAGGAAATGCATAAACATAGGTCGTTGATTTGGTCAAAACAGCGAGGCCGAGACACGCCCCTGTGGCGAGTGAATTCCAAACGCCTCCTTCTCTTTTTAAGACGAATGCCCAGTAGGCAAAGCAGACCAACCAAAACGAGACAACATAATCATTCTGTGTGCTCGAACCCTGAAGAATCCCCATCGGGATTGTCATGCTGACAACAGCGCTGAATATCTGACCCCGACGATTCGCGCCAAGCTCCCTGGCAATTAGGGAAACGCCAATGGCGCTGCCAACCATACTGAACCATTGGACAAAATTAGCAAGGCGATCTCCATTGCTTAGGATTTGGAAATGCAGAATGATAAACTCACTGCCTGGGTTCATGTATAGTTGCCGAATGATTGATGTAGGATAGTAGGCCACACTCCCATCCTGAATCCAGTGCATAATGCGTGCCATGTGATAGGTCATCGAATCCCAGGTGTTGGGTGGTGCCTTCCAGGCAATCAGGCCTATAATGCCCGCGATAAAAGCAATTCCGCTCAGAAGAAAAATTTCAAAGCGCGATATTTCCGATAGCCTGATCGTGATGCCTTTGATTAAGTTTTTGGGATTTCCAACGACCCTGGCCCATACAAGGGATGCGACAAGCAGATATAGACCCCAAGCCCCAAGCAACGGCCAAAATGAAATTGCTTTAAACAGGCTCAAGAGTTCTGTAGTGGCGACAAGTAAAATTGTCCAGGTTACTGCAGCCGCCAGGAAGGAGATACGCCATTCACTCTGTGATTCGTAAAAGATTCCCCATAAGAGCAAAAAGACAAGCAGTGGAATAAACGACGCGAAGAAGTTCATAGTCAATCAAGCATAGATTCTATTCAACCTAAAACAAATTCTGATTTTCTTTCACCCATTCAAACAGCATTCGGACTCCCTCCTCCACTCCAATCTTCGGACTCCAGCCCAGCTCGCGTCTGGCTTTGCTGACATCGGCATAAAAGACGCGCTGGTCGCCGGGGCGCCAGTTGCCGCGCCCGACAGGGATTTTCTTTCCCAATAATTTTTCGAGCATCGGCCCGAACTCCGCCCACACCGATAGTACATTCTGTGGGCCGCCGCCGACGTTGAAGACTTTTCCGGCGGCAGCATCAATTTTCTCAATTGCCGCATCGTAAGCATTCAATAAATCATCCACATGCAACACATCGCGCACCTGTTTGCCATCGCCATAAATTGTGATCGGGCGTCCGGCCGCGGCGGCGATGACAAACCAGGCCACCCAGCCCTGGTCTTCGATCCCAAACTGGCGCGGTCCGTAAATGCAGGATTGACGAAAGACTACAGACCGCAATCCATAAATTCTCGCATAGTCTCGACTGTACTGATCACCCGCGCCCTTTGAACATCCATACGGCGAATGAAAATCGAGCGGCTGGGTTTCGGGACAGCCGTTCACCAAATCCGCGTAACGCCAGCGCGTCGGCTCTTCGATGATCTTCACATCATCCATTCCGCCATAGACTTTATTTGTCGAAGCATAAATGAAAATGGGATTGCGTCCCGAGGCGCGCGCGGCTTCCAAAACGTTGAACGTTCCGAACGCGTTGGATTCAAAGTCGGAGCGTGGATCGGTCACCGACGTGGTGACCGCCACCTGTCCCGCGAGATGAACGATCACATCGGACCCGCGGGCGGCTTCCGTTATTTTGTCCGCGTCGCGCACATCCGCAACGATCACGTTAAATGATTTCCCGCCGTGAACCGACTGCAGCCATTCGAGATTGCGCTTTGCGCCTGCGCGGGAAAAATTGTCGTAGATGGTCACATTCTCGCCGCGCTTCAACAGGCGATTCACATAATTCGATCCGATAAATCCAGCGCCCCCCGTGACAAGAACATTTCGGGCCATGCGAACTCCTTTGTTACATTTTATTGCTGATAATAAAGTGTGCGGCGTTGAGCAAAAAGTCTGACGGCCAGCATCCCGAATATGAATCCGCCCACGTGCGCCCACCACGCGACTCCGCTGCTGCCCGCCGCGCCGGCCAGCGCCGTCCAACCGGAAAATAATTGCAGCACGAACCAGAACAACAGGAATATCACAGCCGGGATTTCGATGATCGTGAAGATAAAGATGATCGGCACGATGCTGGCAATACGCGCCTGCGGAAACAAAATCAGGTAAGCGCCCAGCACACCGGCAATCGCGCCGCTGGCTCCGATCATTGGCACATTGCTGGCTGGCAGCACATAGGACTCAAGCAGCCCGGCCGCCACGCCGCTCAGCAAATAAAAAAACAGATAACGCGCGTGCCCCATCCGGTCTTCGATGTTATCGCCGAAGATGAAGAGCACCCACATGTTGCTGAGGATGTGGAACCAGCCGCCATGTAAAAACATGGAAGTAAAAATTGTTATCCATGCGGCTTGCGGATGTTCCATCAACTGCCGCGGGACCAGCCCCCAGACAAAGGTCAATTTGTTGAGCGCAGAGGAACTCAAGCTGATTTCGTAGAAGAAGACGATAAAGTTCAGCGCGATCAGCAGCCAATTTACAATCGGAAACCTGCGCGAATGCAGGGTATCGTAAAGCGGGATCATTCCGTCGTTTCGTTCCTCGCCCGGAAATCAATAAGCTTGTGATAGATCCCGGACAGTGTCTCGCCCTCTGTGGAAAGGGCGTAAATACCGAGGATCGCCATCAGGATATAGTTCAGCAGGTGTGCCGTGATCGCGACCGCGACCGAGCGCGCTTCATCCGATGTAACGAGGGTCAACGCTCCGCCCAAAGCGGCCTCATACGTTCCGACCGCGCCGGGTGCCGAGGGGACAGCGCCGCCGAACGCGGCCGCTCCAAGTCCAAAGAGCGCCCACGGCAATCGCGCGGAAGGGAAAAATGCCCGGAGGGTGATATAAAACTGAACGACGGCCCATGCCCAGTTGAAGGTCATAAGACCCAGGGTCCGCAAGAAACGCCATCCATCCGTCAAAATGGAAAGGCCATCGAAGAATGGAGGAAGAAAATGCGCGCCGGCTTTTTCCACCCAGGGCAAACGATGCAGCTGTCGGATCGCCCAATCACGGTTGCGGGCCAGGATATACAAAGCCAGCACCCCAAGCCCAACCACCATTCCAACGACGATCGAAATGCCTTCTGCGCCGGACGAATTGATGACAAACGGAAGCGCGCTCAACAAAATGGCAGCGGAGAACGCCAGGTCGAATGAACGCTCGAGGATGATGGTCGGCAGGACTTCCATGAAATGGAGGTTGGCTCTGCGTCCCAGCAAAAAGGCCCGGCCAATCTCTCCAAGGCGAAATGGCAGGACATTGTTCAAGAAATATCCTTCGCACAACACGAGAAACGTATCTTTCAACGAGGCCTTTTCCTGCAAAATGGTGCGCCAGGTAACTGTGCGAATCAGCAGCCAGATGATCCCCATGACCACTGAAACTGCCAGCAGCCAATAATTCGCGCTGCGGATGGCTTCGACGAGTCGTCTTAGATCAACGAAATAAAGAATGGCGGCAACGGCAAGGATGCTGATGATCGCGCCGGGAAGCCAATGTTTGATATCTTTCATATTTCTCCGTTGGGGGCACAGCAAAACGATCCATCGCCAAAACCTCTTATGGTTCGCTGTGCCCCTACCATAAATAAATCATTCCTCTTCCAGTTTCAGCACAGCCATGAACGCCTCCTGTGGAATTTCCACGTTGCCAACCATCTTGAGGCGTTTCTTGCCGCGTTTTTGTTTTTCCAGCAATTTCTTTTTGCGCGTGATGTCGCCGCCGTAGCATTTCGCCAGAACGTCTTTGCGCGTGGCTTTGACGTTGGCGCGGCTGATCACGCGTCCGCCCGCCGAGGCCTGGATGGCGACATCGAACAACTGGCGCGGGATGATTTCCTTCAGCTTCGTGATCATCCGCTGGCCCTTGTGGTACGCGTCCTTCTTGTGGACGATGGCCGCGAGAGCGTCAACGGGTTCGCCATTGACGAGGATTTCCAGCTTCTGCAATTCGTCGGGACGATATTCGAGGAATTGATAATCGAGCGAGGCATAACCTTTCGTGCGCGATTTCAATTCATCGAAGAAATCCACGATGATCTCGGAAAGCGGAATCTCGAAATCAAGCTGGACGCGGTGCGGCGCGGGATATTCCTGGCTCTTGTAGATGCCGCGGCGTTTGGTGACCAAATCCATGATCGGACCGTAATATTCGGTCGGCGTGATGATCTCGATGGTCATCCACGGCTCGCGGATTTCGGCAATCTTTGACTCGTCATCCGGCAATTCGGCTGGCGAATCGACCGTGATGATTTCATCGTTGATCATCAGCACTTCATATTCCACCGACGGCGCGGTGAATAAAACATCGAGCAGGTATTCGCGCTCGATGCGTTCCTGCACGATCTCCATGTGGAACAAGCCGAGAAACCCGGCGCGGAATCCAAAGCCGAGCGCCTGCGACGTTTCGGGGTCGAATGTCAGCGAGGCATCATTGAGCTGGAGTTTATCGAGCGACTCGCGCAGCTCGGGATAATCGTCCGCTTCGACGGGATAAATTCCAGCGAAGACCATCGGCTTGGGGTGGCGGTACCCCGGCAGCGGGTCCGGGGCCGGAGCCGAGGCGAGTGTGATTGTATCGCCAACGCGGCAGTCATGGACGGTCTTGAGGCCGGTGGCGATATATCCAACTTCACCCGCGGTCAAATTTTGAACCGGCTTCATGTCCGGCGCGAAGATCCCGATCTCGACCGGTTTCATGTCCGCCCGGGTGGCAAACGTGTGAAGCGTGTCGGTCGGCTTGATCGAACCTTCGAAGACGCGGATGTATGCAATGACACCTTTATACGAATCGTAATGCGAATCAAAAATCAGCGCGCGCAGACGCGAAGCGGAATCATCCTTCGGCGGCGGCACGCGCCGGACAATGGATTCAAGCACTTGATCCACATTCAATCCGTCCTTGGCTGAAATGCGGATCACTTCATCGGCTTTCACGCCGAGCAGGGACGCGATATCTTCCGCCACTTCGTCCGGGCGCGCCGAAGGCAGATCAATTTTGTTGATGACGGGAATGATGGCAAGGTCGGCATCGAGCGCCTGGTAAAGATTGGCGAGCGTCTGCGCTTCGATGCCCTGCGTGGCGTCCACGACCAGCACCGCGCCTTCGCACGCTTTGAGCGCGCGGCTGACCTCGTAGCCGAAGTCCACGTGACCGGGCGTATCAATCAAATTGAGTTCGTACGCCTCCCCACCTTTGGCCGTGTAATTCATCCGCACGGCGGAGGCTTTGATGGTGACGCCTTTTTCGCGTTCGAGATCCATCGAATCCAAAATCTGTTCGGTTGTATCGCGGTCGGGAACGGTTCCCGTTAAATGCAATAAACGGTCAGCCAGTGTGGATTTACCGTGGTCAACGTGTGCGATGATACAAAAGTTGCGGATGTGCGAGGTCATTGCCGAAGGTCCTGAGTTTTTCAGGGCGTGCGGGAGTATAACTGATTTTCAATCATGAGGACATAAAGAATACGAGAACTCTTTTCGGTTCCCTTGCGATTTCTGGGTCCATCATGGTGCCGGCAGGACCTGGTCAACCAACTCATTTAGATTCAGGTTTTCATCCAGGGCATTGTCCAGCCGCGCCAGGAACTCCGCGTTCCCTTTCGGACCGAGAAGCGGACTCCGGATCAATCCGCGGATGCCAAATCCCTGAACTTGTGCGAAGCTCAACACATCCAGCAGAACTTGTTTGTGAATGTTCGAGTCGCGGATCACGCCGTCGCCGCGCGAGACATCTTTTCTCCCGGCTTCGAATTGGGGTTTGACCAATGCGACTACATCACTTCTTTCTTCTTTCATCTTTCCTTCATTTGCGAAAGAAGAAAGAGGAAAGAACCACTTCTTTACCACAGGAAGAATTATTTTCAAAGATATAAACGACGCGTCAATCGTCACGAGTGAAACCGGCTCCGGGAGAGATTCGACAAAGCGCGCGTTGGTCTCTTCCATGACAACGACGCGCGGGTCGTTGCGAAGTTTCCAGTGCAGGATGCCCTTGCCCACGTCAATTGCATAAATTTTGGCCGCGCCGCGCTGGAGCAGACAATCGGTGAAGCCGCCGGTCGAGGCGCCCACATCCGCACAGACCAGACCATTTACATTTATGCCAAATGTTTCGAGAGCCGCGTCCAACTTTTCGCCGCCGCGTGAGACGAAGCGCGGGCCCGAATCAACCGTCAGCGTCGCGTCAGGCTCGACCGCAGCTGCCGCTTTGAGCGCGGTCTGACCGTTCACGCGGACCTGCCCGGCCATGATCAAAGCCTGCGCTTTGGCGCGCGATTCGGCCAGCCCGCGTTCGAGGAGCAGCACGTCAAGACGGGTCCTGGGCATAAGGATATTGTATTCGAGATTCGGGGTTGTTTGACAGTGCTTTATCGCTATGATAATATCGAGCGGCAGGTTTTATAGAGAAGTCATGGAATCCCCTGCACGTAATTATGTCAATTAGAAATCGCATTCCCCCCTTCAAGCAAATCCTGGCAGTCTATGGAATAATTACCCTGATCGTCTTCGATTGGACGATCATTTGGTTTTATTGGAAACTGCCCAGTTGGTTGTTTTTCTTAAATCTGGGGGACATAGCGACCGTGTTCGCTTATAGCATGGCTACGAATCTTCTGGAAAGCCTGCTGGTTCTTTGCATTCCTGTGGCGCTGACGATTGTCTTGCCGAAACGCTGGTTTGCCGACCTGTTCGTTTCCATGGCATCGGCATTGGTAATCGCTGGTCTTGGATATACGATTTATGTGGCCCTGACAGTCGGCGGGCTGCAGGGTTATCCCGGCGCCCTGGTTCACAGCTTCCCTGTTGTTGCAATCCTCATTATTTTTTTCGCCTTCCTGGCGGGGCGCATCCCGATTTTGCGAAAGGCATTTGAAATCCTCGCTGACCGTGCCACCATTTTTTCATATATCTTTTTTCCGATAGGTATTATTTCGCTGGTGATAGTGATCATCCGAAACATCTTTTAGGAGATATTGAATGCCAGCTTTTAGCAGACGCGATTTCTTGAAGTTATCCGCCCTCGTACCGGCCGGCCTGGCTTTCTTCCCACTTGTTTCGAGATTGGTCAACCAGCGAAGCTTCCGGCAGGGAAAAAGCGGGGTCCCGGAAAATATCTTTATCATCCTGTTCGACGCGATGAGCGCCAGGAATTTATCCGTCTACGGTTATCCCCGCGCCACAACTCCCAACTTCACCCGCTTTGCAGAGAGGGCAACTGTCTATCATTCGCATTATTCGGCAGGCAATTTTACGACCCCGGGCACAACGTCGTTGCTTACCGGCTTATATCCGTGGACGCACCGCGCCATCAACGAAGCCGGGCTGGTGACGCGTAAGCTGGCAGGCGATAACATCTTCAGGGCGATGGGGAATCAATATAAGCGCGTCGCCTTTGCGCAGAACATCTGGGCCAATTTTATAGTCAATCAATTCAACTCGGATATCGATATCCGCCTCGCTCCGGGATCATTCAGCCTCGCGCAGGCAATCTTCGGTCAATGGTTCCAAAATGATATCGGGGCCGGATATCGTTCCTTCGATGATTTTCTATTCAAGGTTGACAGCGCGCCCGCCTCTCTGGTATTCGGAACGCCCGAGAGGCTCTTCTATCTCGATCAGGCCACAAAGATGGAAAGCGCATACCATAAACAATATCCCAAGGGCCTGCCGCATTCGGTAAATTATCCAATCTACTATCGCCTCGAGGATGTCTTTAACGGAGTCATCGCAACAATAAAGAAGCTGAGTACGCCCTCCTTTGCTTATATTCACATGTGGCCGCCTCATGCGCCGTATCGGCCCAACAGGAATTTCCTCTCAAAATTCAATGCAGACGGGTACCAGGCAGTTGCGAAGCCCATCCATCCGTTGAGCGACAACAGAAAGCCGCAATCCGATTTGGATGCCAGGCGCGTCGTATACGATGGTTACATTGCAAATATCGATTTCGAATTTGGCCGTCTATTGGACGCCTTTGAACAGGCGGGGATTCTCGACAAAAGCGTTATTGTCCTTACAGCGGATCATGGCGAGATGTTCGAGAGAGGCGAAGACGGACACGACACTCCGCTGATGTACGATCCAATCCTGCATATTCCTTTGATTATCGCAGCGCCCGGCCAGCAGTCCCGCGTGGATATCTTCGATCCAACCAACAGCGTTGACGTTCTGCCCACGTTACTTCACTTGGCGGGCCTGCCCATCCCGGCATGGAGCGAGGGCAGGTTGTTGCCCGGCCTGGGAGGAGAGACCGATCCGCAGCGAAGCACTTTTTCCGTGGAGGCCAAATTAAATCCTGCATCGGCACCGCTAAAGATGGCAACGATTGCGATGCGGAAGGGACCTTATAAATTGATACATTACATGGGCTATGGAAATGGTTTTAGCGATGCTTATGAAATGTACAATCTGGATGACGATTTGGAGGAAATGAACGATCTATACCAGAGCGAACCGGCTGTCGCCTCCCCGTTGAAAGAGGAATTGCTCAGTAATCTCGACGCATCGAATTCCCATTTTCGCGGTTGAAGGCCCACAAATAGAAACGGGTGTAAACCTCTGCGGTTTCCGGCACACAGGAAGAAGCCTGGGGTTGTTTTTGCCCATTTCGCTGCGGAACAAATTCAAATTCGGCGATCGTTTGGCGGTCGCAAGGGGGCGTAAAGCATCTCCAGCCCGGGTTCTATCATAAATAAAAATAGGCTCTTCAGTGCTTAACGGGAGGGACCGAAACTTGGCTCTCTGGGACTTGCCGTGGTGCGCTGCCAGCCGTAGGTCAAATTGCCAATTTGACCTACATCATGCCGCCAAATATGCTGGTCCATCACGGCAATTCCCAATGAACCCGAAACTTATCCACAGATTTCACAGATTTTTCTGCATGATCTGTGAGGTCTGCGGAAAGTCCGCCGCATTCCGCGGATGTTGCCCGGCAAAAACGGGAGAGCCTAATATTACAGCGCAAAGTTAGAGTTTTGAGGGTTCTGCTCATGGCTTTCCTACCGTTTTCGCCCTCATCCCCAACCCTTCCCCCGAATGGGGAAGGGAGTCTCCTCTCCCTTCGGGAGAGGGAAAGGGTGAGGGAGAATTGGCAGGGAACGATTGTTCGACCTTGCGCTGTAATACTAAAAATATAAAAGAAAAGCAAATTTGGATTATCATAGCCCCATGCTTACGGCCCTGTTAAAAACCATGCGCCCGCGCCAGTGGTCGAAGAACATCTTTATCTTTGCCGCACTGGTTTTCGATAAGCAGTTATTCCATGTCTCGGCTTTCCTGCATACGCTGGCAGGCTTCTTCCTCTTCTGCCTGGTCTCGAGCAGTGTATACATCTTCAACGACATCGTTGACATCGAGGCTGACCGCCAGCATCCGGCAAAGAAGAATCGTCCGCTCCCGTCGGGCCAGCTTTCGGTCCACGCCGCATGGATCGCCGGGGTCGCACTGGTCGCCGTCACGCTGATTTTAGGCTTTCTGATGGACCCGGAATTCGACCTGGTTCTGGCAGCCTATTTCCTTCTCAACCTCGCCTACTCGCGCTGGCTCAAGCACATTCCGATCCTCGATGTGCTCGTTCTCGCGGCTGGCTTTGTGCTGCGCGTGGAAGGGGGTGTCTCCTTGATCGATGTCCAGCGATTCTCGCCGTGGCTGTACGTGGTGATGACTCTGCTCGCGCTTTATCTGGGCTTCGGCAAACGCCGCGCTGAGCTCGCCCTGCTCTCGGACGATGCCGGTTCGCACCGCAAGGTGCTCGAAGGCTACACCATTCCATTGCTCGATCAATACATCATGATTGTATCGGGAACCACCATCGTGGCATACTCGCTTTACACGTTCTCCGCCCCGAATGTTCCCGCCAATCACAGCATGATGCTGACCATTCCCTTCGTGATGTACGCCATCTTCCGTTATCTTTATCTGATCGAAGTCGAAAAAAGCGGAGGCGAGCCCGAAGAGATTCTTCTCACGGACCGCCCCTTCCAGGTCTCCTTGTTCCTTTGGGCGATTGCCGTGCTGGCTGTCTTTTATCTTTCTCCTCCTTCGTCGTGAAAGCCTCCGCGCCCGGCAAGATCATCCTCTTTGGCGAACACGCTGTTGTTTACGGACGGCCCGCGCTGGCTGTCCCTGTGGCACAAGTTCATGCGGATGCCGAAGTCTCAGACTCATCCCGCGCAGGGATTTGGATCAACGCCCCGGATATTGACCTTCACGCCGAACTGAATTCGCTCCCCTCCGACCATCCGCTGGCCGCCATCATTCGTGAGTTTTTCCCTCACCCTGTCTCCTCCCCCCTGTGCCCCTCTCCCAACCCTTCGACTTCGCTCAGGGCAAGTTTTGGGAGAGGAGATAGGGGGGAGGGGGTTGAAATAAAAATTTCGTCCACCATTCCCGTTGCATCCGGGCTCGGCTCCGGCGCGGCGGTGTCTGTCGCATTGATACGCGCTCTCTCTTCGTTCCTCCACAACCCGTTATCAGACGAACAAATAAGTTCGATGGCATTCGAGATCGAAAAACTTCACCACGGCACGCCCTCCGGCATTGACAACACTGTTATCACTTATGCCAGGCCTGTTTTCTTTGTCAAAGGTCAGCCCATTGAAATCTTCAAAGTCGGCAAACCATTTACAATTATGATCGCCGACACCGGAATCTCCGCGCCGACCAGGGAAGCTGTCGGCGATGTCCGCAAACTATGGGAGGCGGACAAAGAAAAATGGGAAAAGGCGTTCGATGAGATCGGCGGGATCGCAAAAGAGGCAAGAAGGAGAATAGAGAACGGAGAATGGGAATTGATTGGCAAATTGATGAATCAAAATCACGAATTACTGAAGGGGATGACCGTCTCATCACCGGAATTGGATCGCCTGGTTGACGCGGCGCGCAGCGCCGGCGCGCTGGGCGCCAAGATGTCCGGCGGCGGGCGCGGCGGCAATATGATCGCGCTGGTCAATGCCGTCAAAGCAGGTATCGCTGCTGATGCCTGTATAAGTTCTGGAGCGAAAAGAGTTATCATTACACAAATTCATTAACTTTCGGAGGAACACGATGAAAATCCATATCGTTCTCTTTTTTGCATCCATCGCTCTTTCCGCTTGCGCCTCTCCCGTCACCCCCACGGCTTCTCCCACGCCGGACCTTGCATCCGAGGCGCGGGCGATGATGAGTCAATATAGTCTGGCCGTCCAAAAAATGGATTATCAGACCATTGCATCGTTTTATCTACCCGATGGGGCTGCGTATGATAATGGACAGCTCCAGGCCCAGGGTCCCGATGCGATCCGCACGTTTCTGAAATCGTTCAACGGTGTTGTGCGGGTTGATCAATATCAAACGAAGGTGACATCCGCTCAAGTAAACGGAGATACCGTAACTCTTACCGGGACATTTCAACAGCAATATACGCTTCTTGCAAACAATCAAAGCGGTGCGTCGAGTGGAACTTTCACGGTTGAGTGGGTCCGCCAGCCCGACGGCAAATGGCTTATCAAAAGGATAGAGACGCACGAATAAGCGGAAACATGATCGCACGGGTCGAACCTGGTTTGGCGGAGTCCGTTTCGGAGTCCTTGAAAGACGCGTGCGCGAAGCGCGTCATCCTCACGAACGTGGAGTGAAGTATGTCGAACACAGCAGATGTCATCATCATCGGCGCGGGAGTGCAGGGAGCGAGCCTGGCATTCCATCTTGCGAAGCGCGGCGCGGAAGTAACCGTGCTAGAAAAGAAATTCATCGCATCGGGGGCAACCGGCCGCTCGAGCGGACTCGTCCGAATGCACTATGACGTAAAACAGGATTCGGAACTGGCGTGGATTTCGTTCCGGTATTTCCGCAACTGGAAGGAAACGGTCGGCGGGGATGCAGGTTTTACCCGGACCGGCTTCATTCAACTTGTGGCGCATGACGATGTCGGAAAGCTGAAGGACAATGTAGCCATGAACCAGCAGATCGGCGTTCCTGTCATGCTCATCCAGGCCGGCGATGTGAAGCGTCTCGCGCCGTCGTTCTTCACCGATGACATTGAATTCGCCGCGTACGAACCGGAGTCCGGGTATGCCATGCCGAGCGACACGGCCAATGCTTTCGTCAACGCGGCGAAGGAAAAAGGCGCGCACCTCATCCAGGATTGCGCGGTGACAGGGATCATGGGTGACAGCAAAATCAAAGGCGTGCAAACCACGCAGGGCGATTTTTTCGCACCGGTCGTGGTCAACGCGGCGGGCGCGTGGGCGGGCAGGCTCGACGAGCTGGCCGGACTTAATTTGCCGTACGACACCTGGCGTCACGACACGATGTTCGTGGCCCGCCCGCCTCAGATTGGACCGAGTCATCCAACTGTGATTGATTTCGCCCACGAAATGTATTTTCGTCCCGAAGGCAATTTGACCCTGGTCGGTCTCGAAGATGGGAATCCGCTGGGCGAATCGCCGGACAGCGACACCGATCACGCCAAGAAAGGATTCGTCGAACGCGGCATTGACCGGATTTGTCAGCGGATTCCGATCATGGAAAACGGCGCTCTGCACTCCGCTCATGGCGGCTATGACGGCATCACGCCGGATCAACATCCGATGCTGGGCGCGGCCGGCCCGGACGGCTTTTACCTCGACTGCGGCCACAGCGGCACCGGATTCAAAACCGCGCCCGCGGTCGGGCTTTGCATGTCCGAGTTGATCCTGGATGGAAAATCAAAGGCTATGGACCTTTCGATCTACCGTCCGCAGCGATTCGCGGAAAACAAACTGATCGTCGGCGAACATCCATATAGCAGCATTTGGAGATGAATAACCGGGCGGCCAAAGGGTTGCAAAAAAACGATAGTGGTCAAGACGAAGTGATGCGTGGCGGAGTAAGTTATTGTTGCGCACCCCCGGCCTGCTTCCTGGCAGCAAAAACCTGGCTCAACATCCTCTGTTGAGCCAGGTTCGTTCCATGAATGGCTTTGAATTTGCATACGCACTTTAGTATTACAGCGCAAGGTCGAGCAATCGTTCCCTGCCAATTCTCCCTCACCCTTTCCCTCTCCCAAAGGGAGAGGAGACTCCCTTCCCCATTCGGGGGAAGGGTTGGGGATGAGGGCGAAAACGGTAGAAAAGCCATGAGCAGAACCCTCAATGCTCTAACTTTGCGCTGTAATGTTAGGGTGTAGGAGTAGAAGTAGGAGTTTGAGTGTCAGTAATCGCTGTAAAGTTTTGAGTCTGACTCGAAGTCACATTCGAAAAGTATTGGTTCGGAGGGCTAAAGGTCCACTTTCCTTTGGATGGGTAAATGTTGCCTGACCAACCTATAGGCACAGTAAAGGAGTAGTTGTTTCCATTGTAGGTGACAACGGGTGTGCTGCTGGCGCTTGAAAAATTGATGGTAAATTGAGAAACATTTAACGTACCTGAGATCGTGACCATGCCCGGCGCGGATGTAGGACTGGGGCCTGCGGTCACCGTGCTGCCGGCAACAACCTTGATGACCACAGTGATGAAGTTGCCAAAAGGCTGACCAGAAGCATTCTGCATTCGCCATGTGCCCGTGTATGTGCCGTTGGTGGACGGCGCGGTGAGAGTGACCGACATGTTGGTCTGGTTGCCCGGCGGCACCGGAACCGTCACGGCGCTCGTTGTGCCTCCCATGAGATCGCCGCTGGAAAACGCGAGGCTGTAGCTGGAACTCCAGGTGCAGGAACCATTGTTCAGGAGCTTCCACGTCTTCTGGAATTGCTGTCCCGGAGTCAGGGTCGTGCCATCGGGAATGGTGACGTCCGCAACATAGATTGCGCTGTCGCAGGCGCCTCCAACACTTCCCAGCGTTGGGGTGGTAAAGGAAGGAAATGTCGCGACGGGAGAAGGCGGCGGCAGCGTGGGCAATGGAGTTGGCGGGAGAGGCGTGCTCGTTGGCGGAGTGAGAGCCAATTGCGTGGCCTGCTGGGCGGAAAGTGTTTGGGCCGCCAGCGTGAAGATATCCTCAACGCTCAGCGTGGGAGTGGCGTTGGCATTCGCAGGTCCGCAAGCATTGAACAGCAGCAGCAATGGCACAGAGAGCGTCCAAAGCCAATGTCTGGCTCCCTGTTTATGATGAGTGGCGTGCATAATCAAAAAATCTCCTTTAGTGTCTCTTGATCCATATCATGGATTTGTCGCGTTTGCGCACACTTCGCGCAGATGACTTGAACGAAAACATCACGCAAGTTCAGGAATACCTTTTGTAAGCGGCAGAGCATTTCCGGGAATAGTGTAGCATGGAATCGAGGATGTTATCAGTAAATGAATTTGGGTTTCTCAGCCTATTTTTATCTACCCCCTCCTGAACCTCAGAAATTGTCAGCAATTTCTGAAACTGATACGGCGCGTTAAAAAGCAAACCTCCGGGATTTTTCCCGGAGGCCATTCCTAAAAGTTGACGATCACTTCGCAAAGTGACTGTCAACTTAGCCGCCTAATCCGCAAACCTTCGCACGAACCACATCTTCACGATCTGCGTCAGGACGATGTAGCAGAGAAGCATCCCGAAGAGCAAAGGCCAATAGAGCGGCGGCAAAGCCACAAATCCAAGCGTGGAGGCGAGCGGGGAAATCGTCAGATACGCGCCGACCAAAACGATCACAAGCGACGTCAACAGCAACGAGCGGCTCGCCCGGCTCTGGATGAACGGAATCTTGTTCGTGCGGATGACGTGGATGATCAGCGTCTGCGTGAACAAGGACTCGATGAACCAGCCGGTCTGGAACAGCGTCGGGTTGTTCCAGGTGCGGAAAACGTACAGCATGATGAAGAACGTCAGGTAGTCGAAGATCGAGCTGATCGGGCCGATGTAAAGGATGAAGCGCCGCAGCGCGCCGATCTCCCATTTGCGCGGCCGCGCCAGCCAGTCGGCGTCCACGTCATCGGTCGGGATGGACGTTTGCGAGAAATCATACAGCAGGTTGTTGGTCAAAACCTGGATCGGCTGCATCGGCAGGAACGGCAGGAACAGGCTGGCGCCCAGCACGCTGAACATGTTGCCGAAGTTGGACGAAGCCGCCATCCTGATGTATTTGATGATGTTGCCGAACACCCTGCGGCCTTCCAGAACACCTTCCTCCAAAACGAGCAGGCTGTTCTCGAGCAGGATGATGTCGGACGATTCTTTTGCAATGTCCACCGCGCTGTCCACCGAGATGCCCACGTCCGCGGACTTGAGGGCGGGCGCGTCGTTGATACCGTCGCCCATGAAGCCGACCACGTGACCTTTGCGATGCAGCGAATGGATGATGCGTTCCTTGTGCGCGGGCGAGAGCTTGGCAAAGACCGTCGCCGTTTCGACGACCGCGTCCAACTGCTCATCGGTCATGCCCTCGATGGGCGTGCCCAACAGCATGTTGTCCACTGAAATGCCGACCTGCCTGCAAATGCTGGCGGTGACGATGTCGTTGTCGCCGGTCAGGATCTTGACCGCGACATTGTGCGCGCTCAATTGGGCCAGCGCCTCCGAAGCGGTATCCTTCGGCGGATCGAGGAACGCCATGTAGCCCAGCAGCGTCAGGTTCGATTCATCGCTGATCGTGTAGTGCGGTTCATCGTTGTCGCCGGGAAATGTGCGATAGGCAACCGCGATGACCCGGAAGCCCTCGGAATTCAATTGCCGGACGCGCTGTTTGCGATGCTCATCGTGTTCGGCTGTGACTTCCAGCACTTCGCCGTTGACTTCCACGTGCGTCGAAAGATGCATGATCTCCTCGACCGCGCCCTTGCAGATCAAAATGTGCCGGCCCTTATTGTCTTCCACGATGACCGACATGCGCCTGCGCTGAAAGTCGAAAGGCAGTTCGTCAATCTTGCGGTACAGTTCATCCACTTGCAGATCGGCGTTCAGGTTGACGTGATTCAGAATGGCTTCATCCATCAAATTCTTCAAGCCGGTTTGATAGTAACTGTTCATGTAACCGTAGTGAAGCACGCGCTCGCTCGGGTTGCCCTTCACATCCATGTGCTTCTCGAGAACAATTTTGCCCTGCGTGATCGTGCCGGTCTTGTCGGTGCAAAGCACATCCATCGCGCCGAAGTTCTGGATGGCGTTCAGGCGCTTGACGATCACCTTCTTCTTCGACATCGAAATGGCGCCCTTTGAAAGGTTGACTGTGACGATCATCGGCAGCATCTCCGGCGTCAATCCGACCGCAACGGCCAGCGCGAACAAAAAGGCCTCGATCCAATTCCCCTTGCTTACGACGTTAAAGATGAAAACCAGCGGGACCATGACCACCATGAATCCGATCATCAGCCACGTGAAGCCGTTGACGCCTTTGTCGAAACTGGTCACCTGGCGCTGCCCGGCGATGCTGCCGGCCAGCGAGCCAAAATACGTCTCGCTTCCGGTTTGGACAACGACCGCCGTGCCGGTCCCGCTTTCGATGTTGGAACCGAGGAAGCACAGACTCTGCATCTCGAGCGGATTCTGCGCCTCATCCTCGACTGGAGCCGGAATCTTCTCGACCGGCATGGCCTCGCCTGTCAGCGCCGCCTGGTTAAGGAACAAGTCCTTCGCCGAAAGCAGGCGCACATCCGCCGGAACCATGTCGCCCGCGGACAAACGCACCACATCGCCGGGAACCAGTTCCCGCAGGGGAATCTCCTTGCGCTGGCCTTCGCGTATCACCGTCGCGGTGGTGCTGACCATGGCTTTGAGTTTTTCCGCGGCCGAGTCCGCGCGGCTTTCCTGAATGAAGCGCAGGACGATCCCAAGCAGCACCATGATGAAGATGATGATCGTCCCCGGAATATCCGCCGTCAAATAGGAGACAACGCCCAACACCGAAAGCAGAATCACCAGCGGATTCTTGATGTTATCCACCAGGCGCATCAAAAACGTCTGATGTTTTTCCTTGGCGACCTCGTTGAAGCCATATTGTTCGAGGCGGGCTTCGGCCTCCTCAACCGGCAAACCGTTCTGAGTCGTGTGCAGTTTCTCGAGCACCGCGGACGAATCCATCCGGGCGCTTTCCACCAATGTTTTCGAGACCTGGATCCCGCTGCCGCGCGCCGGGCCTATCCAGCGCTGCGGTGTGTTAATAATCGTTGCGAAGAATCCCATTCGTACCTCCAGATTTTTTGAATATTCGGATCACGACTCCCGGGAATTCGGGATTTGCCAATAAAAGGAATCTGAAGGTGACTGCGTAAGGGCACTTGATCGCGCGCCACATGCGTAGTGCGAAGAACTGCCTGGTTGAAAAAATAGACAGTCTGCATGACCGGGATTTCATACCGGGTGATAAATTTTTCCTGTGAGCAAATTGATAAGCGGCTCAGCGCTTTCACCATAAATGTCATTGCGACCTCCAACAAGTTCGGGATGCGAAGGCAAACAAAAGCCGCCTTCGCTCAGGCAAAAAGGCGGCGCTCGTCACATCCTGTTGTTTTCCCCATTGCGCTGATAATCAAATGGGAAAGATTGCAGATACGGATCGAAGGAGCGTCACAGCATTTCGCCAATGCAACATCGTACGCTTACTATCTGAGTCCATGCGGTCGCTCCTTTCCATCTGCGCTTTGAATTTGGCACAGCCAGCGCAGAGTCAAAAAGAAAGCCTCCCGTTATTTCACAGGAGGCAGGTCAACATACGCAAGGAAGAACAACCACCTCCTGGTTTAGCTTTAGCGCTTCATGTCGTAGGGCGTCGTACGTCCCAGCCATATCGAGCAAAGCCTTAATCCGACTTTACCTGGTATACCCTTTGGCGTCTTTCGACGTTTCAGGACAATGGCCTGTTTACCATGCAGCCGCCTGGCCTAACGAGGTTTCGATTTGCGCCGTGAGTTTACCCCTGTAAAAAATCAGTGTCAAGATAAAATGGCCCTGCGAAAATGAAAGCGCCATGAGAGAAATATCCCGCAAAACAGCAGCATAATGCAAAACAAAAAATCTTCGTGGACCTCGTGCCCTTCGTGGAAAACAGGCCTTTTGCAGCAGACGCCCGAATGTATTCGCAGCATCCGCCAACCTCATGCTCGGAAGGTATTCGTGAACTTCGCGTTAAATTTCATCGCTTTGGTTTGAGCACTACCAAGGTTTTTTTCTTTGTGTTCCTTCGTGTCCCGGGGTTTCAGGATTTTTTTCAACTGCCATCTCGTTCGAATTCACCAGCACTTCCGCTTTATCCCCATACTTGATCCCCGGAATTGGCTTCGCAATCACTTCCAACAACGACGGGTTCTGGAAGTTCCGGATCTTCGTCTCCGGATGCGGATAATAAATCCAGCCGTCATACTCAACATCCTTGAAAATCACTTTGCAGCGTGAGAACGAAAAATGCTCCGGCGGGTGCAAGTCCGTCCATTCGACATTGTAAAACGTGTGTTCAGGCTTCATCAACTTGAACGTTGCCGGACGAATATCTATATTCAGCGTGCCGTTGAAGTAATCGCTCAAATCGAATCCGCGCGCCTTGAAGATGGGCCTCTGCCTGTCCAATGCGCCGTACGGGTAATCCTCCGACGGCCCCGATGCGACACGATAGCCCCGGACCACGATTCCTGTCATAGTGATCCACGGCTCCTTCACGATAAACCCGTTTGGTATTTCCAGATGGTTCCTGTCAAGCAAGACAACTCCCGCCGTGATGCGGGAATTTTGCCTCATGGTCTCGGTATGGTCTTCCCGGACCTCGGCAGGAATACGCAGAACGATGTTCCTGCGCCGAGCCTGCTCTTGACTTCCATGCGGCCGCCGTGTCCCTGCACGATCTGCTTGCAGATGGAGAGTCCAAGGCCGGTGCCGATGGTTTTGCCTTCCGTCTCGCGCACGCGATAGAATTTTTCGAACAGGTGGGGCATGGCATCTTCCGGTATGCCCATGCCGCTATCCTGAACGGAAATGCAGAATTCAGTTTCCCTGGCCTCCGCCTTCAACAGGACAGTGCCGTTTGGATGATTATACTTGATCGCATTGCTGAGCAGATTCAGGATGACCTGCTTGAACTTGTCGCGGTCGGCCTCGAAAGCGGGCGATCCTTCCGGTGATTCGATGTGGATCTGGATATTTTCCTCCTCGGCCTTCGAGTTCATGATGTCCTTGCACTCGAAGAGCAAATCCGCAACGTTGAAGTTGGTCTTGTGGAATTGCACGCGTCCCGATTCGAGGCGCGCCAGATCGAGAAAGGAGGATGCCAGCGAATTGAGCCTCAGCGTTTCACCGTGAATGTTGTGGATGATCTGTTCCTGCTGCTCGCGCGACATTTCCGGCCGCAGCAAAAGGTAGGTTGCCGTGCTCAACGATGCCAGCGGTGTGCGGAGTTCGTGCACGAATTCCGAGATCAGGTCGGATTGCTGGAACAAGCGCGCGTTCTCGATGGCCACCGCCGCCTGCGCGCCGAGAACCGACAGCATCGATTCGTCGCCTTCCGTGAATTTGCCGCGTTCCTTGTTCAACGCCTCCAGCACGCCGACCACTTTATTCTTGGTAATCAACGGCACGCCCAGCAGCGATTGGGTCGGGCGGCCGGTCAACTGATCCACGGCGCCAAAGAAGCGCGGATCCTCCCGCGCATTGACGATCCGCACGGATTTGCGATTGACGACAATCCAGCCGGCAATGCTTCCCTCCAACGGAACAACCAGGCCGCGCGTGGTGGGTTCGTCGAGATTGGTCGCCACCTGGAAATACAATTGCTGTGTGAGATTGTCGTAAAGGAGAATCGAAGCCGCTTCCGAGCCGCTGACTTCAGCCGCGGCGCGCACGATTCGTTCGAGCAGAATATCCAGGTCGAGGGTGGAAGCGAGATCGCGGGCAATCTCGATCAGGCGGCGATATCCATCCAGGCGCTCCGTTTTGATTTCAGCCATTTTCTACCTGCTCTGCAATTGCGGGAATAATATCGGCCACATCGCCCTGCACAACGGCATCGGCGCGCACGTCGAGATACGTGGGTGAATTGTTGACGATGATCAAATGCGCGCCGCGATCCAGCGCCTGCATTGGCAGGCCGGCGACCGGCAGCACTTCGAGCGAAGACCCGGCGACCATCATCAAGTCGCAGTCACGGCTGGCGCGCTGCGCATCGAACCAGGCTCTTTGCGGAAGCTGCTCGCCGAACAGGATCACGTCCGGCTTGAGCACCGCGCCGCAATGGGGGCAATGGGGAATTTCACCCTTTTCAACGAACGGTTCGAGATAAGAAAATGACCCCACTTGTTGAAAACACTGGGTACACGAGAGAGTCGCCAACGAACCGTGCAATTCGATCACATTTTTCGATCCGGCTTTTTGATGGAGAAGATCAATATTTTGTGTGGCAATCGTGCGGATGCGTCCGCTGCCTTCGAGTTCGGCCAATGCCAGGTGCGCCCGATTCGGCTTCGCGCCGAAGATTTGATTCGCCAGCGGGCGGAACCACGCGTAGAATTTTTCGGGATTCGTGCGGAAGGTATTCAGCGAAGCGACTTCCATCGGTTCTTCGCGGGACCATAAACCGGTTCCTTCGGAACGGAAATCGGGAATGCCCGACGGCGTGGAAATCCCCGCCCCGGTCAGGACAACGGCGCGCCCTGCTTTGCTAAACAATTCGGCAGCAAACCCGATCCCGTCCCTGACCGATGCCGGAAAAGATGTCATTTAACTTTTTCCCGCTCGAGGATCTGATCGGCAATTTTCAGGATTTGCTGGGAAGTAACATTCGTAGGCTGTGAGAAGATGGCCGGCATGTGCAAGCGCGTGGCAGCCATGAACATTTCAGGCGCGGGCGTCAGCGTGGTGGTGATCGAGTGTTCAAGACTCTTTTGAACTTCGGTCCACGGCATCTGCGTTTCTGAGCGGATGCGGTTGTTCAGAATCACGCTGATGCCCAGCTGGTCAATCCCCAGGTTGGTTATCTCATCCATCAGCATTTTGGTATGGGCAATGGTGTTCGGCAATCCCTCCACAATGATGATTCGATCCGCGCACAACGGAAGGATTTTCTGCACGAAGGGCGGCAGGCCTGAACCGAGATCGAGAACGATGAAGCGCGCCAGCGTCGCCAGGCGGGCCACCAGAATCTCATAATGACTGGTTTGATTGCTTAGCTGAATGTCGCGCGGGTTTTCGGATGCCAGCAATAGTTTCAAGCCCGAGTTATGCGGGACAAGGAGCGAATTTACCTTTTCACGCGTGATCTCCGCCGGCGTGCCGCTGAGAAGTTCATTCAAGCCTTTTTGCTGCGGCGCTCCCAGATCCATTCCGAGCGTGCCCTGACCGGGGGTCAATTCAGCGAGGATGACATCCGACTGCGTCCGGGTGAAGAGCGCACCCGCCAGGTTGGACGCAAACGTCGAGACGCCCAGGCCGCCGCGCGCAGACAGTACGCCGATGACCCGTCCGTGATGCTCATGCTGCGCGGTTTCCATCTCTTCCACATTCCTTGCGCCGACGCGCGTCAACAGGGCGCGGATATGCGCTTGCAATTCCGCCGGATGGGTTGGCTTGGTCAAATAATCGTCCGCGCCGGCCTCGAAGCCGGTGACCTTGTCATCCAACTGGCCTTTCGCGGTGAACATCAATACCGGCGTTGATTTCGTGGTTGGATTTTTGCGGAGTCGGCGCGCAACTTCGTAACCGTCCATATCGGGCATCATTACATCAAGCAGGATAATATCCGGCTTTTCGGTCAACGCTTTTGCCAGCCCCTGTTCGCCGTTTGTCGCCGCGCTGATCGAATAACCCTGTTTTTGCAACAAGAGTCCCACCAGCCGCAGGGTGTCAACGTCATCATCAATGATCAGGATTCTTTCGGGCATGTGTCCTCACATCCATTTGAAGTCTAGCATAAAGACAATGTTCGGGCAAGCTGTACGACTGAATTGTACTGCTATAACAATTTTCTAACACACCGGTGCTATAATGCAAATCGCAACGGGAAAGTCCCCGGCTCTGCGGGGAAAGTCTCCCACCTTTTGGGGATGACAGGCTTCGACGGGAGAGGCTGGTCCCGGAATGCGAGCCGAGCGGCGCCGAACTCGTAAAATCAGCGCAAAACTTTAAGTGCCAACCGCACTTCCTATGCTGCTATGCCCCTCGCTGCATAAACGATCCGCATGACAGCTGGCGCCTGAGGGCGCCACGTCCGCCGTCCCCGATCTCCGCCCGGTGACGGATTGGGCGAGACAAAGGCAGAGTGCCGCGCATGACTCCGCTACATGCGCCCAAGATCAGCGGATGGCCGCAGGGTTACCTGCCCGCCGAGATCCCTGCGGTGACTCACTTCGGCAGGCTACGCTCGTAGATTTCCGAGGGTCGATTCTTTCGGACGCGGGTTCGATTCCCGCCATCTCCACTCGAACGTACGATCTCATGGTCGTACGTTTTTGTTATCATTGAGGCATTATGATTCGAAAAAGTTTTGCGCTCTTTTTTTTGATGTTGGTCGTCGCGGCCTGTTCATCCACGACCGCGTTGCCTCCGCAACTGACCCCGACTTCAAACGTCACGCCGACAACTGAGCCTTCGCTTACTCCGAGCGTTGTTCCGCCAACTCCCGCGCCGACAGCGACTCTCGCGCCCGCGCCGCGCGACTTCACCGAAGAGTTTAACGGGAGTCTGCCTTATTGGGCGTTTATGCAAGTTGATAACGGGAACCCGTTTCCGGGTCCGAGCGTGGAAGCGGGCGCTCTCGTCTTTGATCTGCCGGCGTCGAATCAATGGGCGTACGCGTTATACGGCGGCCCGGACTACGCCGATGTCCGCGTGGATGCAAAGGTCGAAGTCCGCGCGGGAAATGACGGCGCGGTAGGCATCGTTTGCCGTTATAGTGAAAGGAACGGCTGGTATGAATTCAACATTTATGCCGATCAGACGTATACAATATTATTTGGTCACTGGCTGACTCAAGGTGTGGCGCGTTATATGCCGGTTTTCAAAAGCAGTTCATCCAAAATCCAAAGTGGGACGAATGAAATCGGTTTGCTCTGCCAGGGCAATGTGCTGACGCCGTTCATCAATGGGGTTCAAATGCGGCAATGGGATGAGCAGAAGTATGGCCTGCAGCAAGGCAAGATTGGAATCTCTGCGTCATCGTTTCAAAGCGTTCCTTTCACCGCCGCATTCGATTGGGTGAAAGTGAGTGAACCATAATAGCCCCCACCCAGCCTCCCCCAAATACGACAATCAAAATTTTGTATACAGATTCAAAATGTGAATCATCGTATTTGGGAAAGGTGTCCGAAGGACAGAGGGGGCTGGGGCTGATATTTTTTCTACATACCGTTAACGTTTTTCTTGCATCCCTCGTGTATGCTATGCAAAATTTCGAATGTCATTGCGAGGAGTGGCGCTGAAAGCGTCACGACGAAGCACTGTGTTCTCTCAGTGTGGCAATCTCAGCAAGCATCAAACACGAGATTGCTTCGTCATTTCTTTCCTCGCAATGATATGTGAACACGAGGAGTGTGAGCTATGGGAAAAATCATTGGCATTGACCTGGGGACGACCAACAGCGTTGTAGCCGTCATGGAAGGCGGCACGCCGACTGTCATCTCGACTGCGGAAGGCGGGCGTTTATGCCCGTCCGTCGTGGCGTTCAATAAAAATGGCGAACGCCTCGTCGGCCAGACTGCGAAGCGGCAGGCTGTTGTAAATTCAGAGAACACGATCTATTCCATCAAGCGTTTCATGGGCCGTCATTATGAAGAGACCGAAGTGGAACGCAAGATGGTTCCGTTTGAAGTGGTCCAGGGAACGGCGGACGATGTAAAGGTGAAAATCCCGGTCACGGGCCGCGAATACAGCCCGCAGGAAATCAGCGCCATGATCCTGGCGAAACTCAAAGCGGATGCCGAAGCGTATCTCGGCGGACCCGTCACGCAAGCCGTCATCACAGTTCCCGCGTACTTTAACGACAGCCAGCGTCAGGCTACGAAAGATGCAGGCAAGATCGCGGGTCTCGAAGTGATGCGTATCATCAATGAACCGACGGCGTCCGCGCTCGCTTACGGACTCGATAAAAAGAAGAACGAAAAGATTCTCGTCTTCGACCTGGGCGGCGGCACGTTCGATGTGTCGGTGCTGGAAGTGGGCGAAGGCGTGATCGAAGTCAAAGCCACGAACGGCGACACACATCTCGGCGGCGATGACTGGGATCAACGCATTGTCAACTGGGCCGCGGATGAATTCAAGCGCGAGCAGGGCATTGACCTGCGCAATGATCGCCAGGCATTACAGCGTCTGCGCGAGGCCGCGGAAAAGGCCAAGATCGAATTATCGTCCGTGATGGAAACCGAGATCAATCTGCCATACATCACCGCGGACGCATCCGGGCCGAAGCACATGCAATTGAAGTTGAGCCGCGCCAAGTTCGAGCAGATGACCGAAGATTTGCTCAATCGCTGCCGCAAACCTTTTGAGGCCGCGCTGGCGGATGCCAACATGAAGCCGTCTGATCTGGACGAGGTGGTTTTGGTCGGTGGTTCGACGCGCATGCCGATGGCGCAGGATCTGGTTCGCAAGCTGACGAGCGGCAAAGAGCCGAACAAGGGAGTCAATCCCGATGAAGTGGTCGCGGTCGGCGCGGCCATCCAGGGCGGCGTGCTCGGCGGCGAAGTCAAGGACATTTTGCTGCTGGATGTGACTCCGCTTTCGCTCGGCGTCGAGACGTTGGGCGGCGTGATGACCAAGATGATCGAACGCAACACGACGATTCCGATCCGCAAGACCGAGGCATATTCCACCGCCGCGGATAATCAAACCGCGGTGGACATCCACGTCCTGCAGGGCGAACGACCGATGGCTGGCGATAATATGTCGCTGGGGCGATTCCGATTGGATGGAATTCCGCCTGCGCCGCGCGGCATCCCGCAAGTTGAGGTGACGTTCGATATTGATGCCAACGGCATTCTGCATGTGACCGCCAAAGATAAAGCCACCGGCAAGGAACAGAAGGTGACCATCACGGCTTCGACGAACTTGAACAAGAACGATATTGATCGCATGGTGCAGGAAGGCCGTCAGCACGAAGCCGAAGACAAGAAGCACCGTGAGTTGATCGAAGCGAAGAACAACGCAGATAACATGGCGTATCAACTCGAGAAGACTCTGCGCGAGCTGGGCGATAAGGTCAAATCCGATGATCGCTCGAACATCGAAGCCAAGATCAACGACCTCAAGCAGGCCGCGCAAAGCGATGACTTGAACCGCATCAAGAAAGCCACGGACGACGCTCAGAATGCCTTCCACGCGTTGAGCCAGCAGCTTTATGCCCAGGGTCAGCCGCAGGGACAGGGACAGGGACAGGCGCAAGGGGGCGGACCGTCCACTCCGCCAAGTGACGGCGATGTGATTGATGGTGAAGTGAAAGAATAAAGCAAAACGTGGTCTCGATACGGCGGCGGTGATTGAGTAGCCGCGAAGCGGCGTATCGAAATCCCGCCGCCACTCGACCAACGCAAAACGCAACAGGCGACCATTGAAAAGCGGTTGCCTGTTTTGTTATATAATGCCTATATCAACTTATGAGTGAAAGACAATTTGCCCTTTGCATTGACAACACAGACTACGAAGCATCCTTAATCACGAGAAAGGTTTATGAAGTCATTCCAGATCCGCGCGCGGAGGAGGATGACTTGATTCGCGTGATGGATGAAAGCGGCGAAGATTACCTTTATCACATCAGCCACTTTATGCTTTTGCATTTACCCGCTGAAGTGGAGAAGGCTTTGATTGAAGCATGAACACTTGTGCCAGGCAATGTGATTGATGGTGAAGTGAAAGAATAAAATGTGGTCTCGATAAGGCGGCGGTAGAGAGTCGCTGGTCGAGTAGAGCGAGTGCTTTTCTCGCTCGTATCGAGACCAGAACATACGAAATCCCGCCGCCACTCGACCAGCGCAAAACGCAAACAGGCGACTACCTTTCAGTAATCGCCTGTTTTGATTCTGAATTTTATTACCGACTAATAAGTAAGCAAAAGCCGATCTGTTACCCTTTCGCCTTCGAGTGTCTTTCCATTCATTTGAAAACGTTTGAGCATCGAGTGACCAATATCAATCATTATTTCATGCTCAAAGAGGCCGTCAGGAATTGGCAAATCACAGATCATATTCCCTGAACGTTTTGTTCCGTCAATACTCAATGCAACATATACTCCCCTGGATTTACATTTTTCGATTACATATAGAAGGTGTTCTAAACTGAACGCTTGCGCGCCATATAAAATGGCTTGACTGTAACTGTAAGGTGGGTCACAATAGACTAAATCGCCAGGTTTTGCCATACTCATGGCTTCTTCGAATTCAAGTTGAAAGAAAGTTGTTCCCACAATTCGTTTATGCCATTCGTCAACGCGTCGATTGAAACTTTCTGGCGAGATAGGAGCATGGATTCCGCAAGGTGTAGACATATAGCCGTCAGCTTTACGAAATCGAACAACTCCGCCATAACAGGAACGTGTTAGAAAAAGCAAATCTGCGCCATTCGGTTTTTTGTTATAGGATGCTTTTATTTGCTCGTAAACTTTAACCTTATCGCCATTTTTCATTTTCTCCCACCGCTCCCGGTACCAATCTTTTAGTTTTTGGGGAGAATGCTTTAGTGTTTGCCAAATTTCGATCAACGGTGCAAAAGAATCTGATGCAGCCGCAACTTTGGGTCGAAGTGTTCCAAGGATGCCACCGCTGCCCAGGAAAGGTTCAAAGTATGTACCGAATTCGACAGGAAAGTAGGAAATAATTTCATGTGCAACGCGTTGTTTGCTCCCAATCCATTTTAGAAGTGAAGCGTTGAAGGGTTCAACCAGACGCGTTTTGTTTGATTGAGTTTGAAACAAATAAAGTTGTGCCGTATCTTGTAGGACTTTCATAATGTGTCATTATACCAAGCAAAATAATATCCTGTTTTGGGATATTTGTCAATGGAATAGGTGATGAAAAAAAAGAACAAAAACGTACAACGCGAAAAATTCCAAGAATTGCTGAAAAGGATTCGCCAAGATAAAGGAATTCGGCAAATTGAGTTGGCTGAAAAGTTGGGCGTTCCTCAATCCTTCATCAGCAAATATGAATCTGGAGATCGCCAACTTGATATTTTGGAATTGCGCCAAGTTTGCCAAGCGATTGGTATTCCTTTGCAAGAATTCATAAGAGAACTGGAGGATAGCTTAGGTGAAAGCAAATGATAAATTCTTGAATCTGCCAAAGACATTTTGGGCAAGTGTTCGCCTGATTAGTCAAGAGGTCGGTTATACAGCAAAAGGGACAAATCAAATAAAAATTCCATCAGTGGATGAAATAAAACTCAAACTTGGTGAACTTGAAATTGATTACGACCAATTGCGAATTCAAGTAGTGAGCTCTCAGAAAATGGGCTTGCTTTTAGAAGAATATTTTGTTTACCGCGCCGACATCTTGAATAATTATGTTGAGCCGCGATTGATGGATGGAAGAAAAGCGAAGCAGGTTTTTCGCGATCATCTTTCCAGACTTAAGCCATCATGCCCAATTCCTGTGAATAAGCAGAAAGGCAAGAAGAAAGCGCCTGCTTACTTAACAGGATTGGTAAACATGTTAATTGAAGCAAATTCAAAAGGTTGGCCATGCGATTATGGCCCTCATCAATTGACAACCATTACCAAAAATAATTTACCTGTTCGCACTTTAGCTCGCCGTGTGGACGGGGTATTCCCAAGCAGTGTGAATCCCATAGCGATTTGGGAAATTAAGGAATACTATTACACAACCACTTTTGGAAGTCGTGTTGCAGATGGAATTTACGAAACACTTTTAGATGGACTGGAACTTGAAGAATTGAAGGAACATGAAGGTATCAAGATTCAACACTATCTGATTATTGATGCACATGATACTTGGTGGACTCAAGGAAAATCGTATCTTTGCCGAATTGTTGACTTATTGCATATGGGTTTGATTGATGAGGTCTTATTTGGCCATGAGGTCGTTGAAAGACTTCCTGCTCTTGTAAAGGAATGGGTGAGCCATATGTAATCTATTTTCGTTTGTCAATTTTATATCCCACCCTCTTCAACCCATTCCCGTCATTGCGCCCATCTCCATTTATCCGAAGTGCATTGCCATACCAATGATTAGCGCGATCTGCCCAAGATGGTAGGCAATGATATTCAACAACCGCCCATTCTTAATCGGGGATACAAACCGATTCCAAGCCAGAATAATATCTGAAATATAAAACAGAAACGCGCCGATGCTGACCAAGCCTGCCTCACCCGCCTGCCAGTTCGAATTCGCGATCGTCCGCATGGCGAAGAACAACATCGTGCTGATGGTCAAACCATATACCTCAACGGGCAGAATCAGTCTATTCATTCCCTTCGATTGCAGAGCAAGAATCAATCGCTGCAAAATCCGAAAGGCAGCTAAAAGAATCATCGCAACGAGGAAAACATCCCACGCACCAAAAACAACGACTTCGTTATTAAACCCGACGATGTAAGCAATGTGCGCCAGCAGAAAGGCGACCAGTCCCGGCAGGAACAAACGATCCGGCGAAAGCAGCAATACGTCGCCGATCAACGAAAAAAGAATCCCAATGCCGAACCAGAGCAAAGCGCCATGAAGCCTTGTTTCTGCGTAAAGCCCCAGGAACAAGAAGATCATGACTGACGGTTTGGCAAATATCTCCGCCCTTCTCCATTCTTTGAAAGTCGCGATCCAATCAAGGATCGCCGAGCCAAATAGCAGCACAGGCAAAATAATTTCCATCACTCCTCACAGTGAATGCAACGAATCCCATCCCTGCAATCACATTAGTGAACTCAGGTGCTGTGCGCGCCGAACCTGCTTTCTATCTTATACCTTAAATTGCTTCAACAAATTCTCGTTATTGCGCCAATCCATTTCTACTGTACGCGCTCAATTTCCAAAATCTTTTTGTTTTATAATCTTTTCCAGTCCAAACGCCTTACCAGTATTCTTGCCGTACCTGTGCTGGTTGTCCTTGCGGTTGGCGTGTATTACCTGTGCATGAGCGCCTCGCATGGTGTCTCGACGATTTCCGCACGCGCGTCATCTACTTCTTCCGCCCGCCCGATCAAGCCGTCTTCCAGCCCGAAATCTCACAACAAGTTGCGATGGGATGCCATCGTCCACGCAACGATGCAAGCCTACGTGATGGAGCAAGCCGCGTCCTAGACGCCTACGCCGTCGCGTTCTCCCAGCCAGCAGCCGCCAAAGCTTCGCAACAACATCGTTCTATGATGGCTGAGGGAGCTTATCCTTTTACAGGCCCTTAAGACTTAAAATCTGTAGAGCGGCAAAGGTCAAAGAAAATTGAGAAAACCTGATCCTTTGTACCAAGCGGGATATCTGCAGTTTTGGATATCGATTACCCAATGTACAACTCTTTCTACTTTGGACGCGGAAAGCGCGGATTCTCAAAGGCTTTTTCCGTGTACATCCGCGCCCGCCAGGAGTGAAAACAGGAGATTGCTTCGTGGCGCCAACATACATGCAGCGAAAATCATTAATTCAAATTCAGCAGCTTTCCCAGCTATAAACAAAAATTTCGTCCTTACACCTGAGTAAGGACGAAATTTTTTTGCCCAAAAGCTCCTCGCCGAGGATTTGAACCTCGAACCTAGCGGTTAACAGCCGCCCGCTCTGCCGTTGAGCTAGCGAGGAAGGCGACGGGGATTATACGGGCAAGGCAAAGGCATGTCAAGCATGGAAAAGGCAGAGGGCATGGCTTTCGCAAGGTCCGGATTTGCAGGCTTTGGTTTCGTGCAGAAAGCGAAAATTCGCTGTTCCCGCCCTTATTTGCTCCTGCTACGCCACAGACTTCAATTCCCGTCAAGCGACTTTGCGAAAACCATGAGGCAGAGGGTAGAGAGAAGTGAGTTGGCCGACGAAGTTGCAAAGAGAAATTCAGCGGCTTTGTGAGTGCGTTGCGTTCTTTCAATAATTTATCACTCGTTGCTTTTTACCTCTTTCTAGTACCTGCTCTCCTCGCATTCTTCTTTCGATAATCCATCCAGCGCCAGAAAGCCGGGATGAGCAGGGCGGTCACCAGAATACCAGCGATCCACTTCCAGTCCAGAGAGCTGAGGCGCTGCGCCAGCGTCACCTGCACGTCAATGTTCGCCTGATACGATTCGATCTCGCGCCAGTAATCCTCGCCCTGATATTGCACCAGCCGATACAGCGTCAGCGTCAGCCTTTGCGTGCCGCTCTTGCGCGCCGTCACACGCCAGGTCCATTGCGTCGTCTCCGTGCCGCTGACGAGTTGTTCGGGGTTATCGTGCAGGGGCTGGATCGCGAACGCATTGCGGTCATCGGAGATCAAAAGCGCCTTCATGCGCGGCGTGATCTGGATGCTGGCTGTCGTAACCTGCCCGCTGGCGGTCACCTGCGTGCCCAAAGCCTCCGGCGAAACCGATGGGTTGAGCAAAAGTTGGATCGTGGTCGTTTCGTCGAGCTTCATGGTTTCGGGTTTGTTGTACGCGATGCTCGCGCCGATGGATTGCTTCAGGATGGCGTCAATCTGTGACAGTTGATCGGCGACCGAAAGCGTACTCGCCGCGGTCGGCCCGGATGGTGTGAGCGGCGCAGCGAAAGTGGGCGTGACGACGATCGGCGCTGTCGTTGGCGGGAGGGTCGGAGTGCTGACAGTTGTAGGCGCTTCTGTTGCAGGAGACTGTGTGGCGGGAGCAGGCGAAGGAGTTGGCACTGGGCCGCATGAAGCCAGCAGAATCATCGGAGTGACCAGCAAAGGAATCAGTCTGACGAATTTCATCATCGGGACTTTCCCTCAACGTTCGACTTATCTCACAACAAGCATACAGCCAAACCCGTCAAAATGCAAATTCACTGCGCGCCGAACCTTCGTCTATAATTGGGAACTGTCACGAGGAAACATGCGGATAAAACAAATTGCGCTCATTGCTCTTTTGACTTCGATTCTTCTGCCCGTTCCAGCAGCTTTTGCATTCCGCCTCACCGCGCGGACTCCGGGCGTGCGCCCGTTCAATTCGGTTCAAGCCGCCACGCCGACACCCATCCCACCTGCGCCCGCTCCGACAGAAACGCCATCCGCTCCGCCGCTTTCATTGACATTGATGTTGGGCTTTACCTGTCTGGCTCTGCTATTGATCGTTGGCGTTCTGGTTGTCGGATTTATGGCGAGCGTTACCAATCGCAAGGAAGACGGAAAGCAGACAAAGAAATAATTTTTATACGTCGTTGCTTCGCTTGGTCTCGATAAGCCCTTCGACACGGCTTTGCCAGTCAGGGCAACTCGACCAGCGCTCGCAACGAAGCGCTCGCAACGACGTGAATCTTCTCACTTCTTTCTCCTTACTTCTTCCCTCTCACGGTCTCGCTTCCACTGCCAAATCCACACGCGTGATCGTCCCGCCAGCGCTCGAGATCATAAAATCGAAAGGCAAACTTCCTCCCGGTTGGATGCCTGCTTTCGATTCCCATCTCCGCACGCCGATAACATTTCCGCTCGCATCATAAGCCGTCGCCGCCACCCAAACCAGAATCGCGGGACTGACATTTGCAGGCAGCGCAACTTTCCCGCTGACTTGCGCGTCGAGTCCGGACCAATCCACCTGCACCAATGAATTTTGAATTGTCGCAGGCAGATAACGCGGATCGTTTGGAGCCACCTGATTGGCCGACAAAATTTGCGCCCGCGGCTTCGCATCTGATGGAACATCCGGCGCGAAGAAAGTCGTCAGCGGCATGGATGTGTTCGGCGCGAGAATGTCCAGCGGCATCAGCGCGGTTTGGCTGGCAATGGGCTTGCCGTTCGAATCCAGCAGCGTAACTTGCGCGGTCACATTTTCAATAAAGTTCGATGAATCATTATGAACAAGAATGGAGCACCACATCCCGCCGTCCGCTGTTGGATGACATGCGATTTGCCGAACAGGAAATGGAACTGGAGTCGGAGTCCCCTGGCCGCTCGAGTTGGCTGGATTACCCGGAATCAAAATCGTATGTCCGACCGTCATCGAATTCGGGTCAATGGTGGGATTGGCCGCCATCAGCGCGTCAAGGGACACATGGAATTTTTCCGCGATCTGACCCAGCGTGTCGCCGGATGCAATCGTGTACGCGAACGGCGTCGGCGTAACTAAAGGCGTCTGGACAGAAACCACCAGCCCGTCCGGTGTGGAGGCGGTCGCGCTGGGTATCGTTGTTTGATAGGGTCGAAGAGTCGCGGCATCCGGCAGCGTCGTGTCTTTTGCAGCCTGCGGCGCGCAAGCCGCCGCCAGCAAACACAATAGAATCAAAGCATATCGCATAAGATGATTATAATTGTTCATCTGTCATTGCGAGTGGCGCTGGTGGTTGAGTAGTGGCGCCAAAGGCGCCACGAAGCAATCTTCTCAAACAGGCAACTGATTGTTACATGAGATTGCCACAGCGGCTTTGCCGCTTCGCAATGACATATCAATCCTTGGAGGTAACATGGAATATCGTCATCTTGGCCGCACGGGAATCCGCGTCAGCGAACTTTCATTCGGCTCGTGGATCACATTCGGCAATCAGGTGAACGTAAAAGCGGCAGTGGAAATGATGTCCGCCGCGCACGACGCGGGCGTCAACTTCTTCGACAACGCCGAAGCGTACGCCGGCGGCAAATCGGAAGAAGTGATGGGAGCGGCGCTGAAGAAGCTCGCCTGGCGGCGCGGCAGTTATCTTGTCTCGACCAAAGTCTATTGGGGAATAAATGAAAGCGTCAACGAACGCAGCACGCTGAATCGCAAGCGGCTGATCGAAGCCATTAACGGTTCGCTCGAACGACTCCGGCTGGATTACGTGGATATTCTTTATTGTCATCGTCCCGATCCAACCACACCCATCGAAGAAACAGTTTGGGCCATGCACAACATCATCGAATGGGGCAAGGCAATGTATTGGGGAACCTCCGAATGGGCCGCGTCCGAAATTGTGCAGGCGATTGAAATTGCGGAAAGGCATCATTTGCATAAACCGGTCGTCGAACAGCCGCAATACAACCTGTTCAGGCGCCATCGCTTCGAAGGTGATTATGCGCGGTTTTACAAGGATTATGGTTACGGCTCGACAACGTGGAGTCCGCTTGCTTCGGGTTTGCTGACCGGCAAATACAGCCGGGGTATCCCTGAAAACAGCCGCGCCACGCTCAAAGGTTACGAGTGGGTGAAGAAGCAATTGACCGACCCGGATAATATTGCCAAGGTCAAAGCGCTCGAACCGATTACGAAGGAATTGAAGTGCAAGCTTTCGCAGATGGCCATTGCGTGGTGCTTGAAGAATCCATTTGTCAGTACGGTCATCACGGGCGCGAGCCGCATCGAACAAGTCCATGAGAACATGAAGGCCGCTGAAGTTGCGCCGAAGCTGACGCCGGAAGTATTGGAAAGAATGGATAAGATTTTTGGGATCGAAAAGAAAGAAGAAGAATGAACGTGTAGGGGCATAGCAGGCTGCGCGACGATCAAAATCATTTTCCGTCCCGCTATGCCCCTACGAATCAATCCACAAAATATTTTTCTTCCACCTCCTGCCATGTTTCATCGGGCAGGTGCATAAACTTCGTCAGTGCCGGATGGACGCGGGCAAGCTCATCATGAATCCGATGCGCGATCTTGCGGATCGAAAAATGCGCGTTGGATGCGCCGCGCAGCTGGCAGAAATGATACGCCTCACGCAAATTGAATTGGGCCAGCACACGGCGGTAATATCCGTTGGGGACGACATATTGCGCGACGCGCGGATCGAACTCATCCAACTTTTCGCACATCTCCGCCGCGGCTTTCATCGCCGCCTCATACTCGGACCCGAAGCCGGCCTCCGTTATCAGACGCGGCACCGCGTACCCAAGCCGCGTCGTCAGCATCTGCGGCGTCTGCGTCATCATGCGGTGACGTTTGAATTCAGCATACGCGCCCTGATCCATGACCAGATCGAATGCGTAGGTCGCATATTCCAATTCGCGCAACGGGATATCATGTTCTTCCAATCGTCCGAGCAAAGTATCGGCTAATTGAACGCGTTGAGATTCATTCAACGATTTGACATGATTTAGCGCGTCGGCATATGTCATTTCACCGAAACGATACAAAGTCGCGGCAAGCACTTTCGTTTCGCCATCTTTATCGTAATCAACAAGAACACAAAAGTCATTTAATTTTCGATTTCCGATTTCCGATTTACGATTCCCGATCCCCGATTCCCGATTTTCGTTTTTCGTTTTGCGATTTACATATCCGTCAAGTTCTTTATTCGTTTCCACCAGATAAGGCACTACATCCGCGTATTTCACCAGCGTCGGGATTTCGCTCTTCGCAACCGCTTTGACTTGTTCGCCGATCTCACGCACTTCAGCCAATTCATGCGAAAGCATCTTGCGAATCACATTTTCCAGCACGCGCGCATTGGCCGTCATGCCGACGTTTGCCAATGACGCGGCAGGCAGCAGGAAGCGGCAGACATCCACATATTGCGAGCGCAGGCGGCGATCCATGGCTTCGTCGGATTCGTTCTCGCGGCGCTGGACGCGCTTCAGGATAAGAGTCCGCACGGGATTCAGCGAATCGTTATAAGTCCGGAAAAGGAGGCGGCACGTCTCGATAAATTCATCGCGCAAAGGATGATTACCCAATTCAGTTGGAACGAAGAAATTGTCCGTTCCCCATTTTTGATAGCGCGTGGACTTCTCGGTGTATGACGCGAGCCGGTTCGACTCGATGCTTTCGATGGCAAGCCGCGAGACATTTTCAAACGCAATGTGAAGCACCGCGTGTTCCGCCACCGACGCGTGGCCGTATCCCACCACCCACTTCTCGTGGAACTGCGCGGACTTTTCCTCGGTCAGCCCGGCGGCGATCTCGCGAAACGATTCGGGCGAGCGCGATGTTTTCGCAAATGCAACCGCGATCGTTTCCGGGCTGAGTTCTCTTGGCGATAACAAATAGATTTGTCGGTCAGGCATGGGGTCTCCTCTGGCAGTCGGGCGGATTATAACCTGCGGGGAAAAGATTTAACGCTAATTTCACGAATGAACGAATGCCGCGAATCCATTTATAGACAAAGTATTCAAACTTCGCACAACCGGATATGTCATTGCGAGTGGCGCCTTTGGCGCCACGTATCGAAACCCGGCGCCACGAAGCAATCTCAGAGTTTTTTAAATGGAAAACCAACTGAAAAAGCGAGATTCTTCGCTCCCTCCGGTCGCTCAGAATGACATGCCTACGTCAAATAAAGGCGGCCCATTGGCCGCCCTCTAAACATCGGACTTCGATAAAACTTCGCGCGTCTTTTCCACATCGCGCTGCATCTGCTCGACCAGCGCGTCTACAGATTCGAATTTCAATTCATCCCGCAAGCGCGCGACGAATTCCAGCCGGACATCTTCGCCATAGATGTCCTGATCGAAGTCGAGCAGATACGCCTCCACCATCGGCTTCTTCGCCTCATTCTCGAACGTGGGCCGGACTCCGATATTGACGGCGGCCGCGTACCTCGAGCCTTTCACCCGCGCCCGGCAGACATAAATCCCGTTGGATGGGATCAGTTTTTCTTCAGGATAATTCAGATTGGCTGTCGGGAAATTGATCTTGCGTCCGCGCCCGTCGCCGTGAATGACAGGGCCGTGCAGCGCGTATGGATGCCCAAGCAGTTTGGCGGCATCCGCCACATCGCCCAGCGAAACCAATTTGCGGATTTCGGTTGACGAGATCACGCCGCTTTCGTCGCTGACGGCTTCGATCACGTCGGTAGTGTAATCCAGTTCGCGTCCGAGTTCCGCGAGGCGCGCTGCGTTGCCCTCGCGGCCCTTGCCAAGCGCAAAGTCGTAGCCCATCAACAAATGTCTTACGCCGAGATGCTGTTTCAACCGGGTCACAAATTCGCGTGCCGATAAATTCGCGACGGATAAATCGAACGGGTGCGTCACAACAAAATCCACGCCGTATGAGCCGAGCAGTTCAGCACGTTCATCAGGCGCGGTGAGGCATTTGACTTCGCCGCGTCCCAGAACCGTGGCCGGGTGCGGCCAGAACGTCAACACGACGGCGGGCGCATGGGCTTCACGCGCGCCTGCGGTCAATTTTTTGAGGATCTGCTGGTGGCCGCGATGGACGCCATCGAAGACGCCCACCGCCAGCCAGCCATTTTCAAGATGGAGTTCATCCAGGGAATGAGCGTGGATCATCCTAAACACAAAAGGCGCACGAAGAAACGCAAAGGTCTCTTCTTCGTGCCTTTGCGTTCTTCGCGATCAGATTCTATTTACGAGAAGAATACTTTCTTCGGCTGCCACTCCGGTTCGCCGGTTTCGCCGGTGACCAGGTCCATCAACGCGACCAGCTCGCCCTGCGTACTGACGCCGCGCACCAGTCCGGGCTGGGCATCCGCCGCGGCTTTGACGCGGTGTCCGTGGCGCACATCTTCGACCTCGTCCGGGCTGAGCTCGATCGCCGGCCACTCTGCCAACGCTTCCGCGGCCGGGATCAGATATTGATACCAGTTGCCGGCATGAAAAGCTTCCTGCAATTTTCGCAGCGGCGTGGCATCGCGCAAAGAGAAGCGTCCGCTCTTGGTGCGGCGCAGACCGACGAGATACGCGCCGCATCCGAGCGTGTTGCCGAGATCATTCGCCAGCGAGCGCACATACGTCCCGGACGAGCAATGCACGTCAATCACCACTTCGGGCGGCGCCCACTCGAGCACTTCGAGATGATGCACCGTTATCTTGCGCGGAAGCAGTTCCACTTCCTCGCCCTGGCGCGCCATCTCATAGGCTTTGCGTCCCTGCACCTTGACGGCGGAATAGGGCGGCGGCGTCTGCTCGATCTCACCGATGAACGTCTTCAAGACTTTTTCAAATTGATCTTCGGTGACGTCCACCGGCTCGCCAGATCGAGTAAACTTTCCATCCGCATCGAACGTGTCGGTCGTGGATCCAAGCCGGATGATCGCCTGATAACGTTTGTCGGAGGCTGAAACGAATTCGCTCAAGCGGACTGCCGGGCCAACGAGGACCACCAGCACGCCCGAAGCGCGCGGGTCGAGCGTTCCCGTATGTCCTGCCCGGCGCAAACCTGTTCCATTGCGAATCGCCTGCACCACATCATGGGATGTCATCCCGACCGGCTTGTCAACCACCAGAACACCAGAGATGGCGTTCTTTACATCCTGACTATCCATTTTGTTTTCCTCCTGCGTCTCCTCGACGTATTTTCCTCTGAGAGATTGGATTTGCATTATAGACCTGGTTTTTAAGGATTTGATGAGTAACGGTCAAAACTTTCTCAGTAACTTCGTTCAGCGAGCCATCCACATCTGCGCCCGCCGCAGCGGCATGACCGCCGCCGCCGAATTGCACGGCAATCGGCGAGACATCAATGCCCGGCTCCAATGCCCGCCATGAAACTTTGACGCGGTGATCATTTTGTTCGACGAAAATCAAACCGATCTTGAAGTTGTCAATCGCGGAAATGATGTTGATCAAATCTGCATCATCATTGCCGGAATAACCCGCGATCCTGCGATCTTCCAATGTTAACGTACTCCAAACGAGATCGCCCTTCCTTTGCAAATTTGATAGACCTCCGCCCCAGTAGCGCGCCGCCTCGTAGGAACGGCGGACGAGTCCGCGCATGTACAGTTCGGGCATGTCCACGCCGGTTTCCATGAGCGCCGCGGCCTGACGCAGCGACTCCGGTGTTACGTTGGATGTGCGGAAACCCAATGTGTCGGTGAGGATGCCGGTCAACAGCGCGGCGGCAACGGACTTCGTGATCGGGTAGCCCCAGGCCGGGAGATGATTGGTGAGGATGGCAGATGTTGCCACTTCTTCATCTTCGACCAGATTCAGCCTTCCAAATTTTTCGTTGGTGATGTGATGGTCAATGTTGATATCGGGTTGTCCGGCGGATTCGAACGGTCTGCCGGTGCGTTTAAAGTCCGCGCAGTCCAGGGTCACGAACGTGTCGAAGGCCCCATCAATTTTGGTCTTGACCTGGCTGGCGCCTTCCAGATGTCCAAAGGAGGAAGGAACGCCGTCCGCTAAAACCATCTGCACTTTCTTGCCTGCTTGTTGAAGCGCCAATCCAAATCCGAGAAGCGCGCCGACCGCGTCGCCGTCGGGCCGAATATGCGAAGCCACGAGCACGTTCCTGGCCTCGTTCAGCCGGGTTTGGATCGCTTGATGAAGTGATTCATTCATAAAATATCTGAGTGCCCTCTATTCCTTATTCAGACGAAATAGCCGCCGTAAAGTTACGGCTTTTCGACGGATTTTTGTTTTTGACGCAACTCAGCCAGGACCTGCTCGATGCGATCCGCATTCTCCGGCGTGGGGTCCCAGTGAAAGCGCAGGCGTGGAAAAACCCGCAGGTCCACGCGCCCGGCCAAAGTCCGACGGATGAAGCTGCCGGCTGATTCTAATCCATTTAGAACTTCTTTCGAGCGGGTTGTCCCTTCCACGGCTGAAACGAAAATATCTGCGTATGCCAATTCCTTATCTACTTTGACATCGGTAATGTAAATTTGTTTCAAGCGCGGATCACTGATTTCACGGACAAGCATGTCCGAAAGTTCCCGGCGGATGCGGTCCGCAATGCGTTGAAGGCGAAGTCCTGATGGCATATCCTATTCCATCATAAAAAGCAAAGAGCATGATCAAGAGTTATATGCTTTTTATGCAGATGCAAAATTGTCACCCGTTCTTTTCCAAAACGTAACAGATCAACAAGTCGCCGGCCCGAATGTCGTTGAAGTTCTTGAAGCCAACGCCGCACTCGAAGCCGGTGCGGATTTCGCGCACGTCCTCCTTCTCGTGGCGGAGCGAAGCCATCTCTCCTTCATAGACGAGGTCAGTGCCGCGAAACAAACGCACTTTCGCGTTGCGGCGCAGTTCGCCTTCGGTGACGCGGCAGCCCGCCACACGTCCCAGTTTGGAGGCGGAGAACACGGCCAGTACGGTGGCCCGCCCGGTCACTTTTTCGACGATCTCCGGCTCGAGCATGCCTTTGAGCGCTTTTTCGATATCCTCCGTCATGCGATAGATGATGTCATAGAGGCGGATCGAAACGCCATCGGCATCCGCCAATCTGCGCGCTGAAACATCCGCCTGCACATTGAAGCCGACCACAATCGCCTTCGACGCGGCAGCCAGCATCACATCGTTCTCGCCGATGTTGCCGGTTTCAGCATAAAGGATGTTGATGCCAATTTCACCTCTGCCGAGTTTTTCCAGTTCGAGCAGGATCGGTTCGAGCGAACCCTGCACATCGGCTTTGACGATCAACTGCAGTTCCCTGGTCTCACCGGATTGAATGCTGGCGAACAAATCTTCGAGCGAGACTTTCTTCCGCGCCTGAACCTGCGACTTCTCCGCATTCACACGTTCATCAACAATGGCCCGCGCGTCCCGTTCCGAAGCGACAACCTGGAACACGTCGCCTGCGGCGGGGACATCGTTCAATCCCATGACGGAAACCGGTGTGGACGGCGCGGCCTTCTTGACCGGCTTGCCTTTGTAATCGGTAATGGCTTTCATGCGGCCATAGGATTTTCCAGCCACCACAATATCGCCGGCTTCGAGCGTTCCATTCTGGATGAGAAGCGTGGCGATCGTGCCTTTGGATCTGTCCACTTCAGCTTCGATGACCGTTCCCATGACCTTGCCGGATGGATTCGCACGAATGTCCATGCTGTCGGCCACGAGCAAAATGCCTTCGAGCAAATCGTCAATTCCCTGCTTTTGTTTGGCGGAAACGGGGACGACCATCGTATTGCCGCCCCAATCGTCGGGGACAAGTTCGAGTTCAGCCAATTGTTGTTTTACGCGTTCGGGATTCGAGTTGGGTTTGTCAATCTTGTTCAATGCCACGATGATCGGAACGCGCGCCGCCTTGGCATGGGCAATCGCTTCACGCGTTTGCGGCATCACGCCATCGTCCGCGGCGACGACCAGGATGACAATGTCCGCGCCCTGCGCGCCGCGGGCGCGCATCGCGGTGAACGCGGCGTGACCGGGGGTATCGAGAAAGGTGATCGTGCGCCCTTTCATCTCGACCTGATAAGCGCCGATATGCTGCGTAATGCCGCCCGCTTCGCCCGCAGCCACATCCGTCTGGCGGATCGCATCGAGCAGGGAAGTCTTTCCGTGGTCCACGTGACCGAGGATGGTCACGACCGGCGGACGAACCATCAGCTTCGACGCGTCCTCATCGGCGATCAAGCGCCGCCAGAGCGGAACTTCGCCGACTTCCTCTTTCCTGACTTCTTCCTTTGCTTCGGGAACGGCATCGAATCCATATTCGGCCACCACAATCGCCGCGGTATCGAAATCCACGGATTGATTGATGCTGGCCATCACACCATTCGACATCAATTTCTTAATGATCTCAATGGGGCTTTTCTCGACTTTTTGCGCCAGGTCGCGAATGACAATGCTGGCAGGAAGTTCAATATTCTTGTTCATGGGCCACCTCCGAATTCCAAATTATCGAATCAGCAGCCTTCCGCCTGCCGATTCACCCTGACGATGGCCTATGAACAATCAAATGATTACATAGCCGGTTCGCCAGGCTCCACTTCGGGGAGCGTGTTCATAAAGTCCTGTAAGCGTTCGCGGTCGCCCGCGGTCAACTGAACTTTGAGGGCATGAGATAAAGCGCCTTTCAATCCAGCTTCCCAGCAGGAACGGCGGTCATGCAAATACGCGCCGCGTCCGGCAAGTTTGCCCGTCGGGTCAACCACCACCCCATCCGCCGTGCGGACGACGCGCACCAGTTGGCGTTTCGCCATCACGGTGTGGCATCCCACACAGGTTCGTTGGGGAATGTGCTTCACGCGTTGAACAGGTTTCTTCGACACCTTTGTTTATCCCCTCACCTCTGCACCCCTCTCCCAAAACTTGCCCTGAGCGAAGTCGAAGGGTTGGGAAAGGAGAAGGGGGTGAGGGCAATCAACTACTCTTCAATTCCAAAATCGTCCTCGCCGCGTTTGTGTTTCTTGCGGCCAACGACCTCGCCAAGTTCCTCGTCGAGCACCAACTCGACGCCTTTCTTTTTCTGCTTCTTACCTTTCTTCTTTTTGTCTTCCTCTTCATCGCCGGCAGGAGCGGACTGGAAGATTTCCGGCTTCATCTTGAACAACTCATCCAGCGAGACGCCATCCTTGGCATTCTCGTCCTCGACTTTCTCCTCCGCCTCTTTCTGGACTTTGGCCGGCTTTTGCGGAACCGGCGCTTCTTCCGCCGGGACAGCGACCGGCCCGGCCTCTGCAGCTTTGGCTGGTGTCTCTTCCGCAGCAACCGGGGCTGCTTCTGCCGGAACCTCCGGGAATTTCAACACTGCCACTTGTTCTTCGATGTTCTGCATGGCTTTCGGGCCAATGCCAGGCAAACCCAATACTCTGTTGGAGTCCGTCTTCAGCGACATAAGCAAATCGCCGACGGTTTCAAACCCGGCCTCGACCAGAATATTGAACACGTGTTCCTTAAGCTCCATCTGTTCGAGCGGCATGGTAAACGCAGCAGGCGGCACTTCGGCCCGGGCCGCGGCGACCCGTTCTTCGTCCGCGCGAGCCGCCTCTTCCTTGATCTCCGTTGTGCGGCGTTCGACGCGATCCACAAATTGTCCAAGCGCTGTATATTCTTCCGGGGTGACGGGGCGATTCTCCGCTTTCTTCGCGAGAATCTCTTCGATCTGCGGCATCATCTCGACCGCCGCAGGCAGCGCGGCAGCGAGTTCAGAATCCTTTTGGAGTTTGGCAAGCGCATCGCCCGCGGCTTCCACCACTGATTTGATGTCAATGCGCCAACTGGTGAGTTTTGCGGCAAGGCGCGCATTTTGACCATCGCGCCCGATGGCGAGGCTGAGCTGGTCTTCCATCACCACGACGGTCGCGGTGCGATTGCCTTCGGATTCGTTCAAGTACACGCCGCTGACACGCGCCGGGCTGATGGCTTTGGAAATGTAAACGATCGGATCCGCATCCCACTGAATGATGTCAATCTTCTCGTCATGCAATTCCTTGACGATGGCCTGGATGCGAACGCCTTTGACGCCCACGCACGCGCCGACCGGGTCAACGCCAGCCTGCGTCGCAGAAACCGCGACTTTGGCGCGCGCACCGGGTTCGCGCGCGATGGCGCGGATCTCGACAATGCCGTGATAAATTTCGGGAACTTCGTTTTCCAGCAAACGCCGCAGAAAGTTGCGATGTGCGCGCGAAAGAATAATCTGTGGGCCGCGCGAACCGTCTTTGACTTCCAGCACCACGGCCCGGATGCGGTCGTGAAGTTTGAAACGCTCAGACGGGATTTTTTGGTTGCCGGGCAAAATTCCTTCGGCCTTCATATCCAAACCGACCGTGGTGGTTTGCGAGTTGGTTGCCTGCACCAAACCTGAAACGATTTCACCGGTTTGACGCGCGAAGTAATCCATCTGGGCAAAGCGTTCCGCTTCGCGGATTCGCTGCTGGATGACCTGCCGGGCCGTTTGCGCAGCGACGCGCCCAAAGTCCGCGGGCGTTGATTCGACGATCACCATGTCGCCCAATTGCGCCTCGGGATTCACCTTGCGCGCTTCTTCGAGCAGCACTTCGGTCTTGTCTTCCTGAACATCTTCGACGACTTCTTTTTCGGCAAAGATGGTTACTTTTCCGGTTTCGGGATCCACCTTCGCTTCCACGTGCTGGGCCGTCGAGGCATTGACCGCCCGCCGATAGGCGGAAACCATGGCGGACTCAATCGCGCCAAGGATGATATCCTTCGACAATTGTTTTTCTTCCAGCACTTCATTGAAAGCCAGAGCGAACTCGTTTTTTGTGGTCATCCTACCTTGCTCCGTGATATTCCTTAATTCACTTTATCCGCAGATGGCGCAGATTTCACAGGTTGAAAAAAATCGGCGTAATGCTCTTCGAGTACGATGTCTGCGAAACCTGTGGATTGATCCTGATAAATGTTTCCTTATACAAGCAGAAAAGTGGGGGTTGCCCACTTCTCGATGCCTTCGATATTGCCGTTCCTTGCGGCGGTGATTCTAGCATAGGGTCGTAAACTTGGCAAGATTATAATTGCCCGCATGACAAATCGGGATATGCAGAAAGCCGCGCTGCGCGGCGAACCGTCCTACGTTTGGCGCGCAGGCCAGCAGCGCCGACTCGAAATGATCGTCCGCGCCGCGAGCGAACGCATCCAAGGCAACATCCTTGAAAATGGATGCGGCGTGGGAATGTACGTTGAACATCTCGCGCCGTTTGGCGGAAAAATTTTCGGATTGGAATTCGACTTTGAACGCGCGTCCGAAGCCGGGACAAATTCCCCGCGCATCTTCAACGCGGCTGGTGAATTTGTCCCGCTTCCTTCCGGGACGATTGACCTGATCCTGAGTCACGAGGTAATCGAACACGTCCAGAGCGACCGCGCTGCCATCTGCGAGATGATCCGCGTCCTAAGGCCCGGCGGACGAATCGTTTTGTTCTGCCCGAACCGCGGTTATCTATTCGAAACACACGGCATGTATTGGAAAGGCAAATATTATTTCGGCAACAAACTTTTTGTGAATTATCTGCCGCGCGTCTGGCGCGATAAACTTGCTCCGCATGTGCGTGTCTATTCGAGCCGCGATTTGGAAAAATTATTCGATGGTTTGCCTGTTAAGTTCATAGAACGCACAATCATCTTTGGGGCATACGATAACATCATTGCCCGCTTCGGCGCGTTTGGGAAAGTCCTGCGCGGCATATTACAGTTTTTAGAAAAAACACCGCTGAAGATTTTTGGGTTGTCGCATTTTTGGGTGATCGAAAAACAATAACAATTATCTCATTGGTTCCCTGAAATCATAAATCCCATCTTTGACTCCCCACTTGCGTTTGCAGCTTGAACATTCAAGATAATCCATTTTATCTTCCAACGGCGCGTGTCCGCATTCGGGACATTTGAAAAATCCTCCTGTACGTGTAGGGGCGGATGGCCATCCGCCCCTACAGCGAACAAACACACTCGGTGTCAACTGCCACCACGCACCTGTCCATTGAAAGATCGAATCAAAGAAAACCAATATCGAAGTGGGGATAATTTTTTTGAACAAGCCTACGCGAAAATGTGAAACGGCCAATTTTTTTTCAATCGTAAAGCCCAAATCTTTCAGCCATCCAAACACAGCCTTCGGATGAAAATCAAAATTGAGTTCGGCGAATTCAACCGGCTCCAGCGTAAATGGACTCCACGTCTGCCCTCTCAGCCAGTAACGCAAAATAGACTTGAGATTCAGCTTGTTGGCAAATTCCAAAATAAATGTCCCGCCGGGTTGGAGCACATTCTTTACTTGTCCCAACGCTTTCGGCGCGTCCGCCATGTGATGCAAAGTGCGGATCATCGTGGCTGCATCGAACAATCCGTCAATAAACGGCAGGCGATAAACATCCGCCGCGACATAAATATATTTATCCGCTTTGCCGAGCCGCGCCTGCGCCTGTTCCAACTGCGTGCGCGAATAATCGAGCAGGACAATCCGCTCAAAGCCGAGATAACGCGGCGTGTTGCGCCCCGCGCCCGCGCCGAGCTCCAGCAAGAGATGCCCGCTTTTGGGAAGCATGCGTTTGAGCGCGATGGCCTCGACGCAATCCTCGTACTCGCGTCCGCCTTTATCCCAAAAGGAGGATTGATAATCGGAGCCTTCGTAGCTACAGACAGGAGGATTGGGCATTTTATTTCTGTGAAATATAAAAACCGTCTTGCAAACTTGATTCACGCATCGCCAAGCCGGAAATTTCTGAAGGTGTGCAAGGGAATGCATCATACCAGCATTGATCGCCAGACACAGGAATGAACAAAGTTTGACTTCCCAGGTTAACAGTCCTGGTAACAACTTGCGGATATGGTGTAACGAGATTCATATAATGTTCCCAGGATTTCAACGGAATCCGTATGACGGCGATCAGAACGAGGATAGTCAAAAGAGATTGGGCGATCAAGGCAAACCATCCTCGCGAGTATTTTACCAATTCCAAAAGCAAGGCAATGAAAGGAGTGTAAAGAAATAAGAGTAAAGGAACCAAAAATCCATATCCGAATCGCGGCGACGGCGATTGAGCAAACCAGAAAACTGCGCCAACTATGCTGACCGCATAAACTGGCGTGTAACTCCGAACTTTTCTGGCTGTTTCTTTATCAACGGCAATCAAAATTATCAGCGGAATAATTCCAACCAGTATTCCGACAAGCAAAAAGGAATCGTTTGCCGATAGTGCCTGATACCATATCGGTAGCCATTGTCCGAGCGGCATGAATAAAACCAGGTTGAAATCCAGGTATGGAATACGGGCCCAGCTTGTAATAATCTCTGTGATCTGTTTTACTGATTCAGGCGGAACCTTCCAGTCAAATCGGAAAATATCAAGCTGTGCGAATGGGAATAAAAGATAGCCAGTCAACACGACATTTCTGGCAACCCAGGAAAGAAATACAGCCGACGATAGTATGACAAGCGCAATCGCATTCTTCAAAGAAAATGAGGCACGAGCTTCCCAAAGAAAATATATGGGGATTAAAAGAATGGGAAGCGAAGAAAGTTTGATCGTTACATCAAAAAGACACAGAATAACTATAGCTATTAAATGCAAATCCAGTTGCTTATTGCCCGCTTCAACCTTCTCAAATGCCAGAAGAAAAATGAGCCAGGTAATTAGAGCGGCGGGCAGGTCAGTGGCGGGTGAAGCCAACCATGAAATGACGCGTCCATTAAAAAGAAGCCAAATGAAGAACCCCAATGCTGCTATTCCACCGAATGTCAAACCCTTGCGAAGCTTTTCCGCCAAGTATAGGCCATATAGTATCATGCAAAGAAAAATGATTAGACCAGAGACTTGATACAAATGCCATCCAAAACCAGCGAGTCCCCAAAATGCGGCCAGCAAAAATATATTCGAGTTGAAACCAAACCTGATATGTAAATTCGCCAAGCCGGGGACGACGCGGAAATTTTCTATCCAACGGATAGCTTGCGCGTGATACAGACCCGTATCATAAGTTGGGGATGAAGCCGCGGCAATATAAAGCGCAAAGATTGTACTTGCAACAAAGAAGAGCCATGACAAAACGCTCAAGGATTTAAGTTGTTGGGCAAGGATTTCCAATCGAACGAAGACATATTTCCATGTCACGATAAGCGACAACAAAGCCAGCAATAAAAAGAATACTACTGCTCGTGTGCCGATTCCGTGATAAAACGACCATATTCCCAATAAACCGGAGAGCAGCGCCAAACCTGAGAGAATCGTGATGGAAAAATAAAGATCATGGTCTTCGTTTAACTTTAAGAATTTGACGGCAGCAAATTCCAGCATCCATCCATACAATAATGACAACAAAATACCGAAGGATGTAACAGCAAGCAACAAGATCATGACAGGTGCCGAATCAATAATATAAGCGCGCAGGGATGTGTCCCTGCGCGCTTATCAGAATTAATGATTATTCGCCGCGCGCCCGATGGCTTGATACACAAAACCCTTTTCCTTCATCAGATGAGGATCATAGATGTTGCGGCCATCGAAGACAACCGGCTTCTTGAGCAGGGATTTGAGCTGGTCGAGATCGAGCTGCTTGAACTCGTTCCATTCAGTGACCACCATCACGCCATCGCAATCTTTCGCCATCTCGTATGGATCGTCGAACATTTCGATGGCAGGCAGGATCGGACGCGCAACATCCATCGCCACCGGGTCGTAGGCGCGGACCTTTGCGCCGGCTTCCGTTAAATGTGCGACGATGTCAATGGATGGCGCTTCGCGCATGTCGTCGGTGTTGGGCTTGAAGGCCAGGCCGAACAATCCAATCGTCCTGCCCTCCAGCCCGCCGATCATTTCGCCGATGCGTTTGACCGCATCCGTCCGGCGATCATAATTTACATTCGTGACCGAATCGAGAATGCGCGGATCGAGTCCCTTCTCCTTTGCCATGTACGCCAGCGCCTTGACATCCTTCGGGAAGCACGAGCCGCCCCAGCCGAGTCCCGCGTCGAGGAAGTGACGCCCGATGCGCGCGTCATAGCCCATACCCGCCGCGACTTCCTTTATGTCCGCGCCGACTTTTTCGCACAAGTCAGCCAGTTCGTTCATGAAAGAAATCTTCGTGGCAAGGAACGCATTCGACGCATATTTGATCATTTCCGCCGTCCGCAAATCGGTGATGACGATCGGCGCGCGCAAAGGCAGATGCAATTGTGCGACTTTCTCCGCCGCCTCATGATGCAGGGAGCCGATCACTGTGCGGTGTGGACTCGTGAAGTCGCTAATGGCCGAACCTTCGCGCAAAAACTCCGGGCAGGAGACGACCGAAAACGGAATCTCTTTCGGCTGGGCATCCTTCACGATATCCGCGACCCAGTCCCCGGTCCCGATCGGAACCGTGGACTTGTTGATGATGATGAGCGATTCCTGCATGTTCTCCGCAATGGACATTGCCGCGGATGCCACGTATTGCAAATCCGCTTCGCCGTTGACGCCCGATGGAGTCCCCACCGCGATGAACGCAAATTCCGTCCCCTTCAAAGCTTCGGCATAGGAAGTCGTGAATGACAAACGTCCAGCTTTGACGTTGCGCTTGACGAGTTCATCGAGTCCCGGTTCGTAAATCGGCATGATGCCTTTGTTGAGATTCTCGATGCGCTTTTCGTTGACATCCAGCGCGATGACCTTGTTGCCAAGATCGGCGAAACATGCGCCGGTCACCAGGCCCACGTATCCCACGCCGACCACACAAATTTGTTTCATGTTCGGTTTCCTTTTTAATGAAGATTGGGCAGGCCGCGTATTACAATCGCGGGCCGCCTGTTGATTTTTGCCTGCCTTGTTTCCCTGCCAGAATTTCTGCGACAGTTTCCTCGAAAAGGGAAATGTTGATGGGCTTCGAAAGATAACCGTCGCACCCCACATCGAGGGCGCGCTTGCGGTCGCCCGGCAGCGTATGCGCGGTGAGCGCCACGATGGGAATGTGTCCCGTTTCCGGGTCCGATTTGATTCGTTCCGTCGCCGTCCAGCCATCCATTTCAGGCAGTGAAAGATCCATGATGATCAAGTCAGGGCGATTTGCCTTCGCCATGTCAATGCCCTCGCGCCCGCTGCGCGCCCACAACGCGTGATGACCGGCGCGCTCCAGCAGGAAGCGCACCAACTCATAATTATCAATGTTATCTTCGACGACCAACACGCTTGATTTTTCCATACAACTCCCGGCGGTTCAATGATACTACGGCTTACTCCGACGGGCAACTTCTGGTATATTGAGTAAGTGGCTAAAGTGCAAAGTCCCAAGTGCGAAGTGGGCCGGCTTTAGTCACTCGACGCTCTCAACTTTAGGCACTCTCAACTATGCGATTGCTTTTCGTAGCCGACGGACGTTCGCCCACCGCACAAAACTGGATTCGATATTTTGCTGAACGCGTGGGAGGACAAGAGCCTACCATCCGCGATGAGGTTTATCTCGCATCCACGTTTCATTGTTCGGTGGACTTTCCACTTAATGAACTTGAAATCACGCCCGTGGCTTTCAGCGGGACAAAACGCGTTTCTGCCGCTGGTCATTCCGCTTCATCCCGGATTTTAGGTTTACGCGCGGCCATCCGACATTTTCTCGGCCCGCTGACGATTCGCCGCGCCTCCCAGCGATTGCGCGGTTTCATCGAGCGCGTCCAGCCTGATCTCGTCCACGCCATGCGGATCCCGTACGAGGGCATGTTGGCCGCAGACGCGTACGGCGGCGCGCCGTTGATCGTCTCGGTTTGGGGAAATGACTTCACACTCCACGCGGCATCCAATTCGCTGATGGGACATTACACGCGTTGGACGATGAAAGTCGCCGACGGTTTGCACGCCGATTGCCAGCGCGATATTCGGCTCGGCAAACAATGGGGCTTCGATCCATCGCGTCCAACCCTGGCTGCGCCGGGCAACGGCGGAATCAAGACAGATGTTTTTTATCCGCCGTCGAAGCCGGCGGAGGAACCGGTCATCATCAATCCGCGCGGCTTCCGCAATTATGTCCGCAACGATGTCTTCTTTCAGGCCATTCCAATCGTCCTGCAAAAACATCCAAGCGCAAAATTCGTCTGCGCTTCGATGGCTGGCGAATCGCAAGCCGTGAAATGGATTCGACAGTTGAATATCGGTCACGCAGTTGAACTCCTGCCGCCGCTTCCCCATCCGCAAATGGCAGACGTCCTCCGCGGCGCGCAAATTCTCGTTTCGCCAAGCGTTCACGACGGCACGCCGAATTCCCTGCTCGAGGGCATGGCCTGCGGATGTTTCCCCGTTGCCGGAGATTTGGATTCGATTCGCGAATGGATCATGAACGGCAAAAACGGGTTACTCATTGATGCAACCAATCCACAAAGTTTGGCAAACGCAATTCTGGAAGCGTTGGAAAACAAAAACCTGCGGGAGCAAGCCGCAGGCTTGAATCATGAGATCATCCAAATGCGCGCAGAGTTCACGCGCATAATGAAGCAAGTCGAAAACTTCTATCAAAACGTAAAACGCAAAAGTTGATTTGCGTTTTGCCTCTTGCGTTTTGCCTCTTGCGTTTTGCCTCTTGCGTTTTGCTTTAGTCCGTGTGCGAGGCTTTCAACGATTCCAGGCGATTGGTCAATTCAATCCGCCGCGCTTCCGCCGCTTGACGAACATCGGCGACCAGGCCATCGCCGCGGGCGCGAATCTCACCGCGCAGTTTCTCGCCTGTTTCGGGCGCGAGCAAAAGCGCCACTGTCGAACCAACCAACGCCCCAACCACAATCCCGATCAAAAAGCCGGTGATCCGCCGCATGTCATTCTCCTTGTCGCCACTCGCAATGACATCATGATTTCTTACAATTTTATTATAGGCGAAAAAACAGTTTTGTGGAATAATAAGCACGGCCGCGTATATCGAAAGGAATGCGACGGCGAATCTTATCCGTAAAACGCAGGCGCAATCAGGGGAAGACGCCAGCGGACTCTACCATTTCTGGAGGGTACCATGTCTACTATCGCTCCCGTTTTAACTGCCGCCGCTGTCAGCACAGCTATGCCTCAACGCAAGAAGGTGACGACGGCCGCGTTTCGTCAAAAGAAGGAACGCGGCGAACCGATCACCATGCTGACCGCGTATGACTATCCCACCGCGCTGGCAGAGGATCAGGCCGGTATCGATTCGATCCTCGTCGGCGATTCGCTTGGGATGGTCGTACTTGGATACCAGACCACGCTGCCGGTCACGATGGACGATATGATCCATCACAGCAAAGCCGTTTCGCGCGGCGCGAAGTTCGCGCTGCTGATCGGCGACATGCCGTTCATGTCGTATCAAGCCTCGACCGAGGAAGCGGTTCGCAACGCCGGACGATTCTTGCAGGAAGCCGGCATGGACGCGGTCAAGCTCGAAGGCGGACGCGAACGCGTCGAAGCCGTACGCGCCATCGTCGGCGCGGGGATTCCCGTCATGGGACATCTCGGCCTCACGCCGCAATCGGTCAACCAGCTCGGCGGATTCCGTCCGCAGGGCAAGACCGCGTCCGCCGCGAAGCGATTGGTCGAAGATGCGCTCCTGCTCGAAGAAGCCGGTTGTTTCAGCATCGTGCTCGAATCGGTTCCGGCGCGTTTGGCACAATTGATTTCGAAGAAACTCTCCATACCAACCATCGGCATTGGCGCCGGCGTCGGCTGTGACGGGCAAGTTCTCGTCACGCATGACCTGCTCGGATTGTTCGACCGCTTCACGCCGAAGTTCGTCAAGAAATATGCGGACTTCCACGCCGAGATGCAGCGCGCTTTCAGCGAATATATCTCCGATGTGCAAAGCCGCGCGTTCCCCGCGCTGGGACATTCCGTCGAGATGGATGAGAAAGAGTGGCAGGCATTGCAAAAGGAAATCTATTAATGTCACTCTCCCGAAGGACATCGGGACGATGTGAGCGCAGCGAAGAGCGTCGTTCTTTGTCGGTTGTCGAAGCATGTCGAGATTCTTCGTCGCTTCGCTCCTCAGAATGACATTGAAATATGACTGACATTCTCATCGTTGGCACGGGCGCGCTGGCGACGCTTTTCGCGGCGCGCCTGACTGCCAGCGGCCAGCGCGTCACGATGCTCGGCACATGGAAAGACGGAATAGATGCTTTGTGCCAGGGTGGCGCGCGGCTGGTGGGAGCGGACGGCTTCGAGCAGAATTATGCAGTCTACGCGACAGATGATCCTACCGAATGCCGAGGCGCAAAGTATGCCATCGTGCTGGTGAAATCATGGCAGACGGAACGCGCCGCGCGTCAGCTCGCAGAATGTCTCGCCGGGGATGGACTCGCGATCACACTCCAAAACGGAATCGGCAACAAAGGGATTCTTGAAAAATCTTTAAATGAACATGTCATTCTGAGTGGCGCTTCGGCGCCACGAAGAATCTCAGAAAACAGTCAATGGAATGTTATTTTGAGACCCTTCGTGGCGCCTCGCGCCACTCAGGGTGACATGCCAAAAAAAATTTCGCGCGTCGCATTGGGAACAACAACGACCGGCGCAACGCTGCTTGGGCCGGGGCTGGTCAAAGCCGGGGGCGAAGGAATCGTCTCCATCGAAGCGCATCCCGCTTTGGGTCCGGTGGAAGAAGCGCTAAGGCTGGCAAAGTTCAATGTGGAAATCGTCGAAGATGCGCGGTCGCTTGTGTGGGGCAAACTCGTCATCAACGCGGCCATCAATCCGTTGACTGCGTTGTTGCGCGTGCCAAACGGTGAATTGCTCAAACGTCCCGCGGCGCGTGTCTTGATGCGCGCGTTGGCCGAAGAAGCCGCGGCCGTCGCGTCCGCGGAAAAAGTCGAACTGCCGTTCAGCGATCCGGTTGCTGCGGTGGAAGATGTGGCGCGCAAAACGGCGGCCAACCATTCGTCCATGCTGCAGGATGTGACGCGCGGCGCGCCGACCGAGATCGACGCGATTTGCGGCGCGGTCACGCGCGCGGGGAAACAGCATCACATCCCAACGCCGGTCAACGAAGCGTGCTGGCAGTTGGTTCAGGCTCTCGCCGAAGGACAAACCAGACCGAACAGGTGACATTCTTCTCGCGGGCTTCGTGCGTTTTAGGAGTGTCTCGGCCTCCGCTTGCATGGTAAGATTCAGGAAACTCCATTGGAGGTGTCCATGCGAAAGTGGCTGGCCGTTTTATTTTTCCTTGGGATGTTTGCGTTCCCATTCCCGGCAAACGCTCAGACCCAACCTGCCCTCACCCTGTCAAAACTCCAGGTGCAATTGTGGCCCGAATACGACCAGCCCAGCATGCTGGTCATTTGCGATTTTCAACTGCCTGCGCCCACCGCGCTGCCCGTGACGGTTGACTTCCCGATTCCAAAAGACGCGAATTTGATGGCGGTCGCATCGCAAAGCGCGAACGGCAATCTGCTCAACGCGGATTATGCCGGACCAACCCCCAGCGGCGATTGGCAGATCGTATCCGTCAAAGTATCCACGCAGTCAACGTATCACATCGAATATTACGAACCGATTGCGAAAGACGGAAACGCGCGGCAATTCACGTATGTATGGCCGGGAAACTATGCAGCGAGCGATTTCAGCATGGACATCCGCATCCCGGTGGATACGACGACCATCACCACCGATCCGCTCATGGCTTCCTCGCAAGGCTCGGACGGGACAAGTTATCTGACGAAGGATTTCGGCCCGCTGACCGCAAGCCGGCAATTCACGCTTAAAGTCAACTACGTCAAGACTTCGGATGCTTTATCCACACAGCAGACCGTCAAGCCGTCCCAGCCGCTGGGGCCGAATACCGAAGGCCGCGTGATGCTGAGCAATTATCTGCCGTATTTCCTCGGCGGAGTCGGCATCGTGCTGATCGCGGGCGGGCTGATCTATTTCTGGCAGTCGAACCGCGGCAGAAAACCCGGCGACCGCAGGCGCCATGCCAAAGCGGAAAGCAGGGAGGCCGCGAGCGATATTTATTGTCATCAATGCGGAGCACGCGCCCACACCCACGATCGCTTCTGCCGCGTGTGCGGGACAAAATTGAGATTGGGCGAGTAGAGCTTCAGGTTAAGCGGCAGCAAAAGAAAGGATCAGGGCGGCGGTGCCAATCGTAAGCATCGTCATCATTTACTTCTTCTACGGACTGGCTTTCTTCAGCATGGGCTTGCTGGTGATCATGGAAGGAGGCCGGTCATCCGACGAACGCGTGCGTAAAGCCCTGCGTCCGCTGGCGGGGTTCGGGCTTATCCACGCCGCGCACGAATGGTCGGAGATGTTCGCATTCATTAACCAAATGGCGGGACACAGCGGCTCGATGGCATTATATGTTTTTCAACTTTCCACGCTGGCTTTCTCATTCCTGTCGCTGGCCGCGTTCGGCACGTACCTGCTCGCCAAGGATGAAGTGGCACAGCGCATCAGCCTGATGGTTCCGCTCGGACTCGTGGCAGTCTGGGTATTCGGCCTGATCAACATCAAAGCCGCGTACCTGCCACCCGACATCTTCAGCGCGGCGAATGCCTGGACGCGTTATTCGCTCGCCATCCCGGCCAGCATCCTCGCGGCGATTGGCCTGGTCGCGCAGCAGCGCGCCTTCCGGCGCGTCGGCCTGGTGCGATTCGGGCAGGATGCGTTATGGGCCGCGGTGACGTTTGCGTGGTACGGGATCGCCGGCCAACTGTTCGCCAACGCCAGCGTCCTGCCGCCTTCCAGCTTCGTCAACGAGAATCTTTTCCTGCAAATCTTTGGTTTCCCGGTCCAGCTATTTCGCGCCATTCTTGCGGTGATCGCCTCCATTTTTGTGATCCGTTTCCTGCGCGCCTTCCAGGTGGAGACCGAACAAAAGATCGCGGCGCTGCAAGCCGAACAACTCAAGGAGTCCCAGCAGCGGGAAACGATGCGCGGCGAACTCTTCCGACGCGTGGTGGCCGCGCAGGAATCCGAACGGCAGCGCATCGCGCGCGATCTGCACGACGAGACCGGCCAGTCTTTGACCGCGATCGGCATGGGCTTGCGCGGACTCGAAGCGCGCATCACACGCGACCCGGAGCGGGCGGCCGATACCCTGCGCGAACTCCAAACGCTGGCAGCGGATTCCCTTAAAGAGCTCCAGCGCCTGATGACGGATCTGCGTCCCTCGCATCTCGATGATCTGGGCCTTTCAGCCGCGCTGCGCTGGTACGCGGGAAAGGTCGAAGAACGGTATCCGCTCAAAGTCCACGTGGAGATTTCGGGATATGAGGAACCCATCGAAGAAGCCGCAAAGATCGCCACGTTCCGAATCATCCAGGAGGCGCTGAACAACGTCATCAAACATGCCGAAGCGAAGAACGTCAACATCGAGTTGGACTTCGAAGAGAAGGGAATGCGCGTCAACGTGCGCGATGACGGCCGCGGCTTCGATCTCGACCGCATCAAGATTCAGCAATCGTCCACCCGCCCGTCGCTTGGGCTGGCTGGAATGCAGGAACGCGCGGCGTTATTGGGCGGAAAGGTTTCGTTCCAAACGCGGCCCGGCCAGGGAACGTTGATCGAAGCGTTCATTCCGTATCATCACGAAAGCGAGGCTCAAGATGGCAACACGCCTGTTACTGGTGGATGATCACGCGGTGGTGCGTTCGGGGCTGCGAATGCTGCTCGGCTCCGAAAGCGATGTGGAAATCGTCGGCGAGGCCAGCACCGCCGCGGAAGCAATCGAAGCCGCGTCGAGCGTGAATCCCGACGTGATTCTGATGGACATCGGCCTGCCCGATCTTTCCGGCATCGACGCGACGCGCGAGATCAAAAAACGATTCCCGAAGGTTTCCGTTGTCGCATTGACGATCCACGAAGACGAGGAATATTTTTTCAAGATGCTCGAAGCAGGCGCCTCGGGTTATGTGCCCAAGCGCGCCGCGCCCGAAGAATTGCTGACCGCCATCCGCGCCGCGGCGACCGGCGAAGTTTATTTGTATCCATCGCTGGCAAAATTATTGGTGAAGGATTTTCTCGCGCAGGAACATCCCGCGGATGAAAAATCGAACCTCGACGGCCTGACCGATCGCGAACGCGAGGTGTTGACGTTTCTGGCCGAAGGCGCGAGCAACGAGGAGATTGCCAGGTCACTGGTCATCAGCCCGAAGACGGTGGAACGTCACCGCGAGAATATCATGCGAAAGTTGAATCTGCATTCGCGTGCGGAGCTGGTGAGGTATGCGATTCGGAAAGGGATTATTAAGGCGTGAAGTCAGTGAGCAGTAGGCGGTGGGCAGTAGGCAGTGAGGCAGTAATCAGTTATCAAGGGGGGATTTGACGGCGAGTCCGCCGCGCTGGAGGACGTGGGTATAGACCATGGTGGTGCGAACATCTTTGTGGCCGAGAAGTTCCTGGACGGTGCGTATGTCATAGCCGCTTTGAAGCAGGTGGGTCGCGAAGGAGTGACGAAGGGTGTGGCAGCTCACGCGTTTTCGGATGCCGGCTTTTTGGGAGG